>QUMM01000002.1 GCA_003435055.1 Lachnospiraceae bacterium OF09-6
CAGCTTGTTTTGAGACTGTAAATATTATTATGAAGAGCCGTATGCGGGAAAGCCGCACGTACGGTTCTGTGAGGGGCTTACATTGTGAGGTGTAAGTCTACTCGACTGTGAAAGAGGAATATACTATGAATATAGGGGTTTGGCTATGTGGAGTTTTGGTTATTCTATTTGTGATTATAGGAGTGTTATTTGCAATATTTAAAGAAAAAGCGGCTAAATTTGTTTCGGGATTTAATTCATTACCGAAAGAAGAACAGGTATTGTATGATAAAGCTCATATTTCTCGTGATATAAAAAATCAGTGTTTTACATGGGCTGGCATAATGTTAGTAGGAGCAGTGTTGTCTTATTTTTTAACACCATATATGGCTATTCCGGCTTTTATTATTTGGCTCGTTTTATTTTTCAAAGAGGTTCACTTTGATACGCACAAAGCATTTGAAAAATATTTATTAAAATAAATTCCAGATGATAAAGCAGAAGTAGATTCATATGATTTCAGTAAAAAAACAGAGAATTGCTGCTATTATGGTTTTAAGTTCCATCATGCTGATTTTACTTTTGTCGCTAAATTTCCGAATCTGGAGTGGATATTATGCAGAAGGGGATTTGGAAAGTATAGTCATACAGCAGATGGAATGCTTGGAAAAGTCAAATAGTGAAAACGATATAAGCGAAAGTATATGTTTGCATTTCTATGAGTGTATATGTTTCGGTGGAATAGAAATAATGGTGCTCTGGGTATATGATGGCTTTAAAGACCTCGGACAAGGTGAGTTTTCTTTCAGACCGGGAGTTACCCTTTGCAGTCTATCGGTTCGGATGGATGATTAAATACTTCTGATAATCAAATTTAAAATTTATTATCAGGAGGAACTTCGATGTATGTATTAAATGCAAATCATATTTCAAAAAGTTATAAAACTGCAGGAGAAACTATGCGGATTTTGCAGAATGTGAATCTGCAAGTTATGAAAGGAGAAATGGTTGCTATTATGGGACCATCCGGCAGTGGAAAGACTACTCTGCTCCATGTGCTGACCGGGGTTGACACACCGGACGATGGAGAAATCGTAATAGGAGGAGAAACGTTTTCACAGCTTACGGAAGAAGAGAAGGCATTTTTTCGCAGAAAGCATATGGGAATGATTTTTCAGGATTTCCAGCTTTTGGAGAGTTTGACGGTAAAAGAAAATATATTGTTACCACTTATTCTTGAACGAAAAGAAGCAGACATCCAGCAAGAGCGTTTTTCAAGAATAGCGGATGTGCTCGGCATTGAAAAATTAGCTTACAAAGGAATTACGGAAATATCGGGAGGTCAGAAACAGAGAGTTGCGATTGGCAGGGCGCTGATCAATGAACCGGATATTATTTTTGGAGATGAGCCAACAGGAAGCCTTGACCGAAAGACCACCGGGGATGTGATGCGATGTATGAAACAGATGAATCAACGGTCTGGCATCAGCTTTCTGCTTGTGACACATGATGCTTATACGGCATCCTTTTGTGACCGGGTACTTTTTCTACAGGATGGGAATCTGGCAAAAGAAGTAAAGAAAGAGAACACTGCCGATAATTTCAGAGAAGATATATGGAAAACGCTGTGCGGTTTGGGAGGTGGAAAAGATGACCTTTTTTGATATTTCCCGAAAGATGCTGAAAGCTGGTTTTTACAAATATCGATTGTACTTTCTATGCAATTTATCTGCAACGGCATTATTCTGTTGTTTTGCAGTTATTTTCACAAACAGGACGTTTATGAATGCGTCGATTGTAAATTCATCAATATCCAATAACATTTATCTTCCATTTTTTCTGTCTGCAGTGTTTCTGTTTTTTTTTCTTCCTGTTTCGTGTCAGGCATTTCTGGCATCAAGAAAACAGGAATACGGCGTGATGTTTTCTCTTGGCATGAGCCGGAAGGAAGCGTTTAGAAACTTACTTTTTGAAAATGTGATCATATCCGTGCTGGCATTAGCAATAGCACTTGCGGCAGGAACTGTGCTGTCATTTTTATTTTTTTCCGTTATCATTTATGCAATAGATGTTCACGGAGTGCAATGGCAGTTTTGCCCGGAAGCATATAAGCTTACAGCAGTTCTATATACAGTAGTGGTGGCAGTTGCTTTATTCTGAATGCCGGGAGACTTATGCTGGATAAAATCGGAACCCTGCTAAAAGCACAATATCGGGCAGAAAAAACAGGAAAGATCGGTACGTTCTTATGCAGACTTGCACCCAACTACATGAGGTTTCATCTGGTGGAATGGTCATTTGTCCGCAGACACAAGAAAGAATGGGGATGTAGGTATGTTTTAGCCTCTCTCATAATAGCGGTATCTGTTATGCTTACGGGGGTATGTGTGACTTTATATCCGGCTTTTCTACAGGATGCAAAAAGTTATTCTCCCTATGACATGGTGTACTCAGAAATCTATGGAATGAATCAGGTTTCAGTACAGGATGTCCTTCATATATTGGAGAAAAATGGTGTTACTGTAGAACAGGTCATTCAGCTTCCCTATATCAGAGATGATGTTTTTAATTACCTTCCTGTGACAGAAATAAACCGGGATTTTGGATGTGATTATCAGATTCAGGAAGGCGAGTTTTTGAATTTGTTTCAGTACAATCTGGAAGATGGGTATGAACATAACATACAGCCAGTATCTACTGTAACGATTTCCGGGGACAGAAAGCTGCAGTCTGTTGGAACAGATGTAAAGATACTGTTTAATCAAAATCCGACCTTTGCAGATAAAACACTGATCATCAACGATTCTGATTTCGAAAAATTAAGTGCAGATATAACAGGTAGTGCTGGTATCGCAAACTTGTTTCAGTTTCAGAATTGGGAAGATTCTTATGCGGGAGTATGTGAAGTAAAAGAATATCTGCAGGAAAGCAATCAGTTGAATGAAGATGAGCAGACATATTATGAATTGTCTTCGAAAGTGGAGAAATACCAGGATGCAAAGAAATCAGGACAATTTTTATTATTTTTGATGGCATTTGTGATAGGGCTTATGATAATGGCTGAGTTTCTGTTAATTCATTCACGTATCCAGGCAGAGAAGGAAGAAAATAGCAGGGTCGTTTGTAGTTTGCGAATGTTGGGAATGATAGACAAGGAAATGGTAAAGTGCCTATGCTATAAGAATTTTCTAAGATTTATACCGCCATCGGTTGTGGGAACAATCCTTTCTTTCCTGCCATCTTATTATCTGAATGAGAGTTATGGAATGGGGACGAATGGAATTCTGGCAGGAATCGTATTTGGAGTGATTTTGACAGTCGGAATATTCGTAGTGATACGCAGGTATTCTGAAAAAGAAGAAAAACTTTATGAAAGCGGTTTTATAATACAAGGAGGAGGATTTTTTGATTATAGATAAGTAGAAAAAGATTCAAATCCTGTGTATAATTAAAAGATAAAGATAGAGACAACTCGAAAGTTATAAAGGAAAAATAAAATGAGTACAAAAAAAGCAATTAGCACATCATTTGTTGCCATATTTATTTTAATAATCACACAGATTATTGCACAATCCATTGCAAGTATGTTTGTTATAATAAAAATTCCAACTGGCATTTGTAATATTACCGCTGGAATTATATATGCTGGATTGACATATCTTATTCTGAAAATGTTTATTAGCAAAATTATTAAATTGCCGACTTCGGATTTCGGAATGCCTAATTTGCTATTAAAATAAGATGGATTTTAATAGCTGTATTATTACCATTTGTTATAAAAGGAAGTTATCTTTTAATATTCAACGGTAAGTATGTATCCTCAAATATGAATGGAAATCAGATGTTCAATACTTTAAGTGCAGGGGTTGCATTTACCGGAATAGCGGCTGGATTTGTTGAAGAAATGGTGTTTAGAGGAGTTATACTTAATGCATTAAAGAAAAGATGGAATATTAAGGTGGCTGTAATTGTTCCATCAATATTATTTGGTATTGTACATGTTCTTGGACAGGATTTTTCAATAGGCAGTTGTTTATTAGTAATTATCGCCGGAACGATGGTAGGCGTTATGTTTTCGATGATTGCAATAGAAAGTGGTTCAGTTTGGAATAGTGGAATAGTTCATGCTATCTGGAACGTTGTGATTATTGGTGGAGGATTAGCCATTGGGGAAAAAATGGATAAATATTCTGTAATGACATATGTACTTAATTCAAAAGATTTCGCCATCACAGGTGGTGAGTTTGGAATTGAATCATCTGTTATTTCATTGTTCGGATACATAATAGTTGCTGGTATAGCATTTTTTATGATTAAATCAAGAAAAAATTGATATATAGGTTTGAAAATATGAAGCTATAAGGTACTTGTCAAATTCAAGTTTGCATATTTCATCAAACGGTACATATTAAAATTAACACAAAGGGAGATGTTAGAATGAAAGCTCATGAATATTGGTCTGTCGGAGCATTGATAACGATGCTAGGTACTTTTTATAGTGGATATAAAGGTTCAAAATCAAGCCATAAATATTTTGCGGCAAGTTCTTTGCTTTGTATGATTATGGCTATTTATACAGGTCATAAGATGATATCTAAAAACAAGAAAACAAAGAAAGAACCAATATCATTAGGAAATGAAGAATAATACAATCAACCTTGTGCCCAGTGGGCACGAAGTTGGCATAGTCACTATGGTGTCAGGAGAAATCCTGGCATCTTTTTTTATATCTTTTTACACTTCAAAAAATAATTTCAAAAAATTTCTAAAATCATGTCCGATTTTGTCGCTCCCAATACAGAGTATATGGAAGGCAAATTGAAAATCCTCTGATTTCCAAAAATCACAAACGTAAAAGAGGTTCAGACAGTTCTTCCGATTGCACCTTGATAATTGAAGGAGCTGATACATCTTGAGAAACATGCTTACCGGAGTTAATCCGGCTCGTGCAGGCGAAGACTCCTACGGGAAGAGCGAAGCAATAATGATACCACCGAAAGGTACAGGACCTCTGCTGAAACAGAGACTGTGACTGTATTTTTACAACCGGGTTATCTGAAATGATAACGATCAGATGTATATGTACAGACAAAGCCCAAATGCGAATACTTAGATTTTTTTATTTATATTACAGGAGAAATCCTGTAGCAAGTGGGGAATGGTTCGACTCCATAAAAAGAAAGATAAACAGGAATCTACGAGTACCATACCAGAGGAAGTGCAGGAATTTGTGAATCTGACAATTACAGAGCATATGGGGAAAGCATATTCAGAATGGAAGTTAAATCAGGATAAAGAGGAGGTAAGTGAGATTGATAAGAAATACCAGGAATTACTGGAAACGTTATCACCAGAACAGGAAGAAGTGATTACGGAATACTGTAATGCAATTTTTAGCAGTGGAGCAGAAACAGAAGAGTTTTTCTACCGACTGGGATTAAAAGATGGACTGAACCTGAAAAATGCGGTAAAATCTGTATTAGAAATGATATCATGAAATCGGAAGTTATGGAGGTGAAAAATGTATTTCACAGACGAAAAAGACTATATTATGCGAATGATAAAAGAAATGGTAAGAGTATTATTTTCTTTAATGTTTGGGAAAAAGTATGTTTCTGTTGAACTTGAAAAAGAAAATAAATATGAAGTATCAGGGAAAAATTTGAAAGATTTTCTTGATATGATTGATTCTGGGGAAATTAACGAAGCAGAGAATATACTTTTGGATAGCATTGATTATACAGACAGAAATGAGGTAATGGCAGCAGCTCTTTTCTACCAATACCTTAGTGAGAAGGATAGTGAGTTTTTGAAAAATAATAATTATACAAAAGAAGAAGTGATGTCTGGTTTTAAGCAATTACTTATGCAGTCAGGATATACTGATTTGCTATGTTTGGTCAAAGCTGAAGAGTAATGTAGAAAATTCAAAGAGATAAGAGTGATTGGCTGAAAGGAGAAATTGTATTATATGTTCTATATTGTTTTTGACTTTATGATGGCAGTGATTATGTTTTTGTTTGGAATGTGGTTCTATAAATCAGAAGGAAAAGCTACTAAATTCTTGTCGGGTTATAATATGAAATCAGCGGATGAACGAAAGAAATACGATGAGAATGCTATGTGTAAGGCATATGGAAAAAGAATGATGTTTATGTCAGTTCCTTTTATTATTGGAATAATCATAGATATCCAATATCAAGGAATAGGCTGTTGGATCGCATGGGGGATATGGCTTATTATGTTTGTTTTGTTGCTTATTGATAGACATAAAAGAGAACGTTAAATTCTCGTTTATCCAATAGAAAAATAAGAATAGATTGGAGAAAGATATGGCTTCAAGTAAAGAATATTTAACCTTTATATTGGAACAGTTATCCGATTTAGAGGGAATTTCATACCGTGCGATGATGGGCGAGTATATCATCTATTATCGTGAGAAAATTGTTGGCGGTATATATGACGATAGGTTGCTTGTAAAACCTGTAAAATCTGCTGTTTCACTTATGCCTAATGCAATTTATGAGTTGCCCTATGATGGAGCAAAAGAGATGTTGTTGGTTGATAATGTTGATAACAAAGATTTCCTGACAAGATTGTTTGTCGCTATGTATGATGAACTTCCTGCACAAAAAAAGAAGAAGTCATAAAATCGGTATTTGATGAGGTGATTTTGTTGGAGAAGATTATTGAATATATTAAGCAAAAATATAACCCTCTTTCCATCATCCTTTATGGCTCCTATGCGAATGGAACAAACAATATGAACAGTGATTTTGACGCATTGGTTATTTCTTATGACCATGAACAATTCCATGACACATCTTTCGTTAACGACATTCAGTTGGATGTTTTCGTGTATCCTGCTTCTTATTTTGATGGAGAATTTGATTGCAATAATTTCATCCAAATTTTTGATGGAATGATTATTGTGGATAACGAGGAACGAGGAAAAACACTCCAAATGAAGGTGCTTTCGTATCTACAAAACCGTCCCCAAAAAACAAAAGCAGAAATAGATGCAAATGTCGATTGGTGCATCAAGATGCTTGCACGAGTAAAACGATACGATGCAGAAGGGATGTTTCGGTGGCATTGGGTGTTGATTGACAGTTTGGAGATATTTTGTGATATCAAGCAGCATATTTATTTGGGACCGAAAAAGGCATTGAAATGGATGGAGAAAAACCATCCCAGTGCTTTTGAATGCTACAAAAATGCACTTGATAATTTCAGTATAAATAGCTTGGAAAACTGGATTGCATATATAAAAAACGTTAATGGTACAACTTAATAACTTCAAGTTTGCAGAGCTGACAGTTTATGATTATATCAAAGTAAGATAATTACAATCAATAACACCGGTGCGGGATTTTGATATCCAGTACCGGCGTTATTGATTTCACAGGGGCTTAGGGGTGTAGCCACCAAATATACTATTCGTTTTCTGCTTCGGCAAGTTTGTTAAGGATCCACTCCCGATTGATAACAATATCCTCAGTCTTTAAGACGGTTGTTTATACAAACAGCTCCGACAGCTTTAAGTATTATGAGTTTACGGACGCAGAAAATGCGGCAGAGTTTGATGCGTGTGTTGCTAAGTGCAAGGAACTTTCTCTGTATGATACCGGAGTATCGGCAGAGTATGACGACAAGCTGATTTCTCTTTCTACTTGTGAATATTCAAGAAACAATGGCAGGCTTGTTGTTGTCGCTAAGAAGATATCTGAGTAATGCAGGTAAAATTAACATTTAAAATACTTTTCTGACAAGTTTGTATGGTGGAAAGTGTACTTTCTCAGACGTATAATATTAGTAGACGAGGAGGTGAAGTAAGTGTTGGCAGATAACCTGATATTTCTTCGTAATATCAAAGGACTGACGCAAGAACAGGTCGCAGAAGTGATAGGAATTTCCAGACAGTCCTATTCTAAATGGGAACAGGGAGTTTCCCATAGTTAAAGATACCACACCAAATATGATGAACCCACGCTTATACACTACCAGCTATAATAAACCGCAAGGACAGCAATTTGATGATACTGCTGTCCTTTCTTTTATAAAATTGCAGTACACATAAAAAAGCTGTAATATGATAAATATATTTGTCCTTGTAACAATTCTCGGACATTTGCCTGTTATACTATCTGCAAAAAGCAAAGGAAGTGAGGATATGAAGCAGATTTTAATTGTCGAGGACGACAGTTTTTTGAATAAGATGTTAGCCTATAACCTGACCGCAGACGGCTACGGCGTGACTTCTACTCTAAATGCCAGAACCGCAGCCGAAGCCATCCGCCAGCGGGAATTTGATTTAGTGCTGTTGGACATTAACCTGCCAGATGGGAACGGTTTTGAGCTGTGCAAGCTGATAAAACCCCAGCACCCGGACACCATCGTAATATTCCTGACCGCCAACGATCAGGAGAGCGACCAGATACGGGGCTATGAGGTGGGCGCGGTGGACTACATCACAAAGCCCTTTGTGATCGGGGCCTTGCAGCGAAAAATCAAAGCCATGTTCGCTATGCTGGAACACCACAAACCGGCCAAGGACATTTACGACGACGGGCGGCTGTTTCTGGACTTCTCGGAGCAGACGGCTTCCCTAAACGGCAAGCCCCTGACCCTATCCCCGATGGAGTATAAAATGCTGAACCTGTTCCGCAAAAATCCCCGGCAAGTGCTGACCCGTGGGCAGCTTTTGGAAAAGCTGTGGGATATAGACGAGAGGTTTGTAGACGAACACACCCTGACAACCTCCATCAGCCGGATTCGCAGCAAGATTGAATCTGACGGCGGCGCACCCTACATCAAGACTGTTTACGGCATGGGCTATCAATGGACGGGAGGCGAGGCAAAATGAAGTTTCAAAACCTCTCGGTAAAGCGGCTGTTTGGCCGGGTGGCAATGGAGCTTGTCCTCTCCATGTCCGGGATCACCATAGCCCTGTTTCTTGTGACAAAACAGATTGCGGTGCTGCTGACAGGCGGGACGCTGCTGCTGTGCGCCCTTGTGGGGATTTTTGTACTGACGCAGGCGTTTGGAAAGCGGCTGTCGCAGTTTACCGCTGACCTGTGCCAGACCTTAGACCACATGATCGCCGGGAATGAAGCGCCCCAGCGGCCAGAGGACAGCGAAACCCAGCTTGCCAGAATCGGACACCGGCTGGCAAGGCTTTACCAGATCATGCAGGAGAACCGCCGCCGGGTGGACGAGGAACGGCAGGAGTTACAGACCCTTGTATCGGATATTTCCCATCAGGTGAAAACGCCGGTAAGCAATCTGAAAATGGCGACGGACACCCTGCTGGAAAAGCCCATGACCGAGGCGGAGCGCACCGACTTTATCCGGGGAATCCGCAGCCAGACGGATAAGCTGGACTTTCTCTTTCAGGCCCTTGTGAAAACCTCCCGACTGGAAACAGGCGTGATCCAGTTGGATAAGAAGCTGGGCCGTCTTTTTGATACTGTGGCGCAGGCCATGAGTGGGATCGTGTATGCGGCGGAGAAAAAGGAAATCGCCGTGTCCGTGGACTGCCCGGAGGATTTGACCGTTTCCCATGACAGCAAGTGGACATCGGAAGCCCTCTTTAACCTGCTGGACAATGCGGTGAAGTACACCCCGGCAGGCGGGAAAATCGCTGTGTCGGTGGTGCTGTGGGAAATGTATGTGGAGATCAAAGTGACCGACACCGGCAAGGGCATTTCCGAAAGCAATCAGGCTGCCATCTTCCGGCGCTTCTATCGTGAGGAAGAAGTACACGAACAGCAGGGCGTGGGCATTGGCCTGTATCTGGCCCGCGAGATTGTAATGCGGCAGGGCGGCTATGTCAAAGTGGTTTCGGAGCCGGGCAAGGGTTCGGAATTTTCCATTATGCTGCCTACAAAATGAAAGTAAACAAGCGAGGTGTTTCTATTATGAATGAACGAGAAAAAATAATCCGACTGTGGTTTGATATGTGGCTTTATCAGAAAGATATGGGCATTGATGATATTTTTGCGGAAGATGTACTCTATACAGAAAGTTGGTGTCCCCAGTATAGCAATCGTAAAACAGTAAAACATTGGTTTCAGGAGTGGAATACCCGTGGAAAGGTGGTAGTTTGGGAAATCAAGCAATTTTTCCATAAAGAAAATCAAACGATTGTAGAGTGGTATTTCAAAAATGGAATGAACAATGGGGATATAGAGGAATTTGACGGTATTTCTTTGATTGAATGGACAGAGGACAATAAAATAAAATCATTAAAAGAGTTTGGGTGTAACCGTAATACCTACAATCCTTATCAAGAAAGCGATACTCCTCAATTTAGAAATCAAAAGGCGAATTGGTTTTAGAACAGATCATGAGCTACGGCGGACGGCCATTTCCGGCTGCCCGCCGATAATTTTTTGAAATGTCCGAGCGCTGTAACATTTCACCCCGATTTTCAATGAAATTTTTTGGCCGCTGTAACATTTCGCGGACATTTGGGTTTTACAATGACCTTATCAACAGGCAGAAAGCCTTGAAAGGAGTTTTGAGTATGAGCGTTTTGCAGACGATTGATCTGAAAAAGTATTACGGCACAAAGCCGAATATCACCCGCGCCCTTGACGGCGTGAACTTCTCCGTAAATGACGGTGAGTTTGTGGCCGTTGTGGGAACCTCCGGCAGCGGCAAGTCCACCCTGCTTCACATGATGGGCGGGCTGGACACTCCCACCAGCGGAACAGTGATTGTCCGAGGCGAAGAACTGGCAAAGAAGAACGACGAGCAGCTTACCATCTTTCGCCGCCGCAACATCGGCTTTATCTTCCAGAACTATAACCTTGTTCCGATCCTGAATGTGTATGAGAACATCGTCCTGCCGGTGGAGCTGGACGGGGACACGGTGGATCAGAAGTTTTTGGACGAGATCGTTCATCTGCTGGGGCTGGAAGATAAACTGAAAAATATGCCGAACAATCTTTCCGGCGGACAGCAGCAGCGTGTGGCTATCGCCCGCGCCTTGATTACCAAACCGGCTATTGTGCTGGCCGACGAGCCGACCGGCAACCTTGACAGCAAGACCAGCGCCGAGGTGCTGGGCTTATCAAGCGCACCAGTGCAGAGTTCCGGCAAACTGTTGTGATGATTACGCACAATGACGACATTGCCCGCCTTGCAGATCGGATTGTCCGCATTGAGGACGGCAAGATTGTGGAGTAAGGAGGTGGCAGGCTATGACATGGCCTTTTGAGAATGATACCAGCGCCATTACAAAGAAGCTGGCAAAGAAAAGTTTGCAAAGCGAGAAGCGCCGGAATCTGATGGTGGTGATTGCCGTTGCGCTGGCGGCATTTCTGATCTGCTTTACGGGAATTGTGTCTACCTCCCTGACACAAATGCAGCGCAATCAGGTTGTCGATACTTATGAGGCGGTCTGGCTGGGCGTAGAGGAAAACGACATTGAAACCCTGAAAGGACTGCCGGAGTTTGAGCGCGTAGGCGGCTACTATATGCTGGGTGAGGAGCTTTCAGAACAGGGCTATCATGCGTCTTATGTGTATTGCGACGCGCAAATGATGGAGATTACCAAGGCGCAGATGGAGTTGTTAGAGGGCCGGGTTCCTGAAAAAGCAAATGAAGTTGTTGTAAGCGAATACTTTCTTTCCACCTATGGAAACAATGCCAAGATCGGGGACACTGTGACCTTAGATACAGAGAGTTTTCATGGTGATTATGTCGTTACCGGCATTATGGACAGCGTAAATGAAAAAGAAGCGAATACCTGCGCTATCATTCTTTCCAACGCTGCCCTGACAGGATGGAAAGGGTTTGACCCGACTGGCTATCGCGCCTATGTCCATTTCAAAAACAGCGACCAGTTGGGCGAAGAACTGATGACCTCTTATTGCAGGGAGATTGCGGAGGAATATCAGCTTCCTATGCCCAAAATGAACAGCAAGTATTTTGCCTATGCTTCTAAATCCTTTGATTTTGCACTGATGGCTGGCGTGATTGCCATTGTTCTGATCGGCGGCTATATTGTGATCCAGAGTATCTTCCGTATCTCCATCAATGACAAAATCAAGAGCTACGGGCAGCTACGGACGATTGGTGCAACGCCAAAGCAAATCAAGCGGATTGTAAAGCGGGAGGGGCGTAAACTCGGCAGTATCGGGATTTTGATTGGTACAGTGCTGGGTGTATGCGGCGGTTTTCTTTTGTTTCCCAAGGGATTTAATGCTGTTTCCTATGTGGCAACGATTATTTTGACACTCATAAGCAGTTGGATCATGGTATCTGTTTCCATCCGTAAGCCGATAAAAATTGCGGCAGGGATTTCCCCGATTGAAGCCGTCCGTTTTACCCCGGCACAAAAGGACATCCGAAGCCGAAAAAAGAATATCAAGCTCAATCCTGTTTCAATGGGAATTGCGAATTTTAAGCGTGACCGAAAAAAGACCGTTGCTATTGTAGCCTCATTGAGTTTGGGCGGAATTATTCTGCTTGTGGTATCCTCCATTGTTTTGCTGCGTTCTCCAGAGGCGCTTGCAAGACGGTTTTTCCCGGACGGCGACTATAAAATTTATTTGGATTCTGAAATGACAGAAGAAAAGGTTATGGCAGCGGGAAATCCGTTGAATGAAGAATTAAAACAGGAAATCTTATCTATTGATGGTGTTACAGATATAATTTCAAGCAGACAATCTCTCTATGCAACCCTTAAGACGGACATTTACCAAAGCGGTGGTATGTGTGATATGCTGACCGACCAGAATTATGCAACAGTTGAAGCGGCTCTGACAGCAGGAACGATGCCAAAAGATTCCCGTAGTATTGTAATTGACTATAATGTGCTAAAGCAGAATGAGGATATGGGTGTTGGTTCAACAGTTGACTTTTATTTTGGAGAGGGGCAACCGCCTGTTTCCGTCACTGTATCAGGATTGTTTGATTCCAACAAGACGCCTTCCGGGCATGGAAAACTGGCCCTCGATGGAGTACTCTTTTTCGCACCAGAAGCATTGTTCCATGAACTGCACCCGGAAATCGCTTCTTTCGACTATTCATGGAGCATTGTAAACGATCCGAAAAAAACGGACTATGTGGGAGCTGAATTGAAAAATATTGTTGCCAGCCATAGTAATATTGCCTTAGATGAAATCAATACAGTGATTGAATATGAAGAAATGACAAATTCTTTTGCGTTTGGCAGTATGGAGATACTTTCATGGTTGGTATTTCTCTTTGGCGTTATCAACCTTATCAATACGACACTCTCTAACCAGATAGCCCGAAAGCAGGAAAACAGTATTCTGCGTTCTATCGGCCTAACACAAAAACAGCTATGTGAAATGAACATCTGTGAGGGGCTGTGCTATGCGCTCTTTGCAACATTGGCGACGCTGATCGTTGGGCTTCCGGCTTCCATCTTTGCTTGCAGAAAAATGAGTATAGGAGCTTTTGCCGGAAATGTAGTGCCTTACAAATTCCCGGTTTTGGAAATGGGACTGTTCATTCTGGTATTGTTCGGAATGGAACTGATCTTGTCTGTATGGACAATCCGCAGACAGAAAAAGCAATCCCTGATCGAACAAATGCGGGCGATGGAATAACCGTATGGGATCGGCGGGGCGGCGTGTGCTGCCCCGCTTTTTTCGCCATTTCTCAAAAAATTTTTGAAATGTCCGAGCTTTGTAACAATTCAGCCTGTTTTTTTGTCGAAATCAAAGGCACCTCGGACATTTATAGTTCTTCCAAAAGTTTGATGATAATATTACCATTCATGGAAGAAGCAATCTGTTATTGCAATAATGCGAAATTGACGATAGAAAGTTTTTCATATCTCGGTCAGCTCAACAATTACATTACTCTGCTGATACAGCCAGTCCGTAAATTCTTTCGGGCTGGCCGTTCCTGTTTTTACAGCCTTTTTTCTCTGTAAGGCTTCTTTCTTAAAGTCGGAAAAGGAAGCCTGTATTTTTTCCAGACGGTCAGCCGGAAAGCCTGCGGTATTTTTTACCCGGTTTATTTTGTTGCGCCAGTTCTGGCATTCATTTTTATAAAGCAGGTCATAGTTATTTTCTCTTGACCTCTCGTCAAATTCCCGCTTGTTTTGAAGCGCCTGTGCTTTTCGGCACTTGTCGCTGCACAGCTCATACCGCTGGCTCTTTGCCAGAAAATATTTTCCACAGACCTTGCACCGCCGGAAGCAAAGCCCCCAGTCATTCAGCCTGTTCAGATAATAGGTAATCAACGGGTAGAGGGACGCATAGGCAGACACACATTCTTCTGTGCGCCGGTTGTCCGGGAACCAGAGGTCAAGCCGGGTATCTTCTGACGGTGCGCCTTTGAAATAAAGGCTGCCAGCTTGAAATTGTTTCGGTTTTCCTGTCTCCCTGTCAAAGCTCATGGTTTCGTTTTGGAATACCCCGGTCAGTCTGCTCATTTTATCCATGAAGCGGTCACAGGCAGCGTTACGGTCACGGGGTTCTCTGGCAAGCAGATAGCTGTTCCAGATACGGAACGCCACATACATTTTCAGAGGGTCGTTGCTAAGATATTTCTCCCAAAGAAATTCGCTTGCCGCCTGCTCCAGCTCCGGCTGTTTCCATCGGTTGGAGTGGAGAGCTTGCCGCAGCGGAGAAAGCCCGTATAAGTTCCAGTCTCTGTCCGTGTCACGCTCAAAGTTTATCAAAAAAGTTCCCAGTGGGCGTGTCATATCACAAAGCACCTCTGCGTTTTGGCTCCCGTTCAGACGGAAGCGGATCTGCTGTTCTTCCCCAATCAAAATCCGCTCTTTCATTTTCTTCCTGTCCAGCGTCAGGACAAACAAAATCCTCTCAAAACATGGCTCATGCCGTATAAACTGATTCTCCATCCCTATCCCCTGCCTTTGTTTATGGTAATTATATAATTCAGTTATATCCGTTACACTCATGGTATCGCAGAATCATTGTTTTGTCAAGGATAGTACGCTATGATGATTGCGGTTGGTAATTTCGTACCGCACAGTACCTTGACAAGTGAATGACCGTCCAAAAGGGATATGACCGGCAGGAGAAGTGACGCATTCGGCGCACCAATGCAGGGAAACACCGCAGGAATGGGGCAGGAAAACGGCTTTTGGGGAGAACGGCAACAGGAAGCATTTTAACCTATTTGATTTATGGGAGGAACAGAATGAACGATAAAAAGAGATTGAACAGCTACGAGGATTTACCGCTGGTTCTGGATGTGGCGGACATTCAGTGGATTATGGGAATTTCAAGAGCGAGCGCCTATGAGCTGGTACACACACCCGGCTTTCCAGCGTTCCGCAGGGGCAGACTTATCAAGGTCAGCAAAATTGCTTTCTTTGAATGGATGGCAAAAGGCTCCGAAACCGTACCGGGAAGCGACAAATAAGCGTGAGGTATCATTCCCTGACTTGCAATACTGCCGCACTTTCCAAAGGGGCATACAGAGGGAAAAAAACTTAAAAATGATACCGAGACGCTACATCAAAACAGCCTATCTGCGTACATCAGATAGAAACGGAGAAAGGAGCCGGTTATGGCAAGAATGAGTAACAAGCGGCGGTTGGAATGGTCTTTCTTCTTAAATGACCGCAGCCGTATCACTTACAACGAACTGTGCCGGAAATGCCAGCACGAATGTAAACAGAGCTTCCGGGCGGTTGTGGTTGACTGCCCGAAGTATCTTTCCAAGCGTTCCAAGAAAAAGGACAAGACTGCCGGAAACGGCAAAATCCCTTAGGAACTAAGGGCGCACTTCTATACATAGTCTAAAGACCATGTATCGTGCGTCCTGCGGAGCTACCTCTGCCGCTGATAAAATCAGCAATCCGAGGTCTGCGTTCGCTTCGCTCCGACAAGGTGGCTACACCCCCTTGCGCCGCTAAAGCGGCTATCCCCTGTGTACTCGCCGCAAAGAGAAATCCGCTCTGCGGTTTTCCCTTTTCATCGGGTTTTATAGAAGCACTGACACACGGACTGTCTGCGGATGGTCTTTCTTTATCTTATCAGCAAAGGATGTGAGAACATGGAAAAATCTTTGGAACAGTTGAAGCAGGAATATGAAAAAACCACTGTCCTGCTGGAACAGGAAAAACGGAAAATGCAGCGTTTGAAAAACCGGCAGGCGTATCTGGAAAGCGGTTCCCGGAAACAGAGGACGCACCGGCTGATTACCCGTGGGGCAGCTATTGAGAGCATTGCACCACAGACAAAGGAGCTATCCGAAGCGGAATTTTATTCCCTCATGGAAAGCATTTTGAATCTGCCGCAGGCGGAGCATTTCATCCGGTCTGCCACAGAGAACCACGCCCGTATTTCCGGGCAGGAGAAAGGCGGTGACTAAGGATAGCACTTTATCATTTTTCAATCGCACAGATCAAGCGCAGCGCCGGTCAGAGCGCCATTGCCAGCGCAGCCTATCGAGCCGGGGAGCGTCTTTACAGCAGCTACTATGGAGAAGTCAGCGACTACACCAAAAAGGGCGGCGTGATCGCTTCGGAAATCATGCTGCCGCCCCATGCGCCGGAAATATATCTTGACCGGGCGACCCTCTGGAATGCTGTGGAGAACTGCGAGAAACATCCAAAAGCACAGCTTGCCTATTCCTTTGATATTGCCATGCAGAATGAATTGACGCTGGAAGAAAACATGGAGCTGGCGAGGAAGTTCGTACAGGAGCAGTTTGTGACAAAAGGCATGATTGCCGACCTTGCTTTTCACAGCCCGGAGAAAGAGGACGGCGGCATCCCTAACCCGCATTTTCATGTGATGACAACCATGCGCCCTTTGAACCCGGATGGCACATGGGGACAAAAACAGCGTCGGGAATATCTTCTTGATGAAGATGGAAACCGAATCCGGGATAAAAACGGCGATTATATGTTTAACGCTGTCCATACAACAGACTGGCATGAGCCGGAAACGCTGGAACACTGGCGGGAGCAGTGGGCGGCTGCCGTTAATACAAAATTTGAGGAAAAAGGGCTGGATGTGCGTATCGACCACCGTTCCTATGTGCGGCAGGGGCTTGACCTGATACCTACTGTCCACGAGGGAGCTAATGTCCGGCAGATGGAAGCAA
Organism: Lachnospiraceae bacterium OF09-6; assembly: GCA_003435055.1. Lineage (GTDB taxonomy): Bacteria > Bacillota > Clostridia > Lachnospirales > Lachnospiraceae > Marvinbryantia > Marvinbryantia aceti. The sequence continues at coordinate 17,050 of QUMM01000002.1, forward strand.
AGGGCATCCGCACCGAGAAAGGGGAACTGAACCGCTGGATTAAAGCCACCAACCGGCTCATGCAGGATGTGAGGAAGAAGATCAAAGCCCTGTTTGTCTGGATGGCAGAGGTAAAAGAAGAACTTTCCAAACCGCAGACACCGAGCCTTGCCGACCTGTTGATCGCTTATTACAACCAGCGCAACGCAGGGGCATGGAGCAATAAAGCCAGAACCGGAAACTTAAAGCAGTTTGCCGAAGCCGTCAATTATCTGACGGAAAACAAGCTGCTCACATTAGAGGATTTGCAGGAGCGTCTTTCCTCTGTCAACGAAGAATTTGAAGCGTTAAGCGACTCCATGAAAAAGAAATCTGCCCGGATAAAGGAATTGCAGGAATTGATACGGGAGGGCGAGAATTACCAGCGGCTAAAACCTGTTCATACGGAATTGAACAATATCAAGTTTAAGAAACAGAGGGAGAAATTTGAAACATCCCACGATGCGGAGTTACGGCTGTTTTATGCCGCCCGCCGTATTTTGAAAGAAAAACTGGACGGAAAACCCATTGCCCTGAAAGCATGGAAACAGGAATACGCACAGTTAAAAACAGAGTATGCCGAACTGTCTCCGCAGCACAAGCCACTCCGGGAGGAAGTCATACGGCTACGGCAGGTGCAGAACGCCGTAGATACCGCACTGCGCCGGAGGGAGCAGCCACAGGCAGTACAGAGAAAGAAACATGAGATGGAGCTATGATATAATCGGCAGCTTTACCGCTACCAGTATTTTTATGGAGGGAGCATTTGAATGTATTTGAAGCGGTGAAACAGTCTGTTACCACTCGGCAGGCTGCTTCATTCTATGGAATCCGGGTGGGGAGAAACGGCATGGTCTGCTGTCCATTCCACAATGACCGCACGCCCAGCATGAAAGTGGACAGCCGCTTTTACTGCTTCGGCTGCGGGGCTTCCGGGGATGTGATCGACTTTGCCGCTTTGCTGCATGGATTGGGGAAACGGGAAGCTGCGGTCAGGCTTGCGGAGGACTTCGGCGTTTCCTATGAGAAATCCGGCAATGCGCCGCCAGATAGGAAGCGTCACAACAGGTCACAGCCCCGACAAAAATCAGCGGAGCAGAGATTTCAGGAAACGGAACGGTATTGTTTCCGGGTGCTATGCGATTATCTGCGCCTGCTGGAGCATTGGAAAACAGCACACGCCCCACAGCCGCAGGATGCCATCTGGCATCCTCTTTTTGTGGAAGCGTTGCAGAGGATAAGCTACACAGAATACCTTTTGGATATTTTGTTATACGGAGAAATAGAAGAAAAAGCGGCATTGATCGCCGCACAGGGAAAGGAGGTGTTGCGGCTTGAACAGCGAATTTCAGAGCTTGCCGCCGGAAACGCAGGAAGCGGTCAAAAGGACGATGGACACAATGGAACCGGCGCAGACACCGGCAGAAATCCGGGAAACATTAGAGGGGACGCAGAAAGGCGGCGTGAAGAACAGCATCCGAAACTGCCTGACGGTGTTCCAGCGTGACCCTCTGTTTCGCGGGGCGCTGCGCCTGAACCTTTTGACGGAGCAGATTGACATTGTGAAGCCGCTGGGCTGGGAGCGCACCAGTACCACGCTGACCGACATGGACATGAACTACCTGCTTTTGTATCTGGAAGAAAATTACGGGCTTACCAGCGAGAAAAAGGTGCAGAGCGCCATCAAGATTGTTGCCAATGAAAACCGCTACCATCCAGTCAGGGATTACCTGAACAGCCTGCAATGGGACGGCACAGAGCGCATCCGTTACGCCCTGCATCACTTTCTGGGAGCCGATACGGACGAATACACCTATGAAGCCTTGAAACTGTTCCTGATGGGAGCCATCCGGCGGGTATTCAGACCGGGGAGCAAGTTTGAGGTCATGCTCTGTCTGGTTGGTGGTCAGGGAGCCGGGAAATCTACCTTTTTCCGGCTGCTGGCAGGCAGGGACGAATGGTTTTCAGACGATTTGAAAAAGCTGGACGATGAAAATGTGTACCGCAAGCTGCAAGGGCATTGGATTATCGAGATGTCGGAGATGATTGCCACAGCCAACGCCAAGAGTATTGAGGAAATCAAGTCATTCTTAAGCCGCCAGAAAGAAACCTACAAAGTGCCGTATGAGACACATCCGGCAGACCGGCTGCGGCAATGTGTATTTGGAGGGACGACCAACCGGCAGGACTTTTTGCCCCGTGACCGCACCGGCAACCGGCGCTTTCTCCCCGTGACGGTGTACCCGGAACGGGCGGAGGTTCACATACTGGACGATGAAGCGGCGGCGAGGGCGTATATCGAACAGATGTGGGCGGAAGCCATGACGGTTTATCGCAGTGGGAAGTATAAGCTGTCATTCAGCATGGAAATGAACCGATACCTGAACGCCCACCAGCAGGACTTTATGCAGGAAGACACACAGGCCGGCATGATCTACGCCTATTTGGAGGACTACACCGGCGACAGGGTATGTTCCAAGCAGCTTTATGAGGAAGCGCTGGGGAACTTAAATTCCCCGGCAGACTGGGAGACACGGGCAATCTGCGAGATTATGAATACCGGCATTGCGGGCGGCATCATACAGGGCTGGGTAGCCTACAAAAGCCCGAAGCGGTATAAGAAATACGGTTCTCAAAAAGGCTGGGAGCGTGTCAACCAAGCTCCGCCGGAGGGGGACGGTTTTCAGGAAATCACGGAAGAAGAAGCCCGGCAAATGGAACTTCCATTCTGAAAAGCCACCGGTTGACAGTTTGGTTGACGCTTTGGTTGACAGCCGGTTGACGGGGAAAAGCCTGATATTTGGGGCATTTCTCTCCTTTGTCAACCATGTCAACCAAGAAATCAAAGAAAAAGTAAAAAGTAATAATAGAGCGCCTATGGATTGTTTTAAAAGTCTTTTCTGCCGGTTGACACGGTTTGGTTGACACGGAGACAGTCTGCGGCTGTACACCTGTCTGACATTCCCTTGTCGGGCATATTTCATTTATGGAGGTAACTGCCTATGGCAAAAAGCAAAAACGAGAGCAATAACAAAAACAGCGGCACCCTGCTTACCGAAAAAGACGGCACCCAGTATTTTGTCATGGGGAAAGTCCGTATCAAGGTATCGGAGCATTTCGCACAGGATGGGAAGCCGCTTGACAGCCTGCTGGAAGATGTGATCCAGCACGCTGCCGCCGCTTCCTGAAAAAATACGGAATAACGACTGTCAATCAGCCCACGCTTATGATATACTTGTACCAGCGAGTATTGTATAAGCGTGGGTTGTTTCTTTTAGAAGGAGGATTTTTAACCGTGAAACAACCATACAATACAACGATTTATAACACTGCACTATATTTGAGATTGAGCCGTGACGATGAATTACAGGGGGAAAGCGGCAGTATCCAGACCCAGCGCATGATGCTTAGACAGTATGCCGCAGAGCATGGGCTGACCGTTGTAGACGAGTACATTGACGACGGATGGAGTGGGACAAATTTCGAGCGTCCAAGTTTCCAAAGGATGATTGATGACATCGAAGACGGGAAAATCAACTGCGTTGTCACAAAGGACTTATCCCGTCTGGGAAGAAACTATATCCTGACCGGTCAGTACACGGAAATCTATTTCCCCAGCAAGGGAGTACGCTACATTGCCATCAATGACAATGTGGACACCATCAACGGAGAAAGCGAGCTTGCACCGTTCTTAAACATCCTGAATGAAATGCACGCCCGACAGACCAGCAAAAAGGTCAAGGCTGCCATGCACACAAGATTTGCCAATGGCGCACACTATGGAGCCTATGCACCGCTGGGCTATGTAAAAGACCCGGACAAAAAAGGTCATCTTCTGATCGACCCGGAAACACGCTGGATTGTAGAGAAGATTTTTGACCTTGCTGTACACGGGCGTGGAGCCGCCAGCATTACACGGATTCTGGTGGAGGAAAAAGTACCTACCCCCGGCTGGCTGAACTATGAAAGATACGGGACTTTCGCCAATATCTACGCCGGTGCGCCCGCAGAAAAAGCCTATGCGTGGACGATTGCACAGGTCAAGAGCATTTTGAAAGAGGAAACCTACATCGGTCACAGCGTTCACAACAAGCAGAGCAACATTTCATTCAAGAACAAGAAAAAGGTGCGGAAGCCGCAGGAAGAATGGTATCGTGTGGAAAATACCCACGAAGCCATCATTTCCGAAGAAGTGTTCCAAAAAGTTCAAGAGCTGATTGCAAGCAGACGCAGGAAACGCAGAAACGGTACGACACAGATTTTCGCAGGATTGATAAAATGTGCAGACTGCGGATGGTCTTTAGCCTATGGGGAAAACAAGCAGAACAAAAACCCATACGGGTACTACCATTGCAGCAAGAACGGACAGGGATTACGCCAGTGTTCCATGCACTATATCCGCTATGATGTACTGTATGCCTATGTGCTTGCAAGACTGCAATACTGGTCTATGCTGGCACAGAAAGATGAGGACAAGCTGCTGAAACGGCTGCTCAATGTCAGCGACAGGGAAAGGAACTCTGCGAAGAAAAAGCAGGCTGCGGAGCTGAAAAAGGCAGAGAAGCGTAAAGCCGAGGTTGACGGGCTGTTTGCTAAAATGTATGAGGACTGGTCTGCCGGACGCATAACCGAGTATAACTTCAATATGCTGTCCGAGAAGTACCAGAACGAGCAAAAGGAGCTTGAAACAAAAATAAGACAGCTTCACGAAATGATGGAAGCCGCCGTACAGACCGCAGCGGATGCTGAAAAGTGGATTGCCCTAATGAAACAGTATGTCAACCCTGTGGAGCTGACCGCCGAACTTCTGAACACTCTAATTGAAAAAATAACCGTCCACGAAGCTGTCAAGGGCGAGGATGGAAGCCGTGAGCAGGAAGTAGAAATCTACTACCGCTTCATCGGCAAAATCGACTGACCTTTCTTTTTTTACCCAACAATATCTTTAATTAAGGGAAACGGGAGAAACTTATCCTGATATTGATAAGTGTGACAAGCTGGCAAAATACTATGGCGTTACGATAGATTCACTTGTTCATCAGGACAATAAAGTCGATGATATAAAGATTGCTCCTGCCCCGATAGGTAAGCATTTATGGGGGACAGTCACTATCGGCAGCAAAGGTCAGATTGTAATACCGAAAGCGGCAAGAGAAACATTTGAACTAAATGAAGGCGATAGATTAGTTGTTCTCGGGGATGATGCAGAAGGCATTGCTCTTGTTAAGGCAGATGTCTTTGAACAGCGAGTGCAAGAAGCATTAAAATTGAGTAGGCAAATGACAAATGAATGAAATGGAGGTGCATACAATGAAATGCCCTGAATGTGGTAAAGAGATGCGTGATGGATACTTGTTTTGCAGCAAAGATGGTGCTTTTAGCTTTGCAAATAACGTACCGGGAGTATTTGAAAATGCGAAAAATGCAGAGGGCTTTGTGAAAATCACAGAGCTTAAACCAAGTCATAGAACAAGGATAGCTGCTTCAATTTGTGAAGAGTGCAAAACAGTTATATTTAAGTATTAAGCAGTTACAATTCAATAAAGAAATTATGAGACAGTCTTACGAAATCAAACGTAAGGCTGTTATTTTTTTCGAGCCTGCAAATAAAAAGTCAAGGCTAAATTGAAAGAACATTGAAAATTTTATACAGGTTAGGGTTAAATACCTTAGCGGCTATTTTTTTATCCTTTTTTGGGTAATGGATGTAGAAAGAAGGTGAGAACATTGAAGATAAAGAAGGTGGATGACAAGCCAATGGTCATTCACACCAAGGAGAAAGCCAAGATTCATGCCCACGAGCCAAAGGAAGCTAAGATTAAAGGCAGCAACATCTATACAGTAGAGAGAGGTCCTAAGACTATCGGTGCAACTACCATGTACGTATGCACCGTATCGTTTCCGGTGCAGGGCTTATTTCTGACTATAAGATCCGGAAGGGAAAGAAAAACTTCTTTCTCCGGGTGGAAGTCCTGCGGGATAAGTTCAAGGGTAAATTTCTCGCAGGACTGCAGTCATTCTTTCAAAACAGACAGTTGTATTTTTTAGCTTCCTGTGAAAAACTGCGCAATTTTTATGAATGGTCTGAATTCCGGAATTCCCTTTATCAAAAGGATTGGTGCCCTTATGTCAAAGAAACTTTCAATGGCTTTGGCAATGCCATTGAATATCTGGGCAGGTATACTCATAAGGTCGCCATATCGAACAGCCGTATCCTGTCAATAAATGAATAGCAGGTAACTTTTTCTGCAAGAAGCAGAACACCTGGTAAATCATGCAGGACAGTCACTCTGGATAACACGGAATTCATTCGCCGTTATCTGATGCAGAAAATACATCCTTTCACGTACCTGCCAGGCTCAAATAAAAAAGTATGGTGGAACCCTTATTGCTTTTAAAGGTAAAAGTGGGTATACTATACGTGACAAAGAAGAAAAATAAGACTATGAAGCGAGGTTGTGGATATGGAAAAAGACCCGTTTAAGGAATATTTGAGGGAGTCTGAACCAGATAAAGCTTATAAGGGGTATGCTTGGAGTACGGCAATCGGACTTCAGGCAGTGGATGGGCTCAAACCATCTAAATATCTGATTGATACCGCCATTCAAAACATCGAAGGCAAAATCACGATGAAAGAAGCACAGAGTCTTATTGATAACTATTATGAAGAAAGACCAGTGCATTTGGCCGATGATGAGCGTACCGAAGAAGCAGATAAGGTTTCGTCCCGTATCGCAGAAATTCTTTACGAAACAGCGTTTTCATTTTCTTCAAATGAGTATATTTCTATCCACCGCAAACTCTTTCAGGGAATTTATAAACATGCCGGAAAGATTCGAGATTACAACATTACAAAGAAAGAATGGGTGCTTGATGGGGCAACTGTCATGTATGGTAGTGCTTCTGAACTGAGAGCCACACTGGAATATGATTTTTCGCAGGAGAAGGATTTTAGTTATAAAGGGCTTTCAATGGACGAGATTATCCATCATCTTGCGGTATTCATTTCAAGGTTATGGCAAATTCATATCTTCGGGGAAGGCAATACGAGAACAACGGCAGTGTTCTTTATTAAATATTTAAGAACACTTGGATTTTCTGCAACCAATGATATTTTTGCGGAAAATGCGTGGTATTTCAGAAATGCACTTGTTCGTGCAAACTATACGAACCTGCAAAAAGGTATTTACGAAACAACAGAGTATCTGGAAGCGTTTCTCAGAAATCTGCTTTTGAGCGAGAAAAATGAGCTTCATAATCGAAATCTTCACATAAGTGGATTTTTGAATGAAGAAAAAGTGGATATTGGAAATACAAAAGTGGATATTCAAGATCGAAAAGTGGATATTGAAAGTGTGCTTTCCAAAAAAGACAGCGGTTTCTCGGTAAAAACGACGGTCCATATTCATAGACTCTTTGAGAAGTTTGATTTTGATGAAGTATTTGGAAGAAGTGCAGTTATGGAACTCCTTGAGCTGAAAGCTTCGGGTGCTTCAAAATTTCTTTCCAATTTGGTGCAGGCAGATATGATTGAACCAGTATCCGGTCACGGAAAAGGAAAATATAAATTCAAAAAGTAATTAGAAATGCAATTCTATGTATATAGATTATAAGAATACAGACGGAAAACTGATGGTAAGTGTGGCAGAACTGGAATAATTATGGAAAAATATTGTATCAGAAAAGCAGATTTGAATGATCTTGAGGAGATTGCAGAATTAGAGCAATTATGCTTTCCAGAAAGTGAAGCTGCATCGAAGGATATATTCAAAAAAAGACTAGATAAATATTCGGAATGCTTTTTTGTCCTTATATTATCAGGGAAAATAGTCAGTATGGTAAATGGAATGGTAACGGAACAAGCCAGAAAATAGAATTTTTAACTGTGGAACAGCAAAATGGATATTTGCAGGAAACAGCAGTTTGAACGCAGATCGCGAAGCGACTGCGTTCATGAGCAAGTAGCGGAGCGGATTGCGAATGTCCGCTTTACGGTGAAATGAATGGAAAAGTTTGTAATGAATGGATATTTTTGTGTGTTAACGACAATTGACCTCTTTGTTTTATGCTTTATGTGCATCCTCACACATCTGAGTGAATCACTTAGCAAAAAACAAAAACGTGGTTTTTTTTTGGCTTATTTGCTGATCGCAGGGATTTCGGTATTGGAAGTTATTACCCTTGCAGTGGACGGCTTGCCGTCAGGCTATCGCTGGCTGAATATTGCAGCCAACTATCTGGGATTTGGTCTGTCACCGGCAGTGTCGATCTGTCTTGTGTATGTCCTGGACAGAAAAACAGTTTTTCGACGTAAAATCAGGACAGCGATGTGCTGTGAAATAGGATATTTGATATTTCTTTTTTGTTCTATCCCATACGGAATGGTATTCTCCGTGAACGCAGATAATATTTATTCACGAGGTCCACATTTTTACATATATGTCATCATGTATTTCGGGGCGATTTTGTACCTTTCGGCATCTACGATTGTCACGGCCAGGGAGTATCAGAACCGCAGCAGACTGCTGATCTATCCGCTGATTCTTTTTGTGATGGCGGAGACAATCATCCAGGTTTCCCTTCCTGAACTTCGCGTTACATGGTTATGTGTAACGTTACTGTCTGTATTATATTTTATTTATTGTAATGAGATGTGGAATCAGCTGGATGCTCTCACCGGGCTCTTAAACCAGAACAGCTATCTGAAGCGAACTGGTGGGGGACGATGTAATGGAGGAGTACTTGTGGTGTTTGATGTGGATAATTTCAAGCAGATTAATGACCACTATGGTCATGTGCAAGGGGATGTTTGTCTGGCTGAGATTGCAGAATGCATCAAAAAGGTTTACGCAAACGATGGCTATTGTTATCGCATAGGTGGAGATGAGTTTTGCGTATTGCTGAAAAACAGTGAGAAGGAAGGCGAGTGCAGACAGGAATTTTTATGGCGTTTGGAGGAGAAACGAAGGAAAATCACGTTTTTACCTACTGTTTCTTATGGATCAGCCTCGTTTTCAGGTGAGGATATTGTTGAGGTGAAAGAAAGAGCCGATCGAGATATGTATCAATATAAGAACGAGAGAAAGAAACGCATTAATATGGGGTAAGACAACTTACAGGTATAGGAATAACTGGCTCAATAAATTAATCGAAGGAGGAACTATATGACATTTTATCAGGAATTACAGTTAAATCAGGCGGGCTCTAAGGCTCTGCTGAAAAAGAGTGAAACAGTGAAGAAAAAAATATATCATATGATGGTATATCTGGTGAAGATAGCTGTCACAATGGCATTTTGTTTTTTCTTTGTTACTGTGTTCAGTATCTTATTTGGAAATGAGAACAGTATCGTTGGAGTTGTAGTATTACTATGTATTATGGTATTTCGTAATGCGGATTTTGGAATCCATACCGAACAGTCTACAATACTGCTGGCTTTATTTTTTGTAATTATGACGGTATGTCCTCATCTGGCACATCAGTTTTCCCCAATACCGGGAATGCTTTGGAACATTGCGGCACTGGCAGTGCTGATACTTTTGGGATGCCATAATCCATTTATGTTTAATCAGTCTACACTGGTGCTTGGATATTTGTTATTATATGGATATGATGTGACTGGAAAAAGCTATCAGATGCGACTGGCAGGGATGGCAGCAGGAGCTGTACTTACCTGTCTGGTATTTTATCGAAAACATAAAAACAGATCTTATAAAAGAAATTTGAAAGACATAATACAGGAATTTGATATTGCTTCTTCTAGAACAAAATGGCAGTTATGTCAGATCATATGTGTACCGCTTGTTCTTTGCATTGCAGAGCTTTGCAATATGCCACGGGCAATGTGGGCAGGTATTGCAGCCATGTCAGCAATCTTACCGTTTATGGAAGATATGCAGTACAGAGTCCGGAAAAGAATTGTTGGCAATATAGCAGGTGTTATATGCTTTACAGTGTTATATTTTCTGCTTCCGTCATCGATCTATACATATATAGGAATCCTTGGCGGAATCGGTGTGGGATTATCGGTAAAATATGGCTGGCAGGCGGTATTTAATACATTTGGTGCCCTGGCTATTGCCACAGAGAGTTATGGATTAAAAGGAGCAGTCAGTCTCAGAGTCATTCAGAATGTATTTGGTGTTGTTTTTGCATTTGTATTTTGTGGCATATTTTATTGGTCTGTGGCAAGGAAGAATAAATGATAAAGTGATGTATAAACTTAGTTATGGGCTATCTGTGGATCTGAGGTCTCATACCATGTTCATCGGCGAAATTACAGATATGGAAGCCCTGAGTGATATTCCATCAGCAGTACAGGGAATAAAGATAATATTGCTGGCAGGAATGCGAAAGATCTGCATTTGCCTGTCTCAGGAGGGGCAAAATGAAAAAAATATTAAAACGAATATGGAAAGTCTGTTTCTGTTTATTGCTGATGATCATACTGGTAAATGTGCTGGAACCGCTTTTTTGCCGAAAGCCGGATGAGACATATGCTAAGAAACTGCGAGAAACGGAATTTACTGCAGAGACAGCGGGAGCGGAAAGAATTTACTGCATTGATGATAATGAAGAAGCACTTTTATGGAGACTTCGTATGATCGGTACTGCAAAGAAGAGCATTGTACTGTCTACCTTTGATTTGCGTGCAGATGAAAACGGTACAAAATTATTGGCCGCTCTGAATCATGCTGCATCAAAGGGCGTAAAAATTCAGCTGCTGATTGATGGAATTTATCAGCAGCTGTTTCTGGCCAAAAGCAGAGATTTTCAGGCACTGGCATCTTGTGAGAATGTGGAAGTGGGAGTCTATAATCCGGTGACGTCTGCCCATTTGTTGAAAGTAAATTATCGCATGCACGACAAATATCTGATGATTGATGAAAAAATGTACCTGCTTGGCGGGCGCAACAGCAATGATATTTTCCTGGGAGATCAGAAAAAGGGAATCAATGAAGACCGGGATATTCTGGTATATGATACATCCGAAGGTCAGGGAGAATCATTACTGCAACTGGAAGATTATTTTCATAAAATCTGGGATGAAAGCTGTGTAAGTAGAAAAAAAGAAAAAGCATCTTCTGGGTATATGGATGAACAGCAGCATCTTGAAGAAATCTATGTATCTTTACTGAAAAAGTATCAGGATCTGGAAACTTACAGTACCTGGGAAAAGGATACAGAGGAGACAAATAAAATTACGTTGATTCATAATGGAACACAGGCAGGGAGAAAGACACCACAGGTTCTTCAGGCAATTCAGTATCTTTCTGAAAATGCGAAGCATGTGACAATACAGACCCCATATGTAATCTGTAATGATGATATGTATGAGGTGCTGCAGGGAATCTCGGATCATGCAAAGCTGCAGATTGTGCTGAATGCAGTGGAAAAAGGGTCTAATCCATGGGGATGTACCGATTACCTGAATCAGAAAAAAAAGATTTTGAAAACAGGAGCCGATGTTTACGAATTGATGAATGACTATCCGGTACACACGAAAGCAGTGTTGATTGATGAGCGTCTTTCTGTGGTGGGTTCCTATAATCTGGATATGCGAAGCACGTATCTGGATACAGAGCTGATGCTGGTAATCGACAGTAAAAAACTAAATCAGCAGATCCGGTCAACAGAAGCAGATTATATGGAAAAAAGCAGGGAAATACTTGCAAATGGTCAGGAAACAGATGGTGCAAAATACCAGGAAAAAGTGCTGAACTGGAAGAAGAAATTCTATTACGGTGTACTGAAAATCATGATTCGTCCAATTCGACAGCTGCTGTGAATGTGAAACAGATACAAATTATCCAGATGAGGTTATAGATGGAGGTGTATTGTAGCTGAAATGCAAAAAAAAAATTGAATTATTACAGAAAATTGCGCATCGATTGAATGAGGCAAATATAGAGTGGGCTTTGGGCGCATCGATGCTTCTGTATTTTAAAGGAATCATCTCTGAATTTCACGATATTGATTTACTGGTTTCCGTTCATGATGCCGAATTAGTCAGGGAAATCTTGTCAGAAATGGGAGAACTTCATCCAGCTGATCCGATTCCAGATCCAATGTATCGTACAAAGGTATTTATGGAATTCACCATTGATTCTGTTGATATTGATGTTATGGCTGGATTTACTATTGTAAATGAAGGAAAGGTCTATGATTGTTCTCTTTGTAAAGAACAGATCGTGGAAAGAATGACACTTGGGACAGAAATTATTCCTCTGCAATCGCCAATTCTCTGGTGCAAATATTATCGTCTGATGGGAAGAAATAAAAAAGCGGATTTGATTGAACGCAGATAAGCATTCCCCCGCTTCAAGTGCGTGGAGCACTAAGCGGCGGGTGAGGGGGATGCTTATGTCAGTGGGAGGTGAAAGCTCCCACTGACAGATCGCGAAGCGACTGCGTTCATGAGCAAGTAGCGAAGCGGATTGCGAATGTCCGCTTTACTGCCGGATTTATAACTGTGATATATAGAAAAATATCTCAGTAATATATTCATTTTCATCCCCGGAGGAGATGTAGTCATTGATACAAAATTCATAGGCATCTGACTGAATCTCAAATTGCTGCTCTTTACAAAAGTTCAACAGCTTTTTGTAGGAACGCTCCACCGATTCATAAGTGCCGTAATGATAAATACTTGCACCGTTCCCTTTGGCAGTGTACGGATATTTTTTGCTTTTTTAGTTTTTTCAATGGGTAAGAAGGCAACAGCGGCTTCGGTATATCGGCCTTCTGAAATATGTTTATAAGGAATAATAACGCCTGTCTGAAAAAAAATAGGAAGTTCATCTTTTAATGCCTGCGAAAAACATTTCTTTGTTGCAATACTGATTTCGCGAAAAGACTGGGGAAGCTCCACATCGGCGTACAGAAGATATTTCTGTGTGATGTTTTTGACTGTCACTTCCTGATTCAGTTCATGGAATTCTTTCACTTTTTCCATCTGTTCACATCTGAGAGCGAGACGATTTTTGACCAGCTGCAGATGTGCGATCTGCTGTTCCAGCACAGTCAGCTGCTTTCTCAGAGTAATCAATGAAGTATCAATTGTATAATTTTTCATATGCTCCTGAATCTCACTGAGTGAAAATCCCATTTCTTTCATGATTAAAATCGTATCCAGATAATCAATCTGCTTGGCGGTATAATAGCGGTATTTATTATTCGGGTCTACGTATGCCGGCTGAAACAAACCGATTTTATCATAAAAAATCAATGTCTGTTTTGAAACATTCTGATATCTGGCAAGTTCACCAATTGAAAACATATCTTTCATAAAAATCCACCTTGACCTTATAGTTACTATATCCTTTATCATATAGACAAAGCAGGAAATTAGCAAGCAGGAGGATTGAAAAAATGAAATGTTTTGAAACAAAAATGACTTATTTCCAGTTTTTAAGATATCTGGTTCCTTCCGTATTAACCATGATCTTCTTATCATTTTATACAACAATTGATGGATTTTTCGTATCTAAGTATGCAGGTTCGGATGCGCTCGCAGGAATTAATATTGTTATACCAATCACATGTATCATTTTCGGAACTTCCGTGATGCTCGCTACCGGATCAGGTGCAATCATAGGAGAAAAGCTTGGTCAAAAAAGAGAACAGGAAGCAAATGAAATTTTCACATTTATCGCGATCGTGTTGTTGATATGCTCGGTTGTTTTTACAATAGCCGGCATTCTTTTTTTGAAACCGATCTGCATCTTTCTGGGAAGCAGTCCACGATTATTACCACATGTGATGCCATATGCGTTTGTCATATTTCTGGGAGCGGCACCCATGTCCTTTAAGTTATTTTTTGAATATCTGGTAAGAACGGACGGAAAGCCGAATATGGGAATGGTGATGTCGCTGATCGGGCTGATTCTGAATGTGGTGTTTGATTATATTTTGGTAGGCGTCTGTGATATGGGTACATTCGGGGCTGCATGGGGAACGACCTTGTCTATTACAGTGAGCATGCTGATTGGACTGATTTATTTTCTGAAATACAGCCATATTAAGTTTTGTAAACCAAAAGCAAACTGGATGGTGCTTTTCAAATCCTGTACAAACGGGAGCAGTGAAATGCTGACAGAAATGTCTACCGGAATTACGACATTTTTCTTTAATCTTATTATTATGAAGTACTTTGGAGAAGATGGGGTAGCCGCCGTAACGATCATTATGTATATTTACTATTTTTTCATTTCTTTTTACATGGGTATTGCAGTTGCAACTGCTCCGGTGGTCAGCTATAATATCGGTTCCGGAAATCATGAAAAAATAAAAGAAACGACGCGACACAGTTTTATCACGATTGCTGTCAGCTCGGTATTGATTATGGCTGTTTCTCTGTTATATGGAAAACAGATTATTCATTTATTTGTAGGGGATGGAAATGTGTTTGACATAACATGGGATGGATTAAAATTATTCAGTCTGGTGTTCCTGTTTATCGGCCTGAATGTATTTCTCTCCGGATATTTTACAGCTTTGGGAAATGGATTTATTTCTGCATTGATTTCCTCATTGCGTTCGCTGATACTCGTAGTGGTATTTATATTGATTCTTCCGAGGATTATGGGAGTATCGGGAGTCTGGCTGACCATGCCGCTGGCAGAGGCTGTGACGATTTTTATATCTGTTTATCTATATCGTGCATATGGAAAAAAATTTATGAAAACCCATAATTGTATCTGAGGAAAAACAGTGATATGATACAACTATGAACAATGAAATAAAGGAATGTTAAAAATATTTATAGATTAATTTACGGGGGAAAATCATGAGAAAAATCAGATGGGGCGTTATGGGAACAGCCAATATTGGTGCAGGATGTACCATTCCGGGAATGCAGCAGGCAGACAATTGTGAGTTGTATGCAATTGCCGGAAGAAATATGGAAAAAGCAGAGCAGTTTAAAGAAAAGTATCATTTTCAAAAAGCTTACGGAAGCTATGAGGAATTGCTCGCGGATCCGGAAGTGGAAGCAGTGTACATTCCGCTTCCAAATACATTGCATTATGAGTGGACAATCAGAGCACTGAAAAGTGGAAAACACGTGCTTTGTGAAAAGCCATTGGCACCGACAGAGGCACAGGCGAAAGAACTGTTTGCCACAGCAGAAGAAAACCATGTGTATTTGATGGAAGCGTTTGCGTATCTGCACAGCCCATACATTGCTGCAATCAGAGAAGAAATACAGAAGGGAACAATTGGAGAAATCCGTTATATGGAATCTGAATTTATTACCTCCGATTATGACAAGAGCAATATCAGGATGCGAAGAGAAACACTGGGGGGATGTACCTATGATCTTGGGGTATATGATATCAGTCTGTCTTTAACATTGTTGGAGGAAGAACCGGTTAAGATACAGGCAAGTGCTATTTTTTCAGAAGATAACATCGATAAGCTTACCTCGGTTGTCATGGAGTATGAGGATGGTAAAAAGGCAGCATTTACCTGTGGAATGGTATTGGCTACAGATCAGGACAAACGAATTGACCATTTGGAAGTTCATGGAACAAAAGGAAGTATAAAGGGAATAGAATTTGCGTTTAACCGAGATGGAGAATTAAGCTATATCGTGACAGACGCTGACGAAAGAGAAGAGATCAAAAAAGTATCGGTACCACAAAATTACCGTCTGGAAGTGGAACAGATGGGAAGATGTGTGGCAGGTGAGGAAAGTCCGCTGGTCACGAAGAAATTCTCTTTGGCAAATGCACGTATAACCGATCAGATTCTTGAGAAAATAGGATATTAAGAAGAATACGGTTTGACAGAGAAAAGGTGTGAATGGAAAACTGACAAACAGCTGGAAGAGTACAGAAATCTGTGATAAGATAAGACAAATATGTTTTTGGAAACCAACAAACATCAGCAGATTATGAGACAAGGGGGATTTCGTTGGCGGGAAAAGAATTTGTCAGAGAATTACGGACACACAGAAACACATTAAAAGATAAGATAAGAGAGAAGGCGCAGGAATCCGTAAAGGCAGTACTTCCGGTGATGGTGATAGTACTGATATTGAGTTTTCTGATAGCGCCTCTTTCCCCTGAGATTATGGTGGAATTTATGACAGGCGCTGTGCTGGTTATTATCGGCATGGCGTTTTTTTCTCTTGGAGCAGAAGTATCCATGACTCCAATGGGAGAACGGGTAGGCGGTAATCTGGTAAAAACCAAAAAGCTGTGGTTTATTATCGGAACCGGATTCGTGCTGGGGATGATGATTACCATATCTGAGCCGGATCTTCAGGTACTTGCACGGCAGGTACCCTCTGTACCGAATATGGTATTGATCTTATCAGTGGCGTTGGGGGTAGGCTTATTTCTGGCAATTGCGCTGATCCGTATCCTGGTGGGCTTTGCGCTTGCACCACTGCTGATTTTGTTTTATTTGCTTATTTTTCTGCTTGCAATGCTGGCACCGGCAGATTTTCTTGCAGTCGCCTTTGATTCGGGAGGTGTAACGACAGGACCGATGACGGTACCGTTTATCATGGCTCTGGGTGTGGGGATTTCTGCAATTCGAAATGACCGTCATGCAGAAGATGACAGCTTTGGTCTGGTAGCGTTGTGTTCGATTGGACCGATTCTTGCGGTTCTGATCTTAAGTCTGGTGTATCAGACGGAAGGAAGCTTTTCACTGGAAATCGGCAGGAATATTGCTACTTCAGTGGAAGTGGGACAGCTCTTTTTTGAGGCGGTTCCGGATTATATGAAAGAGATTGCGGTATCCCTTCTTCCGATTACGGTTTTCTTTGGACTTTTCCAGATGTTTTCTCTGAAGCTGGAGAAAAAAACGCTGAGCAAAATACTGATTGGGCTGGTATATACCTATATTGGCCTGGTATTGTTTCTGACAGGTGCAAATGTGGGATTTATCCCTGCCGGAAATGCACTGGGGACAGTGCTGGCAGCACTTCCGTATTCCTGGATTCTGATACCGCTCGGTATGCTGATCGGATATTTCATTGTAAAAGCAGAACCGGCTGTATATGTGCTGATGAAGCAGGTAGAAGAACTGACCGATGGCGCTATATCAGGAAAAGCCATGCAGATCAGTTTATCTATTGGTGTTGCGGTATCAGTAGGACTTTCCATGATTCGTGTACTGACAGGAATATCTGTTTTGTGGTTTTTGATACCAGGGTATGTCATTGCGCTGGGACTGACATTTCTGGTGCCAAAGATCTTTACCGCGATTGCCTTTGACTCAGGCGGTGTGGCATCCGGGCCTATGACTGCGACATTTTTGCTTCCACTGGCACAGGGAGCCTGTATCGCCATGGGGGGAGATGTAGTGCGTGATGCTTTTGGTGTAGTAGCGATGGTAGCTATGACACCGTTGATTACGATACAGATTCTGGGTGTATTGTACGTGAGAAGAGAAACACAGTCAGCCGACAGAAGTACCGGTGTGGAATACCAGGTGGATATTTCCGAACTGTTTGCAGAGTATGAGGATGATGAAATTATTGAATTCTGAGAAAGGAAAGCACAGATATGAACAGAGTATTGATGCTGGTTACGATCAGCAGTCGGAAAAAAATATCAGAATTTGTAAAATTTTATAAAACACATCAGGTAGAAACCGGGACGATTTCTCTTGGAAGAGGAACTGCATCCAGTGAGATGTTGGATTGTCTGGGGATGGAAGATGAAGAAAAAGGTATTTTTTTCTCAATAATAACAGAACCGATCTGGCAGAAGATGCAAAAGGGATTGCAGAAAGAAATGAAGATTGATATTCCGGGAACGGGTATTGCCTTTACGGTTCCGCTCTCCAGTATTGGTGGAAAGCGGACACTGGCATTTTTTCTGGATGGACAGGAATTTGAAAAAGAGGAGGAAACGGAATTGAAGGATGCGAAGCATGAACTGATTATAGCGATTGCCAATTACGGATATACCACAAAAGTCATGGAAGCTGCCAGAACCGGAGGCGCAACAGGCGGAACGGTGCTTCATGGAAAAGGAGTAGGAATGAAGCGGGCAGAACAGTTTCTGGGTGTGTCACTTGTCTCGGAAAAAGAAGTGATCTTTATCGTCTCGAAGAAAGAAGAAAAAAATGCTATCATGAATGCTATTATGGAAAAGACTGGAATTGGAACAAAGGCAGGAGCCATTGTATTTTCACTTCCGGTCACGGAAACCGCAGGCCTGAGGCTGTTAGAAGAACTGTAGTTCCCATTGTTTCTGCCGAATAAACAGAGTGAATCAGGAGATTTAGAAGCAGATGGAAGGGTTGTTTTACATTGACGAAAAAACGGAAAAATGGTACTCTAAAGAATGAAAAAGTGAAGTCAGGAAGTGCGCATAAAGGAGAGTCTATATGAGCAGATCAATCAGTCATCAGTTATTTGATAATATGGAGAAAAGACTGAATCAGGTAGAAGCAATTCTGCGCCAGCTTTCGGTGATCGATAAGGAAAAAGATAAGGAGATACTACAGGAAGCCATTCAGGCGACGCTGAAGATCATTGGAGAGTATACAGAAGCAGAGAGAGTCTTTGTATTTGACCGAATCGGAGAGACAAAGACAGAATATACCAACTCTTATGAATGGTGCGCAGAAGGGGTAGAGCCGCAGATGGAATATTTGCAGCATGTGCCGAGTATCATGATGCCTTACTGGAATGAGACTTTTGAAAAAGGCGACAGTATTGTGATTCAAGATCTGGAAGAGATTGCAGACCAGATGCCGTCAGAATACAATATGCTGAAAATACAGGATGTTCATTCAGAAATTGCAGTGCCGATTTTTTATAAGGACAGGCTGACCGGATTCATTGGGCTGGATAATCCATCTATGAAAGATCAGAAACTCCTGCTGCGGCTTCTGAATCTGGTGGGAAATCATATGGGCAGCAACAGGGAAAACATTCGGATGATGAATCTTCTGAAAAAGAAGCAGAGAATACTGGAGAACAGCCTTCAGATACAGGAGCGGGAAAGAAATATTCTGAATGTACTTTGCTATGAATACACATCAGTGTATATGGTGGATCTGCAGGCAGACTGGGCTGAGATTATCAAGCTGAGGGAAAAATCGAATGTTACCGAGCTGGTAGGCAGAGAAGAGAAAAAGATCATTTGTTATTCCAGACTGTTGAAGGATTATTATGATCGTTTTGTAATCAAAGAGGAGTATCCGCATTTTTTAGAAATGCTGAGTGCAGAAAATCTGATGGAAGAACTGAAGAGGAAAGAGCGGATCTCTTATCGTTATCATACTTTCCCGAATGCATATGGAAAAGAGTTCTTTGAAGTACAGATTACCAGAGTGCAGACAGAGAAAGAAGAGCGGATGATCATCATGGGCTTTCGGCATATTGATGATATTATTCTGGAAGAACGAATACAGCAACAGGCGCTGAAGAAGGCACTGGATGAGGCAAGACTGAATAATGAGATCATTTCTGCCATCAGCAAGATCTATTTTGCCATTTACCGAATTGATCTGAAAAAGGACTTTTATGAAGACGTGTCCAGTGACAGTGAAGTGCATTCACTGTCCGGAACATGTGGAAAAGCGTCTGACCGCATGACGGAATTGTGCCGCAAGTTTGTAGCACCCGAGTACAGTGACCGTGTGATGGAATTCTTTGATCTGTCTACTTTGCAAGAGCGAATGAAGGAAGAAGAGACCATTGCCATAGAATATCTGGCGCAGGATGACAACTGGCATCTGGCCAGATTTATCGTGAAAAAGCGAGATGAATATGGAGAAGTAGAGAATGTGCTCTATGTAACAAGTCTGATCAGTGACCAGAAACGCCGGGAGCAATACTGGATTATGATTGCGGATGCAGCAAATAAAGCAAATGAGGCTAAGTCAGAGTTTCTGTCGCGTATGTCTCACGATATCCGTACACCATTGAATGTGATTACCGGTCTGGTTGGTGTGGCGAAAGCTCATCCGGGGGAGAAAGAGAAGATAGAGGAGTGCCTGGATAAGATCAGTGTGACAGGAAAGAATCTTCAGAACCTGGTAAATGATGTACTGGATCTCAAGCAGATCGAGAGTGGTAAACTTGAGATCCATCCAAAGAGATGCAGCTTGCAGATTTGTTTGAAAGTGTCCAGAAAATGCTGGATCCAGGTATATTAAAGCGAAAACTGGAATTTCAGTGTGTACAGCATGATATTTTCCATCCGTGTCTGCTGGCAGATCAGCTGCGTCTGGAGCAAATCTATATGAATCTGTTATCCAATGCCATAAAATATACACCGGATGGTGGAATGGTGTCCTTTGAATTATATGAAAAGCCGGCGGAAGAACCTGGAAAGGTACAGCTGATATCTGTGATCAGTGATACAGGAATTGGTATGACGGAAGAATTCATGAAGGAAATGTATTCGGAATTCTCCAGAGCAGTAGATACCAGAGTGAATAAAGTAAGAGGAAGTGGTCTGGGTCTGGCGATTGTTAAGAAGATTACCGATCTGATGGATGGCACCGTAGAAGTGGAAAGCAAACCAGAGCATGGAACCAGATTTTGTGTGACCGTCAGCTTCCCGTGGATAGAGAAAGCACCAGAATATCCGGAAGAGGAAAATATGGATGACAGCCTGAAGCAGTTATCGATACTGGTGGCTGAAGATAATGATCTGAGTTATGAAGTAGAAGAAGAACTGTTGACCATAAGGGGAATGGAGTGCAGTCGGGCAGATAATGGTCAGGCGTGTGTGGAGAAATTCCGTCTGTCTGCGCCTGGTACCTACGATGCGATACTGATGGATATGCAGATGCCGGTGATGGATGGCCCGACAGCAGCCAGAACGATTCGCAGGCTGGATCATCCGCAGGCTCGAGAGATCCCAATAATAGCGGTGACAGCCAATGCTTACCATGAAGATATTCAGAAATGTCTCAAGGCAGGTATGAATGAACATCTGGCCAAGCCGGTGGACTATCAGAAGCTGACAGATCTATTGAAAAAATTATGTCGGTAAGAGAAAAGAGGAGAGAGGATGAAGCACTTAAATTATGGAAAAATTGTATTGATTGGAGCAGGTCATGTGGGATCTGCCATACTGGATTCCATTCTTCGCATGAATCTGGCTGATGAGATTGTGGTGATCAACCGGAATGAGAAGAAGGCACAGGGTGTAGTACTGGATGCCAGCCATACCACTGCCTTTGCCTACAGTTCGAATACGAATATCCGGGTTGGAGGCTTTGAAGAGTGTGAAGATGCACAAATTATTATCAATACAGCCGGACCGAGTATTCAACCTGGTAATTCCAGAGACCGTATGGTACTTCTGCAGACCAATGTGGAAGTGATGCGGGAGACTATGAAGAAGATCGTGTCTTATACCAGAGATGCGATTCTGATCAATGTATCCAATCCGATGGATATTCTGACTTACATAGCACAGCATGAATTCCGTTATCCCATGAATAAGATATTCGGAACAGGAACTTTGCTGGATACGGCCAGATTTAACAAGATGCTGGCGGATATCTGCAAGGTGGATGCCAAGAATGTAACCGGTTTTGTTATGGGAGAACATGGGGGAACCTGCTTTATTCCATGGAATTGTGTGAATATTGTGGGAATTCCGTTTTCTGAATTTCAGTCACAGTTTGAACTGGAGGAGCCGATTGATAAAGAAAAGCTGCTTCATGAGGTGAAGGTCAGTGGACTGGATATTGTAGAATTAAAGGGATATACCAGTTCTGGGATTGCTTTAAGCGTCTGCCGCCTGGTAGGTGCAATTATGAGAAACGAGAAGGCAGTTGTGCCGGTATCTACAGTACTGGATGGGGAGTATGGACTGGCTGAGGTGGCCATGAGCATGCCGTGTGTCATTTCCAGAAACGGAATTGACCGTGTGTTGCAGCTCCCTCTGGATGAAGAAGGAAAGAAAGGACTGGAACACTGTTACGAATACCTGCATGGGATTATTGGACAGATTCAGTAATTGTAAAAGACAGATTTATGTTAGGAAAAACACATGCAGTAGTGGGAGTTACCACAGGACTTTTGGTACTGCAGCCGAGGAACATGACAGAATTAGTAGTAGGAACAGCAGGAGCACTGATTGGATCTGTGATCAGTGATATTGATGTGGGAACTTCAGGATCCCACCGGGATGCCAATAAAATGATCGCATTGATGGTATCGACGGTGGCCGCAGCGGGAGTGGCAGATTATATCTGGCAGATCGGGATTTACAGCCGTATGATACAGCATGTAAATCTGGTACGGATCTGGCTGTCAGTACAGGCATTTCTTACTATCTGCGCAATGGGAATGAAGAGCAGACATCGGACTTTTATGCATTCCTTTCTGGCTATGGCACTTCTGACTGGGTGTCTGTGGATGTTTCTTCCAGCAGCGGCTGGCTATTTCACAGTGGGATTTTCCACACATTTGCTGTTGGATTTTTTTAATAAAAAAGGAGAACGGATCTTCTTTCCGGCAAAGAAGTACTTTGGAATAAGGATACTTTCTTCCTCCGGTCTGGTCAATGATGTGCTGTTTGGAGTAGGATTCCTGGCGATGATCAGAGTGATCTGGATGTTGGCGAAAAGAATTTGTCTGTAATCGAGATCCAGAAAGCCATGGATAATCTGATGAAGGGAAGAGCTGTTGCGTGCAGGTGGCTTCTATGCCAGCCTGTATAATGCTCAATCCGTGACAACAGAATGAACGCAGAGTGCCGAGGCATTCTTGAATTTATTGTATGAAGGAAAAAGATACCGCAGACAGCCGGTATCTTTTTCTATATCAGGGAGTTGAAAGAAATGGTATTTAAAGTTAAACTGAAAAGAAGAATGAATATAGGAAAGGAAACCTGTGACTATGAAATTTTTTCATCTGTCAGATTTACATATTGGCATTAAGTTGTATAACAGAGATCTTCTGGAAGATCAGAAAATTGTTTTGCGGCAAATCGTGGAGCAGGCTGGAAAAGAGTGCCCGGATGCGATTGTGATTGCCGGTGATATTTATGATAAAGCGATTCCCTCTGTGGAGGCAGTGGGAGTATTTGACCAGTTTGTAAGAAACTTAAGAAGAACAGTGCCGAATGCGGTGATTATGATGATCAGCGGAAATCATGACAGTGCACCGAGAGTAAACCTATACCGGAATATTCTGGAAGAACAGAAGATCTATATGGTCGGAATGCCGCCACAGAGACCGGAAGAACAGATAGAGAAGGTGACATTGCAGGACGCATGGGGGAATGTGAACTTTTATCTGCTGCCATTTGTAAAGCCATCTATGGTGAAACCGGTGGTTGGAACAGAAGAAAATGGAAATCTTTTGTCCTATCAGGAAAGTCTGAGGCGTATGATGGAGCGGGAACAGATCCGGGAAGAGGAGCGAAATGTCTGTGTCAGTCATCAGTTTTACCTCCCGGTGGGAACAGGAGCAGAACAGGTACAGCGAATGGATTCGGAGATTTGTACTGTGGGAAATATCGATCAGGTGAGCGCAGAGATATTGAAACAGTTTGACTACAGTGCGCTGGGACATATTCACAAACCTATGAAAGTGGGTGGGGATCGAATCCGGTACTGTGGAACGCCAATGCAGTATTCTGTCAGTGAGGCAGGACAGAAGAAGGCGATTCTGATGGTGGAATTAAAAGAAAAAGGGACATACAGTGTAACACCGATTCCACTTAATGCGCCACATGAGGTACGAATCATAAAAGGAGAATTAAATGAGATCCTGAAACAGGAATGTGAGGATTATGTATCCGTGCTTCTGACGGATCGGATGGATCTGGACATTTGTGATATGCAGGATCGTCTGTATACAGCATTCCCAAATCTCCTGGAGATTCGAAGAGAACGGTGGGACAGACTGGATTATGAAATGGCTGACAGCCAGGTGGAAATGGATATGGATCCATATCTGCTGTGCTGTTCATTTCTGAAGGATCTGAATGAAGAAGAAAAGGCGTTGTTAAAAAAGGTAATCGGAGAAGTACAGGAGGAACAGGAATGAGACCAAGAAAACTGACGATGCAGGCGTTTGGCTCTTATGGAAAAAAAACGGAGATCGATTTCTCCGGGCTGCGTCAGAATCTGTTTTTGATCACCGGGGATACAGGAGCTGGAAAAACGACAGTGTTTGATGCGATTGTATTTGCTCTGTACGGAGAAGCAAGCTCTGGAAGTAATAAAAAGGACGGGGCAGAGCTACAGAGTCAATATGGAAGTGAAAGCCTGGAACCGTATGTGGAGCTTGAATTTGAAAAAACGAGAGGATCGGAAAAAGAAATCTACATTGTGAGAAGAAGTCCGAGACATACACGTCCGAAAAAAAGAGGAAATGGCAGTCTGGAGGTATCAGGAAGTGTGGCACTGTATATGCCGGATGGAACGGAGTATCCACAAAAAGAAGCAGATCGGAAACTGGAAGAACTGGCAGGACTGACAAAGGGACAGTTTATGCAGGTGGCCATGATTGCCAGGGTGAGTTTATGGAATTGCTGCGGGCAAAATCTGATGACAAAAAAATGATTTTCCGAAAACTGTTTCAGACAGAGTTCTACCAGAAACTGACTGAGAATCTGGCAGGAAAAAGAAAAGAAAAACAGAGTGAAATCGGAAAAATCCGTACCATCTGTCAGACAGAGGCAGCCCACATTCTGTTGCCGAAGGAGTATGAACACACAGATGAGCTGGAACAAATCCGTAGAAGAATTCTCTCATCAGACCGTTTGTCGGTAACGGATCTGGAGCTTCTGCTGAAAGAACTGGAGAAGTTGTGCGAGGTATCTGACAGGCAGCAGGAGGAACTGGAAAAACGTTGCATGGAACTGTCACGAAAGCGAGATGAGGACAGAGAAGCTGTGATTCATGGAAAGAATCAGATGCGGTATTTTCAGCAGAAAGAGCAGGCGGAAAAAGTGCTGAAAGAATACCAGGAGACGGAAGAGGAGCGGCAGGCAGTAAAAAGAAAAATTGGACAGATTCAACAGGCTGGAGAAATCCGGGAAAAATATCAGCAATGGCAGGAAGCAGTACAACGGAGGAAACAGGCGGAACAGGGACTGCAGGAGCAAAGAGAGATACTTCCACGTCTGAGAAAAGAAAGCCTGATGGCCCAGAAGGAAGAGCAAAAGGCGGAAGAAGCTTACCAGCTGGCTGTGGAACAGAATACCAGAGTGGAACAGGAAGTGGAAAAGGTACGGAAGACGTTGAAGAGACGCCGACAGGCAGAGACGGAAGCAGAGAAAACGAAGAAGAAGTTACAACAGCTGGTAAAAAGCGAAAAAGAGTCTCTGGAAAGTCTGGAGCAACTGGAAAAACAGTATAAGGACTGGAAGGGTGAAGAGGAGTCGCTGCATGATACAGAGACGCAAATGGCATTGTGGAATGTGCAGACAGAAGAGGCTAAAGCACTGGAAAGTGAACTGAAAAAAACAGAATCTCTGGAAGAAGAGTGGAAAAAAACGCAGAAAGAGGCAGAAAAAAACAGGAAGAATTATGAGAAAAGCAGAAAGGAATGGATGGTTTGCAGTGGAGAGTACCTGGAACAGCAGACAGCATTTCTGGATGCACAGGCAGGACTTCTGGCACGGGAACAGCTGAAGCCTGGGAAACCATGCCCGGTATGCGGATCACTGTCGCATCCGGCACCATGTATGGATCAGGAGGATGGCGAGATACTGACCAGAGACGAACTGAAGAAGCTTCAGGAAGAGATGCATAAGCTTCAGAAAAAGCAGGAAGAGAATGCCAGCAGGGCAGAAGTGCAGAGAACTCTGGCAGAAGAAAAAGAACAGGTATTGATACAGGAACGTGAGAAACTTTGGACACGAATGCGAAAAAGTATTGCAGAAATGCCGGAAGAATTAGACTGGGAACAGGCTGGGAAGTATCTTGCTGCCTGGGCGGAAGAACTGAGAATGAAAGGAAGCGGTCTGGAGGCCCAAAAGACCAGATGGAATACACTGAGATGTCAGATGGAGAAAAACAGAGAGCAAAAACAGGAGAGAGAGAATCAACTGACTCAGATAAAGGACCAGCAGGCACAGACAAAAGCCATATTAGAAGGATGTTTTGCTAGGATGGCAGAGTTGAGACTGGATGGAACTTATCAGACAGAAGTGGAAGCAGAGAATGAGCAAAAACTTTCAGCAGCCAGGAGAAAGAAAAAAGAATCTTGTTTTCAGGAGGCGAGAAAACAGGCGCAGGAAAGCAACGGCAGGCAGAAGCAGGCACAGATTCTGATTGAGCAGTTTGAACAGGATCTGCCGAAAAGGCAGGAAGAAGAACAGGAAAAAGAAAAGAAATATGAGAGTCTGCTGGATAGACGGCAGATGACAGAAGAAACATGGGTGCAGATTGCAAAGCAATATTCGCAGACAGATGCAGAAGAAATGCAAATGCGACTAGAGCGCGACCTGGAAGCAATTGCAGCCGCAAAGCAGTTAAAGAAAACGGCGGAAAAAGAAATCGGACAGAATGTTATTCCAGACCTGGAAGAATTGGAGAAGCAGAAAGCCAGATCAGAGGAACTGCTAAATAAAATGAGAGAACAGCTGACAGAGTGCAGTACCAGATACCAGACGAACCGGAAAGCATTGGAGCGATTGAAAGTTAATCAGGAAACACGAAAGAAAATCGTGGAGGATTATAGCAGGACAGAACATCTGTATCAGCTATTGTCCGGAAATATATCAGGTGCCCGGATGGACATCGAGACATTTGTGCAACGGTATTATCTGGAACATATTTTGATAGCGGCTAATCGACGGTTTGGAGAAATGTCAGGAGGACAGTATGAACTGCGAATGTATCAGCTGGATAAGGCTGGTACAGGGAAAAATCACGGGTTGGATCTGATGGTATATTCCACAGTAACCGGGAAGGAGCGGGAAGTAAGAACTTTGTCAGGAGGGGAATCCTTTATGGCAGCCCTTTCTCTGGCACTGGGGATGGCGGATCAGATTCAGCAGAGCTGTGCTGCTATTCAACTGGATATGATGTTTATTGATGAGGGATTTGGCTCTCTGGACGAACATTCCAGAAATCAGGCAGTAAAGGTTTTAAAGAGAATGGCTGGTGGTTCCAGAATGATCGGCATAATTTCTCATGTGACAGAGCTGAAGCAGGAGATGGAAGAACAACTGGTGATAACCAAAGGACGGGATGGAAGTCATGCAGTCTGGAACAGGTAGTTGACACTAATAATAACAATAAAACACAAAAATAGACAGAATAGTCTGAATATTTTAAAATATAAAACAAAGTAGTTGACAAAAAGAAGAATACATGATAATATACAGATAACAAAACAAGAGAGATAAGAAGAAAATAAATAGAAAAATAAAAAAGAAAGAGGTGTTACCGTTGGGACGTTGATAATATTCGATTGATAATCTCTTAGGAGTTCACATAGATGACACTATTAAAAAGAAGATGATCAGAATGAAAGAAAGAGCTCCATAGTAAAAGATAAAGCGAGGTACAGTCCAATGGCATAAGAACATTCCAAAGGAAAAAATAAAAGAAAGAGGTACACTCCAATGAGATGAGAATGTTTATCCCATAGAAAATAAAGAAAGAGGTACGATCCATTGGAATAGAAAATGCAGAACATATAGCAGAATAAAAGCAGGAGGTACGGTCCAAAGAAAACATAACGTAGTACTCCGTAATCTGAGAAAGTGAAGGTGTAGACAATGAAGTTGCTGGAATTTCATTAAAAGCCCGGTCGAGAGAAAAAGAATCGATCGGGCTAATTTTATGTTGGAAAATAGCTTTTTCTGGTGGCATAGAAAGGAAATAAGAGGTATAATAAAAACAGTACCTTGATCATTTTTTGCTTGATTTGCTTGAAATTTTATTATAAAAGAGAGGCATGTAGAATGGCATTATATCTGACAAGCAGCCCGACAGGAGCCTATCGGGGAGAAAAAAGTACATTTGAAGGGCTGGACCCTTCCAATGGATTGTTAGAGGAACTGTATAAGGACTGGAAGAAGAATTCCAGATGTCTTCTGATCTGTGCAGATCCGAAGGCATATGAACAGAATGATCAAATGGGAGAATTCCTGGAGGATAGGCTGCTGAAGTCAGATTTGGATATCTGTTCTTTTACGGTATGTGATTACCGTAATGTGGAATCTGTGATGCATAATCTGTCAGAATACGATTTTATCATTCTTGGGGGTGGGCATGTACCTACCCAGAATCAGTTTTTTGAATTTATTCATTTAAGACATCTGCTTCATCAGTTTAAGGGTTCACTGATGGGAATCAGTGCAGGAAGTATGAACTGTGCAGAAGAAGTATATGCGCAACCGGAATTGGAAGGGGAGACAACCGATCCACATTACCGCAGATTCATGGAAGGCCTGGGACTTACCAATATTCGTGTGATACCTCATTATCAGGCGATTCGGGATGATTATCTGGATGGAAAGAAAGTCATAGAAGATATTGCCTGTGTAGACAGCGTGGGAAGAAGATTTTATGTGCTGACAGATGGAAGTTATATTTTAAAAAGAGATGGGGAAGAGGTATTACACGGAGAAGGTTATCTGATTGAGAATGGAAGAATCCGGAAAATCTGTGAAAAAGATCAGGTGAAAAAGCTCCGGTAAGGGGAAAGCAGGTAAAAACTATGGTAGCGTATCAGGCGTTGTTTTGCGCAGTTATTCTGTTGGACTGTTGGATAGCAGTGCGATGTTTTCAAATGAAAAATGCTAACGGGAAACATCTGGGAAAGATTATGAGTCTGGGAGTTGGGATCAGTCTCTGTTATCTGTTGGCGATCAGTTCTCAGAGTTATTTCTGGAACTCTTTTTTTAGCAGTGGATTGTTTATAGGGATAGATTACGTACTGATTCTGCTGTTCTATTTTGTGATCCGTTTTACAAAAGTACCGAGGAGAATGCAAAAGTGGAAGACAGTGAGAACGGCTTTATGGTTATATGCAGCAGCAGATACAGTGATTCTGTGTATCAATCCATTTTGTGAGATCGCACTTTCCTATGAAACAATTAACCGGGATACTTATGTGGTGTATCATTATCTGCCGGGAATACTGTATCGTTGTCATTTGATCTATTGTTATATTTTACTTGCGTTGACAATTGGAACGCTGTTGTGGAAGTGCGCACATACCCCACAGATGTATTGTTCCAAGTATATGCGCATTATCAATAGCCTTTTGGCGACGATTGGATTGAATATGTTGTTCCTTTTTGGCGGAAGCAGGTTTGAATTTGATGTGTCTATTTGTTTTTACAGTCTCTGTGGCGCTATGGTATACATAAATGTATTTCATTATCTGGAAAGAGAAACATTGATTCAGACCAGAGAGATGTTGATGGAACATTGCGGTATGAAGATTGCTTTTTTTGATTACGAAGGGTATCTGCTTGACTGCAATCAGGAGATACAGCAGATGTTCCCGGAGCTGAATAAGAATCTTGAGGATCCGGTTCGGCTGGAGGATTTTTTAAAGCAGAGGAAAATGCCGCCATTTCAGGGAAAAAATCAAATCTATGAATGGAAAGATAAGAACGGAAAAGAGGAACGGAATTATTGCTGCGAAATCTCCGGCCTGAAGGATCGCCATAATGCAGTGGTCGGAAGTACCCTGATTATGCGTGATACGACCTATATGAAGGACATGATTACCGGTCTGGAGCTTTCCGGTGGTATGCTGAAGTACCTGTCTGAACTGGATCGGGAAAGAGTATATCCAATACAACTGCTTGCTGTGAATGTCAATGGACTGAATGTGATCAATCATGCGCTGGGAAGAGAAAAAGGTAATGAAGTCATGATTCGTACCGTAGAGAAAATGCGCGAGATTTTGCCAGAAGGTACGTATATGGCAAAGATGGAGAATGGATCCTTTCTGGCAGTACTTTTGCAGACAACGTATGAAAGAGCAAGAGAACTGGCGCAAAAGCTAAAAGAAGAGCCGTTAAGTGTGCCAACTTTGAATCTGACTTTTGAACTGGAATATGGTCTTGCTGAGATTGGAGAAAAAGACGAGAATATATTTGACGGAATTCAGGAAACAATGGAGAGTCTGAAAAACAGAAAACTGCTCAGTGACAGTTCTCAGACAAGTTCGGTGATTCATTCTCTGTCACAGACACTGCTGGAAAGCGATTATGAGACAGAAGAGCATGTACTGAGAACACGGGATGCAGCAATGGAACTGGGGGGATGTATGGGACTGTCCGATAAGGATATTGGCAGACTGGCTCTTTTAAGTATTCTTCATGATATAGGGAAAATCGCCATTCCGCAGAACATTCTGTTGAAGCCAGGCAGGCTGGATGCAGAAGAATGGGAGATTATGAAGACTCATACCAGTAAAGGATATCGGATTGCAAAAGCAAGTCCGGAACTGGAAGCCATTGCAGAACTGATTCTGCATCACCATGAGAAGTGGGATGGTACCGGATATCCTTCTGGCTTAAAGGGAGAAGAGATCCCATTATTATCCAGGATCATTACGGTAGTAGACAGCTATGATGTGATGGTTCATGACAGACCTTATCATAAGGCGATCAGTGAAGCAGAAGCCAGGGAAGAATTGATGCAATGCGCAGGAACACAGTTTGATCCACAGATCGTGGAGGTCTATCTGGAATTGCTGAAAAAGAAAGATACTGCAGATGCTACTTAAAGAATATGCAGAAATAGAAAAGGGGACAGATTACAGCCGTCAGGTTGTAGTCTGTCCCTTTTTGTCATTCATCATATCCATCGAATAAGCGGATATTTGCGGCAATATTGCGGATGATTTCGCCTTCCTTCAGTTCCAGGTCGGCAGGATCGGAAACAGGTGGAAGATGTCCGTCTTCTTCCAGTTCGACGGAAAGCCAGTTGCAGGCTGCTTCATTGGCATTTTCGATGGCTTCATCCAGAGTCTCACCAGTGGAGAGACAATCTTCCAGATCTGGAAAATAACCATGGAATACACCATCTGCATCTTTGGAAAAGATGGCTGGATAAATAAATTTCATAGAATAGAATTCCTCCTAATATTTATGAACGGGAAGCGATAAAGGCAAGAACTTCTTCTTTTTCAGGCATAACCTTTAAGGCACCTTTTTTGGTGGTAATCAGTGATGCGGCAGCGTTGGCAAAGGTAAGAAGTTCCTTCAGATTTTCTTCCGTCAGATGATCCAGTCCATGCTCCAGCACATAATTCAGAGAACTTGCACAGAATGTATCGCCTGCACCGGTAGTCTCGATGGTGTTGTCCTGTAAAAAAGGAGCCACTTCTACACGCATATCTTTGTAATAAGCACGGCTGCCATCCGGTCCCAAAGTAATGAGAATCAGAGGGATGTTGTATTTCTCCCTTAACAGTTTTGCACCAAGATCGTAATCTGTGGTATCAAAAAGGAATTCCACTTCATTGTCGGAAATCTTCAGAATATCGCATTTCCCAAGGCCATATTCGATCTCTTTTTTAGCGTCATCCAGTGAAGACCAGAGTGGTGGTCGTAAATTTGGATCAAAACTGATCAGATCTCCGGCTTCTTTTGCCACATCGATAGCATATCTGGTGGCTTCTCTTACTCCTTTATGCGTAGAGGAAAGGGTGCCGAAATGGAAAATCCTGGAAGAACGAATCAGGTCTTCATCTACATCCTCTTTTGTCAGCATCATATCTGCTCCTGGGTTCCGGTAAAAAGAAAAATCACGGTCTCCGTCCGGATAGGTATGGACAAAAGCCAGTGTAGTATGAACTTCTTTATCGACCAGAAGAGCACGGGTATCAACGCCTACGGAAGAGACCGCTTCTGTCAGCTGACGACCGAACATATCATCTCCGACCTTCCCGATAAATGCAGTCTGTTTACCTAGCTTCTGCAGCATTGCAAGTACATTACATGGTGCACCGCCGGGATTGACCTCCAGAATAGGATTGCCCTGAGCACTTGTGCCATTTTCGGTAAAATCGATTAATAACTCACCAAGTGCAGTCACGTCTATAGTTTTTTCTGCCATGATATAACCTCCCGATTTCATTTCTATGTTACCCAGTATAGCATATTTATATCAGAATTTCAGCACAAAAACATCTTTTTCTTGCAACCGGAAAAGAAACATGATATCTTAAATACAGAACATATGTTCGAAAGAAGGGGAGAAGATGAAGATAGATAAAGAATTAAATTTACAGGAAAAGCTTCATATTCTTGCAGATGCAGCCAAATTTGATGTGGCGTGTACATCCAGTGGTGCAAAAAGAAACGGAAAAAAAGGGTACCTGGGGAATGCCTGTGCGGATGGAATCTGTCATAGTTTTGCTGCAGATGGAAGATGTATCTCTTTGCTAAAGGTATTGCAAACGAATCATTGTATTTACGACTGTAAGTATTGTCTCAGCAGAGTATCGAATGATGTGCCACGTACCTCTTTTACACCGGAAGAACTCTGTGAGCTGACTATGGAATTTTATAAGAGAAATTACATTGAGGGACTGTTCCTGAGTTCGGCAGTGGACCGCAGTCCGGCATATACTATGGAGCAGATGTGTCGTACGGTCAGGATTCTGCGTACGAAGTATCGGTTTCGGGGGTATGTACATATGAAAGCGGTACCTGGAGCGCCGGAGGAATTGCTGGCAGAAGCAGGTTACCTGGCAGATCGCATGAGTATTAATCTGGAACTTCCTACAGAAGAGGGAATGCGGAAGCTGGCACCGAATAAGAATCACAGAGCGATTCTGAAGCCAATGAGTATGGTAGCCAGAACGATAGCGGTCAGTCGGCTTGCACTTGGAAAAAGCGGACAGATGGAACGCAGTATGGGAAATCGCTATTTGGAACACAGTATTTTCTCAGAAAAAGAGAGAGGGCGAATTACCGGAACTACGGGCGAGGAAAACGTAGAAGAGTTGAAGCGCATACTATTACTGCCTTCTGAACAGAGAAAGGGACTGGAGATGCGTTCTTTTGCGGCAGCAGGACAGAGTACGCAGATGATCATCGGTGCTGCAGGGGAAACTGATTATCAGCTGGTGAAGACTACCCAGTACCTGTACCAGAAGTATGATTTGAAAAGAGTTTTTTACTCGGCTTATATTCCACTGAATGAGGATTCTGCATTGCCACAGCCTGGGACTGAGGTACCATTGTTACGGGAGCATCGTCTGTACCAGGCCGACTGGCTGATGCGTTACTATGGATTCCAGGCAGAGGAACTGCTCAGTGAGCAGCATCCAGGCTTTCATGAACAGTTAGATCCCAAGTGTGACTGGGCGTTGCGCCATATGGAGTTTTTCCCGGTAGAGGTGAACAGAGCTCCTTATGATATGCTGCTGAGAATTCCGGGGATCGGACCTAAGTCAGCACTCAGAATTATGCAGGCAAGAAGGAGTGGAACAATTGAATTTGAACATCTGAAAAGAATGGGCGTAGTGCTGAAGCGGGCTCATTTCTTTATCACCTGTAAAGGAAAGATGATGTATGCTGTTCCATTGGAAGAAACCTATATTATGAGACAATTAACAGATATGAATCGGAAGGATAACTGGCAGATTCAACATCAGCAGGATTATCAACAGATGTCCTTGTTTGATGATTTTCATCTTGCATAACAGGTACATAAAAAGAAAGGAGAGAATATGACAGTTTTTACATGCAGTGATGAATGGGAGGCTATGATGACCTGTATATACAGAGCCTGGGAGAGTGGGCTTGGGCATCGGAATATCCGACTGGAACTGGAACCGGTGCTGCAGCAGGAATTATTTTGTAATTATGTTCATATAGATGGAGAACCGGAAAAAGCAGCGAAAGTTACAGCATCTATCCGAAAGAAGATATCCTGGCAGGCATGGCAATGGGTATTTTATGCAGCACACAGTAAAGACAGAAAGAAACTGGACAGTATATACCGCTTCCTGATTTATGGATTTCATTTTGGAAAGCGGGTAACAGATATGATGACGGATCCGGTTGTGATGAGTCTGTTTGAATTATCCAGGAAGGTAGGAAATGAAGCGCATTATTTCAAAGAGATTGCGAGGTTTACCTGCCATAGGAATCAGGTCTATGTATGCCATATAGAGCCGGAGAATGATATTTTGCTGATGCTGGAAGAACAGTTTACCAATCGTATGCCATCAGAATATTGGGTGATCATCGATGATGGTCGGAAAAAAGCACTGATTCACCCAAAGAATGAGAACGCTTATTATACGGAATTATCAGACGGGGAGTGGCAGCTCCTGAGAGAGACGGAAAAAGTGAGGGACTTGTATACCGATCTCTGGAAGGAGTTTTTTACTACAGTGGGGATCAGAGAAAGGGAGAATCCAAAATGTCAGCGAACGATGCTGCCTCTGCGTTATCGAAAGCATATGACAGAATTTATGACGGACAGTTGAAAAAGGGCGAAAGACAGGATATAATTTTTTTGTATCACAAATTGACCTGTCAAAGGGGGAGTACAAGCATGGGAAAAGAAGGAATGGAGCTTTATCTGAAAGCAGTAAAATCTGGAAAAAGGGCAATGATGGCGCAGTATGCGAAAAAGGGGAACCCGCATCTGAAAGTATTGGATGAGATACCGGAAGCTGCTAATTCAGTGATGGAATATCCACTTGGACTGGTACAGATTCCTGCAGAACGAATTGTAGGAACTAAGACTGCCGGAAGAGCGCAGGCATTTGCGTGCAACTTTATGCCAGTCTTGGATGATCATACAGAATTTGCCATGAAGTGGTCAACGCTCTGTGAGTCGCATCTGAAAGAGGGAATTCATGATGCGATCAAAGCTTACGAATATATGAATGAATTCTATGTCTTGGAAGGAAACAAGAGAGTCAGTGTACTGAAGTTCTTTGATGCCGTGTCTATTGCGGGAACAGTTACCAGAATCGTACCTTATCGTACAGAAGAGAAGAAGAACAAGATTTATTATGAATTTATGGATTTTTATGAACTGTCTTCTATCAATTATATTTATTTTTCAGAGGAAGGGCGTTTTGCAAAGTTGCAGAGCCTGATTGGAAAAAAGCCAGATGAGAAGTGGACGGATGAAGACAGGATGAACTTTAGTTCCATCTATTCCTGTTTTGAGAGTGTGTTCCGTACCCTGGTGAAAGAGAACGAAGAACGGACGGTCGGAGACGCTCTGTTGACCTTTATAGAGATCTATGGATATGATGAAGTGAGAAAGATGACCGCATCTGAGATGCAGATGAGGATTGCGAGAAGTGCCAAAGTTTTCGAAACACAGGGGAATGAAGAAAGCCTGGACATCCGGATGAATCCGGAAGTGGTGAAAAAGCCGTTACTGCAGCGCCTGATCCCAACCAGTGCACCGGTTCAGAATATCGCATTCGTTCACGAAGTAGATCCGCATAAGTCGGGATGGACTTATATTCATGATCTGGGAAGGATGCATCTGGAACAGGCATTCCCGGATCAGGTTAAAGTGAGTGTCTATATCGCAGAACAGTATCCAAGTCTGGAGGATAGTGTGCGCCAGGCTGTAAAGGATGGAAATTCCATTATTTTTACAACATCACCGGTTCTTTATAATGCAAGTCTGAAGGTGGCACTGGATTATAAAGATGTGAAGATATTAAATTGTTCTCTCATGTCTGATAAGGGTGTCATTCGGAATTATAATGCGCGCATTTATGAAGCCAAGTTCATTCTTGGAGCGATAGCCGGAGCGATGACCACGAACGATAAACTGGGGTATCTTGCCGATTATCCGATCTATGGAACGGTATCTAATATTAATGCATTTGCGCTGGGTGCACAGATGATTAACCCACGGGCAAAAGTATACGTAGAATGGGAGTCAGAAAAAGACATTGATTATGTAGAGCGTTTTCAGGAACATGGGGTATCTTATGTATGTGGAAGGAACATAATCATTCCAAATAAGAATATGGGATCCAGGCATTTTGGGCTATTTGAACTGGGGGACGAAACTCATCATAATATCGCCATGCCGATTCTGCACTGGGGCAAATTCTATGAACAAATGATTCAGAATATTATGGAAGGCGATTGGAAAAATGCAGAAAGCAGTGGGCAGAAATCGCTGAATTACTGGTGGGGAATGTCTGCGGGAATCGTGGATGTGATTTGTTCCAACAGTCTGCCAGCTGGTACAGAACGGCTGATTGCCTTGTTGCGTAAAACGATTTGCGCAGGAGAATTTAATCCATTTTCCGGAGTGCTATATTCGCAGAACGGAGTAGTACAGGAAGATAAAGAAGAAACACTGACTCCGGAGAAAATTATTACAATGGACTGGTTGTGTGAGAACGTTATCGGTAGAATTCCAAAGATGTCAGAACTGACAGAACACGCGATACCGGTTGTTATGGAACAGGGAATCAGCGGTGAGATAGAATAGAGGTACTGGAAAGGCAACAAGATGAAGATACTTGCTATTGCGGATGAAGAATCCAGGTATTTATGGGATTTCTATGAAAAAGAAAAGCTGGAAGGAATAGATCTGATTCTTTCAGCAGGGGATCTGTCACCGGATTATTTGTCTTTTCTGGTTACAATGTCATCAGCGCCGGTTCTGTATGTACATGGCAATCATGATGATAAATATAAGTATAAGCCACCGGAAGGATGTATTTGCATCGAGGATGATATATATGTCTATCAGGGTGTACGTATTATGGGGCTTGGCGGTTCTATGCGGTATCATGCAGGAGAGCATCAGTATACGGATGCACAGATGAGCAAGCGTGTACGAAAAATGAGATGGAAGTTGTTTCGACACAGAGGGTTTGATATTTTACTCACGCATGCACCGGCATATGAAATTAACGATGGCAGAGATTTGCCACATCAGGGGTTTCGCATATTTGTGAAACTGATGGAAAAGTATAGCCCCAAATTTTTTATTCATGGGCATGTACATATGAGTTATGGAAGACAGCATAAGAGATATGATAAGTATCATGAGACAAATATTATCAACGCCTATGAAAGATGCATATTTGAATATGAGGCAGATGAAAATACATTGAGAGAAAATTTGAGGTGAATAAAAGGGGACTGAACTAATGAGAAATATAAGTTCAGTCCCTTTGGCTTTTATGCCTCCCAACGCCCGGAAGCACCACATGGCAGTACCAGTCCATTGGAAGATACCGGAAGACCAATCTCCTGGGAATCTACATGACCGTGAAATGGTTTTAATTCAGTAGCCAGCATATAAGTCAGAACCGCAGGTGCCAGACCTGTTGTATAGGAATTGATCAGGAAAAAGAGCGGCTGATCACTTAGTAACTGAGCACAGAGTTTTACCAGCGGATGGATGGCATCCTCAATCTTCCAGATCTCACCTTTTGGACCACGGCCGTATGATGGGGGATCCATAATAATGGCATCGTAATGATTGCCCCGGCGGATTTCGCGTTCTACAAACTTTACACAGTCATCAACGATCCAACGGATTGGTGCGTTTTCCAGGCCGGAGGAACGGGCATTTTCTTTTGCCCAGGTGACCATACCCTTGGAAGCATCTACATGGGTTACTGAAGCACCTGCAGCGGCAGCGGCGAGAGTAGCGCCACCGGTGTATGCAAACAGGTTCAGAACCTTAACAGGGCGTCCTGCTTCTGTGATTTTACGGGAAAACCAGTCCCAGTTGGCAGCCTGCTCCGGGAAAAGACCGGTATGCTTAAAACTAAAAGGTTTCAAATTAAAAGTGAGGGAATGATAATGAATCGTCCACTGCTCAGGGAGATTAAAAAACTCCCATTCGCC
Organism: Lachnospiraceae bacterium OF09-6; assembly: GCA_003435055.1. Lineage (GTDB taxonomy): Bacteria > Bacillota > Clostridia > Lachnospirales > Lachnospiraceae > Marvinbryantia > Marvinbryantia aceti. Next base: position 54,798 of record QUMM01000002.1, read on the forward strand.
GCCGCCTTTTTTACTGCGGTGATAATGCCCGTTCATGTGCTTCCATTCAGGAAGAACCTTTGGGGTATCCCAGATGACCTGAGGATCAGGACGAACCAGGATGTACCTGCCCCAGCGTTCCAGTTTTTCTCCTTTGGACGTATCTAATACTTCGTAATCTTTCCAATGATCAGCAATCCACATAAATATTCCTTTCATAATAGCATCATATTTGGTATTGTAATTTGTGTTTCTTCCTATATAATAAGGTAAGAATATAGACGTTTTGTGCATCTGCTGTATTCATTATATGGGATGGGGACTGTGGAATGCAATACCCATTTCGATATTGAAAAATAGTGTATAAGAAAAAATACAAAAAAAAACAAAAAACCCTTGCAAAATAAGAAAATATCATTTATAATTCAATCGTTGTGACCTTGATAGCGTTGAAGCGTGAGGTTGCTGTAGAAATTCTACAGGTTTTCCGTGGAGCGAATGTCAAGTTAGAAAACTGGCGACAAGTCACTGTACAAATTAACTGTCCGGCTATGACCGGAAACAACGTGTGGAGAAACGGAGTATGCTCTGAGATACACACGGGAGCGTGTACAGTCACCGCTTGTCGTACTTAGCAATAAAAGTGCGAAAAGGAGGCGACTTTTTTTATGGCAAGTCAAGTAATGAGAATCACATTAAAGGCATATGATCATCAGCTGGTTGATGCATCTGCTAAGAAAATCATCGAAACTGTAAAAAAGAATGGAGCTCAGGTAAGTGGACCGGTACCTCTTCCTACTAAGAAGGAAGTTGTTACAATTCTTCGTGCCGTTCACAAATACAAAGATTCCAGAGAACAGTTCGAACAGAGAACTCATAAAAGACTGATCGATATCATTGCACCAACACAGAAGACAGTTGATGCACTGTCCAGACTGGAAATGCCAGCAGGTGTAAATATCGATATCAAGATGAAGAACAAATAAGTTCTTGAGTTGAGAGTTAATTATCCTACGGGTTGATATAGAAGCAACAGTGGCGAAAGCCAAAGTTCCACTTATATTGACTGTTTGACTAGGATGATTGCACAACACAGTGTAATCCGCTGTAGAAAAACAGGAGGTAAAAAGGATGAAGAAAGCGATTTTAGCAACAAAAGTCGGAATGACACAGATCTTCAACGAAGATGGAGTATTAACTCCGGTAACCGTTCTTCAGGCTGGCCCTTGTGTAGTGACACAGATCAAGACAGTTGAGAATGATGGTTACAGCGCAGTACAGGTTGGTTTTGCTGACAAGAGAGAAAATCTGGTTAACAAACCAATGAAAGGTCAGTTTGACAAAGCAGGAGTTTCTTGCAAGAGATTTGTCAGAGAGTTCAAATTTGAAAATGCTGAGGAATTTACAGTAGCACAGGAAATCAAAGCTGATATTTTTGCAGCTGGCGACAAGATCGATGCTACAGCAATTTCCAAAGGTAAAGGATTCCAGGGTGCGATTAAGAGATTCGGTCAGCACAGAGGTCCTATGGCTCATGGTTCTAAGTTCCATCGTCATCAGGGTTCTAACGGTGCTTGTTCTGACCCAAGTAAGGTATTCAAAGGAAAAGGAATGCCAGGACATATGGGAAGCAAACGTGTAACAATCCAGAACCTGGAAGTAGTAAGAGTTGACGCAGAGAACAATCTGATTCTGGTTAAGGGAGCAGTTCCTGGACCAAAGAAATCTCTGGTTACTATCAAAGAAACAGTAAAATCTGGCAAATAGGCCTTGTAGGAAAGGAGGAACACACAGATGGCAAACGTATCTGTTTACAATATGGAAGGCAAAGAAGTTGGCACAATGGAGCTTAACGATGCTGTGTTTGGTGTAGAAGTAAACGAACATCTGGTACACATGGCAGTGCTTCAGCAGCTGGCAAACAATCGTCAGGGAACACAGAAAGCAAAAACACGTTCTGAAGTTTCCGGAGGCGGAAGAAAACCTTGGAGACAGAAAGGAACCGGTCATGCAAGACAGGGTTCAACAAGAGCTCCACAGTGGACAGGCGGCGGAGTTGTATTCGCACCAGTTCCAAGAGACTATTCTTTCAAGATGAACAAGAAAGAAAAGAGAGCAGCTCTTAAGTCTGTATTAACTGCAAAAGTTCAGGAAAACAAGGTGGTAATCCTTGATGAACTGAAATTTGATGAGATTAAGACAAAAGCTATGGTAAATGTACTGAACAATGTAAAAGCTGAAAAGGCAATCGTTGTTCTGAAAGAGAATGATGAAAAGGTAGTGCTTTCTGCAAGAAACATTGCTGATGTTCAGACATCTCTGGTAAATACCATCAATGTATACGACATTCTGAAACATAACACACTGGTTATGACAAAAGAAGCCGTACAGGCAATCGAGGAGGTGTACGCATAATGGCAGCAATTCAGTATTATGATGTAATCCTTAAACCAATCGTAACTGAAAAGAGTATGAATGCTATGGCAGAAAAGAAATACACTTTCCAGGTACACACTGAGGCAACCAAATCTCAGATCAAAGAAGCTGTAGAAAAGATGTTCGAAGGAACAAAAGTAAAACGCGTTAACACAATGAACCTGGATGGAAAAACCAGACGTCGTGGAATGACCGTTGGAAAAACAGCTAAGACAAAGAAAGCAATCGTAACTCTGACAGAAGACAGCAAAGATATTGAGATCTTCCAGGGATTATAAGATTGGCAGATGAGCTCCGTCAGTTCTGATTCAGAATATGGGCGGACGATATATAAGGTATATGCATCGCAGGATGCATGCGAAATATATTGAAAGGAGAAACAAAAATGGGAATTAAAACCTATAAACCATATACACCGTCAAGAAGAAACATGACGGGATCTGATTTCTCTGAAATTACAAAGACTACTCCGGAAAAGAGCCTTGTTGTATCTCTTAAGAAAAACTCCGGACGTAACAATCAGGGAAAAATTACTGTAGACACCGCGGAGGCGGAAGCAGAAGAAAATACAGAATCATCGATTTCAAGAGAAATAAAAAAGATGGTATCCCAGCAGTAGTAACTGGTATCGAATACGATCCAAACAGAACAGCTAACATTGCTCTGATTACTTATGCTGATGGAGAAAAAGCTTACATCCTTGCACCACAGGGACTGAAAGATGGAATGAAGGTTATGAGCGGTGAGGAAGCCGAAGTAAGAATCGGTAACTGCCTGCCATTATCCAAGATCCCGGTTGGTACAATGGTTCACAATATTGAACTTTATCCTGGAAAAGGTGGTCAGCTTGTTCGTGCAGCTGGTAACGGCGCACAGCTGATGGCTAAAGAAGGAAAATACGCAACACTTCGTCTCCCTTCAGGAGAAATGAGAATGGTTCCGATCATCTGCCGCGCAACAGTCGGTGTTGTAGGAAATGGTGATCACAACCTGATTAATATTGGTAAAGCTGGTAGAAAACGTCACATGGGTATCAGACCTACCGTTCGCGGATCTGTTATGAACCCGAATGACCATCCACACGGTGGTGGTGAAGGTAAGACCGGTATCGGTCGTCCAGGTCCATGTACACCTTGGGGCAAACCTGCACTGGGTCTTAAGACCAGAAGCAAGAAGAAAGCTTCTAACAAGCTCATCGTAAGAAGACGCGATGGTAAAGCAATCAACTAATAACAATATTAATCGAGAAATATAAGGAGGTTAGAACCTATGGCTCGCTCACTTAAAAAAGGACCGTTTGCGGACGCAAGCTTACTGAAAAAAGTTGACGAAATGAACGCAGCAGGATCTAAACAGGTTATCAAGACCTGGTCCCGCCGTTCTACAATTTTCCCACAGATGGTTGGACATACAATTGCAGTTCATGATGGAAGAAGACATGTGCCTGTATATGTAACAGAAGATATGGTTGGACATAAACTTGGAGAGTTCGTTGCAACCAGAACATACAGAGGACATGGTAAAGACGAGAAGAAATCTCGTTAAGGATAATATTTGAAAGGAGGCTTCATCCATGGCAAAAGGACATAGATCCCAAATCAAGAGAGAAAGAAATGCTCAGAAGGACACAAGACCATCCGCAAAGTTATCTTATGCGAGAGTCTCAGTTCAGAAGGCATGCTTCGTTTTAGATGCTATTAGAGGCAAAGATGTGCAGACAGCACTTGGTATTGTAACTTACAACCCAAGATACGCTTCTACATTAATTAAAAAATTATTAGAGTCAGCAATTGCAAATGCTGAAAACAATAACGGAATGAGTGTAGAGAACCTTTACGTAGAAGAATGCTACGCTAACAAAGGACCTACAATGAAGAGAATCAGACCAAGAGCACAGGGTAGAGCTTATCGTATCGAAAAGAGAATGAGCCACATCACAATCGTGCTGAATGAAAGATAGGAGGTAAAGCATGGGACAGAAAGTTAATCCACACGGCTTAAGAGTCGGTGTTATTAAAGACTGGGACTCCAAGTGGTATGCTGAGTCAGAATTTGCTGATTACCTGATCGAAGACAACAAGATCAGAACATACCTGAAGAAGAAGTTATATAGCGCTGGTGTTTCAAAAATCGAAATCGAAAGAGCATCAGGAAGAGTAAAAGTGATCATCTACACAGCTAAACCGGGTGTTGTAATCGGTAAAGGCGGTTCAGAGATCGAAAAAGTAAAAGCTGAAGTTCAGAAGTTCGTTACAGGAAAACTTCTTGTAGATATCAAAGAAGTTAAGAGACCGGACAGAGATGCTCAGTTAGTAGCTGAAAACATTGCTCAGCAGCTGGAAAACCGTGTTTCCTTCCGTCGTGCTATGAAATCTACAATGGGAAGAACCATGAAAACAGGAGCAAAGGGAATTAAGACTGCTGTTTCAGGACGTCTTGGCGGAGCTGATATGGCTCGTACAGAGTTCTACAGTGAAGGAACTATTCCACTTCAGACACTTCGTGCAGATATTGACTATGGATTCGCAGAAGCAGATACCACTTACGGCAAAATGGGCGTAAAGGTATGGATTTACAACGGCGAAATCCTTCCAACCAAAAATGTAAAGGAAGGGAGCGATAAATAATGTTAATGCCTAAGAGAGTAAAACGTCGTAAACAGTTCCGTGGAAGCATGGCTGGAAAGGCGTTAAGAGGAAATACAATTTCCAATGGTGAATATGGACTTGTTGCAACTGAACCATGCTGGATTAAATCAAACCAGATCGAAGCTGCCCGTGTTGCTATGACTCGTTATATCAAACGTGGTGGTAAAGTTTGGATCAAGATTTTCCCAGACAAACCTGTAACAGCAAAACCAGCTGAAACCCGTATGGGTTCCGGTAAAGGAACACTGGAATACTGGGTAGCAGTTGTAAAACCGGGACGTGTTATGTTTGAACTGGCAGGAGTTCCGGAAGAAGTAGCCCGTGAAGCGTTACGTCTTGCTATGCACAAATTACCGTGCAAATGCAAAATCGTATCTCGTGCAGATTTAGAAGGCGGTGATAACAGTGAAAATTAATAAGTATGTAGAAGATTTAAAAAGCAAATCAGCTGCAGAATTAAACGAAGAATTAGTAGCTGCTAAAAAGGAACTTTTCAATTTAAGATTCCAGAATGCAACCAATCAGCTGGATAACACAAGCAGAATCAAAGAAGTTCGTAAGAACATCGCAAGAATTCAGACCGTTATCACTGAGAAAGCTAATGCGTAAGTGAATTACCACGAAAGGAGCAAATAGACGTGGAAAGAAATCTTAGAAAAACCCGTGTTGGTAAAGTTGTCAGCAACAAGATGGATAAGACAATCGTTGTTGCAGTTGAGAACCATGTGAAACATCCTCTTTACAAAAAAGTCGTAAAGAGTACTTATAAATTAAAAGCACACGATGAAAACAACGAATGTAACATCGGTGATACAGTAAAAGTAATGGAAACAAGACCTTTATCCAAAGATAAGAGATGGAGACTTGTGGAAATCACTGAAAGAGTGAAATAGTATAGGAGGTAATCAGCATGATACAGCAGGAGAGTAGACTGAAAGTTGCTGATAACACTGGAGCAAAAGAATTACTTTGCATCAGAGTTATGGGCGGATCTACCAGAAGATATGCAGCTATCGGTGATGTAATCGTTGCTACGGTTAAAGATGCAACACCAGGCGGCGTTGTAAAAAAAGGTGATGTTGTAAAGGCTGTCGTAGTTCGTACAGTAAACAAAACCCGTCGTAAAGATGGTTCTTATATTAGATTTGATGAAAATGCTGCAGTCATCATCAAAGATGACAAGAATCCAAGAGGAACTCGTATTTTTGGACCAGTAGCAAGAGAGCTTCGTGATAAACAGTTTATGAAAATTGTTTCACTGGCTCCGGAAGTATTATAAGGAGGTACCCGAATGTCAGCATTAAAAATCAAGACAGGCGATACAGTAAAAGTTATCGCTGGTAAAGATAAAGATAAAGAGGGCAAAGTCCTCAAAGTAGATGTGAAGAACCATAAAGTGCTCGTTGAAGGCATCAACATGGTTGTGAAACATGCAAAACCATCAGCTGCTAATCAGCAGGGTGGTATTGTAAACAAAGAAGCTTTCATTGATGCTTCTAACGTAATGCTTCTCCATAATGGAAAGGCAACAAGAGTTGGCTTCAAGATGGACGGAGACAAAAAAGTTCGTGTAGCAAAAGCTACAGGCGAAGTTATCGATAAATAATCGTAAGAGAGGAGGCACTAGAAGTTGAGTAGACTGAAAGAACAGTATCAGAACGAGATCGTAGATGCTATGATCAAAAAGTTGGATATAAGAATATTATGGAAGTTCCGAAGCTGGACAAAGTTGTAGTAAACATGGGCGTTGGCGAAGCAAAAGAAAACGCTAAGTTACTGGAAGCAGCTGTTAAGGATATGGAAACTATTACAGGCCAGAAAGCGGTTCTGACCAGAGCAAAGAATTCTGTTGCTAACTTCAAGATCAGAGAAGGTATGGCAATCGGATGTAAAGTTACACTTCGTGGAGAAAAAATGTATGAATTCGTTGACCGTCTGGTTAACCTTGCATTACCTCGAGTACGTGACTTTAGAGGTGTTAACCCGAATGCGTTTGATGGAAGAGGTAACTACGCTCTTGGTATCAAAGAACAGTTAATTTTCCCTGAAATCGAATATGATAAGGTTGACAAGGTAAGAGGTATGGACGTTATCTTTGTTACAACAGCAAAGACTGACGAAGAAGCACGTGAACTTTTAACACAGTTCAACATGCCATTCTCTAAATAATTGAATTGTTAACAGTCAATGTGATTGAATATAGGAGGAAATTTCATGGCTAAGACAGCAATGAAGATTAAACAGCAGCGTCCACAGAAATTCTCCACAAGAGAATACAACCGCTGCAGAATTTGTGGTCGTCCACATGCATATTTGAGAAAATACGGAATCTGCAGAATCTGCTTCCGTGAACTGGCTTACAAAGGTGAAATTCCGGGAGTTAAGAAAGCTTCCTGGTAAGCCGATACAACTTGATTGGTCAGCAATGATCTGAGAATATAAGGAGGAAAATCCAGATGACAATGAGTGATCCTATTGCAGATATGCTTACAAGAATCCGTAATGCAAATACTGCAAAACACGATACAGTAGATGTTCCATCATCCAAAATGAAACTTGCTATTGCAAACATTCTGGTAGATGAAGGTTATATTGCAAAATATGACATCGTTGAAGAAGGCGGTTTCCCAGTTATCCGCATCACACTGAAATACGGTGCTGATAAAAATGAGAGAGTCATTACAGGTATTAAGAGAATTTCTAAACCAGGTCTTCGTGTACATGCAGGCAAAGAAGATATTCCAAGAGTTCTTGGTGGTCTTGGTGTAGCTATTCTTTCTACAAACAAAGGTGTTATCACTGACAGAGAAGCTCGTAAGCTTGGAGTTGGTGGAGAAGTTCTGGCATTTGTTTGGTAGGATACCCCGTAAAAGTTACTGAAAACAGAGAGAGACAATGCTCTCTCTCCGAAAATCTAAGTAAGGAGGACATTTGAATGTCACGTATAGGAAGACTGCCTGTAGCAATTCCTGCAGGCGTTACCGTTGAAGTTGCGGAAGGCAACAAAGTTACAGTAAAAGGCAGCAAAGGAACTCTGGTAAGAGTACTGCCTGCTGAAATGGATATCAAAGTAGAAGATGGTCATGTAGTAGTAAGCAGACCAAACGATCTGAAGAAAATGAAATCTCTGCACGGTCTGACAAGAACACTGATCCACAACATGGTAGTTGGTGTCAGCGAAGGATTCGAAAAGAAGCTGGAAGTAAATGGTGTAGGTTACAAAGCAGCTAAGCAGGGTAAGAAACTGGTATTATCTCTTGGATATTCTCATCCAGTAGAGATGATCGATCCAGAAGGCCTGGAAGCAGTTGTTGACGGAAACGTAATCACTGTTAAGGGTATTGACAAAGAAAAAGTTGGCCAGTACGCAGCTGAAATCAGAGAAAAGAGAGCTCCGGAACCTTATAAAGGTAAAGGTATTAAGTATGCTGATGAAGTTATCAGACGTAAAGTTGGTAAGACTGGTAAGAAATAAGTAAGGAGAGTGTGAAAATGGTTAGTAAAGAATCTAGAACAGAAGTTCGTGTAAAGAAGCACAGAAGACTTCGTAATCGTTTTGCAGGTACTGCACAGAGACCACGTCTCGCAGTATTCAGAAGCAATAATCATATGTATGCTCAAATTATTGACGATACAGTCGGAAATACTTTGGTTTCTGCAAGCACACTTCAGAAAGAAGTAAAAGCAGAAGTTGAGAAGACTAATAACGTTGATGCAGCAGCATACCTTGGAAAAGTAATCGCAGAGAGAGCTCTGGAAAAAGGCATTAAAGAAGTTGTTTTTGATAGAGGCGGCTTTATATATCAGGGTAAAATCAAAGCATTAGCAGATGCAGCCAGAGAAGCTGGTCTGGAATTTTAGGAGGTAGACACATGAAACGTGAAATTATTGATGCTAATCAGTTAGAATTAACAGAAAAAGTAGTGTCAATTAAGCGTGTTACCAAAGTTGTAAAAGGTGGTCGTAATATGCGTTTTACAGCCCTGGTAGTTGTTGGCGACGGCAACGGACACGTTGGTGCCGGACTTGGAAAGGCTGCTGAAATTCCAGAAGCTATCCGTAAAGGTAAAGAAGATGCTACAAAGAAACTTATCACTGTTGCATTAGATGAAAATGCAAGTATTCCACACAACTTTGACGGTAAATTCGGTGGATCTCAGATCGTTCTGAAGAGAGCTCCGGAAGGTACTGGTATCATCGCTGGTGGTCCTGCACGTAACGTACTGGAACTTGCTGGTATTCGCAACATCCGTACAAAATGTCTGGGATCCAGAAACAAACAGAACGTTGTACTTGCTACACTGGAAGGACTGAAACAGCTGAAGTCCCCTGAAGAAGTTGCAAGACTTCGTGGAAAATCTGTTGAAGAAGTTCGTGCGTAATTTGCACAGGAGGTAAAAAATGGCAGATAAAGTAAAAGTTACACTTGTTAAATCTCCAATCGGAGCTATTCCAAAGCATCGTGCTACTGTTGCAGCACTTGGACTGAAGAAACTGAACAAATCTGTTGAGCTTCCAAACAATGCAGCAACAATGGGAATGGTAAAACAGGTTCAGCATTTAGTAAAAGTAGAAGAAGTTTAATTTAGATTGATATTAGAATAAGGAGGTGCCATGATGGATTTATCAAACTTAAAACCTGCTGAAGGTTCCAGACAGAGCGATAACTTCAGAAGAGGTCGCGGACATGGTTCAGGAAACGGCAAAACTGCCGGTAAGGGACATAAAGGACAGAAAGCACGTTCAGGCGCTACTAGACCAGGTTTTGAAGGTGGTCAGATGCCACTGTACAGACGTCTTCCTAAGAGAGGTTTCACAAACAGAAATACTCTTGATATCGAAGCAATCAATGTAAGCGCGCTGGAAAGATTTGATAATGATACAGAAGTAACAATCGATACTCTGATTGAGACTGGTATCATTAAGAGTGCCAAAGACGGTGTTAAGATTCTTGGAAACGGTGAACTTACCAAGAAGCTTACTGTTAAAGCAAATGCTTTCAGTGAAGGCGCAAAAGCTAAAATAGAAGCAGTTGGTGGAAAAGCTGAGGTGATCTAATGTTAAAGACACTTCGTGATGCGTTTAAGGTTAAAGATATCAGAGAAAGAATGTTATATACATTTCTGATGCTCCTTGTTGTCAGATTCGGTTCACAGCTCCCGGTTCCGGGTGTGGACCGTAACTACCTGGCAAACTGGTTTGCAAATCAGACCGGTGATGCATTTAATTTCTTTAGTGCATTTACAGGCGGATCATTTGAGAAAATGTCTATCTTTGCTTTGAATATCACACCATACATTACTTCATCTATTATTATGCAGCTTCTTACCATTGCCATTCCGGCACTGGAAGAAATGCATAGAGATGGAGAAGAAGGCAGAAAGAAGATTACTGCCATTACCCGTTATGTGACAGTTGGACTGGCTCTGGCAGAATCTCTTGCCATGACCATTGGTTTTGGAAGACAGGGATTGATTCCGAACATGAACTTCCTGACAGGTCTGACTGTAATTGCTGCAATGACAGCTGGATCCACATTCCTGATGTGGATCGGTGAACAGATCACAGAGCATGGTGTTGGAAATGGTATTTCCATTGTCCTGATGATTAACATTCTGTCCAGAGTACCATCTGATGTGGCTTCTCTGTACGAGTCATTCATCAAAGGAAAGACACTCGCCAAAGGTGTTCTGGCCGGTGTTATTATTCTGGCTGTTATTATTGTTACGATTGTACTGGTTATCTTATTAAGCGATGCAACAAGAAGAATTCCTGTCCAGTATGCAAAAAAAATGCAGGGCAGAAAAATGGTTGGTGGTCAGTCCACATTTATTCCATTGAAAGTAAATACAGCAGGTGTTATCCCTGTTATCTTTGCTTCTTCTCTGCTTAGTATGCCAAGTATGATTGCAGCGTTTGCGGGGATTTCTGAAGAAGGTTTAGGCGGAAAGATCATTGCTTCTTTAAGTCAGAACAACTGGTTTAATCCATCCAAGCCAATCTATTCCATCGGATTGATCATTTATGTCGCATTAATTATCGCATTTGCATATTTCTATACATCCATTACTTTCAATCCAATTGAGGTTGCGGATAATATGAAAAAGCAGGGTGGTTTCATTCCAGGTATTCGTCCAGGCAAACCAACCAGCGATTACTTAAATAAGATTTTAAATTACATTGTACTGATTGGTGCACTTGGTCTTACGATTGTGGTATTGATTCCAATCTTCTTTAATGGAGTTTTCGGAGCATATGTATCATTTGGAGGAACTTCCATTATCATTATCGTTGGAGTAGTGCTGGAGACAATCAAACAGATCGAATCTCAGATGGTAGTTCGCAATTATAAAGGCTTTTTAAGCGAGTAGACAAAGATAGAGTGTACCGTTTCATCTGTACCGGATGAGATGGTGCACTATATGTGTTTAATGGTAAAAAATATAAAATGAGGCAGGTTTCATTATGAAGATTATTATGTTAGGCGCACCTGGAGCCGGTAAGGGTACACAGGCAAAGAAGATTGCAGCAAAATATGGTATTCCACACATTTCCACAGGAGATATTTTCCGTGCGAACATTAAAGAAGGTACAGAACTTGGTAAAAAAGCTAAGACTTATATGGATCAGGGACTTCTGGTCCCAGACGAGCTGGTTGTGGATCTGGTAGTAGACAGATTACAGCAGGATGACTGCAAAAAAGGGTATGTATTAGACGGCTTCCCAAGAACCATTCCTCAGGCAGAGTGTCTGGATGCAGCTCTTGCAAAAAATGGCGAAAAGATGGAATATGCCATTGATGTCAATGTACCGGATGAGAACATTGTAACACGTATGGGAGGAAGAAGAGCCTGTGTAGGATGCGGTGCGACTTACCATATCGTTTACAATCCAACCAAAGTAGAAGGAATCTGCGATGCATGCGGGGAAAAGCTGATCCTGAGAGATGATGATAAGCCAGAAACTGTTCAGAAGCGTCTTGGCGTATATCACGAACAGACTCAGCCACTGATTGATTACTATACAAAAGCTGGTATCTTAAAAGAAGTGGATGGTACAGTGGACATGGAAGATGTCTTCCAGAGCATTGTGCAGATATTAGGAGAATAATATGTCGGTATCAATAAAGTCTGCGAAAGAAATACAGCTTATGCGAGAAGCTGGAAAACGTCTTGAACTTGTTCATGCCAAACTGGAAGAATATGTAAAACCGGGAATTTCTACCAAAGACATTGACCGGTATGGGGAAAAACTGATCAGAGATATGGGATGTATTCCGAATTTCCTGAATTATAACGGTTATCCTGCATCCATATGTGTATCGGTAAATGATGAAGTGGTGCATGGAATCCCGAGTAATGAACATATTCTGATGGAGGGAGATATTGTCAGTCTGGATGCCGGACTTATTTATGAAGGGTATCATTCAGATGCGGCAAGAACTCATGCAGTAGGAAAGATATCCAAAGAAGCTCAGCAGCTGATTCAGGTCACAAAGGACAGTTTCTTTAAAGGAATAGAGTATGCCAGAGAAGGTAATCACCTGTATCAGATATCTGCAGCGATCGGCGCTTATGCTGAGAGCTTTGGCTACGGAGTAGTCAGAGATCTGGTTGGACATGGAATAGGGACTCATTTGCATGAGGATCCTCAGATTCCGAATTTTGCACAGAGAGGGCGCGGTATTCGCCTTGTTTCAGGAATGACACTTGCGATTGAACCAATGATCAATGCCGGAAGCTATGATGTCTGCTGGCTGGATGATGACTGGACAGTTGTAACAGAAGATGGATCTTTGTCAGCTCATTACGAGAACACCGTACTGATCACAGATGGAGAACCTGAGATCCTGACATTAGGTCAGATATAGTGACAATGCCGGGAGGTAAAGATGGATTATGAATTTGGAATGCTCGCCTGGTCCAGGGCAGGGCATGATAAAGACAAACTTTATGTAATCATAAAAACAGAAGGTGAATATGTATATCTTTCTGATGGCCGCCTGAAACCAGTAGAGCGTCCGAAAAAAAAGAAATGGAAACATATTCAGGTCAGAAAAACAATACCGGAAGAACTGTGCAGTTTGACCGAGGAAACAATTAAAAATGAAGAGATCAGAAAAGTAATCAGGAGGTTTTCAAATGTCTAAGGCAGATGTTATTGAAGTAGAAGGAACAGTATTGGAAAAATTACCAAATGCAATGTTTAAAGTAGAACTGGAAAACAAGCATGTGGTACTGGCTCATATCAGCGGTAAGCTGAGAATGAACTTCATCCGTATCCTTCCAGGAGACAAAGTAACGATTGAACTGTCTCCATATGATTTATCCAAAGGACGTATTATCTGGAGAGATAAATAAGACATTTTAAAAATAATTCAAAAAATTTAAAAAAATTGAAAATAATACTTGCAAAAAAGGTGCGCTGGTGCTATACTCTCTAGCGTACCTTTTTAGATAAAGGGGTTATTATGCCCTACAAGGCGAGTAAATAGGAAAGGAGGATTTAACACATGAAGGTTAGATCATCAGTTAAACCTATCTGCGAAAAATGCAAAATCATTAAAAGAAAAGGTAGTATCAGAGTAATCTGTGAAAACCCAAAACACAAACAGCGCCAGGGTTAATCCGGCAATCCGTTTGTGGATGATTTGAACACGACTGCAGCATGCTTTGCATGCTAATGACAATATATGCGACGATGTATCCGGCAGTACTCTTAATGCTGGAGAGTTTACACAGCAGATACATCCCCTATATTGCTTCTAATACCGGATCATGTATATGATACGGAAAGGTCGTATTTCGCGGCTGGGTGCTGGAACAATTCCAGAACCCCAATTAAAGACAATATAGCTGAGCACCGGGCAGCGCACAACATTTCAGACGTCTGGCTATGGCGGGCTGCGTGTGAACGGTAGCTTATGAGAAAATGGAGGAAAAATTACATGGCTCGTATTGCTGGTGTAGACTTACCAAGAGAGAAAAGAATTGAAATCGGTTTGACTTACATCTACGGTATTGGTAGAGTAAGCGCAAACAAGATCCTGGAAGCAGCAAATGTAAATCCTGATACTCGTGTCAGAGATCTTACAGATGAAGAAGTTTCCAGAATCCGTGACGTAATGGATGAACATTATACAGTAGAAGGTGACCTGAGAAGAGAAATCGCTCTGAATATCAAGAGACTTCAGGAAATCGGATGTTACAGAGGAATCCGTCATCGTAAAGGACTTCCTGTTCGTGGTCAGAAGACCAAGACAAACGCTAGAACACGTAAGGGTCCTAAGAAAACAGTAGCTAATAAGAAGAAATAATATAGGAAGAAAGTAGGTTAGTTTATCATGGCTAAAAAAGTTGCGAAAAAAGTGACAAAAAAGCGCGTTAAGAAAAACGTTGAACGCGGACAGGCACATATTCAGTCATCTTTCAATAACACAATTGTTACATTGACAGATGCTGCAGGTAATGCATTATCTTGGGCAAGTGCCGGTGGTCTGGGATTTAAAGGTTCAAGGAAATCTACTCCATATGCAGCACAGATGGCTGCTGAGACAGCTGCAAAGGCAGCTATCCCTCACGGATTAAAGACAGTAGACGTATTTGTAAAGGGTCCTGGTTCAGGAAGAGAAGCAGCAATCCGTGCACTGAGTGCATGCGGTATTGATGTAACAAGCATCACAGATGTAACTCCGGTTCCACATAATGGATGCCGCCCACCAAAACGCAGAAGAGTCTAATTAGGAGGTAATAAAGATGGCAGTAGATAGAACTCCGGTCCTGAAAAGATGCAGATCCCTCGGTCTGGATCCTGTATATTTAGGAATCGATAAAAAGTCCAATAGAGAATTAAAGAGAGCAAACCGTAAGATGAGTGAATACGGTCTGCAGTTAAGAGAAAAACAGAAAGCAAAATTCATTTACGGCGTACTGGAAAAACCTTTCCGTAACTACTATGCAAAGGCTGAAAGAATGCCAGGTATGACAGGTCCTAACCTGATGATCATGCTGGAAACAAGACTGGATAATGTAATCTTCAGACTTGGATTCGCAAGAACCCGTAAAGAAGCAAGACAGATCGTTGACCACAAGCATGTACTGGTAAACGGCAAGCAGGTTAACATCCCATCTTACCTTGTAAAAGCTGGTGATGTAATCGAAATCAAAGAAAAGAACAAAGGATCTCAGAGATACAAAGACATCCTGGAAGTAACAGGCGGACGTCTGGTTCCAGAATGGCTGGAAAGCGATCAGGAGAACTTAAAAGGAACTGTAAAAGAACTTCCTGCAAGAGAAGCAATTGATGTTCCAGTAAACGAAATGCTTATCGTCGAATTATACTCCAAATAAGCATTAGGAAGTAAAATCAGGACTCGCTGATGCGGGTCCTGGCTATAACCCTCAATTACAACAACCCAAAAGGAGGGGCGCAAGAAGTGTTCGATTTTAATAAACCAAGAATTGAAATTGCTGAGATTTCTGAAGACCATAAATATGGAAGATTTGTTGTAGAACCACTCGAAAGAGGATATGGTACTACATTGGGTAATTCACTTCGTAGAATTATGCTTTCATCTTTGCCAGGTGCTGCTGTCAGCCGTGTGAAGATCGAAGGTGTTCTGCATGAGTTTAGCTCCATTCCAGGTGTAAAAGAGGATGTCAGCGAGATTATCATGAACCTGAAATCACTGGCGATCAAGAATACCAGTGAGACAAATGAACCAAAGATCGCTTATATCGAATATGAAGGCGAAGGTGTGGTTACTGCAGCCGATATTCAGGTAGATCAGGATCTGGAGATCCTGAATAAAGATCAGGTAATTGCAACGCTTAGTGGTGGTCCTAGCAGCAAGCTGTATATGGAAATCACAATTACTAAGGGCAGAGGTTACATCAGTGCGGATGAAGGAAAGACTCCGGATATGCCGATTGGTGTAATCGCAGTTGACTCTATTTACACACCGGTTGAACGTGTAAATATGACTGTAGAAAATACCCGTGTAGCACAGGCTACAGACTTTGATAAACTGACTCTGGATGTATATACCAATGGTACACTCGCTCCGGATGAAGCAGTCAGCCTTGCTGCAAAAGTGCTCAGTGAGCATTTAAGTCTCTTTGTTAATCTGTCTGAAAGTGCAAAGAATGCTGAGATTATGATTGAAAAAGAAGACAATGAAAAAGAAAAAGTTCTTGAAATGAATATTGATGAACTGGAATTATCTGTTCGTTCATATAACTGTCTGAAGAGAGCCGGTATCAATACCGTAGAAGAACTTTGCAACAGAACTCCGGAAGACATGATGAAGGTTCGTAACCTTGGTCGTAAGTCTCTGGAAGAAGTACTGGCAAAATTGAAAGAACTGGGATTACAGTTAAATCCAAGTGAAGAATAATACAATAGAATGATGTTGCACGGGGAGTAAGCCCGAAGAGCGTTCCCGCGTGCTCCAAGATGGAGGAAAATAAAATGGCAGGTTATAGAAAACTTAGCAGAACATCAGCACAGAGAAAAGCTCTGATCAGAGGTCAGGTTACAGCTCTTCTTCAGCATGGTAAAATCGTTACTACAGAAGCAAAGGCAAAAGAAATCCGTAAGGAAGCTGAAAAGCTGATTGCTCTGGCAGTGAGAGAAAAAGATAATTACGAAACAGTAACAGTTACAGCTAAAGTACCTCGCAAAGATGCTGAAGGCAAGAGAGTAAAAGAAGTTGTAGACGGAAAGAAAGTTACTGTATACGATGAAGTACAGAAAGAAATCAAGAAAGATTCTCCTAGCAGACTTCATGCTAGAAGACAGATGAAAAAAGTTCTGTATACTGTAAAAGAAGTTCCAACAGAAGCAGCTGGTAAGAAGAAAAATACAAAAGAAATCGATCTTACAGAAAAGCTCTTCAATGAATATGCACCAAAATATGCTGACCGTAACGGTGGTTACACAAGAATCGTAAAGATTGGTCTTCGTAAAGGTGATGCAGCAATGGAAGTTCTTCTTGAACTGGTATAAGAGTAGTGCGAAAAGCGGTGTGGTTTCACGCCGCTTTTTTTCGTTTGTTGACAGTCTAATTCAATTGCCCTATAATCTATTTATCTATGCAATTACCACGATCAAAGGGGGAAGAAAAGCATGAAGTTAACAAAATTACTGGAACGTTTGGAATATACCTGCCTGCAGGGTGAGATAGATAAAGAGATTTCCGGAATTGTAAATGATTCCAGAAAAGTAACAGAAGGAAGCCTGTTTTTCTGTATCAAAGGTGCAGTATCAGACGGGCATACCTATGCATCGGATGTGGCCCAAAAGGGCGCGGCAGCTATTATTGTTCGGGAACCGGTGGAAGTGCCAGAATCAGTAACCGTGATACAGGTGGCTGACAGCAGATATGCTATGGCTCTGGTTGCTGCTGCATGGTATGAATACCCGGCAGAAAAGCTGCATGTAATCGGGATTACCGGGACAAAGGGAAAAACAACGACTACCTATATGATTCGTTCTATTTTGGAAGCTGCCGGTCACAAGGTAGGTCTGATCGGTACAATTGAAGCGATCATTGGAGACAGGGTAATACCGGCCTGCAATACTACACCGGAATCCACAACGATCCAGGAATATTTTGCAGAGATGGTGAAAGCAGGATGTGACAGTGTTGTTATGGAAGTATCGTCTCAGGGACTGATGCTACACAGAACCGCAGGTATCCTATTCGAGATTGGTATTTTTACAAATCTGGAACCAGATCATATCGGACCGGCTGAACATGCAAGCTTTGAAGAGTATCTGGAATGTAAGTCACGTCTGTTTAAGCAGTGTAAACTTGGTATTTTGAATGCAGATGACAAACACCTGGAGGAGATTCTGAAGGGACATACCTGCCAGGTGGAGACGTATGGATTTTCAGAAAAAGCAGATTTCCGCGCAACCGATACCAGGCTGGTGTCTGCACCGGGATACCTGGGGATTGATTATCAGGTAAGCGGAAAACGTAATTTTAAAGTAGAGATTGATATTCCAGGAAAATTCAGTGTATACAATTCTCTGGCGGCGATTGCAGTATGTGATCATTATGGTGTGACAGACGAAAATATCATTTCAGCATTGAGCCAGGCAAAGGTCAAGGGGCGTATCGAGATGATCAGGGTGTCCGATGATTTCACCCTGATGATTGATTATGCGCACAATGCTATGGCGCTGGAAAGTCTTCTGACTACTTTAAAGGAATATCATCCTAAGAGACTGGTATGCCTGTTTGGATGTGGTGGAAACCGCTCTAAATCCAGACGTTATGAGATGGGAGAAGTATCCGGAAAGCTGGCAGATTTTACCATTATCACATCGGATAATCCAAGATACGAAGAACCGGAAGCAATTCTGGCAGACATTGAATCTGCGATTTCCAGGACTGATGGAGCTTATATCAAGATTACAGACCGAAAAGAGGCTATCGCTTATGCAATCCATCATGGTCAGCCAGGAGACGTGATTGTTCTGGCAGGTAAAGGGCATGAGGATTATCAGGAAATCTGTGGAGTAAAACACCCGATGGATGAAAGGGTTCTGATACAGGAGATTCTGGCAGAAGATGCGGCAAAAAAAGTGCAAGAATAAGAAAAAGAACAGTCAGTAACAAAAAGGAGGATGCATGGGACAATTGTATGCCAATATTATCGTGGATATATCTCAGGAAAAACTGGATCGAACGTTTAGTTATCTGGTTCCGGAGACCATGCAGAATCTGATTCATATAGGAGATGTGGTGGAAGTACCTTTTGGAAAAGGGAATCGTTTAACCAAAGGATATGTGGTAGAACTGACGGGTACTACCCAGTACCAGATAAATAAAATGAAGCCTGTACAGGAGATTCTGGTGGGAACCGATCAGACAACCGGAGAGGATCGGCTGATTGCACTGGCAGCATGGATGAGAAATACATATGGATCGACCATGATTCAGGCATTGAAGACTGTTATTCCCATAAAAAAGAAGATCAGACAAAAAGAGAGAAAAACGTTGATCTTGTTGCTGTCCGATGCGGAAGCTGAAGAAAAACTTCGATTTTATGAGAAAAAGAATCAAAAAGCCAGATATCGTCTGCTGGAAGCACTGCTGGAAGAAAAAGAGATTCCCTATGAACTGGCTGTGGGAAAATTGAATCTGTCTGCTTCAGTCATTCGTACCATGGCGGAACAGGGAATTTTAAAAACAGAATCTGTGCTGGTCTATCGCAATCCATTGCATCAGAAACATCAGGGAGCTTATAATATTGCCCTGAACGAAGAACAGAGAAAGGTCGTAGATGGCATCTGGAATGACAAAGTGCACAGAACTTCTCTGCTTCACGGGGTAACAGGAAGTGGAAAAACCGAAGTGTATATGGAGCTGATTGCCCGTACAGTGGCGCAGCAGAGACAGGCTATAGTGCTGATTCCGGAGATTTCCCTGACATATCAGACGGTTATGCGGTTTTATCGCAGATTTGGAGAACGAATCTCGATCATTCATTCCAGATTGTCAGCAGGAGAAAAATACGATCAGTTTCAACGTGCCAAAAATGGAGACATTGACATTATGATCGGTCCAAGATCCGCACTGTTTACTCCATTTTCCAGACTGGGCCTGATCATCATAGATGAGGAGCATGAGCCATCTTATAAAAGCGAGACAACGCCTCGTTATCACGCAAGAGAAACGGCTATTGAACGTGCGAAGCTAGAAGGGGCGAAAGTAGTGCTTGGTTCAGCAACTCCATCGCTGGAAGCATATTATCGGGCCAAACAGGGAAAATATGCATTATATACGATGACGAAGCGTGCCAGAGGAAGTGCGCTTCCTGATGTGGAAATCGTGGATATGCGGGAAGAACTGCGAAACGGGAATCGAAGTGTGATCAGTCAGAGTCTGAAAGAGGCAATGACAGAGAAACTACAGGCAAAAGAGCAGATAATGCTGTTCCTGAACCGCAGAGGATATGCAGGATTTCTGTCCTGTCGATCCTGTGGCCATGTGGTGATGTGCCCACACTGCGATGTCTCTCTGTCTGTCCACAATCATGGGAGAATGGTCTGCCATTATTGTGGATATGAGGCGAAAAAGCCTGTTGTGTGCCCAAAATGCGGTTCCACTTTTATCAGCACCTTTGGAACGGGGACACAGCAAGTGGAACAGGTGGTAAAAAAAATGTTCCCGGAAGCAGGAGTACTGCGTATGGACATGGATACCACCAGAGAAAAAGATGGACATGAGAAAATTCTGGCTGCATTTCAGAATCAGGAGGCCGATATTTTAATTGGGACACAGATGATTGTGAAGGGACATGATTTCCCGAATGTTACACTAGTAGGAATTCTGGCGGCAGACCTTTCTCTGTATGCACAAGACTATAAAGCAGGGGAACGGACATTTCAGCTGTTGACACAGGCTGCCGGCAGAGCTGGACGTGGAGAAAAAAGTGGAAACGTCATTATACAAAGTTATGATCCGGAACATTATTGTATTACAGCTGCTTCCAGGCAGGATTATTGCGGATTCTATGAAGAGGAGATGAGTTATCGTATGCTGGCAGGTTATCCACCTGCTGTGTATATGATGTCCCTGCATGGAACTGGAAAGGACGAAGCTCATCTGCAGACGGCTATGGATTATCTGGTTAAAATGATGCAGCGTATGCCGGAAAGTGCCAGGATACGTGTCCTGGGACCAACTGCGGAAAGCATCGGGAAAATACAGGATGAGTACCGCAAGGTGATCTATATCAAGGGAGAAGACTTGCAGATACTGACCGGGATAAAGAACAAACTGGAAAAATACATCGAAATGAATGAAGGATATCGAACGGTACAGATACAGTTTGATCTGGAAAACTGACAGATAAAATAAAAAGAAAAAGAGATTGCTCAAAGCAGCAGATTGAAAGACTTACGCAGAAAAAAAGGAGCAATCCCCAGTGTAGGAGGAAAGATGGCAATTAGAGAAATAAGAATTCAGGGCGACAGCGTTCTGGAAAAAAAATGTAAAGAAGTCAAAGAGGTAACACCACGGATTCGTGAATTGATTGACGATATGCTGGAAACCATGTATGAGGAAAATGGAGTGGGACTGGCTGCGCCTCAGGTAGGAATCCTGAAGCGTATAGTAGTGATCGATATTGGAGATGGTCCATACATTCTGATCAATCCGGTGATCGAACTGAAAGAAGGGTCACAGACAGGATACGAAGGATGCTTAAGTCTTCCGGGAAAAAGTGGAATTGTCACAAGACCAATGCATGTACGTGTACGTGCTTACGATGAAAACATGGATGAGTTTGTCCTGGAAGGTGAGGAACTGCTGGCAAGAGCTATCTGTCATGAATGTGACCATCTGGATGGAATTATGTACACTTCACTGGTAGAAGGGGAACTTTATGATAATGAAGAACTCTGCCAGAATGAAGAAGAGTAGGAACGAAGAGACCAGATAAAAGGAGAGGATCCGAATGAGAGTAATTTTTATGGGAACACCGGATTTTGCGGTTGGAACTTTACAGGCACTTTTACAGTCCGAACATGAAGTTGTGGCAGTCGTAACACAGCCAGATAAGCCGAAGGGACGAGGAAAAGCCATGCAGTTTACGCCCGTTAAAGAGGTGGCAGCAGAGGCTGGAATTCCGGTACTGCAGCCAAAGAAGGTAAGAGAAGAAGCAGTTGTGGAAGAACTGAGAAGTTATCACCCGGATGTCATCGTTGTGGTTGCTTTTGGACAGCTGATTCCCAAATCGATCCTGGAAATGCCAAAGTATGGATGTGTGAACGTGCATGCATCTCTGCTTCCAAAGTACAGAGGGGCAGCACCGATCCAGTGGGCCGTGATTGACGGAGAAGAGAAATCAGGTGTGACCACCATGCAGATGGATGAAGGACTGGATACCGGTGATATGCTTCTGACAGAAGAAGTTACATTGGATCCGGAAGAAACAGGTGGCAGCCTTTTTGATAAGCTGAGCCAGGTAGGAGCACAGCTTTTACTGAAGACGCTGGATGCGCTGGAAAATGCTGCCGTTACCCCACAGAAGCAGCCGGCAGAAAGTACGACAGCTTATGCTGCTATGCTGAATAAGAAAATGGGGGAGATCGACTGGTCTCAAAGTGCAGTTCAGATTGAGCGTCTGGTTCGGGGCTTAAATCCATGGCCAAGTGCCTATACTCATCTGGCAGGAAAAACATTAAAGATCTGGAAAGCGGCGGTTCGTCCATCCAGGGAACAGAAAAAAGAACCAGGAAGCGTGATCCTGGAAGATAAAAAGCATTTTGGAATTCAGACAGGTGACGGTGTGCTGGAGATTTTGGAACTGCAACTGGAAGGAAAAAAGAGAATGACCGCGGATGCATTTTTGCGTGGCTATCAGCTGGAGAATGGAACGAAGCTGGGATAACCGCTGAATAAGCATAAAAGGAGTGAGCAGGATGTTATTAAGCTATGCAGGTTCTTATTATGGATATGGAAGAATGTATTATGATCCAACGATGATACTGGCACTGATTGGTCTGGTGTTAACCATGATTGCTTCATCCAGGGTAAATGCAACGTTTGCAAAATATAACAAAGTCAGATGTATGGCGGGACTGACCGGGGCACAGGCAGCTGAAAAGGTATTGCATATGGCAGGCATCTATGATGTTCGTGTGGAACATGTTTCCGGCAAACTGACGGATCACTATGATCCAAGAGATAAAGTGTTACGGTTGTCAGATAGTACCTATGGAAGTACTTCAGTGGCAGCAGTATGTGTAGCTGCCCATGAATGTGGACATGCGATGCAGGATCAGAAGCAGTATGGTCCACTGGTACTTCGCAGTACTCTGGTACCTGCAGCCAACCTTGGCTCGCAGCTGGCATGGCCGGTATTTTTTGCCGGACTGATCTTTTCCCTGCGTCCACTGGTGACGGTGGGAATTGTATTATTCTGTCTGGCAGTGCTGTTTCAGCTGGTGACTCTTCCGGTAGAGTTTAATGCCTCTTCCAGAGCATTGGAGATTCTGGATCAGGGAGGAATCCTGGGAAGCCAGGAAATGGACGGAGCAAGAAAAGTACTTCGGGCAGCAGCTATGACTTATGTAGCAGCACTGGCCAGTTCTTTGCTGCAGCTGTTGAGACTGATTTTAATCGCAAGGAGGAACGATCGTGACTAAACCAGTTAATACCAGAGAGATCATTCTTGGAATTCTGTGGGAGATTACAGAAGAAGAACGATACAGTCACGTTGTGATAAGAGAGACACTGGAAAAATACCAGTATCTGGAAAAGAGAGACAGAGCGTTTATATCCAGAGTCACAGAAGGAACTATGGAAAATCTGATTGAGCTGGATTATATTCTGGAACAGTTTTCGACTGTAAAAGTAAGGGATATGAAACCCTTTATCCGAAATCTTCTCAGGATGTCTGTTTATCAGTTAAAGTATATGGACAGTGTGCCGGATTCGGCTGTCTGCAATGAGGCAGTCAAGCTTGCGCAGAAAAAGGGCTTTTATACGTTAAAGAACTTCGTAAACGGGGTACTGCGTAACGTAGCGAGAAAGCTGGATCAGGTTGTATATCCGGATAAAGAAAAGACACCCAGAAAGTATCTTTCTGTGACGTATTCCATGCCGGAATGGATTCTGAAAAAATGGCTGGCACAGTTTGATTTACAGACCGTGGAGGCTATGTGCCAGAGTATGCGTAAAGAGAGTCCGACCTGCATCCGGTGTAATCTGAGCAAAGCAACAAAAGAAGAGATTATACAGAGCCTGAAGGCACAGCATATTACGGTGAAAGAAGTGCCATATCTGGATTATGCACTGGAAATATCAGATTATAATTATCTTCAGGCTATTGATGCGTTCAAAGAAGGGCTGTTCCAGGTACAGGATGTCAGTTCTATGCTGGTAGCAGAGATTGCTGATCCGAAATGGGGAAATTACTGTATTGATGTCTGTGCGGCACCTGGCGGCAAAAGCCTGCATCTGTCAGATAAGCTGGCTGGAAGTGGTTATGTGGAAGCCAGAGACCTGACAGATTATAAAGTGGAGCTGATGAAAGAGAACCTGGAACGAACAAAGAGGATCAATATGGAAGCAGTGAAACAGGACGCTACAGTGTTTGACGAAAATTCTGTGGACAAAGCAGATATTTTACTGGCAGATCTTCCCTGTTCCGGCCTTGGGGTAATGGGAAGAAAGCCGGATATTCGTTATAAAATGACAGAGGCCAGGCAGCAGGAGCTGGTGAAAATTCAGCGCAAGATCCTGGATACAGTGTGGTCATACGTAAAAGTAGGAGGAACACTGGTGTATAGTACCTGTACCATTGGGGCAGATGAGAACCAATACAATGTAAAATGGTTTCTGGAGAATTATCCGTTCCAGCTGGATTCTATTGATCCATATATCTGCGAGGAACTGCGCAGTAAGACTACAAAAGCGGGCTATCTGCAGCTTCTGCCTGGTGTACACAGCTCCGATGGATTCTTTATTGCCAGATTGAAAAGAATAAGATAGGAATAAGAGAATGGAAAAGAAAGATCTGAAATCACTGAGTTATCAGGAAATGCTGGATGAGATGGCGGCGATGGGAGAAAAGCCGTTTCGTGGAAAACAGATCTATCAGTGGCTTCATGAAAAGCTGGTCAGTACACCGGATGAGATGGGAAATATTCCGGCAAAGCTGAAAGATCGGCTGAAAGAAGCCTATACCTGCAGCAGTTTGCAGATGATTGATGTGTTTACTTCTGGAATTGATGGAACGCAGAAGTACCTGTTTCGGCTTCAGGATGGCAATGTGATTGAAAGTGTATTGATGAAATATAAACATGGAAATTCTGTATGTGTGTCTTCCCAGGTAGGATGCCGGATGGGATGCCGTTTCTGTGCGTCTACCCTGGGTGGACTGACCAGAAATCTTCAGACAGGGGAGATCCTGGATCAGGTCTATCAGATTCAGAAATACAGTGGAGAGAGGGTATCTAATCTGGTGCTGATGGGCACAGGGGAACCGATGGACAATTATGATAATGTTGTAAAGTTTATCCGCATGCTCAGTGACGAACACGGGTTGAATATCAGCCAGAGAAATATTACGGTATCCACTTGCGGCATTGTGCCGCGAATCTATGATCTGGCGAAAGAAAAGCTTCAGATTACTCTGGCTCTGTCCCTTCATGCAGCAACACAGGAGAAGCGAAAAGAGCTTATGCCGATTGCATATAAATATGAACTGGGCGAAGTACTGGAAGCCTGCCGGTATTATTATGAACAGACTGGCCGCAGACTGACCTTTGAGTATGGTCTGGTGGGGGGAGTCAATGATACGGACAGGGATGTACAGCAGCTGGTCGGGCTGGTGAGTGGTCTGAACTGTCACATTAATCTGATCCCGGTGAATCCGATCAAAGAAAGAAGTTATGTTCAGTCGAATGCCAGAGTCGTGGCAAATTTCAAAACGAAACTTGAAAAATGCGGAATAAATGCTACAATTAGAAGGGAAATGGGCCGCGACATTGGTGGCGCATGTGGACAGTTGAGAAAAAGCTACATAGATGGCGATTTGGAAACCTAAAGGAGAGGAAGGAACATGAAGAGTTACAGTTTGACGGATACCGGCCGGGTACGGAGCATGAATGAAGATTATGTGTTCGTATCAGAGAGACCGATTGGCAAACTCCCGAATCTTTTTGTGGTTGCAGACGGAATGGGCGGACACAACGCAGGTGAGAGAGCATCCAGTTATGCTGTGGAAGTGCTTCTGGCCAATATCCGTAAAAGTAAGGAACGCAACCCGGTAAAGTACTGAGATACGCGATGGAGCATGCAAATGACAGCGTATATCAGGAAGCTATGACAAAAGAAAGATGCCGTGGAATGGGGACAACCATGGTAGCGGCGACCATTTTAAAAGACACACTCTATATTACCAATGTGGGAGACAGTCGTCTTTATGTGATCGGAAACGGAATCAGACAGATTACCCATGATCATTCACTGGTAGAGGAAATGGTACGGATGGGAAAACTTACGGAAGAGGAAGGACGGAACCATCCGGATAAGAATATTATTACCAGGGCAATCGGTGTGAAGGAGACAGTTTCAGTTGATTGCTTTGAAGAAAAAATTGGCATCAGGGATGTTATTTTATTATGCTCTGACGGACTAACCAATATGGTCAGCGACGAGCAGATTCAACAGATTATAAAGACAGAAAAAAACCTGCAGAAGGCTGCTGAATTGCTTGTTGAGACAGCAAACCGTAATGGTGGAAGAGACAACATTACAGTTCTACTGATTAGCAGGAAAAGTAATGAGGTGAAATAATGTTGAAGGAAGGCATGTTTATACAGGGACGATACGAGATAGTCGGAAAAATCGGAACCGGCGGTATGGCAGATGTATATAAGGCAAAAGACCATAAGCTGAACCGTTTTGTGGCTGTAAAGGTACTGAAAGCAGAATTCCGTGATGATAAAGCGTTTATTACAAAGTTCCGGGCGGAAGCCAGGCTGCAGCTGGACTGGCACATCCGAATATTGTCAATATCTATGATGTTGGAGAAGAAAAAGGCGTCTATTTTATAGTAATGGAGCTGGTGGAAGGCATTACACTAAAAGAATATATTGCCAAAAAGGGAAGGCTGGCTGTCAGGGAAGCTACCAGTATCGCTATACAGGTATCCCAGGGGCTGGAAGCAGCACATAACAGTGGGATCATTCACAGAGACGTGAAGCCACAGAATATCATCATTTCCACAGATGGAAAAGTAAAGGTGACAGATTTTGGAATTGCCAGAGCGGCAACGAATAATACGATCAGTACAGCGGTAATGGGATCAGTGCATTATACATCACCGGAGCAGGCAAGAGGCGGATACAGCGATGCAAAAAGTGATATTTATTCGCTGGGGATTACATTGTATGAGATGCTCACAGGGCATGTACCGTTTGATGGAGAGTCTACGGTAGCTATTGCAATCAAGCATCTGCAGGAAGAGATGAAGTCACCGGAGATATATGTGGCAGATCTGCCAAGAAGTACGGTACAGATTATCTACAAATGTACCCAGAAAAGTCCGGATCGCCGTTATGCCAATATGTCGGAACTGATTCGGGATCTGAAGGAATCACTGGTGAATCCGGATGGCGATTTTGTACAGATTGCCAGTAATGCAGGTGGGAGAACCGTCGTGATCTCCAAGGAAGAACTTGGAGCAATCAAAGATGGCTATAACAGTGCGAGAGCATCACAGGAAAATATTTATCATACCGTAAATCCGGCAGAAAACGGAGCACCAGGTCAGAGGAATTCGGACAGGAGTATCAGTCTGGCTATGATCCGTACACTTATGGTGTGGATTCCAGAATGTATGGTAATCGTGGCTATGATTATCAGGGAGAGAATTTTGATAAGAACAGAACTTATCAGTACGATGAGGAGGATGAGGACGGTATTTTGAATCCAAAGCTAGAAAAAATCATGACAGTGGGCAGTGTAATTATTGCTGTCTTAATTGCTGCGATTTTCCTTGGGCTGATTGCCAATGCACTGGGCATTTTCAAATTTAGCCTGCCAGGGCTGTTTACGCAGAAGACAACAAAGACAACGGAAGTACAGGCTGGAACAAAGACGACGGGAAGTAGTGCGGATTCTTCGACAGGCGAAGTACAGCAGAATAATGGAACAGGAGCGGTTTCTCAGGATCAGACGGATGCTGAGACTACGGTGACAGAAGAACAGACCGAGACGACAGCATCTACCACAGAGGCAGAGACGGAGTCTCCGATTCAGATCGAAGGCGGAAGTACAACCGTACCAGATGTGAGAGGAATGGATTATGATACCGCATATGATCAGCTGATGCAGGCCGGATTTTATGTATCACGCCAGGACGATGCCAGTGATACGGTAGCAGCAGGAACAGTAATCAGTCAGAGTATGACAGGAAATGCAACACCAGGCAGTACGGTGATACTGATTGTGAGCAGCGGACCAGATGATGGCTCGTCTTCTGCTGGTACCTGGATGTGTAATGCTCAGTTGGAAGCACCGTCTAATTATAATGGAGAAGCGGTACGTCTGGTACTGGAGCAGAATGGAAATCAGACGGTATTGTCAGAAGGCACAGCAATTACGTTCCCATATGATCTCTATGTACAGGGAGCGGCCAATGTCAGCACCGGACGGGTTTATCTGTATGTGTATGATGACGCAGCCGGAGACTATGTGCTTCTGGTAACTTATGACAATATTCCATTTAGTCAGGTAAATTAGCACATGCAGGGAAAAATAATAAAAGGAATCGCCGGATTCTATTATGTACAGACAGAGGAATCCGGATTATATGAATGTAAGGCAAAAGGAATTTTCCGTAAAGAAAAGATCAAGCCTCTGGTAGGGGATAATGTGGAGCTCTCCGTTACCGATGAAGCAAAGAAAACAGGAAATGTGGATGAGATTCTTCCAAGAAAGAATACACTGATTCGGCCGGCAGTGGCGAATATCGATCAGGTTCTGGTAATTTTTGCTGCAGCCAGTCCAAAGCCAAACCTGAATCTGCTGGATCGTTTCCTGGTATCTATGGACAGACAGGGGGTACCGGCAGTGATCTGCTTTAACAAGCAGGACTGTGTAGAGCCAGAAGAAAGAACGCAGCTGAAGCGTATCTATGAGAACAGCGGATGTCAGGTGTTATTTACCTGTGCCAGGACAGGAGAGGGAATCGCAGATATAAGAAACATCCTGGAAGGAAAGACGACTGCAGTAGCAGGACCTTCTGGCGTGGGAAAATCTTCCATGGTGAATCTTCTGGCACCAGATGCACAGATGGAGACCGGAGAGATCAGCAGGAAAATAGATCGTGGAAAACATACCACGAGGCATTCTGAGATTTTACCGATCGGAACAGATACGTTTATCTGCGATACACCTGGATTTAGTTCTCTGGCAGTGTGGGATATGGAAAAAGAAGAATTAAAGGAATGTTTTCACGAATTTGCCAAATATGAAGGACAGTGCCGTTTTCTGGGATGTACGCACACACATGAACCGGGATGCGCTGTAAAAGAAGCGCTGGAAGCCGGTGACATCAGCCCTGAGCGGTATCGGAATTATACAGAGATGTATACAGAACTGAAAGAGAAAAGGAGATATTAGCATGAATATTTTATCACCATCCATTCTGGCAGCGGATTTTACCAGACTGGGGGAACAGATCAGTGAGGTGGACAGAGCAGGCGCAGAGTATCTGCATTTTGATGTGATGGATGGATTGTTTGTGCCGAGTATTTCCTTTGGTATGCCGGTATTAAAATCTGTACGTAAAGCAACGGAACGGATACTGGATGTACACCTGATGATTGAAAACCCGGAGCGATATGTGGATGAATTCGCTGATTGTGGTGCAGATCTGATTACGGTGCATGCAGAGAGCTGCAGACATCTGGACCGGGTAATCAGCCAGATTCACCAGAAAGGGAAAAAAGCCGGTGTGGCACTGAATCCGGCAACTTCCTTAAGTGCGCTGGATTATGTGCTGGATAAAGTGGATATGGTCCTGATCATGACAGTCAACCCTGGTTTTGGCGGGCAGAAGTTTATCGAAAGCTCATACGGAAAAATCCGGGATCTTAAGAGCCGCATGGAAGCAGTCGGACTTCATACAGATATTGAAGTGGATGGTGGTATCAATGCAGATACGCTTCCAGGTGTTCTGGAGGCCGGGGCAAATGTGATTGTTGCAGGATCTGCCGTATTCAAAGGGAATATTGCAGAGAATGTACGGAATTTAAAAAACACAATGGAGCAGAAATAAGAAAAATCGTAACTATTCAGAACCCACTGTTCCGCGAGGTGTTTTGGCATGAAAATGCCAAAATCTCGAGACATGCAAGTCAAAATCCCATCGCCGAAGGCGATTTTCGATGGATTTTGACTCGGAACTGTGAAGGTACTGAACAGTTACGAAAAATCGAAAAAGGTGAGAACATGAAAAGAACACTGATCATAAACGGGGGCAATATCGAGGAGGATTTTGCCCTCCCTTTTTTGCAGAAAGAGAAATTTGATTATAAAATTGCGGTAGACAAAGGCATGGAATTCTGCCGTAAGAATGGAATCTGGCCAGATGAAATACTGGGGGATTTTGATTCGGTAGATCCGAAAGTGAAGAAATACTTTGACAGTCAGGATATCCCGGTGCATGTCTATAAACCGGAAAAGGATCAGACAGATATGGAAAATGCCATGAGTCTGGCGCTGAAAAGAGGAAGCAGTGAGATCACGGTACTGGGGGCTACCGGTACAAGAATGGATCATGTGCTGGGCAGTATTTCCAATCTGACACTGCCATTGAAAGCCGGAGTCCCATGCAGTTTGGTGGATGCTCACAACCGCATCCGTATGATACAGCAGGAACTCAGGATCAAAAAAGAAGAACAGTATGGAAAATATGTATCCATTCTGCCTTTGGAGGGGCGGCAGAAGGAATTACACTGGAGGGATTTTATTATCCACTCCGTGATTATACCATGGAAGCAGGATCTGCACTGGGCATCAGCAATGAGATCGTAGAGGAAGAAGCAGGCATCTCATTTCGCACAGGCACGCTGCTGGTGATAGAATCCAGAGATTAAAGAAAAAAAAGATGTTGACAAATGTCGATATTTGCGGTCGGAATATCTTGCATTTATGTCGTTTCCTGTGCTAAACTGTGTGGGAATCAAAGATAAGAAAGAAAAATGCAGAAATTCCGTGGAAATAAAAGAAAAACAGGAATTGGCTGTAGGAGGAAAAAACAGACATGAAGCTTGGAATCGTGGGACTTCCAAATGTTGGAAAGAGTACATTATTTAATTCATTAACAAAGGCAGGAGCAGAGTCAGCAAATTATCCATTCTGTACGATTGATCCGAATGTGGGTGTAGTTATGGTGCCGGATGAACGGCTGAAGCTGCTGGCAGATCTTTATCATTCCGCAAAGGTAACACCTGCAGTGATTGAATTCGTAGATATTGCCGGACTGGTAAAGGGAGCATCGAAGGGAGAAGGTCTGGGAAATCAGTTCCTCGCCAACATTCGTGAAGTAGACGCAGTGGTACATGTAGTACGCTGCTTTGAAGATCCGAATGTCATTCATGTAGACGGAAGTGTTGATCCGGTGCGAGATATTGAGACAATCAACCTGGAATTGATCTTTTCCGATATTGAGATCCTGGAGAGAAGAATTGCCAAGACGGTCAGAGGAGCACGGAATGACAAAACACTGGCCAAAGAACTGGAACTGCTGAACCGTCTGAAAGCACATCTGGAAGAAGGAAATCTGGCCATTACTTATCAGACAGATGATGAAGATGAACAGAAGTGGCTGGCTGAGTATAATCTACTGACCTCCAAGCCGGTTATTTTTGCAGCAAATGTATCTGAAGATGATCTGGCAGATGACGGAGCATCCAACCCATATGTACAGGAAGTAAGAGAGCACGCAAAGGAGCAGCACAGCGAAGTATTTGTCATCTGTGCCCAGATCGAGCAGGAGATTGCAGAACTGGAAGATGATGAAAAGAAGATGTTCCTGGAAGATCTGGGACTGTCAGAATCCGGTCTGGAAAAACTGATTAAGGCAAGCTACCGTCTGCTGGGACTGATCAGTTACCTGACTGCAGGAGAGACAGAGACCAGAGCATGGACTATCAAAGTAGGAACCAAGGCTCCACAGGCTGCCGGAAAGATTCATTCTGACTTTGAGAGAGGTTTCATCCGTGCGGAAGTAGTAAACTATAAAGACCTTCTGGACTGTGGAAGCTTATCCGCAGCGAAGGAAAAAGGTCTGGTAGGGCTGGAAGGAAAAGATTACGTGGTAAAAGATGGCGATGTGATCTTATTCCGTTTTAACGTTTAATGCCATGAATCAGACATCCATATTATTTCCCCACCTGAATCTGACCCTGTCCCATGTAGGAAAGAGTCTTTCTGTCGGTGGATTTGAAGTTGCTTATTACGGTATCGTGATTGCGCTTGGCATGGCACTGGGGATTTCACTGATTTTTTATCTGGCAAGAAAAAGTGGGCAAAGTGAGGATCTGTATGTGGATCTGACACTGGTGACGATTGTCTGCTCTATTATTGGAGCCAGATGTTATTATGTGCTGTTCAGCTGGGAAGACTACAAGGATCACTTGCTGGAGATCTTCCATATTCGTGGAGGAGGACTGGCAATTTATGGTGGAGTCCTGGCCGGAATCCTGACAATTTTTCTTTTTGCAAGGCGCAAAAAGCAGAGTGTCTGGCTTCTGATGGATACGGTCTGCCCAGGGCTGGTAGTTGGCCAGATCCTTGGAAGATGGGGAAATTTCTTTAATAGAGAGGCTTTTGGTGGCTACAGCGATGGACTGCTGGCTATGGCGCTTCCGCGTGATGCGGTGCGGCAGGGAGAGATCACAGCCCAGATGCTGCAACACTTAAAAGTAATAGATGGAGTAGAATTCATACAGGTACATCCAACTTTTTTGTATGAGTCACTCTGGAATCTGCTGTTGTTGTTCTGCCTGCTGATGTTGTGGAAACACAGAAAGTATGACGGACAGATAGCAGCCTGCTATCTGGTGGGATATGGTCTGGGAAGAATCTGGATCGAGAGCCTGCGGACAGATCAGCTTCTGCTGCCGGTAATTCGGATACCGGTATCTCAGGTCGTTTCGGGGATACTGATTCTGTGTTCTGTGATTTATATAATCAAGAAGCACAGACAACAAAGCAAAACTGCTACTCCCACACAGGGAAAGAAAGGATAAGGAAAAGGATACAAATGAACAGTCTGGAAACACTGAAAAGAGAAATTGAAAAGGAACGGGCAATCTTGAATAAACTATTGGTAACCAGGGGAATGTCTGAGGTGATTGAGCAGAGCCAGAAGCTGGATCGCATGATTGAGAATTATCTGGACATTGCAAATTAGTGGTGCAGGGTATCTTTTGAAAACAATATCATAAAGTAGAAAAGCAAAAAGGGAACACTCGTAAGGAAAAACGGGTGTTCTTTTTTTACGGATAAACAGTAGTTTTTGTCGAAAATCGTTAATAAAAATTTTAGATTCTACTGAAAAAATACTTGTGTTTTTTGAATGAATGCTATATTATTAAAGAGTAAGTGGAGAAAAGTGGTGATTAGTGGAATGAAATGGAGCAAAAGTGGTTCCGATCCCACAGGTCATACAAAGTGAAAGAGATTTTCTGAAAGCAGGTGTTATCCTTATGTTCATGGGTGAATATAATCATACGATCGACACCAAAGGCAGACTGATCATCCTTCCAAATTCAGAGATGAACTCGGAGATGAATTTGTGGTGACAAAGGGATTGGATGGCTGTCTCTTTGTATTTCCAAATCAGGCATGGCAGGAGTTTGAAGAAAAGCTTCGTGCATTACCGCTTACCAATAAGAGCGCAAGACAATTCTCACGTTTCTTTGTGGCAGGAGCCACACCGTGTGAACTGGACAAGCAGGGGAGAATTCTTTTACCGGCAACGTTGAGAGAATTTGCTGGTCTGGATAAAGAAGTCGTACTGACTGGAATGTTGAATCGAATCGAGATCTGGAGCAAGGATAAATGGATGGAAAACAATTCATTTGATGATATGGATGACATTGCAGAACAGATGACGGACTTGGGGCTGATCATATAACCTGGGGAGGACTATATGGAGTTTAGTCATAAATCTGTGTTACTGAATGAGACAATCGATGCATTGCAGATCAAACCGGATGGCATTTATGTAGATGGTACACTCGGCGGTGGAGGACATTCTTATGAAATCTGTAAAAGACTGTCCGACAAAGGAAGGCTGATCGGGATCGATCAGGATGCAGCGGCTATAGAAGCTGCAACAGAGCGCTTAGGGGAGTTTAAAGATAGAGTAACGATCATCCGCAGTAATTACTGCGAGATGAAACGTCAATTGAATAGCATTGGAGTGACGGCAGTAGACGGAATCATTTTAGACCTTGGTGTTTCCTCTTACCAGCTGGACACAGCAGAGCGCGGCTTTACCTATCGGGAAGATGTGCCGCTGGACATGAGAATGGATCAGCGGCAGGCACGTACTGCAAAAGATATTGTGAACGATTATAGTGAGATGGAACTGTATCGCATCATCCGAGACTATGGGGAGGATAAGTTCGCAAAGAATATTGCAAAGCATATTGTGCAGGCAAGGCAGGAAAAGCCATTGGAAACAACAGGGGAGTTGATCCAGGCAATAAAGGCGGCGATACCGATGAAAGTCAGAGCAGTGGGAGGACACCCGGCTAAGAAGACATTCCAGGCTATTCGAATTGAACTGAACAATGAACTGGGAGTATTGAAGGACTCATTAGATGATATGGTGGATCTGCTGAATGACAAAGGAAGACTCTGTATCATTACATTCCACTCACTGGAGGACCGGATCGTGAAGAATCATTTCCGGACAAGTGAGAATCCATGTATTTGTCCGAAAGAGTTCCCGGTTTGCGTGTGTGGACGGATCTCAAAAGGAAAAGTCATAACCAGAAAGCCGATATTGCCCGGCGAAGAGGAACTGGAAGAGAATTCCAGATCTAA
This sequence comes from Lachnospiraceae bacterium OF09-6, assembly GCA_003435055.1. Classification (GTDB taxonomy): domain Bacteria; phylum Bacillota; class Clostridia; order Lachnospirales; family Lachnospiraceae; genus Marvinbryantia; species Marvinbryantia aceti. The sequence goes on from QUMM01000002.1 coordinate 89,457, forward strand.
AAGTGCAAAATTACGAGTATTTGAAAGAAGTATCTAGAAGGAGATTGCAATGGCTGCGTCAGAAAGAAGCATACAATCGAATAGAAGAACGAATCATGCTCCGCAGAGACGAAGCTATACCAACACTTACATAGACGGGAATGTAATCCGTCACGTGGAAGCAGTTCCACAGAGGCGGCCGGACCGTCGCAGAAGGGAGCAGGAAGAGAGACGCCAGGAAGCCAGAGTTATGGCCAGAAAGAACAGAGAACGGGCGCTTCGCATGAATGTGCCGTATGTATCTTTCCTGACAGCCGTATCCGTAGCAACCGTGTTTGTCTGCGTGAACTTCCTTCAGCTTCAGTCTGAAGGGATCAGTTACCGGAATGAAATCGCATCACTGGAGAGTCATCTTACAGAACAGAAGCTGGCCAATGACAATGCTTATGAAGAAGCGTTATCTTCTGTGAACATGGAAGATGTCAAAAATATTGCAGTGAACGATCTTGGAATGACTTATGCCGATGAGGGACAGATTATAATTTATAGTAATCAGGATGGGGATTATATCCGTCAGTATACGGAGATCCCAACCGAGTAGAAAACAGGCGGGTGACCGAATTGGGAACAAAACGAAAAAGAGAACAGAAATTTACGAGGCAAATGCAAATAAAGCTTATGGCTGTATTTGCATTTGTTTTATTACTGCTGGTTGCACTGAATCTGGTGATTGCACATATTAATGTGACAAACGGGGATAAATATGCCAAGCAGGTATTGTCTCAGCAGACCTATGACAGCAGGACGATTCCATATCGACGTGGGGAGATTCAGGACCGAAATGGAAATGTACTGGCAAAGAGCGAAAAAGTGTATAATGTCATTCTGGACTGTTATGCCATTAACAGTGTGGAAGACTATATAGAACCAACGATTGCAGCAGTATCGGAACAGTTTGAGCTGGATTCTGCAACGGTACGTGATGTGATCTGCAGCGAGGAAACGAAGGACAGCCGGTACCAGGTAATCAAAAAAGAGATCAGTGTGGAAGAAAAGCAGGCTTTTGAGGACTATGTGGATACCTCAGAAGATAAGTCCATGTCCCAGGCAAAGAGAGAAGAACTGGAAAATGTACAGGGCGTATGGTTTGAAGAAGACTATGTCCGGACTTATCCGATGGATACGCTGGCCTGTACGGTGGTCGGCTTTTCTAATAAGCTGAATGATGGAATCTCCGGACTGGAATCTTACTATGACGATGTATTAAACGGAGTTGATGGCCGGGAGTACGGATATCTGAATCAGGATATGGAGCTGGAAGAGAACATCATCGAGCCGGAAGATGGCAACAGTATTGTCAGCACCATCGACATGAATATTCAGCAGGTTGTCGAAAAGTACATCGCACAGCTGGAAGAAGAAAACAGGAATGGCCCAAGGGAAAAGACGGCAGGACATGCCAGTCTGAACACCGGCGTGATTGTGGCCAATCCGAATAACGGAGAGATTCTGGCAATGGCTACGGATAAGACATTTAATCTGAATGATCCACAGAATCTGGATGGCTGGTACGATGAAAAAGAACAGAAGACCATGACGGAAGAGGAAAAAAGTGAGGCTCTAAATACGCTCTGGTATAATTACTGTGTATCCGAAGCTTTTGAGCTGGGATCCACCTACAAGCCAAATGTGGTGGCGGCCGCTCTGGATTCCGGAAGTGTCACGGAGGACTTCGGTATGACCTGTATCGGATATCTGCAGCCACTGGCCAATGAAGATCCGATCGCCTGTACTGGAGTTCATGGCGAGGAAAGTCTGAAGGATATCATCCGGAATTCCTGCAACCCGGGTATGATGACCATCGGTTTCCAGATGGGAATCGAAACCTTCTGTAAGTATCAGGATATCTTTGGATTTGGAAAGCGAACGGGTATTGACCTGCCAAATGAGAATGCCGGGTATCTGTACACTGCCAACACCATGGGAACCATCGAGCTGGCCACCTGTTCTTTTGGACAGGGATTTACGGCAACGATGATTCAGGAACTGCAGGCTTTCTGTGCAGATGTCAATGGCGGCTACCTGTATAAGCCACATGTGGTGAAGCAGGTGCTGGATTCGGATGGTGGAGTAGTCAGAAACATTGATCCGCTGGTGATGGCACAGCCGGTATCTTCTAAGACATCTTCTTTGATCAGAGAATATCTGGAGGCAGTTGTGACCGATGGTACAGCGACCAGCGCAGCCATACCTGGATATCGTATCGGTGGTAAGACAGGAACTGCTGAAAAATTCCCACGTGGAGACGGACGCTATGTCATATCGTTTATCTGTGCAGTACCAATTGATGATCCACAAGTCGTAGTGTATACAGTAATTGATGAGCCAAACATTGAGAATCAGGAAGACGGAAGCTACACCAAGGATCTGGCCAGAAATATTCTGACGGAGATTTTACCATATCTTGGTATTTATCCAACTGAGGAGATCACAGAAGAAGAACGTCAGTCTCTTGGCATTCAGGTGGAAAAAGAAGGCGGCGATACCCAGTGGGTATCTCAGTATGTTTATGATGAATATGGCAACCTGGTATATGATGAGACCACCTGGGAGCCAATGACCGAGATGGTAGAAGTAGATGAAAATGGCAATGTGGTATCTTCGGAGAGTGAGGATTCCAGTGATAATGGCAGCCTGTATGGTAATGTGGCGCTCCGGAGCCTCAGGGAGAACAACAGATCGATGAAAACTGGTCGGATGGCGTAACAGATCAGGATTTGCAGATCGGAACACAATAAAATGAATACCCCACAGTGACTTTCATAGATTAAAAGAAAGGACACTGTGGGGATTTTTTATGCACACCTTTCATAAAAGAAAAATCTTGCTGGTATTTGCCGGTTCGGCACTGCTTTTGGTGATATTGACGATCCGGCTGGGCTGGCTGATGCTGGGCAAGTCCGGGTATTACGGAAAAAAGGCTCAGGATCTGCATGAACGAGAACGAAGCATCAAGGCTGAGAGAGGGGAAATCTGGGATCGGAATGGAACAGTGCTGGCAGCAAATCAGACGGTATGTACCATATCGGTCATACACAGTCAGATCACAGACCCGGAAAATGTGATTCGTGTGCTGGCAGAAGAACTGGGGATGGATGAGGAAAAAATAAGAGCCAGAGTAGAAAAACGAAGTTCCATAGAGCGGATTCGCACCAATGTGCCAAAAGAGACCGGTGACAGGATCCGTCAGATGGAGCTTGCGGGAGTGAAAGTGGATGAAGATTATAAAAGGTTTTATCCTTACGGCGATCTGGCTTCGACGGTCATCGGATTTACCGGAGGGGATAATCAGGGAATTGTGGGCCTGGAAGTGGCATATGATGAGGTGTTGCAGGGAAAAGCGGGGAAAATCCTGACCATGACCGATGCAAGAGGGGTAGAACTTCCAGATGCAGGAGAGCGCAGGCAGGAACCGGAAAGTGGTCACACGCTGCAGACCAGTCTGGATGTGAATATTCAGATGTATGCCACACAGGCTGCCTTGCAGGTGATGGAAAAGAAACAGGCGGATAGCGTGTCGATTCTGATTATGAAACCAGAAAATGGAGAAATCCTGGCCATGGTGAATGTACCGGAATATGATCTGAATGATCCTTTCACCCTTCCAGCTGCTACGGAAGGAATGAGTGAATCAGAAATACAGGATGCCAGAAATCAGATGTGGCGAAATGACTGTATCAATGACACTTATGAACCGGGATCCACTTTTAAGATCATCACAGCCTCAGCGGGGCTGGAGGAGGGGGTAGTATCTCTTCAGGATACCTTTTTCTGTCCGGGCTATAAAATAGTAGATGACCGGAGAATCCGCTGTCACAAAGTTGGGGGCCATGGATCGGAGAATTTTGTTCAGGCAGCACAGAACTCCTGTAATCCAGTCTTTATCGAAGTGGGACTGCGCCTGGGAGTGGAACGTTACTATCACTATTTTAAGCAATTCGGACTACTGGAAAAGACGGGGATCGACCTGCCGGGAGAAGCCGGGACGATTATGCATGATCCGAAAAACATGGGGCAGGTGGAGCTGGCCACGGTAGCTTTCGGGCAGTCTTTTCAGATTACACCGGTGCAATTGGCGGCCACGGTATCTTCCCTGATCAATGGGGGAAAACGTATTACGCCCCATCTGGGGGTCAGTGTCCGGGACAAAGAAGGTGCGTTGCTTCAGCAGCTGGAGTATCCGGAAGGAAAACAGATCCTGTCCGGGGAAACATCTCAAAAACTGCAGTATGTGCTGGAACAGGTAGTGGATGGAGGAAGCGGAAAAAATGCTTATATAGAAGGCTATCGAATCGGTGGAAAAACAGCAACCTCTGAGACGCTGCCCCGCAGTGCAAATCAGTACATTTCCTCATTTATTGGCTTTGCACCGGCGGATGATCCTCAGGTGCTGGGGCTTTGCGTAATTCATAATCCCCAGGGAGTTTACTATGGAGGCACCATAGCGGCACCGGTGATACGGGATATTTTTTCTAATATTCTGCCTTACCTGGGAATAGAAAAAGAGATAGTAGAGGATACTGCAGAAACAACAGCAGTGCAGTGAGACAACTTTCGGTTGCCAGATACTATAAAAAGACGTATAATTCATGTATATATAGTCTTTTGGAGGAAGAAAAAATGATAAGCATAGAAGTGATTCTGGCGTTACTTATTGCTTTTGCAATAAGCGTATTATTGAGTCCGTTCGTGATTCCATTTTTAAGAAAACTGAAGATCGGAAATACAGAGAGGGAAGAAGGGGTACAGTCACACCTGAAAAAGGCAGGGACACCAACTATGGGAGGTCTGATCATACTGATCAGTGTACTGATCACCTCTTTATTATTTGTAGGCAGATATCCGAGAATCATCCCGATTCTGTTCCTGACACTGGGATTTGGAATCATTGGATTTCTGGATGATTACCTGAAGGTAGTTCTGCGCAGATCCGATGGACTTCTGCCAAAGCAGAAGTTTCTTCTGCAGGTGGTTGTGACCACCATATTTGTTGTGTACATACTGGTTGTAGATCCAGACTGTCTGGTGATGCTGCTGCCATTTACCCATGGTATGTATTTTGATTGTAAGTGGATTACGGTACCACTGGTATATTTTGTGGTACTTGGCACGGTAAATGGTGTGAATTTCACCGATGGACTGGATGGACTGGCTACTGGTGTTACGACAATGGTCGCAGTATTTTTTACAGTTGTAGCCATTGGCACCCATGCAGAAATTGAACCGATTACGGCAGCAGTTACCGGAGCACTTCTGGGCTTTCTGATGTTCAATTCCCATCCGGCCAAAGTATTTATGGGAGATACCGGTTCTCTTGCACTGGGAGGTTTCGTGGCAGGTACTGCTTATGTACTGCAGATCCCGATTTTGATTCCGGTATTTGGGTTGATCTATCTGATTGAAGTGCTTTCTGTGATCATTCAGGTGACATATTTTAAGAAGACCGGAGGAAAACGTTTCTTTAAAATGGCACCGATTCACCATCATTTTGAATTATGCGGATGGTCAGAAACGCAGATCGTAGCACTGTTTACTGTTGTAACAGCACTTCTTTGCCTGATCTGTCTGTACGGATTATAAAAGGCAAAATTAGTTAAGATGGAAAGAAGCTGCATCAGCAGCTATTTGGAGGATAAATATGAATTTGCAGAATAAAAATGTACTGGTATTCGGCACCGGTATCAGTGGAATCGCAGCAGCAGGTCTGCTGGAAGACAAAGGTGCATATCCGGTATTATTTGACGGAAATGCCGAATTAGAAGAAAAGGCAATCCGGGCAAAGCTGCCGGAAGGAAGCAAGGCAGAGATTCTTTTAGGGGATTTGACAGATGAGCAGATCCGGAGCCTGGATCTGGTCGTGTTAAGCCCTGGTGTACCGACAGATCTTCCACTGGTAAATCGTCTGAGAGAGGCTGGATTAAAGATCTGGGGTGAGATTGAACTGGCCTATGAATGTAGCAGGGGCGATGTGCTGGCGATCACAGGAACGAATGGAAAGACCACGACCACCAGCCTTCTGGGGGCAATTATGCAGCATGCAAAAGAATCTGCATTTATTGTGGGAAATATCGGAATCCCATATACACAGATCGTAGAAGAGACAAAAGAGAGTTCCGTTACAGTGGCTGAGATCAGCAGTTTCCAGCTGGAGACGATTGAACAGTTCCGGCCAAAGGTGAGTGCCATTCTGAATATTACACCGGATCATCTGAACCGTCATCATACTATGGAAGAATATATCCGGGTAAAAGAACTGATTACAAAGAATCAGACAGAAGAAGATACCTGTGTATTGAACTATGAAGATGAAGTTTTGCGGGAATTTGGAAAAACACTGAAGTGTCAGGTTATATTTTTCAGCAGTCTGCGTACATTAGAAAAGGGCATTTACCTGAATGGAGAGATGATCGAATACAACGATGGTACCGGTATCATGACCATCTGCAGTGTGAAGGAACTGAATCTGCCGGGAAGACATAATTATGAGAATGTCTGCGCAGCAGTAGCTATGGCTCTGGCCTACGGCATCAGTCTGGAAGATATCCGTTACGTACTGGTACGGTTCAAGGCGGTAGAGCACCGTATTGAATATGTGACCGAAGTAAATGGTGTTGTTTATTATAATGACTCCAAGGGAACGAACCCAGATGCAGCAATTAAGGGCATTCAGGCCATGGATCGGCCAACGTTGCTGATAGGCGGCGGATATGATAAGAATTCTTCGTATGAGGAATGGATTAATGCCTTTGACGGAAAGGTAAGATACCTGGTTCTTCTGGGACAGACAAAAGAAAAGATCGCAGAGGCTGCAGGAAGGTGTGGGTTCGAACATGTGATTATGACAGAATCACTGGAAGAAGCCGTTGGCTTTTGCGCAGAACATGCCAATCCGGGAGATGCGGTACTGCTTTCCCCGGCATGTGCAAGCTGGGGCATGTTCCCAAACTACGAGGTGAGGGGAAAGAGATTCAAGGAACTGGTGTATCAGTTGAAAAATAAAGATTAAAACGGGGAAGTGGTGGCCGTAAAAGCTGGAAAGCAGGATCGCATGCTTCTGACAGCCGTCCTGGTGCTGGAAATCACGGGACTGCTGATATTGTACAGTGCCAGTGCCTATAACGGACAGGTGCGATTTGCAGATGAGGGTTATTATCTGAAAAAACAGTTGTTTGCAGCGGTGCTTGGAATGGCTGTGATGACAATGATCTCCAGGATCGACTACCATCGGATCGCACGATTTGCCCCGGCTGCCTATATAGGTTCCTGGATTTTATCCGGTGCAGTGCTGCTGGTAGGAAATGCCTACAATGGTTCAAGACGCTGGCTGTCTATAGGACCATTGTCCTTTCAGCCTTCGGAATTTGCCAAACCGGCAGTGATTTTGTTCCTGTCTTATCTGATCAGTAAAAAAGAAAAAGTGGGAAACGGACTGGGTTCTCTGATCTGGTGTATCATGCTGGTACTTCCAATAGTGGCGCTGGTAGGAACAAATAATTTAAGTACAGCGATCATTATCCTGGGAATTGCGGTGATTCTGGCTTTTGTATCCAGACCAGGGTATGCACAGTTCCTTTGGATTGGCCTGGCTGGTACGGGAGTGGTTACCATATTTCTGATGATGGAACAGTACAGGCTGGAGCGCCTGATTATCTGGAAGAATCCAGAGGCTCATGAAAAAGGATTTCAGACGATACAGGGACTATATGCCATCGGCTCCGGAGGGCTGTTTGGAGTCGGATTCGGAAATGGAGTTCAGAAGCTGGGGTTTGTACCAGAAGCACAGAATGATATGATTTTTTCCATTATCTGTGAGGAGACAGGATGGATAGGTGCGATGTTGCTGCTGATCTTATTTGGCATTCTTTTGTGGCGCTTTATGGTGATTGCCACGCATGCGAGAGACAGACTGGGGGCATTCCTGGCAGCAGGGATTATGGCACACATTGCCATACAGGTCATTTTGAATGTGGCGGTAGTGACGAACACCATACCGAATACAGGAATTACACTGCCCTTTATCAGTTATGGCGGAACATCCTCGCTGTTTCTGCTGGCAGAAATGGGGCTTGCCCTGTCCGTAAGCCGGTGGCAGAATGATTAAAAATGCATATAATAATCTATAGCACTCCGTATACAGGAGGCATAGAATGGGCAGAATTCAGGTATCCGGAGGAAAGCCGCTTGTCGGAGAGACTGCCATACAGGGAGCAAAAAATGCAGCATTGCCGTTGATGGCAGCAGCACTACTTCATAAAGGGACGACAGTACTTCACAACTGCCCGGATATTGCAGATGTATCATGTATGAGGCTGCTGCTGGAAGATCTGGGATGTCAGACTGAATTCAGAAATCATACGATGTATATTGATGCCAGTGTCATTCGCAAGACAGAACCGGATGCAGAGCTGACAGCACGAATGCGTGGATCCGTGTTACTGATGGGAAGTCTTCTTGGAAGAATGGGAGAAGTGATTCTTCCGTTTCCGGGTGGCTGTGTCATTGGAAAGCGACCTGTGAATTATCATCTGGATATGATGAGATCATTGGGAGCAGAAGTGATATGCCAGGATAATCGGATGATACTGAGGAGAAAGAAACTAAGGGGAACACAGATTTCCATGTGCTTCCCAAGCGTAGGAGCTACCGAGAATGGCATTCTGGCTGCAACATTGGCAGATGGAATAACAGAATTAAAGTCAGGTGCCAGAGAACCAGAGATTGGAGAGTTGTGCCGTTTTCTGCAGGAAAAAGGTGCGCAGATTCATCTGGCAGAAGAGAACATCCGTATAACCGGGGTACAGTGTTTAAGAGACAGTGAATATACCCTGATGCCTGACCGGATTGTAGCCGGAACTTATCTGCTGGCGGCAGCAGCCACCAGAGGACAGATCTGCCTGCACAGAGTTCCTCTGGATCACATGAAGGCACTTCTGGATCTGATGCGGCAGACAGGTGTCCGATTATCAGCAAAAGAAGAAGAAACAGGCTGGGCGCTTTCGATAGACTGCAGGCAGAGCAGACCGCAGATGCTTCAGGTTGAAACAGCACCTTATCCTGGATTTCCGACAGATCTTCAATCACAGCTGATGGCAGCAGTGACGGCAATTCCTGATATGGAATGCTATATCAGGGAGAATCTGTTTGAAGATCGTTTTGTAATCGCAAAGGAATTGAAAAAACTGGGGGCAGAGATTGAGATCTGTCAGAATGAAGCATATATACGGGGCATTCGCAGACTGAATGCAGCAAACCTGAAGTCCCGTGAACTGCGGGGCGGCGCAGCACTTGTACTGGCGGCACTGGCAGCTGAGGGGGTCAGTGAGATTGAACCGGATGATTATATCAGAAGAGGATACGAACATATTGACAAGGATCTGAGAGAACTGGGAGGAGAGATCCGCAGATTTGGCGGATAAAGTGCCTGACTGAAAGAAGGAGTAAAAGACGATGCAGCTACAGAAGAAAAAAGCAAACAAACCAATATATATCATGTCTATGATTCTGGTAAGCATCATTGTGATTGGGCTGTTTGTAGTATTCGGCCTGTTTCATATCCGGCAGGTGGATGTGATTGGAAATGAATATTATTCTGCGGATGAGATCCAGAAAATGGTGATGTCGGATTCGTTAAGTGAGAATTCGCTGTATCTGACCTGGAAGTACAGCCAGCCAGATGCGGCAGAGAATCTGACTTTTTTAAGTGCAGTGGATGTTACCATGATCAATCCCTTTCATGTGCAGATTAAAGTATATGAAAAGAGCATTGTGGGATATCTGATGTATTCAGGTTCCATGGTATATTTTGATAAAGACGGAGTAGTAGTGGAGATTTCCCAGGAGACCAGGGAAGGCATCCCGGCTTATTCCGGTATTGCCATCAGTGAACCGAAGATATCAGAAAAGATTCCGGTAGACGATGAAGATTTTCTGGATGATATTATCTCAGAGGCACAGATGATTCAGGAGATTCTCTGCCAGAATGGAATTGTGCCAAAAGAGATTCATTATGATGACAAACAGCAGCTGATTCTATATTTTGCGAATAACAGAGTCATGCTTGGAGATAATTCTTATATGGAAGAAAAACTTTCTAACTTGCAGGCTCTGATGCCACAGATGGAAGAATTATCCGGAACGCTTCATATGGAGAACTATACGGCAGGAACTACAACTATCACCTTTAAGAAGGGTGAGAAGGGCGAAGAGGAACTGTTGATGAATGTCAATCAGCCAGAGGGCACCAGCGAGGAAAATACGGATGAAGCTTCCACCGATGCAGATGGAGAAGAAAGTACGGAAGAAAGCGAAAAAGGCGGATACAGCGAAAACAGTGGAACATTTTCTACGGATGCCAGTGGAAACGATACCTATACAGATGCCAGTGGAAATGTCACCAATAATATGGAGCAGATGTATCTGGGAGATGATGGGGAGATTATTTCAGATGGATATGGATATATTGACCCGTATACAGGAGCTTATATTCTGAATTAATAAAAAAAATACTTGATTAATGAAAAAAAAAAACTATATGATAGAAGAAATAGTGGAAAATACTGTCGTCGGACAGAAGGACAGAAGGAGGAAGTACCTTGTTAGAAATTATGTCAAATGAAGCTGAAGCAGCTGCCAAGATTATCGTCATCGGCGTAGGCGGTGCAGGTAATAATGCTGTGAACAGAATGGTAGACGAGACAATTGCCGGTGTAGAATTCATCGGAATAAATACAGATAAACAGGCATTGGATCTTTGCAGAGCACCTCACACGATTCAGATTGGTGAGAAGGTAACCAAAGGTCTGGGCGCAGGAGCAAAGCCTCAGGTTGGCCAGCAGGCAGCTGAGGAGAGCGCAGAAGAGATCAAAGAAGCAATCCAGGGTGCAGATATGGTGTTTGTTACCTGTGGTATGGGTGGTGGAACCGGTACAGGTGCAGCACCAGTCGTAGCAGGGATTGCAAAAGAGATGGGGATTCTTACGGTAGGTGTGGTAACAAAGCCTTTCCGCTTTGAAGCAAAGACCCGTATGAATAACGCCATTGCAGGTATCGAAAAGTTAAAAGATAATGTCGATACACTGATTGTCATTCCGAATGACAAGCTTCTGGAGATCGTGGACAGACGTACGACTATGCCGGAAGCCCTGAAGAAGGCAGATGAAGTGCTTCAGCAGGCAGTACAGGGCATCACAGATCTGATTAATCTGCCGGCACTGATCAATCTGGATTTCGCAGATGTACAGACAGTTATGACAGATAAAGGAATTGCCCATATCGGTATCGGACAGGCCAAGGGTGATGACAAGGCACTTGAGGCTGTAAAACAGGCAGTTGCCAGCCCACTGCTGGAGACTACTATTGAAGGTGCTTCCCATGTAATTATTAATATTTCAGGTGATATCTCCCTGATGGATGCGAATGATGCAGCCAGCTATGTACAGGAGATGGCCGGTGAGAATGCCAACATTATCTTCGGTGCTATGTATGATGATACATATGCCGATGAAGCTACGATTACTGTTATTGCCACAGGATTGACAGATATGACTCTGGAAGAGCCGAAGAAGACTACAAAGACAACGGCGAATAAGAGAATTGTACCAGAATTCAGTCAGCAGACTGCATCTATGCAGTCTATGAAGATGCCAAATCTGAATACATCCATGCCGTCTATGCAGAGCAGTGCCGGAAGATAAAGCACCGGAGAGCAAAGTACAGGAAAGAGATATCCAGATTCCGGATTTCTTAAAGAGAAGATAAAAAGGTATAGAAGAGGCTGTATGGGCAGCCTCTTTTCGTTTTATGGTGATAGGAAAGGAAAAAAGAAAATGAGAGAGTGGAAAAAAAAGATTGGACTGGCTCTGCTGTTTCTGGTGTGCACATGGTGTGTGATGCCACAGGCAAAGGCACAGGCCAATGTAGTGATTGTATTGGATCCAGGGCATGGAGGAAGTGAAGCAGGAGCTACCCGCAGCTGGAATGGGAAGACCTATAAAGAAGAAGTGATTAATCAGAAGATTGCTAATTACTGTAAGGCAGAACTGGAGACTTATGAGGGAGTAACGGTCTATATGACCAGAACCAGTGTAACACAGTCCAGTCAGGATCGAGAGACCAGACTGAATATTGCAAAAAAGAGAAACGCAGATGCATTGGTCAGCTTACATATCAATTCAACAGGAGCGGATGCCCAGTCTTCCAGTACCGGTGCATACTGCTGTGTACCATCCAGGAGCAAGTATCCGGACAGCAAGAGTGAGACAGCAAAAGAAGCAAGAGCGCTGGCCAGCACCATTCTGAAAGAACTGAACAGCCAGGTGGGATTGAAGAATAACGGTTACTGGATTGATGATGAACTGGGAATCATTGTATTTGGACAGAAGAGTAACTATTCAGCAGCACAGGCAGCCAGCTGGGGAATGTCCAAGAGTACGATTAATACCAAGATTCCAAGTTTTATTGTGGAGCATTGCTTTGTAAACAATAAGAATGACTGCAAGAAGTATATCGATTCCGATGCACAGATTAAGAAGCTGGGTGTGGCGGATGCAGCTGGAATTGCCAAATACTACGGCTTAAGCAAAAAAGGAAGTCCTGACAACACGAATAATAATAACAACAATGCATATACTGGTAATACGGCAGAAAAGCAAGGTGTGGTAAAACAGGGAAACAGACTATATCTCTATGATCAAAACGGTAAGACCATGAAAGGTCTGGTAAAATATGCGAACCATTATTACTATGCATCAGCCAAAGGAAAGCTTTCCCTGGGATGGAAGACGATCAACAGCCGGAAATACTACTTTGATAAAAAGACCGGGGCAGCAAAGACTGGCCTTCAGAAGATCGGAAAGTATAAGTACTACTTTACCAGTAAAGGAGTAATGAAAAAGAAATGGGTGACCATTCAGAAAAAGCGTTATTATTTCAGTAAGACCAACGGTCGTCTCTTAACGAATTACTGGCTGAAATATAATAACAAATGGTATTATCTGAATAAGAACGGTACCCCGTATCTGAATTGCAAGAAGACCATTAAGGGTAAGAAATATACTTTCGATAAAAAGGGTGTATGTACGAATAAATAAGGAATGAATGTGGAGACAGAGATGTTTGATATTCAGGAAGAATTAAAAAAACTCCCGGCTAAGCCGGGAGTTTATATTATGCATGATGAAAAAGATGCCATTATCTATGTGGGAAAAGCGATCAGTCTGAAAAACCGTGTCCGGCAGTATTTTCAAAGCAGCCGAAATAAAGGACCAAAGATTGAACAGATGGTGACCAGAATACGCAGGTTTGAATATATTGTCACGGACTCTGAGCTGGAGGCTCTGGTACTGGAATGCAATCTGATCAAAGAACACAGACCGAAATATAACACCATGTTGAAGGATGATAAAACTTATCCTTATATTAAAGTGACAGTAGGCGAAGAGTTTCCGCGCATTCTTTTTTCCAGAACTATGAAAAAAGATAAGTCCAGATATTTTGGACCTTATACCAGTGCAGGGGCAGTGAAAGACACCATTGAACTGATGAATAAGCTCTTTCGTCTGCGGGTATGCAATCGGAATCTGCCGCGGGATATCGGGCTGGAACGGCCATGTCTGAATTATCATATCAAGCAGTGCGATGCGCCGTGCCAGGGATATATCAGCAGGGAAGCGTACCGCGAACAGGTAGATCAGGCACTGGAGTTTCTCAATGGCAATTATAAGCCTATTTTGCAGATGCTGGAGAAACAGATGATGGAAGCTTCAGAAGCATTGGATTTTGAACGGGCTATTGAACTGCGGGATTTGTTAAACAGTGTGAAACAGGTGGCTCAGAAGCAGAAGATTACAGCCAGTGATGGAGAAGATAAGGATGTCATTGCGGTATCTACAGATCGAAAAGAAGCTGTGGTACAGGTATTTTTTGTCCGGAATGGACGACTCATCGGGAGGGAACATTTTTATCTGCAGGTGGCGCCTCACGACAATCGGAGTACAATCATTAATAGCTTTCTGAAGCAGTTTTACTCCGGTACACCGTTTATTCCGAAAGAGATCATGCTGCAGGAAGAAATCGAAGACCGGGAAGTGCTTGAGCAGTGGCTTAGCACAAAACGAAACGGAAAGGTTTATATTCGTGTTCCACAGAGAGGTACAAAGGAAAAACTGGTGGAACTGGCAGAAAAAAATGCCCGTATGGTACTCATTCAGGACAGTGAAAAAATCAAGCGGGAAGAAAGTCGTACGATTGGAGCTTTAAAAGAGATCGGAAACTGGCTGGGACTGGAACATCTGATGCGGGTAGAAGCATTTGATATTTCCAATATCAGCGGTTTTGAATCGGTAGGATCCATGATTGTCTATGAGAAAGGCAAACCGAAGCAGAGTGACTATAGAAAGTTTAAGATAAAAACGGTCAAGGGACCAGATGATTATGCCAGCATGGAAGAAGTATTACGCCGGAGATTTACCCATGGTATGGCAGAGCAGCAGGAAGGAAAAGAAGCCTATGGCAAGTTCAGCCGTTTCCCGGACCTGATCATGATGGATGGTGGAAAGGGCCAGGTAAATGTGGCACTTCGGGTGCTGGACGAACTGGGGCTGGCGATTCCGGTATGTGGCATGGTCAAAGATGATCACCACAGAACCCGTGGCCTGTATTATCAGAATGAAGAGATTCCGATTGACACCAGATCGGAGGGCTTTCATCTGATTACCAGAATCCAGGATGAGGCGCATCGGTTTGCCATTGAATATCATCGCTCTTTGAGAGGAAAACAGCAGGTACATTCTGTACTGGATGATATCGAAGGAATCGGAGAAACCAGACGAAAAGCACTGATGCGAAAATTCAAGTCCCTGGAAGCAATACGGGATGCCTCGCTGGAGGAACTGGAACAGACAGAATCCATGAACAGGGCAGCAGCAGAGAAAGTATATGATTTCTTTCATTGATGTTAAAATAGGGATGTGTTATACTGAAACTATAGTCAGATCGCACAAAAATGAGATCTGAAAAATGGAAAGTATGTAATGAAGTAAGGAGAAATCAAATGGCAAGCTGTATTCCGCTGACAAAAATGGTACAACAGATGAATCTGAAGAATGTGACTCCGGAGATCGACATTTCTCAGATAAAAGTACATGTTCCGGATATTAATCGTCCGGCACTTCAGCTGACAGGATATTTTGATCATTTCGCTTATGAGCGTGTACAGATCGTAGGATATGTGGAGTATACCTATCTGCTGGGAATTCCAATGGAGCAAAAACTTCCCATTTATGAGAAGTTTGTATCGTTCAAGATACCGTGTATTATATTTACATCCAAGACAGAGCCGGATACGGAATTGTTGAATCTGTGCAATATCTATGGAGTACCGGTATTCTGGACAGAAAAAGCCACTTCTAATTTCATGGCAGAGATCATTCGCTGGATGAATGAAGAACTGGCACCGTGTATATCTATTCACGGAGTACTGGTGGATGTATTTGGCGAAGGCGTGCTGATCATGGGGGAGAGTGGTATCGGTAAAAGTGAGGCCGCCCTGGAACTGATCAAGCGTGGACACCGTCTGGTATCGGATGATGTGGTAGAGATCCGTAAGATCAGCGATGTATCTCTGGTGGGAACAGCACCGGATATTACCCGGCATTTTATTGAACTGCGTGGAATTGGTATCATTGATGTCAAGACATTGTATGGTGTGGAGAGTGTAAAAGATAACCAGACGATCGACATGGTGATCAAGTTGGAAGAGTGGGATCGGGATAAAGAATATGATCGACTGGGGCTGGAAGAGGAATATACTGAATTCCTGGGAAATCGAGTTGTATGCCACTCCATTCCGATTCGCCGGGACGAAATCTTGCCATTATTGTTGAGACCGCAGCGGTCAACCACAGACAGAAAAAGATGGGATATAATGCAGCACAGGAATTGTACAATAGAGTACAGCAGAATCTGGTAAAGAGAAGAGAAAACTAAAAACGGGAGGCTTTTACATAATGGAAAAATATGTATTTGGAATTGACATCGGGGGAACGACTGTAAAATGTGGGTTATTTACTGTGAAGGGAGAATTGCTGGAAAAATGGGAGATTCCAACCAGAACCGAGAATAATGGAGCAGCGATTTTGCCTGATGTGGCAGATACTGTTTTGAAGAAGATTCAGGAAAAGGGACTGGCGAAAGAAGAGATCGCAGGAATCGGAATCGGTGTACCAGGACCGGTAAATGAACAGGGCGAAGTACCAGGTGCCGTGAATCTGCACTGGGGGTATGTGAATCTGGCCGGTGACATGGAAAAAATGACCGGATTAAGGGTAAAAGCCGGTAACGATGCCAATGTAGCAGCACTTGGAGAAATGTGGAAGGGCGGCGGTGCCGGATGCCAGAGTATTGTTATGGTAACACTGGGAACCGGTGTCGGCGGTGGTATCATCAATAATGGAAAAATCGTAACCGGTGCTCATGGAGCAGGCGGAGAGATCGGTCATATTCATGTGACGGATGATGTGGAACGCAACTGTAACTGTGGCAATCATGGATGTCTGGAACAGGTAACCAGCGCTACTGGAATTACCTATCTGGCAAATCGCAGACTGAAAAAAGACGATAGACCATCCATGCTGCGAGGTGGCGAAGTAAATGCCAAGACGGTATTCGATGCAGTAAAAGCAGGAGATGAACTGGCAAAAGAAGTCGCAGAAGAATTTGGCAAATATCTCGGAACAGCACTGGCCTCAGTTGCCTGTGTGGCTGATCCGGAAGTCTTTGTGATTGGCGGCGGGGTATCCAAAGCCGGACAGATAATATTGGATTACATTAAGAAATACTATGCACAGTATGCATTCATGACCTGTAAGCAGGCAGGATTTGCACTGGCCAAGCTTGGAAATGACGCAGGAATCTATGGCGCGGCAAAGATGCTGCTGTAGACCACTGGGGACGGAGTTTTCTGGCTCTTTGTGAAATGAATAAGCGTCAAAAAACCCGGCAGGGAAGAAAGATGTGGAGTTAACATACTACATTTTCATCCCTGCCGGGTTTTTGGCTTATTTTAGATGTCGATCAAGTCTTAAAGAAAGCCAGAAAACACCGTCCCCAATGGCTACCCAATGGCTAGTAGATTCGTATAATTCCGTCGTCATAATAATCATCCGATGGAATGTCCTCAAAGGAATTGCCGCCACTGGCTGCACCATTTTCTACCGGGTTAGAGGAACTTCCGGAGGAATCTGTTGTGCCTCCGGTTTGATTCCCTGCGTTTCCGATATCGATGATACCATCCTGGGAGCTATTGTTCTGTGTTTCACTCTGAGCTTCACTGTTTCCTTCAATCTTAACGCCGGATCCATGACCTGGGCATACTTCAGTCGGTGCAGTGTAATTGGAATCATCGGTGGTTCCGGTACTGCCATCTGGACGTTTGACAAAGATCTTTGTGGTAGTCGATGGGCAGGTAGCAGAAGCCAGGAGCCCTGTCTGATTGCAGATCTTTGTAGAAACATGAACATCACAGGTATCCGTTGGAACGGTATTTGTAGTGAAATATTCGGTCATAATCTGGGAGCCCCTCGGATCTGTGTCACACAGACCACTGACAGCCAGCTTACCGGATTTCTTACAGATCTGTGCGGTGGTAATGCCTTCCGGCTGAGTGAAATCTGTCACCGGAAGTTCTGCATGAATGCGAGTCATAATGGCATTCCACAAAACCTTGGCATATCTGCTGTAGCTCTTATCCGTGTCTGGAAGCGCTTCGTTGTTATCATAGCCGCCCCAGACACCACAGGTATAATATGGAGTATAACCTTCGAACCAGATATCCTTGGAGGAGTCTGTGGTTCCGGTTTTCCCGGCAACCGGCATATCTCCCAGGCTGATAGTCTGATATGCAGTACCAAGAGGATTTTGTACCACATCTTCCATGGCTTTGGTCAGCAGGTAAGCGGTCGTTGGCTGGAATACCTGAGTGGCAGTGCAGGTGTTGTCCAAAATCACATTTCCATTGCTGTCTTCAATACGGGAATAGAACTTTGGTTTGATATAGCTGCCACCATTGGCAAGTGCAGCGTAAGCGGCAGTCAGTTCCAGGTTCACCACCCCATCGGTGATGCCGCCAAGAGCCAGTGGCTGATAGGCATCAGTGAGCACATTGCCATCCGCGTCGGTATCGTTATCATATAGGGTGGTGATGCCAAGCTGTTCCAGATAATCCAGACCTACCTGTGGGGTAATTTCCGTCAGTACTTTGACGGCTACCACATTAATCGACTTCATCAGTGCAGTATGAATGGTCTCAAGACCGCTGTATCCATAATCACTGTCCCAGTTCTTCAGCTCCGCACCAGATTCATACTGATACGGAGCATTGTCATACACAGAAGCAAGTGTTTTCCCATTATGTTCAATAGCCGGGGCATAGACGGCTATTGGCTTGAACGTAGACCCTGGCTGTCGTCTGGTGGCGGTAGCACGATTCAGAGTCAGACTG
Organism: Lachnospiraceae bacterium OF09-6; assembly: GCA_003435055.1. GTDB lineage: Bacteria > Bacillota > Clostridia > Lachnospirales > Lachnospiraceae > Marvinbryantia > Marvinbryantia aceti. The sequence goes on from QUMM01000002.1 coordinate 107,992, forward strand.
GCTTCCTTGGAACCACGTCCGCCTACAATAGCCTTTACATAGCCGGTAGACTGATCAATGATGACCACAGAAGCCTGCGGCTGTGGAACCAGTGAGATTCGCTCACCAAGAACAGTGTCTCCTTCGGCTGTCATAGCAGATTTGAACTGTTCGGCATAAGAACGGGCAGTATCTTCATCATAAAACATCATATTGAAAGAATCGTCCTGCTGTTCAAAATAGTTTTGTACATCGTTGCTGCCATAATGAATCGTTTCGCCGGAAGCCTTCTGAATACTCAGCGCATAATCCAGACCGATCAGGGTTTCTGTCGGATAGTTGGCACTGTTGGCAAATTCTTCATCACAGATTTGCTGAATTGCGGCGTCCTGCACACTATAGATACGAAGACCGCCGGAATAAAGTGCACGGTAAGCCTGGGTACTGGAATATCCTTTTTCCTTTATCAGGTCTTCCAGAATCTGCTCGATCATGGCATCGGTATAATAAGAGTAGACGCCGTTATCTTCCGTTTCAGAAGAAGCTTCCTGGATCCGGGAGTAGACATCATCGTCCATTGCTGCCTGATAATCAGCTTCTGTAATGTAGCCCTGTTCCAGCATGGCATTTAGAACTTTTTCCCGCCGTCTGGCATTTGCCTCCGGATTGGTAATGGGATTGTATCCGGTAGGATTCTGAGTGATACCGGCAATCACCGTACTTTCCGACAGTGTCAGCTCGGATACATCTTTATTAAAATAGCGTTTGGCCGCAGCCTGCACCCCGTAAGTGCCGGCACCCAGGTTAATAGTATTCAGATAATCTTCCAGGATCTTTTGTTTTACTTCTGACTTGGAAGCTGTTTTTTCCATATTTTTTTCCAGTTCCAGTGCCAGATACTGTTCCTGAAACTTCCGTTTAAAACTCTCGATCAGAGAAGATTCACTGACCCAGTTGGTAAAGACGCTGTTTTTCAGAAGCTGCTGGGTAATGGTGCTGGCACCCTCAGAAAAACTTCCCCCTGTGACTCCTACGACAAAGGCCCGGAGAATGCCCCGGACATCGATTCCATTATGCTCATAGAAACGTTCATCCTCAATGGCAACTACGGCATGCTGCAAATTCTCCGGCACCTGGCTGATAGAGACCGGAGTACGGTTGGAAGTAGGGGCGGTCAGCTTCTGCAGCTGATGGCCGTCTGTATTATAAATATAAGTGGCTGCTTCCACCGGAGCGGTGCTTAGATCTGTAATATCTGGTGCACTTTTGATCAGGCCCTGCATGATGCCATAGCCACCACAGATCAGCCCAACCAGAAGCGTAACGGCTGCAAGAATCATCAGGCGGGCGAGAGTCATACCGGCTTTCTGTTCAATCTTTTCAGCTGTCATATTCCGCTTTTTCTTTTGAATATCCTGTCTTCCGTATCTCATATGGTAAATAACCTGCTTTCGTGTCTGTGAATAGTAATATATCCTATAGTATAACAAAATATGCGGATAAAAAAAAGAGCAGGTCTGTTCGAACCGAAAAAAATGTGTTAAAATAAAATGATTGTTCACAAAACAGATGGGAACAAGATACAAATGTAGGAGTATATATGGGAACAAAGATTGTATTTGATGGTGGGGAAGAGGAACTGATTGAGAAAAAATCCCGCTTTATTGCGACTGTAAAGCCAGTGGATTCAGAAGAAGAAGCATTGGAATTCATTGCTGCCGTAAAAAAGAAATACTGGAATGCCAGACATAACTGTTTTGCTTTCGTGATCGGGGAGCAACAGGAGATCCAAAGGTGCAGCGATGACGGGGAGCCGCAGGGGACAGCCGGACGACCGATGCTGGATGTACTGCTGGGAGAAGATGTGCATAATGCAGCTGTTGTAGTGACCAGGTATTTCGGAGGAATTTTGCTGGGAACCGGAGGACTGGTACGGGCTTATTCCAGAAGTGTGCAGCTGGGGCTGAAAGCCAGTACGATTATTGAGAAGACAAAGGGGAGCCGGATCACGATTCAGACGGATTACAACGGGGTTGGAAAGCTGCAGTATCTGCTGGGACAGCGGGGAATTCCGATTGTAGATTCCCAGTATACGGACGTGGTAAAGCTGGAGCTTCTGGTGGAAGAATCTACAGTCACAGAGCTCCATGAGGCGGTGACGGAGGCAACCAGCGGAAAAGCCGGATGGGAAGAGGAAAAGGGAGTTTCCTTTGCATTTGTTGAGAAGGAACCTGTCATATTCTGAACTGCAGTCCTGCGGTTGAATTTTAAGTGGACGTGCAGTATACTCAAAATGAATATGGATTTAAAATAGATAAGGGGAAAGTAACCATGTTAGAAATGGAAAAAGATAAGGCAATCGGAGTGTTTGATTCTGGTATTGGAGGTCTGACGGTCGTACGAGAGATCATGCGTAATATCCCAGATGAAAGAATCATCTACTTTGGAGATACGGCCAGACTTCCATATGGAAATAAATCAAGAGAAACCATTATCAGATTTTCCAGACAGATCTTGCATTTTCTGCAGACCAGAGATGTAAAGGCACTGGTGATTGCCTGTAATACAGCCAGTGCACTGGCACTGGAGACGATACAGAAAGAGGTAGATATACCGATTATCGGTGTGGTGAAGCCTGGTGCAAAGGTAGCCTGCAAGACTACGAGGAATAATCGAATCGGAGTCATTGCCACAAAGGCAACGATTTCCAGCGGTCTGTATACAGATTTTATTCATCAGATCCGTCCGGAGGCTGAGGTGATCGGCAAGGCCTGTCCGTTATTTGTGCCACTGGTAGAAGAAGGATGGCGTAAGGATCCGGTAACCAGAGAGGTGGCGGCCCGTTATCTGGAAGAATTAAAAGATAAGGATATTGATACACTGATTCTTGGATGCACCCACTATCCGCTTCTTCGATCCCTGATCGGAGATATTATGGGGGATCAGGTAACACTGGTGAATCCGGCGTATGAGACTGCACTGCAACTGAAAGAACTGCTGCAGGAACATGGAATTGCCAGTGATACGAAGCCGCAGGGGGAGAATCCATATGAATTTTACGTCAGTGATGCAGCAGAGAGCTTCCGGGATTTTGCCAATGCGATTCTGCCGATCGATATTGATCGTGCGAAGAAGATTAACATAGAAGAGTATTAAAGAGAATGCAACTGTTCAGAACCCACTGTGAAGTGGCTGAACAGATACGAAAGGAAAACATATGACAGAAGAAGTTCTGGTAACGATCAAAGGCATGCAGATGATGCCGGAAGATCAGGATGAGGTAGAGATTGTGACCAGTGGAAAGTATCTGAAGAAAGGCAATAAGCATTATATCACCTATGAAGAAGTGGTAGAAGGTATGGAAGGCACGATTCAGAACCTGATTAAACTGGACGAGAATGGCATGGAGGTCACCAAAAAGGGACTGACCAATGTGCATATGGTATTTGAAAAAGATAAAAAGAATATGACCTGTTATGAGACCCCGTTTGGCAATCTGCTGGTTGGCATTTCTGCCACCAATATTGATGTGACAAATGGAGAGGAGAATATGGATATTGAGGTGCGCTATGTGCTGGATGTGAATTATGAGCATATGGCAGACTGTACCCTGAATATGAGTATTAAGTCCAAGAATAACGGAGAGTTCCATCTGAATTAGACATTCACCAGATGACTGCTGACACTGATGTCAGTAAAACACGAAGGAGTATACAGATGTTAATTATAAAAAATGTAAGAATTCTGGATCCGGCATCGGCAACCGATATGACCGGGGATATCAGCATAGAGAATGGAAAGATTAAGACGATCGGCAGCGTGAAAGCAGGAAAAGAAGATCAGATCCTGGATGGAAGCGGACTGATAGCTGCACCGGGGCTGGTGGATACCCATGTACACTTTCGGGATCCGGGACTTACTTATAAGGAAGATATTTATACCGGTGCTCACGCTGCGGCAGCAGGAGGTTTTACTTCGGTAGTCTGTATGGCCAACACAAAGCCGGTAGGAGATAACGTGGATACCGTATCTTATGTGGTGGAAAAAGGGAAAAAGACCAATATTCATGTCTATACTACGGCAGCAGTGACAAAGTCTTTTGATGGAAAGAATCTGACAGATTTTCAGGCACTGCTTCAGGCAGGAGCCATTGGATTTACCGATGACGGAATTCCAATTAAGGATGCCGGGACGGTTAAGGCAGCCATGGAGATGGCGGCAGCACTGGATGTGCCGATCAGCCTTCATGAGGAAGATCCAGAGTTGATAGTATCCCCTGGAGTGAACCAGGGAAAAGTCTCTGAGAAGCTTCATTATGGCGGTGCACCTGCCAGATCAGAATATGAGATGGTACGCAGGGACTGTGAACTGGCACTTCAGACCAGAGCCAGGACGGTGATTCAGCATATCAGCAGTGCAGAGTCTGTGGAGGCAGTGCGCCAGTGTTGGAAAAAGGGCGGTCGGATCTACGGAGAGGTGACACCACAACATTTTTCTGCAACAGAGGATCTGGTGCTGGAAAAAGGAGCATTGGCCAGAGTCAATCCACCTCTTCGGACGGAAACAGACCGGCAGGCCATTATAGAAGGTCTGAAGGATGGCACGTTGAATATCATCGCCACAGACCATGCACCTCACAGCAGGGAGGAGAAAGCAAAAGATCTCAAAGATGCACCGAGCGGTATGATTGGACTGGAGACCTCTCTCGCACTGGGAATTACGAATCTGGTGAAGACTGGCGAGCTGGAGCTGATGGATCTGCTGGAAAAGATGACCATCAATCCTGCTATGTTGTATCATTTGAATGCAGGACGGCTGACAGAGGGGGGACCGGCAGATTTGGTGCTCTTTGATCCGGAGAAAAAATGGGTAGTTGAAGAGCAGTTTTATTCTAAGGCATCCAATTCACCATTCATCGGCATGGAACTGACCGGTCAGGTGCAGTATACCATCTGTAACGGAAAGATTATTTTTGAAAGATAAGGGAGTAGAATATGGGAAAAATACGCAGTAATAAAAAAGTAGATCAGGATTTTTACCTGATGACCGTGGAGCAGAAAAATGATGCCCGCATGGGACAGTTCTACATGCTTCGTGCATGGGACACTTATCCGGTGTTGTCCAGACCGATCAGTGTGTTTGATGCAGACAAGGAGACCGTCAGCTTTTTATACAAAGTGGTTGGCAAAGGAACGGAGATGCTTTCACAGCTGGAAGCAGGAGAGGAGATTACGCTGGATGGCCCTCACGGAAACGGATTTCCGGAACTGGCAGGAAAAAAGAAGATTGCACTGGTAGGAGGCGGTGTGGGAATCGCACCACTGTTCCTGGCTGCAAAGACTTATAAGGCAGCAGATCCGGAAGTACAGGTAGATATCTATCTGGGATTTTCAGGAGAGCCGATTCTGATTGATGAATACAGGGAAGTGGCTGATAATGTGACAGTAAATGTCGGTGGATTTGTGACGGATGATATCGATCCATGTGCATACGATGCGATCTGTACCTGTGGCCCTGGCATCATGATGAAGGTATTATATGAAAAATGCCAGAAAGTGGGAGCAACAGCACCACTGTATGTATCTATGGAGAATCGTATGGCATGTGGTATTGGAGCCTGCCTGGTATGTACCTGTAAGACATCCGGCGGTAACAAGAAGGTCTGCAAGGACGGACCAGTATTCCTGGGAAGCGAGGTATTTGGAAATGAGTAACAGACTGAAGACAACTTTTGCCGGTGTAGAATTCAAAAATCCGGTGGTACTGGCTTCCGGAACCTGTGGATTTGGAAGAGAGTTAAATGAATATTTTGATATCGAACGTCTGGGTGGATTGTGTTCTAAGGGGCTTCTGGAACATCCTCACGGCGGTAACGATGGCATCCGTATCTGGGAAACACCAAGTGGCATCATGAACAGTGTCGGATTGGAGAATCCGGGAGTCGATGCGTTTGTTGAAAAAGATCTGGACTGGGTGAACAGCAAGGATCTGGTGAATATTGTAAACCTGGGAGGCCACTCTATCGAAGATTATCTGAAGGGAATGGAAAAACTGAATCAGGTGGATCTGGATATTCTGGAGCTGAATATCTCCTGTCCGAATGTAAAAAGCGGTGGAATGAACTTTGGAACAAAGACGGAAGTGGCAAGAGAGATTGTCAGAAAGATCCGAGAGATTTGCCGTCACAAGCTGGTAGTAAAGCTGTCACCGAATGCAGAAGATATCGTATCTCTGGCAAAGATGTGTGAAGAAGAGGGTGCAGACGGCGTATCGCTGACCAATACGTTCCTTGCGATGGCCATTGATCTGCAGAAAAAGAAACCGGTATTTAACAATACATATGCCGGACTTTCCGGCCCGGCGATCAAGCCAATCGCTTTGCGTATGGTACATCAGGTCAGCCATGCGGTAAACATTCCGGTAATGGGACTGGGAGGAATCACTACCTGGCAGGATGCTATCGAATTTATCCTGGCAGGTGCTACTGTAGTACAGGTGGGAACAGCAACTTTCATGAAGCCAGATATCAGCATGGATATCATAGAAGGCATGGAAAAATATCTGGAAGACAACGGATACGAAAGTATCGAAGAGATTCGAGGGATCATTTAGGCCATCAATGTGGACAGATTGTATTGAAGGGGCATATCAAACATTGCGTAAGAGAAGGAATCGAACACGGCGATGCCGATAAAACAGTAGAAGACTTCACCAAAGCAGTCGAAAGATTTGCAAATATGTCATAATTACAGCATCGAAAAGAAAGGGTTGACTTGTGCTTGCACAAAAGTCAGCCTTTTTTAATGCACTTTATATAAAGGTTTTACCACGAACTTACACATATTTTACATTCAGCTGATAACGGATTTTACATAGCACTGTTAATATAACTGGCGTAGGGTGATTGAGAGAAAAGAAAAACGAAAAAAGAATAATAAAAATTAGAGACCCTGCAGAAAGAGGATAATCGTTATGAAAAAAATAGCAGTGATGGCTTTAGCAGCAGTAATGGCAGCAGGAATGGTAGTACCAACTATGGCAGCAGATATGAGCAGTGATCCAATTACAGTAGTATCCAGAGAAGATGGATCAGGTACAAGGGGAGCGTTCATTGAACTGTTTGGTGTAGAAGAAAAAGATGCAGACGGAAACAAAGTGGATAACACTACAGAAGAAGCTTCGATTACAAACAATACAGCAGTTATGATGTCTACCGTAGCAGGTGATGTAGATGCCATCGGATATATTTCCCTTGGATCTTTAAATGACAGTGTAAAGGCAGTTAAGATCGATGGAGTAGAAGCAACTGCAGAAAACATCAAATCCGGAGAATATAAAGTATCCAGACCATTTAACATTGCAACAAACGGAGAAGTCAGCGATGTGGCTCAGGATTTTATCGACTATATCTTAAGCCCGGAAGGTCAGGCAGTCATTGAAGAAAACGGCTATATTTCCATTGATGATGTAAAAGATGCAGAATCCACACAGCCAGAAGGTAAAGTTGTAGTAGCTGGTTCTTCTTCTGTAACACCGGTTATGGAAAAATTAAAAGAAGCTTATGCAGAAGTAAATCCAAATGCAGAGATTGAAATCCAGCAGAGTGATTCTACCACAGGTATGACATCTGCAATCGATGGTATCTGCGATATCGGTATGGCATCCAGAGAACTGAAAGACGAAGAACTGGAAGCAGGTCTTACATCTACCACAATTGCAAATGATGGTATTGCAATCATTGTAAACAATGACAACCCAACAGATGATCTGAGTGTGGATCAGGTAAAGAGCATCTATGTAGGTGAAACTACAACATGGGGAGACCTTACAAAATAAGGAAACCCAAACAGGAGCAGTCATATGAAATCAAAATATAAAGAAAGACTGATGCAGGCGGTATTTTTCATTGCCGCCTGTGCTTCTATACTGGCAGTTGTTCTGATTTGCGTTTTTCTGTTCGCAAATGGTCTGCCGGCTATGGGAAAAATCGGTGTATTCAAATTCTTACTTGGAACAAAATGGAAACCGGGAAATGATATTTACGGAATTTTCCCTATGATCCTTGGAAGTATCTATGTAACAGCCGGAGCCATTGTAATCGGCGTACCGGTCGGTATTTTAACATCTGTATTTATGGCAGAGTATTGCCCGAAGAAAATCTACAGACCCCTGAAGATGGCAACTGAACTTCTTGCAGGAATTCCTTCTATTGTATATGGATTCTTCGGACTGGTAGTATTGGTTCCGATAATCCGTACTTTATTCCAGGGAAAAACCAATGGAAGCAGTATTTTAACAGCCTCCATTCTTCTTGGCATGATGATTCTGCCAACCATCATTGGAGTAACAGAGAGCTCCATCCGTACAGTACCAAGAGCTTATTTTGAAGGAGCACTGGCACTGGGAGCAACGAAGGAACGCAGCATTTTTACTGTAATGATTCCGGCGGCAAAGTCTGGTATCATGGCAGGTGTGGTACTGGGAATCGGACGTGCCATTGGAGAGACCATGGCAGTAATGATGGTAGCCGGCAACCAGGCTCGTGTGCCGAACAGCATTTTGCAGGGCGTGCGGACACTGACTACGAACATTGTACTGGAAATGGGCTATGCGACAGGACTCCACAGAGAAGCACTGATTGCAACTGCAGTGGTACTGTTTATCTTTATTCTGATTATCAACTTTACCATTGCCTGTCTGAATAACCGGAAAGGGGATGCATAAAAATGAATTTAAAAAAATATAAAGGACATCCCGGCTCATTGATTCTGGTGATTCTGGTGATCCTGGCAGCGGTAATTACCTTTTCCGTATTATTGTTTCTGATTGCCTATATTCTGATTAAGGGAGTACCTCATTTGAAGCCATCCCTGTTCGCATGGGAATATACCTCAGATAATGTCTCCATGATGCCGGCGATTATCAATACATTGATTATGACGCTGGTGTCCCTGGTGATTGCCGTACCGTTTGGTATTTTCTCTGCCATCTATCTGGTAGAGTATGCAAAGCGTGGCAATAAATTCGTGAAAGTGATCCGCCTGACCACAGAGACACTTTCTGGAATTCCTTCCATCGTATATGGTCTGTTTGGATTTCTGTTTTTTGTCACTTATCTGAAATGGGGCAACTCCATACTGGCCGGTGCATTTACACTGGCAATCATGATTTTACCGCTGATTATGAGAACGACAGAAGAAGCATTAAAATCAGTGCCGGATTCTTATCGGGAAGGCAGTTTTGGGCTCGGTGCCGGAAAACTGAGAACCGTATTCAGTGTCGTTCTTCCAACCGCGATTCCTGGTATTCTGGCCGGTGTGATTCTGGCCGTTGGACGAATCGTAGGAGAGACAGCAGCGCTGATTTACACAGCAGGTACAGTAGCACAGATTCCACATGGTCTGTCAGGCCTGATGGGATCCGGACGTACCCTTGCGGTACATATGTATAACTTATCCAGTGAAGGACTTCATGTGGATGAGTCCTATGCCACAGCTGTAGTACTTCTGATATTGGTAGTAGCGATTAACAGTCTGTCAGGATTTGTGGCAAAGAAACTGGCGAAGAGCTGACGGGAGAGAAAGTTAGAATGAACAAGATTGAGATAAAAAATATGAACCTTTATTATTCAGATTTCCATGCATTAAAAGACGTGAATCTGGATATTGAACCAAATAAAATTACTGCATTTATCGGACCCTCCGGATGTGGAAAGTCTACCCTGTTAAAATCCCTGAACCGTATGAATGACCTGGTAGAGGGATGTCGTATTGAGGGAGATATCCGTCTGGATGGAGAAGATATTTATGGCGATATGGATGTGAATCTTTTAAGAAAGCGTGTGGGAATGGTATTCCAGAAAGCCAATCCGTTCCCAATGAGCATTTACGATAATATTGCTTACGGACCGCGTACACACGGTATTCGTTCCAAAGAAAAACTGGACGATATCGTAGAAAAATCTCTGCGTGATGCAGCAATCTGGGATGAAACAAAAGACCGCCTGAAAAAGAGCGCACTGGGAATGTCCGGTGGACAGCAACAGAGACTTTGTATTGCAAGGGCACTGGCAGTACAGCCGGAAGTACTTCTGATGGACGAACCGACTTCTGCACTGGATCCGATCTCCACATCCAAAATCGAAGATCTGGCACTGGAATTAAAAAAGAATTACACGATCGTAATCGTGACTCACAATATGCAGCAGGCTGTGCGTATTTCTGATAATACTGCATTTTTCCTTCTTGGAGAAATGGTAGAATATGGCAACACCCAGAAACTGTTCTCCAAGCCATTTGATAAGAGAACAGAAGATTATATCACAGGAAGGTTTGGTTGATATGAGAGATTATTATAACAGACAATTGTCAGAACTGGAACAATTGATGAGTGAGATGGGACAGATGATCGAAGCGGCCATTGAAGAAGCTATGACGGCTTTATTGCAGAAAGATCAGGAAAAGGCCAGGCAGATCATCCAAGATGATGAAAAAGTGGATCATCAGCAGAAGAAGATCGAGGATCTCTGTATGCAGCTTCTGCTGTCCCAGCAGCCGGTTGCTACAGATCTGAGACAGATTTCATCTGCGATTAAGATGGTTACGGATATGGAACGCATCGGGGATCATGCAGCAGATATCTCAGATATTACTCTGCAGCTGGTACAGTCAGGTTATCCTCATGACCTGAGTAATGTAAAGAAAATGGCTGAAGAGACTACGCATATGCTGAAAGACAGTCTGGATGCCTACATTGAAAAAGATGCACAGAAAGCAGTGAAAGTCATTCATCAGGACGATGTGGTGGACGAATATTTTTCCAATATTAAAAAAGAAATCATCCGTCAGATCAATGAGAGCAGTGAGGGGGGCGAACAGGAAGCCGACCTTTTAATGATCATCAAATACCTGGAACGGATCGGAGATCACGCTACCAATATTGCAGAATGGGTTCTGTTTTATATCACAGGAGAACATCCGGAGATTGCATGACGAAACAGAAGACATTTTTAGAAAAAACTTACATACATTTTACATAAAAATGGTATTGAACTTTACATGGCATTGCTAGAATAAGGTCAAAGTTAAAGGGAATGGCAGGCGAATATGAGAATGATGTATGAATTTATGCAGGAAAAAATAAAAATGTCAAAGGAAACGGCAGCATTGCTTACCGCAGTTTTGCTGGTGATCGGAGTGGTAATCCTGACTGCGGCGTTTATCTCGGTGATTGGCTTATGGTGTTACGCAGACACAATTCTTTCGCTGGTGACACTGGTCAGTGGTGTGCTGGTTCTGATCTGGATATTGAATTTATAAACAGCAATTCCCAAAAGCATAAAAATAACCTGGAAGAAAACCTCAAAGGAGTCCTCCGGGTTGTTTTTTATTTCACAGAAAAATTGCAGAAAAAATTGAAATCATTGTCCAAATATGATACTATATAAAAAGTAGCATTTGTGAAAAATGACAAAATTTGAGGTGTTTTTTTATGGAGAACCGTGTGCATACATCATTGGGGGTCCTGATTGGTGGCGTTCATACATACTTCCCAAAAGAAATCATTCGGGGAATTTCAAGAGAGGCAGAAAAAGAACATATAAATATCTTCTTCTTCCTGGGGATGCAGACAAAGGTTTTTTTGAAGCAGGTACTCGGAGAACACAGCAATGCGTTTTATGATTATCAGTTCAATACGATCTATGATTACAGTCAGATCGGAGGTCTGCAGGGATTATTGATCAACTATGGTACGATTGGTACCTATCTGAAAGAGAACAATGCAAGAATATTTGCACAGCGTTATAATGAACTGCCATCTGTATTTCTGACAGAAAAGATTAATGTGGCAAACTGTTATTCCATCATATCAGATAATTATCAGGGACTTTACAGTGCGGTAGAACATCTGATTACGGAACATGGATGCAAAAGAATTTTATTTGTAAAAGGACCAGAGGGAAATACAGATGCCGATGAGCGGTTTCAGGGTTACCAGGATGCAATGAAGGCACATGACCTGACGGTGCAGCCACAGATGATTGCGCAGGGCGATTATTCAGAATTTATAGATGAGAGTGTGGAAGAACTTCTGGACCACAATCCAGATGCGGATGCAATTGTTTTTTCCAATGACGAGATGGCATATTCCGGCTGTCGGGTATGTAGAAAAAGAGGATTGCAGGTGGGAAAGGATATTCTTCTTACCGGATTTGATAACGGCGAACTGTCGAAGCAGACAGATCCGCCATTGACAACGGTTCTGCAGGATGGAAAGGCGATGGGAGAGCTGGCTGTCCGTAATATGATGTGTATTTTAAATGGGAAAGAGGTTCCATTTTGCAGATATCCAACAAAGCTGGTGGTTCGGGAATCCTGTGGGTGTATGCACCAGAATAATGAACAGATTCAGAGTGAAGAAGACAGGTCAGAGGAGACCGGGCGGCTGCGTCATGAGATTATTGAAAAACAGCAGCAATTTGTGGAATTCCAGAGAAAGTCCTGGCTGCTTCCGATGATGGTCAGAGAGCTGAACGAGTGCGTGGACGATGAGAGGGGATTCTGTCTGCGGATTATGGACACTATGAAGGTAATGGGGGTATCGAGCAGTTATTTGTTTCTGCTGGATCAGCCGATTGTTTATGATGGCGAAAGTGACTGGACCTGTCCGGAGAATCTGCGTCTTGCAGCCCATTGCCGGAATGACGAGACCTTTGCTTATTCACTGGAAGAAAGGCCATTGGTGACCAGAGAACGTGGAATCGCACAGATGACAGCGGATGGAGGAGACCATCAGTATATGGTATACCTGCTGTTTTCCAGCGAAAGACAGTATGGTCTGTTGGTCTGCGAGGTGCCGATTAAGGATCTTTCCTTTTATTATGTGGTCAGTCTTCAGATAGGACTGGCACTGCACAATTATGAGTTGAATAAGATCGAAGCGTTACACAGACAACAGCTGTTCCAGGACATGGAGAGGATCAGAGAACAGAACAGAGAACTGGATATGAAGTCTGCTTATGATCAGCTGACAGGTTTGCTGAATTTGCGTGGCTTTACAGAGAGGACAAAGAAGATCTGCGAAGATGGCAAGCGACGCAAGGCACATCTGTTGTATGGAGATCTGGATCATCTGAAGGAGATCAATGATACCTGGGGACATGCAGAAGGTAATTTTGCCATAAAAGCATGTGCAGATATTCTGAAAAGCTGTATCCGTGGCAGTGATATGATTGCAAGAATAGGCGGGGATGAGTTTTCCTGTCTGGCCTTTTCTGAGATAGATACCTTTGATACCATTTTGAAGAACCGGATTATACAGGCCTGTAAGGAGTTTAACGAACGTTCCAGGAAGCCATATTATGTGGAGCTGTCTGTTGGAATTCAGACCTTTGAACTGGAAAACTATGAAGATATTCAGCTGGCGAACATCAGTGCTGACCAGATTCTGTATGAAGCAAAAAAGAATAGAAGAAAATCCATAAAAAAGAAAAATAATGAATTGTAATCCGTCCATAAAATAGGTATGATAAGTAGGCGAGAAAAATACAAGAAGAGACGGAGAGCCTGAGATGAAAAAAGTTGCAAAGTGGTTGGACAGGAAAGCCGGAGCAGTCTGGTTTTCCTGTTTTTTTAATCTGGCAGTGTTGGCAGGAATGATGCTTCTGCTTCGACCGGCGTTTGAAACAAATGATGATATCAGTATTTCTATGATTGTAAATGGCGCATGGGGTGTGCATGATCCTCATGTTATTTGCCAGAATTATCTGCTGGGACTGCTGTATAGCCTGTTTTACAGAATTGGGCATGGGCGGATACCATGGTATGCCATCATACAGTTTGCGGCGATTTTTGCTGCATTGACAACTGTAACATGGGTCTGGTTCCAGAAGTTGCAGCGGGCACAGGCCTGGCTGGTGAATGGCATTCTGCTGATTTATTTTGGATACGAATGTTATATCCGGATGCAATATACCAAAACAGCTGGGATTATGCTGGCAGCTGGAGCATTGTTGCTGTTTTATGAGGTGGAAAAAGAGAAAGCTTCTGTCAGAGGAATGATTTGGGGGATGATACTGGCTGTGGCAGGATCTCTGTACCGATTTGAAGAAGCAGCGATCTGTTGTGTGTTGATGGCAGGAATTGGACTTTATTTTCTTATGACCAGGAAAAAACGTATTACATTGATCGTTGCATTTGGGCTGACCGGACTTTTGATGGTGGGGACAGAAGTATTCGATCATCAGATCTATGCTTCTGATCCGAAATGGAATACCTATATGAAGTATAATGATCTGCGCAGTAATCTGACAGATTACAGCATGGCACCTTATAAGGGAAATGAAGAGGCCTATCAGGAGCTGGGGATCGATAAGACAGCATACCGTATTTTCAAAAATGGACTGAATTTTTATGATCCGGATATATTTCCACTGGAGACCATAGAAAAAATTGAGCAGCTGCGTCCGAGAAATCGGCTGAGTAAATTGCTGGTAATGAACTTTTTCAAAGAATTCCCGATCGGATACCTGAAAATACCAACATTTTATGGTTTCCTTTTGCTGGCATTTCTGTGGTTGTTCTGGAGACAAAAGGGATGGAAGGTCTGGGTAATTGCAGGATATGAGATTTGTGCCATGGGAGCAATTGATTTTTATCTGTACTATGCAGGACGGTATCTTGAGAATCGGGTGGAAACTGGACTTTGGTTTGCGATTACACTGGTGGTGATCTGGTTTTATGATAGAAGGAAGACAGGAATCACGGAAAAATATGCGCTGATTGCACTGGGAGGTCTGTTACTGGCAGGGCAGAGCACCTGGAAGGAATGCTGGAGAGCGTTGACCGTGCAGGAGGAAGTGGATCGGGACTATCTGCGGTCTTCTTTCATAGAGGCTGTGGAGACGGATCCGGAAGGATTATACCTTGCAAAAGTGGGAACAATTACCTATACTGGATATGGCATTTTGGATGCAGTTCCAGAAGGAAGATTTGAAAATGTGGTATGGTATGGTGGATGGGAAATGGGAAATCCACTGTGGCAGAACAAAATGGCAGAGTATGGCATCGTGAATCCTTATCGGGATTTGACAGACAAAGAGCACGTTTATCTGGTGGATAATAAGATTGATCTGACTGTGAAATATATCCAAAAGCATTACCAGAAAAATGTGGAGGCAGAACTGGTAAAAGAAGCTGGCTATCTGCAGGTATATCAGATAAAAAGTAAGGAAATGGAGTAGAGAGAGATGTTCAAGCACTGGAAAAAGCGCCGGGCACACTGGGAGCGAATGGTGCATAAGAGGGGGGCAGATATACTGAAGTCTGCCAATATGCAAAAGGAAAAAAAGTTCCTTCAACACGGAAAAGTGTCGGTGTATACCCATTCTGTGCGAGTAGCGGTGTTGAGCCTTTTTCTGGCAGAGCTGCTGCGGGTGAAGGTAAACGAAGAGGCCATGATGCGGGGGGCTCTGCTTCATGATTATTTCCTGTATGACTGGCATGAAAAAGATGACAGTCACAGATGGCATGGATTTTCTCATGCCAGAGCAGCACTGAAAAATGCAAAAAAGGATTTTCAGCTGGGAGAGATTGAGCAGGATGTGATTCAGAAACATATGTTTCCGCTGAATCTGAAGCCGCCAAAGTATAAAGAAAGTGCACTGGTATGTCTGGCGGATAAGTTGAGTGCGCTGGAAGAGACGATTCGAAGAAGGTAGGAGAAAAAAGTATGAATCATACAATCGTAACACTGAAAAAAGGAGAAGGACGCACCATCAAATCCGGAGGTCTCTGGATATATGATAACGAGATTGCTACGATTACAGGAAGCTTTAAAAACGGAGACATTGTGCTGGTGCATGATTTTGACGGTTATCCGATGGGGCGTGGATTTATCAATCAGAACTCAAAAATCCGTATCCGGATGATGACCAGAAAGGCAGATCAGGAGATTGATGAAGTATTTCTGCGTATGCGGGTAAAAAATGCATGGGAATATCGTAAGAATACCGTAGATACATCCAGCTGTCGGCTGATCTTTGGAGAAGCGGATTTTCTCCCGGGCCTGGTGGCAGATAAATATGAAAATGTACTGGTGGTGCAATGTCTGGCCCTTGGTATGGAGCGAATGAAGAAAACAATAGTTGGTCTGCTGAAGGAAGTGCTGGAAGAAGATGGAATTGAAATTATCGGAGTGTATGAGAGAAGCGATGCCAAAGAACGGAAAAAGAAGGCATGCCGATAGTGAAAGACTTCATTGGACCAGAGTTTGACACCAATGTGGAGATTGTGGAAAATGGAGTGAAGTATCTGGTAGATGTGAAAGACGGACAGAAGACAGGGTTCTTCCTGGATCAGAAATACAATCGTCTGGCGATTCAGCGGATCTGTAAAGACAAACGTGTGCTGGACTGCTTTACCCATATGGGAACTTTCGCTTTAAATGCAGGGATTGCCGGAGCAAAAGAAGTGACCGGACTGGATATTTCAGAATACGCAGTGCAGCAGGCGACCGAGAATGCAATCCGCAACGGACTGCAGGATGTCGTAAAGTTCCGGGCAGCGGATGTCTTTGATGAATTGCCAAAGCTGGAAGCGGCAGGGGAACAATATGATGTGGTCATCCTGGACCCACCGGCTTTTACCAAAGCAAAAAATACCATTAAAAACGCCATGAAAGGATACCGGGAGATCAATATCCGCGGTATGAAGCTGGTGAAAGATGGCGGTTATCTTGCCACCTGTTCCTGTTCTCATTATATGGATTATGAGAATTTTACCAGGGTCATTCATCAGGCAGCGGCCAGTGCCCATAAGCGCCTGCGTCAGGTGGAGTTCCGTACGCAGGCGGCAGACCATCCGATCCTGTGGTCCGCAGAAGAATCTTATTACCTTAAGTTCTACATTTTTCAAGTAGTAGATGAGAAGTAAAAAACAGGCAATTATTAAATTCCTTTCCTGTAAAGGAAAAAAGAATATCCATAGGGTATTGCAAGCAATGCAATAATGATTGTGAACAGAATGATATCAGAATCAACAAATGCATTGACGATCATGGCAATCCCGGCAATAACGAATGTCCAGGCGCTGATACGGTGAGTGCGGTTCCAGTTCTCTTCGCTGTACAGTGTCCATGGAATTCGTATTCCAGCAGTGTAATTCTGCTTTACTTTTGTCAGATAGTTTCCAATTATAAGGAACATGACTCCGATAATCAGATAGACGATCATCGAGATGTTTACATGGATCCCAAGGGCGATAGCGTAGCTGGAACATACGACAGCTGGCGAAAGGACAGCCATGAACCAGATCAGTGCCCGAATCAGTTTGGAACTGATATTTTGGCGCTTTGGATCTGCGCTGGTGATCAGAATACAGAACCACATAAGTACAAGCAGGAAGGCAGGAAGACCAAAGACAGCAGTAGATTTATTAGACCAGCCATCCGGTACATTGCCAGTGGAAAAATGGGTAGGGATCTGTGCCGGAAGTTTGTTCCAAAGAAGCAGTCCTATCAGTATCGGGCTTAGAGAAAGCAGGCTGCCAAACAGCAGCGACTATTTATATTTTTTTATCATATTCAACATAAGATCATTCTCCTTTCAGGTCTTTCAGCCATAGAAGAAGCTCTTCTACAACCGAAGTATTCAATTCATAATAGACATAATTTTTCACTTTGGTTTCCCATATCAGATCTGCTTTTTTCAGAATCTTCAGATGGTAGGAGACAGTGGCACCCGTCATGTTAAAATGACTGTCGATTTCTCCGGCAGACATTTTACCGGATTTCAGAAGCTGTAAAATCTCCCGACGTACCGGATCAGACAGAGCCTTAAAGGTATCCGCAAAAGCCATAGCATCACCTCTTTCAAATGGTTTAAAAACTATTTAGAAATATTTCTAAATACAGTATATACATGGAGTGATAAAAAGTCAACAAATATTTAGAATAATATCTAAATACTGATTTTGGAAAATGAGGATGCCCTGTCAACATCCTCATTCCTAAATTTATCCTTGCAAATGAGCAAGGAGTGATTTATAATCAGATTAGAAACAATCAAAGGATAGTGGTGATCTGATGATTGTCGCTGAAAACTAGTAGTGTTTATCAAGATCAGGCTATTTCCTATTGGCGTAGGAGATAGCCATTTTTCTTACTTTTTAAAGTGATTATCAAGGTATGTAAGAATCGTAAAAATTACAAGAACTAGTGTTAATATATCTGTTGTCGTCATAACACATACCTCCTTTCCGTTTCCAGAAAGCAACCACCAGACTATCCCTACAGTGTTTTTATCTGATTGAAAATTATAATACCACATGTTAAAAAAGTAAGCAACAAAATAAATGTAAAAGGATATGTAATCATGAAAGTAGATTTGATTACCGGTTTCCTTGGAGCCGGAAAAACAACCTTTATACGTCGTTACATAAAGTACCTCCATCGTCACGGTCAGAAGGTGCGGATCATTGAAAATGAATTTGGCGCTATCAGTGTGGACAGCCAGATATTACAGGAGGACAACTGCGAGATCCAGGACCTTACCGGGATGTGTATGTGCTGTGTGGGAAAAGAAGCGTTCAAACGTATGCTGATAGATGCGGCCATGGATGGCTGTAATCGTGTAATTGTGGAGCCTTCCGGTATTTATGATGCAGACGAATTCTTTGATGCGATGGAGTCTGAGCCGGTAAAGTCCAGATGTGAAATCGGTGCTATTATCGCCATTGTGGACGCAAAGTGGGAAATAGGGATATCCGGAGAAGCGGATTATCTCATGTTGTCCCAGCTTCTGGCTGCAGGCAAGGTGCTGATGAGCAAGGCACAGTTATTCTCAGAAGAGGAAAAGGCACATACCATTGAGAAAATGAATCGGTTGATGGAGGCCTCTGGCTGTGAGCGGCGGTTTGGGGAAGATGTGATACAGACCGACTGGGAATGCCTGACTGACCGGGATTTCCTGAGATTGTCTATGGGTGGATGGAAGAAAACAGGTCACAAAAAAGAATATCTGAATCATGGACAGATTTTCACAGCCTGTGAGATTGGTGGTTACTGTGAGAACATAGATGATTTGCAAAAAAGAATTCAGTCTATGTTCAGAGAAGAGCGGTATGGTACCGTATTCCGGGTAAAAGGATATGTGCGGGATCTGGAGAAAAACTGGTACGAAGTAAATTGTTCACCGGATATCTGTAACCTGGCACCATGTCAGAGAAAACGAGGACTTTTGGTGGTGATCGGACAGGGACTAAAAGAGAAAGAGTTGAGAAAAGCATTTCTTTCCAAAGAAGAAATGAAGCAGAGAACAGAATAAAAAGAATGATTTTTTCGTATTCTAATATGGAATACCATCGGCAAGAATAGGAATGGTCACGCATCCCCCGGCGGGCTTATAAAAGGTCATAACGTCTGCTAAGATAGAAGACAGGTATCAATAAGAAAAAGCGAGGAAATCGAACATGAAAAAGAGAATGCTTACCATTGCCGGAATGCTTCTGGCTTTGACACTGGTCAGTGCAGGTATGACATTAAACGTATCCGCTGATGGAGAAACACTGGTTTACGGCAGTGGGGATTACACACGAATCAATCCGGCCATGGATGAACATGGAGAGATCAATATTCTGCTCTTTAATGGCCTGACAGCCCATGACGGTGACAATCAGGTAGTGCCATCCCTGGCAGAAAGCTGGGAATTTGACGAAGAGACAAATACTTATACATTTCATATGGTAAAAGACGCAAAGTGGCAGGATGGAGAACCTGTGACAGCAGAAGACGTGAAATTTACGATCGAAGCAATTATGGATCCGGAAAACGGTTCTGAAAATGCACCAAACTATGAAGATGTACAGGAAATCAACGTCATAGATGACCACACAATTGCATTTCAGCTGGATGCTCCCAACGTAGCATTTCTGGATTATATGACCATGGCGGTACTGCCAAAGCATCTATTGGAAGGGGAAGATATGCAGACTTCTGACTTTTTCCGCAACCCAGTGGGAACCGGACCATATAAGATCGCATCCTGGGATGAGGGACAGGCGATTACTCTGACAAAGAATGAAGAGTACTTCAAAGGTGAGCCGAATATTGACACCATTGTTTTTAAGATTGTGACAGATGATAATGCAAAAGCACTGCAGTTAAAGTCAGGAGAACTGGATATGGCGCTGCTCACACCGAAGGATGCAGCCACATTCGTGGATGACGATGCCTACACCTGTTATGATATGAAGACTTCAGATTATCGTGGTATTATGTTTAACTTTGCCAATGAATACTGGCAGAAAAATAAAGATCTGATTCCTGCAGTCTGCTACGGAATCGACCGGGAAGCAATCATTCAGGCTGTTTTACTGGGACAGGGCATGCCTGCCTATGGACCGCTTCAGAGAAATATCTATAACAATGAGGATGTGGAACATTACGATTACAATCCGGAAAAAGCAAAAGAAGTTATGGAAAGCAATGGCTGGAAAATGGCTGATGACGGATTCTACTACCGGGATGGAGAAAAAGCCGGATTTGTGATCAGTGTCGGTGCCGGCGATCAGGTACGTGTGGACATTGCCCAGATCGCAGCCCAGGAATTAAAAGAGATTGGCATGGATGTGACGGTGGATATCCCCGCACAGGTAGACTGGGGCGGACAGATGAGCTATCTGATTGGATGGGGAAGCCCATTTGATGCAGATGATCACACCTACAAAGTATTTGGTACAGATAAGGGAGCAAACTACTCCAGCTATTCCAATGAAAAGGTAGATGAATATCTGATAGAAGCCAGAGAGTCCAGCGATCCAGAAGTCAGAGCAGAAGCTTATGACAAGTTCCAGGAAGAACTGGCAAATGATCCGGCTTATGCATTTATCTGCTATATTGATGCCAACTATGTAGCAGACAGTGACATTCACGGAATTGATCCGGATACCATTATGGGTCATCACGGAGTGGGTATTTTCTGGAATGTTGCAGACTGGACAATGGAAGAATAATAACCAGAAAGTGTGAAGGGGCACAGATTGTGCCCCTTTTTCGCACGATCAGAAAAAGGACAGAAATGGAACAATTATTAGAAGTAAAAAATCTTTCCGTCAGTATTGACAGCCCTACCGGAGAAGTGCAGGCAGTAAGAGATGTGTCTTTTTCTTTGCAAAAAGGAGAAGTGCTGGCGATTGTGGGAGAATCAGGATGTGGAAAAAGCATGCTGTGTAAAAGCATCATGAAGCTGCTTCCACCAAGTGCCAGAATCAAAAACGGAAGCATAAGTGTCTGCGGACAGGACATCACATGCAGCCGGGAAAAAGAAATGCAGAATCTAAGAGGAAAGGTCTTTTCCATGATCTTTCAGGATCCGCTGACGGCATTAAATCCGACCATAAAAATCGGAAAACAGATCGCAGAAGCCGTACTGGTGCATCATAAAACATACGCCAGAGACGAAGTGTATCAGAAAGTACTGGAGCTTATGGAACTGGTGGGAATCTCTCATCCAAAAGAACGATATCATCAGTATCCATGGCAGTTTTCCGGCGGAATGCGTCAAAGATGTGTCATGGCAATTGCGCTGGCGGCAGATCCGGATATCCTGTTTGCCGATGAGCCGACAACAGCACTGGATGTGACGATACAGGCACAGATTCTGGATCTTCTGCGGGAAATACAAAGAAAGCTGGAAACAGCGACCATATTGGTATCCCATGATCTGGCGTAGTAGCCAGGGTAGCAGACCGGGTTGCTGTGATGTATGCGGGAAAAATCGTAGAGATCGGAACAGCGGAAGAAGTATATTATGATCCAAGGCATCCATATACCTGGGGACTGATGAAGTCTTTGCCGGCTTTTGCAAAAGGAAAAGAAAGTCTGTATACGATTCCGGGAATGCCTCCGACATTGATCAATCCACCGAAAGGTGATGCATATGCCTGCCGGAATGAATATGCCTTAAATATTGATTATGAGGAAATGCCGCCTATGTTCCAGATCACAGATACCCATTATGCGGCTACCTGGCTGTTAGATCCGAGGGCACCTCAGATAGAAACTCCAATAGGGGGACGAAAGCTTTGAAAAATGAAGTACTTATAGATGTCAGACATCTCACCCATATGTTTCAGCTGACGAAAAAGATTAAAGTACGTGCAGTGGATGATGTCTCTTTTCAGATTTATAAAGGAGAAATTTTCGGGCTGGTAGGAGAATCCGGTTCCGGAAAATCTACGGTAGCCAGATGTCTTATGGATATTTACCAGCCGACAAAAGGAGAAATCTGGTATAAAGATGTAAATGTCTGTGATAAGAAAGAAGCACGAAAAAACAAGAAAATGCTGCAGACCAGACGCCAGATGATTTTTCAGGATTCTGCATCCAGCCTGAATCAGAAAATGAAAGTGGCAGATATCATAACAGAGCCTCTGAATATTCAGCATATCACTCCGAGAAGAGGAAGTCTGCGGAAAGAAGCGGCATTTCAGATGGAATACGTAGGACTGGATGAAAGCTTTCTGGATCGTTATCCTTCAGAATTGTCAGGAGGACAGCGTCAGCGTGTAGCGATTGCCAGATCCTTAAGCATGGAGCCGGAATTTCTGGTGGCAGATGAACCGATTGCTTCTCTGGACGTATCGATACAGGCACAGATTGTGAACCTGTTTCGCCATTTGCAGGAAGAACACGGATTTACCTTTCTGTTTATCGCCCATGATCTGGCTATGGTAGAATATCTCTGCGACAGGGTGGGAGTAATGTATCAGGGAAGACTGGTAGAACTGGCAGATGCAGAAGAATTATTTGCCAATCCGGTACATCCTTATACACAGACGTTATTATCGGCAATACCTGTTCCGGATCCGATCAGGGAAAGAAAACGGGTGCTGCGGACATTCGGTGGAGAGGGCCTGGAAAACAGTGAATGGACAGAAATCACGCCGAGACATTTTGCATTGCTCTCACATACCGGATCCGGGAAAGGAGTGCAGTCATGAAACAGAAAAAAATGGCGTATTACGAAAAAAAGTTCTGATTTTCTTTTTTTCCGTACTGATATTGTCCATCACTGTATTTTATGTAGCCCGTCTGGCACCGGGAGATCCGCTGGTTTCTTATTATGGGGAACGGTCAGAAAAAATGAGTCCGGAAGAACGGGAATGGGCTATGGAAAAGCTGGGGCTGAATGAGCCGATATCGGTGCAATATGTAAAATGGGTAAAAAATGCCCTGCACGGAGATTTTGGAATTTCTTTTAAATATAAGCAGGATGTAACAGAAGTCATTGGGGGAAGGATCGGAAATACCCTGCTGTTGGGAGGAATTGGATTTTTGTGCATATTTGCAGGTTCTTTGTTGCTGGGAATTGTGTGTGCCTGGCAGGAAGATAAGATGGCAGACAGGATTCTCTGCAAGCTGGGGACCATATCCAGCTGTATTCCGGAATTCTGGATTGCGCTGGTACTGATTCTGATTTTTTCTGTAAATCTGAAATTGTTGCCGAGCAGTGGTGCTTACAGTACCGGGAATGCAGGAAACATCGGAGACCGGGCACTGCATCTGGTGATGCCGCTGACGATCGTGATCCTGGAACATCTCTGGTACTATGCCTATATGATTCGAAACAAGATTCTGGAAGAAGTGAGGGCAGATTATGTGCTGCTGGCAAAGGCAAAGGGTCTGAACAAGAAAAAAATCATGTTTCATCACTGTATAAGAAACGTGATGCCGGCATACCTCAGCATCATGGCAATCGCGGTACCTCATGTACTTGGAGGAACTTATGTGGTAGAAAGTGTGTTTTCCTATCCGGGAATAGGTGCACTGTCTTATGAAAGTGCCAGATACCATGATTATAATCTGTTGATGCTCCTTTGTATGATGTCAGGAATTCTGGTTATTTTCTGTAATATTGTCAGCCAGACCATCAATGAACAGATCGATCCGCGCATGAGAGCAGAAGAAATCACAGAGCAGTCGGAGGTGGTGGAACAATGACAGAGAGAGCGTTTGAACTGACCGGTATTCATAATATACAGGAGACAGTTCCGGAGAAAAAGAAAAAATGGTATCAGGGAAAACCAGTGGTTTCTGTGGCAATACTGCTCCTTATTGTATTTGGGTGTGTATGTGCAGAATGGATTATGACGAAAGATCCTACCTATATGGATCTGCTGAACTATAACAAAGCACCGGATAGAGAGTTTTTATTTGGGACAGATACGATGGGAAGAGACATTTTTTCCATGATCTGGTATGGAGGCCGGATTTCACTGATCATAGGTGGACTTTCTACAGTGATTTCCACTTTGATAGCGGTGATTGTCGGTGCATTCAGTGGAATGGCACCGGCCTGGCTTGATGAAGCGATCATGCGTTTTACAGAAATTTTCTTAAGTGTGCCATCGCTGCTGTTGATTATTTTACTGCAGGCGATAATGGGAAAGGCGACTGTGTTCAGTCTCTCCTTTGTGATTGGAGTGACCAGCTGGACCAGTATTGCCAAAGTGGTACGTACGGAGGTGCGTCAGATTCGCAACAGCGAGTTCGTGATTGCATCCAGATGTATGGGAGGCGGTTTTTCCATATACTATGGAAGCATCTGGCACCAAACTTCTTCTCAGCTATTATGTTTATGGTCATCATGAATGTAAGAACGGCCATGATGTCAGAGGCCACCTTAAGCTTTATGGGAATCGGGCTTCCGGTAGAGATTATTACCTGGGGAAGTATGCTGTCACTGGCAGAAAAGGCTCTGATGACAGGTTCCTGGTGGATCATACTGATTCCGGGATTATTTTTGGTGGTGACGGTACTTTGTCTGACAAATATAGGAAATGCCTGCAGACAGCAGGCAAATCGCAAGGAAAGTAATCTGTAAAAAGCAGATCAGGATTCGGATGTATAAGGTACCACCACGGTATGTGGATAAGCAAAATCAAGAGCAGGATCTTCATGAAAATGATGAATCAGTTCTTTGCGGATATCACTGCAGGCAGTGAAGTTTTCTTCGATGGTGGCTGTTACCACACTGGCTCGCAGGGTTATCCCACTGGCTCCAAGCTGGCTGACTAAAATCTTAGTCGGTTCAGCCAGGGGCTTTTTTACTGCCTTAACAAGAGGATGTGAGTCAATGATCTGAGAAAATACCTCGCAGGCATGATCCAGATCAGATTCATAGGTGATCTCAATATCCAAAAAATTGGAATTCACGGAATTCTCATCAAAATAGCTGTTGTCAATGACACAAAGATCCATTTTGGCATTTGGTACAATGACACTGCTGTTATTATAAACATTTCGGATAATCGTATTACGCAGATTGATGGACTGAATATATCCGGTAATCTGCACTCCGTCAATCGTTACATTTACACGGTCTCCAATATCAAAAGGCTTGAAAAAGGTAAGAATAAAGCCATGTACGATATTAGATAATCCCTCCTGAAATACAAATCCAAGTACTACAACCAGAAGGGAAGAGGACATCAGGATCGAATTATAAAAACTTGCCATGGCATCTGACAGACTTCCTATCTGAATCAGAAAGAAAATAATGATCAGCGCCTGGAGAACACCCTTCAGAAAATTGGTATGCAGATTGTTTTTCTTCTTAAAATAGTCAAAGCAAAAATTTACGATACGTATTGTCAGAAGCATCAGAATTATCAGAAGCAGTGCCTTGAACAGGTTGGATGACCACAGAACTTTGAAAGTTTGAGGAAGTTGTTTTATAAAATGGGACAATAGAAATCTCCTTTCCGGGTATGATGTTATGTAACTGATTTTATTTTCCTATTCTATATCCAACAGGGAAGATTATGCAAGAGAAAAAGAATTTTTAAAAAATATTTGAAGGATATTCCAAATGGAGATAATCTCATTCCAAAAAGGAATGTATAAAATATCCCCCTGGGTGGGTTGGAGGAGAAAATAAATTTTGCTAAACTTTTATTCGAAAATAAATTAAGAAAGAACGAAAACAGATGAATCATTATGTGTTGAAAAGAATAATACAACTGATTCCGATTTTGTTTGCCATCACATTTCTTTCCTATGGGATGATGCGGATTGCCGGAAGTGATGTGGTAACACAGAAAATGGAGAATACAGGAACGGTTGTTTCAGATGAAGTACTGAATGCGGCAAGAGAGCAGCTGGGACTGGACAAGCCTTTCCTGACTCAGTATGCGGTATGGCTGGGAAAATTGCTGAGAGGCGATATGGGAAACAGTTATGTGTCAGGGAAGCCGGTATTTGCTACCTTTATTTCTAAGCTTCCGGCTACGTTGCTGTTGACGGCTGTTTCCATTGTTATGACTATTATCATATCGGTTCCACTTGGAGTTCTGGCAGCTGTAAAACAGAATCGTATGACGGATTATGTGATCCGGTTTTTCAGTTTTATCGGAAACAGTCTGCCGAATTTTTTTGTATCTCTGATTTTGATGTATGTACTGGCAATCAGGCTGAGATGGTTTCCTGTAATAGCAAAAGATGTCACTCTGAAAAGCGTGGCCATGCCGGCGATCACTCTGGCAATTGCCATGTCAGCAAAATATCTTCGGCAGGTACGGGCAACGGTGCTGGATGAACTGAGCAAAGACTATGTGGCAGGCGCCAGAGCAAGAGGGATAAGATTTTCTGTTACGTTATGGAGAAGTGTTATGAAAGCTTCACTTGTGACCATTATTACCTTGTTGATGCTTTCCGTGGGAAATCTGCTGGGCGGTACTGCAATAGTAGAATCGATCTTTATGTGGGACGGTGTGGGAAAAATGGCCGTGGATGCCATATCCATGCGTGATTACCCGATTATTCAGGCATATGTGATGTGGATGGCCATTATTTACGTGGCAGTGAATCTGCTTACAGATTTATCCTATCGTTTTCTGGATCCAAGAATTCGACTGGGAGGCGATGAAGTATGACAAATACAGAAAAGAAACAGGTGACTGTCAGAACACAGAAGATCGGAAAGAATCATATTCGCCAGAAACTGATCTTTTTCCTGGTACTGGCGGGGTTACTGATTCTGGCGGCTGTTTTTTCCAATCGGCTCTGTCCATATGATCCGAATGCACAGGATCTGGCAAGTGCCATGCAGCCACCAGGACCGGCACATCCGATGGGAACGGATACATATGGAAGAGATATGCTGTCCAGAGTTATCAGTGGTGCACGGGCCAGTATCTTTTCCACCTTTATACTGGTGGCAGTGATCTCTGTGTTTGGAACTGCAGTCGGTATGTTGTGTGGATATTTTGGCGGAATCATGGATTCGCTGATGATGCGGATATCGGATATCTGTCTTGCATTTCCGGGACTGGTATTTGCCATGGCAGTTGCGGCTGTTCTGGGTGGAGGTATACAGAATGCAGTAATAGCTCTGGCTGTGATCAGCTGGCCGAAATATTCCCGTATTGCCAGAAGTCAGACACTGGCATTAAAAAATATGCCATACATTCATGCAGCTATTCTGGCCGGGGATTCGGCCGGTCAGCTGATTACCCGTCATATTTTGCCTAATATGCTGGGACCGGTGCTGGTGACTGCCATGCTGGATATAGGAACGATGATGATGGAACTGGCAGGGCTGTCATTTCTGGGACTCGGTGCGCAGATCCCGACAGCGGAATGGGGCAGTATGATGAGTACTGGAAGAAGTATGCTTCAGACTTATCCCTGGGTAGTACTTTCCCCGGGAATTGCTATTTTTCTATCGGTAGTAATTTTTAATCTTCTGGGAGATACGGTGCGTGATTATCTGGATCCGAAAAACAGTCATTCTGGAAGATCATAATTTATGAATAAAAAGGAGAGAAAGATGAAGACAAAAAAAGTGATTGCAATGGCACTGATGCTTGGGCTGGCATATAGCCTGTCTGTGGGAGCTGTATCAGCAGAAGACAAAAAGACATTTGTATTCGGAGACACTACATTTAATGCAGAAAATGAAGAGGCAGATGTGAACCCGCAGAATACTTATGCAGGCTGGGCCTGTATCCGGTATGGAATCGGTGAAACGTTGTTTCAATATTCTGATGATATGGAAATTGAACCATGGATTGCGAAAGAATTTGAAAATGTAGATGAATTGACCTGGAAGATCACGTTGAATGACGGCGTTGTTTTTTCCAATGGTCGTGCCTGTGACGGGGAAGCGGTAAAAGAAAGCCTGGAAGATCTGATTGCCAATCATGAAAGAGCAGCAGGAGATCTGTGTATTGATTCGATTGAGGCAGACGGAAACACGATTACGATCAAGACGACAGAGCCAAAGCCGGCGCTGATCAATTATCTTTGTGATCCTTATGGATGTATCATTGATGTAGAAGCCGGAATTACGGATGATGGGATTGTGATTGGAACAGGTCCGTTTGTGGCAACGGAACTGGTCACAGATGATCATCTGGAACTGGTGAAGAATGAAAATTACTGGAATGGTGACGTAAACGTGGATGAAGTCACAGTTCGTACGATTTCTGATGGTGATACGCTGGCTTTTGCTCTGCAGGCAGGAGAAGTGAATGCAGCTTATGGTATGGCGTATGCAAGCTATCCGTTATTTGAAAATGAAGATTTTACCTTTACCAGTACACCGACCAGCCGGGCATTTTATGCATGGATGAACTTTGAAAGTCCGGTTACTTCTGATCCGGCAGTTCGACAGGCCATTGCGATGGGAATTGATAAAGACAGCTTTGTATCTGTATTACTGAATGGTTACGGTTATCCGGCAGTGGGAGCATTCCCGGATACATTTTCATTTGGCGGACAGAATCTGACCACAGAAAGCTATGACCCGGAAGGTGCGAAGCAGGTGCTGGAAGACGCAGGATGGGTAGATACAGATGGAGATGGAATAAGAGAAAAAGACGGACAGGATCTGGTAATCCGCTGGCTGACTTATCCAAGTCGCCAGGAGCTGCCACTGCTGGCAGAGTCAGCGCAGGCAACGCTGAAAGAGATTGGTATGGATGTTC
This sequence comes from Lachnospiraceae bacterium OF09-6, assembly GCA_003435055.1. Lineage (GTDB taxonomy): Bacteria > Bacillota > Clostridia > Lachnospirales > Lachnospiraceae > Marvinbryantia > Marvinbryantia aceti. The sequence goes on from QUMM01000002.1 coordinate 136,956, forward strand.
AGGTAAACTGCACTTCAGATAATAATACAATTCGTAAAGATCCAACCCTGTGGGATGTGTATGCAAGTGCTATGGTGACTGCGCCTACCGGTGATCCACAGTATTTCTTTACCTCCTGTGCACTGGATTCTTCAGTGTCTAATAATGGTCATTACCATAGTGACAGACTGGAAGAACTGGCAGCTGAGATGGAAAAGGAATTTGATACAGACAAGAGAAGTGATCTGGGGATTGAGATGCAGCAGACAGTGCTGGATGATCATGCTTATGTATTCTGTTCTCATCTGAAAATGAGCATGATTATGCAGTCTAATGTGACCGGACTGGTGGCGCATCCATGTGATTATTATGAACTGACAGCAGATCTGGATATCAATTAGAAATGACGGGGTATTTTACAGAATATGTGTGAAGAAATACTGAGATACGATTCCGTAGAAGTGTCCTTTGGCGAAAAAGTCGTAGTGTCAGATGTCAGCTTTTCGCTGAGACAGGGAGAGATCCTTGGTCTGGTGGGCGAATCAGGGAGCGGAAAAAGCACTCTGATCAAAGCTGCCATGGGACTTCTTGGAACAAACGGAATGGTAACCAAAGGGGATATTTTGTATAAAGGACAGAATATTCTGGATATATCAGAAAAAGAAAAAAGGCGAATCAGGGGAGCTCAGATCGGCATGATTTTTCAGGACGCAGGGGCTTCCCTGTGTCCGATTCGGACCATCGGGGAGCAGATTTATGAAAGCATGCGTGCGCACAGAAAAATAAGCAAGAGCGAGGCGAAAAGCCATGCCATGGAATTATTTGAAAAGCTGCATTTTAAGGATGGAAAACGAGTGTGGGAAAGTTATCCGTTTGAATTGTCCGGTGGAATGAATCAAAGAGCAGGAATCGCAATTGCCATGCTGATGAATCCGCCAATCCTGTTTGCAGATGAACCAACCAGTGCACTGGATGTGACCGTACAGAGACAGGTCATAAATGAAATGCTTCATTTGAGGAAATTGTTCGGGACTTCCATTATCATTGTGACACATGATCTGGGAGTGGTAAAGGCGATGGCTGATACAGTTCTGGTACTGAAGGATGGAAAAAAAGTGGAATATGGAAAAGCAGAGGAGGTCCTGAATGATCCACAGGATGCCTACACACAGAAATTATTATCTGCGGTTCCGGTATTACGGAGGTCAGTCAATACATGAGTATCATTTTGGAAGCAGAACATCTAACTAAAATTTTCAGAAAAAAAGGAAGTGCTCCATTAAAAGCGGTAGATGATATCAGTTTTCAGTTAAAAGCAGGAGAAACGCTGGGAATAGTGGGAGAATCAGGATCTGGGAAAAGCACACTGGCAAAATTGCTGACAAGATTAGCAGATCCCACATCAGGAACCCTGAAATATGAAGGAAAAGACATTACCATGTTAAAAGGCAGTGGACTGCGAGAACTATATGGAAACATGCAGATGGTATTTCAGGATCCAGTGAGTTCATTTGACCCGAGACGTACTCTGGGAGATGGGATTGGAGAGAGTCTGCGTAATCGGGGAATGAAAAAGGAAGAGATTCAGAAACGGGTGGGAGAGGTACTGGAACAGGCAGGGCTGGATCCCCGGTTTGCATCCAGATATCCCCATGAGGTCAGCGGCGGGCAGTGCCAGAGGGCAGCGATAGCCAGAGCACTGGCTGTGGAACCGAAAATATTGATCTGCGATGAAGCCACCAGTGCCCTGGATGTGACAATTCAAAAGCAGATCATGGAACTGCTGCAGGAATTAAAGGAACAACATGGTCTGTCATTTATTTTTATCTGTCATAATCTGGCACTGGTGCAGATGTTCTGTGACAGAGTTCTGGTATTATATGAGGGTAGAATAGTCGAAAGTGGTACACCAGATAAGATTATTCAGTCTCCCGGAGAAGTATATACAAAAAAACTGATAGAGTCTGCGTTCATGAGCAAGTAGCGAAGCGGATTGCGAATGTCCGCTTTACTAAGACTGCGAAAAACAGCAGAGAAAGGGTGCAGCAGGCAGAGCGGAAAGTGACAGTTCAGTTCTCTGGAATGGGTGTTGATCTTTGATAATCGATATCATATAATGAAAGTATTACTAAGACTGGCATAACAGGAGGATGATATCATGAAGAAATGGAAAAAAGCGCTGATCACACTGGCACTACTGGTTAGCTTTGTCATTGCGGTTCCTGTCACAGGGATGGCAGCAGCAAAATATTATGTGACAACGGCGACGGTCAATGTCAGAAGTGGTCCAGGTACCAATTATCGGAGAGTTTTGTTACTTCCGAAAAAAGAAGCTGTGAAAGTGACTGGAAGTACAAAGTATTGGTATAAAGTAGAATACCAGAATTATTACCAACAAAAGTATAGGGGATATATTTCTAAGAATTATCTCAAATCAGCAGATATTTATAAGACATCAGCAAGTTTGAATCTTCGTCGTGGAACAAGTACGAATACAGGAAAAGCGACTACCATTCCAAAAGGAGCAAAAGTAATCATAACGGATACCTATACAGGAGACTGGTACCGGACAGTATATTATGCTTCGAACGGAAATGTCTACAGAGGATATACCCATCAGAATTATCTTAGAAAGAATGGCGCAAAGAAGGGTAATTATATCACAACAGATGACGTTTACATGCATCGTAAGCCGTCTATGACATCTACGAATATTCTGGTAGTGCCAAAGGGATGTACGGTAAAGGTGACGAAGATGACCAATGGAAAATGGTACTACTGTACGTACAAGTCATCAAAGGGAAGAACCTATAAAGGTTATATTTCCAATGTATGCCTGAAGAAAAAATAAGAGCAGGAGAAAGCAAGAGAATGAATCAGTCGTTTGACTATAATATTGTTCTGATCGGATTTATGGGTACCGGAAAGTCTACCATATCAGCATATATGAAGCAGAAGTTTGGTATGGAAGTAATCGAGATGGATCAGATCATCGCGCAGCGTCAGGGAATGACCATATCGAAAATCTTTGAAACCTACGGAGAAGAATATTTCCGGGAGCTAGAGACGAATCTGCTGATTGAGCTGCAGGAAAAAAAGAATCTGATCATATCCTGTGGCGGCGGTGTTCCTATGAAAGAGCGAAATGTGGTGGAGATGAAGAAAAACGGAAAAGTAGTACTTCTGACTGCCACGCCTGAGACGATTCTGAAAAGGGTACGGAACAATCACGACCGCCCTCTTCTGGAAGGAAGAAAAAATGAAGCGTATATTTCTGAACTGATGGAAAAACGAAGAGCAAAATACGAGGCAGCAGCCGATATACAGGTTGCAACGGATAACAGAAATAAGCAGCAGATCTGTGATGAAATGGTAAAGAAACTTAGAGAATCAGAGAAGTCATAAGAGGCATTGAACGATACGATTATAAAAACGGCAGGAAAAAGTGGAATATCCGATAAAGGGTATTCCACTTTTTGTCTGTCTAAGAAAAGAACTTTTCTTTGATATGCGCTACCGGCATATCCTGTCCGGTCCAGAGGCGAAAGGCTTCGGCACCCTGATATAGCAGCATGTACAATCCGTTAAAAGTACTGCAGCCTCTTGCAGCAGCTTCTTTCAGAAGAAGTGTCTCCCTTGGATTATAGATCACATCTGATACGATCAGACCTTCGTGAAGTCCACTCAGATCGGCCAGAGGGCAGTCCTCTGTATGTGGAGCCATGCCAACGGAAGTACCATTGATCAGAATCGCACTGTCAGATAACTGATGCTTCATTTCAACAGTATCGGCAAGATCGTACAGAGAAGCCTGGCAATGAGTCTGGGCATTAATGGTATCTACCAGCTTCTGACCCCGTTCCCAGGAACGACCATGACGGTTGAAGATGGCGATCTCTTTTACTCCATCCAGAGCAGCCTGAACCGCAATAGCAGTGGCAGCACCGCCGGCACCAAGCAGGGTCATTTTCTGGCCGATAATGTCGTGTCCGGCTTCCCGTACAGCCTGCATATAGCCGATGCCATCGGTATTGTGGCCAATCAGACGACCGTGATCGTTGACCACCGTGTTGACTGCACCAATCATGGAAGCGGCCGGAGAGAGTTCATCGGAAAGTGCACACATTGGCACCTTGGCAGGCATGGTGCAGTTGAAGCCACGGACATTCAGCAGACGGAGAGCCTTTACTGCGTCAGCCATTTCAGATTCTTTAATATCAAAACATAAATACGCATAGTCCAGATTCAGCTCCCGAAAAGCTTCATTGTGCATGGCAGGAGAGATACTATGAGAAACCGGACTGCCGATCAGGCAGATCAGCTGTGTTTTACCTGTAATAGACATGGAACAATCCTCCTTAATACAAATTCATTGTCTTTTAGTCTATCACGCAGCTGGAAAAGTGTCTATAGAAATCAAAAAGCAGATATGGTAGAATGAGACTATTCAAAGTCATGAAACTTTGAACATAACAGGAGAGAGCATATGAGTACAATAGTAAAGATAGGAACCTGCGTATTAGGAGAGGGTATGCCGAAGATCTGCGCCCCGATTGTAGGAAGAAGTATGGAAGAGATTTGCAGACAGGCAGAAGATGTGAAAAAAGCACGGCCGGATATGGTTGAGTGGCGTATGGATTTTATGGATGGAATTGAAGAGGAACAGATCCAGAGTGAAGCCCTGAAGAGAGTAAGTGAACTGCTGGATGGTTTGCCATTGCTTTGCACTTTTCGGACAAAAGCAGAAGGTGGGGAAAAAGAGGTCTCAGCTGGTACCTATCAGACGATTAATGGAAGAGCTATCAGGAGTGGACTGGCTGATGCGATAGATGTGGAAATCTTTTTGCCGGAGAAGACAGTAAAGGAATTAATTGCAGACGCAAAAGCCCATCAGATTACCGTAATTGGCTCCAATCATGATTTTCAGAAGACCCCCAAAAAGCAGGAGATTGTTTCCAGGCTTTGTCAGATGCAGCAGCTGGGAATGGATGTAGCTAAGATGGCAGTTATGCCGCAGAGTGAGAAAGATGTACGCATGCTTTTAGAAGCCACCGCAGAGATGAAAGAACAGCATCCACAGACTCCGGTGATCACTATGTCCATGGGAAAAATGGGAGTCTTAAGCAGAATGGCCGGTGAGCTGTTTGGCTCGGCACTTACCTTTGGAACCGTAGAACAGGCTTCTGCGCCGGGACAGATTCCAGTGAAAGAACTGCGAAAAATATTGGAGATGCTGCACACATCGTAAAACAAAATTAAATTTTATATTGACAACGAAGTTCATATACGCTAAAATGACTACAACTAATAAAAGTTAGATGACACTAATAAAGAACGAAACCTTCCCACACGAGGATAAGAACGCTGTTGCGGGAAGGTTTTTTAAAAACAAATAGTTAGCAGGAACTAACTGAAAGGAGCGCAAATATGAGTATCGTAATTATTGGTGGAAATGAATGCATGGAATGTCGTTATCGTGAGATTTGTAAGAAAAACGGATATAAGGCAAAGGTATTTACAAAGGAAAAAGGAGCCATCCGTAAGAAACTGGGATGTCCAGATCTGATGGTGCTGTTCACCAATACGGTATCTCATAAGATGGTCAACAGTGCAACACAGGAAGCAAAGAGAATGGAGATTCCAATTCTCCATATCCACAGTAGCAGCTCCGCAGCTCTGCAGCAGGGGCTGGAAGAATATGCAGCAAATGCGGCAATGTAAGCACTGGTGCGAATATTGGGTAGGATTGTGGTAGTGCGTAGCACGGAACAATCCGCAGGCATCAAAGTTGGGGCTTTGACCCCAACATCAAATTATATGAGTATAAAGAAAAGAATCGGGAGGGGAATTCCGGTTCTTTTTTCTTTCTTTTATGAAAGGGCAGAGTATGATATAATAGGAAAATAAAAAACGTGAGAGGAAAACAAAGTGAAAAAATTAATATCATGGAATGTGAATGGCCTGCGTGCCTGTGTGCAGAAGGGTTTTACCGAATACTTTGAGGAAATGGATGCGGATATTTTCTGCATCCAGGAGAGCAAATTACAGGAAGGACAGATTGATTTTGCACCGGAAGGATATCATGCCTACTGGAATTATGCAGAAAAGAAGGGCTATTCCGGAACTGCCATTTTTACAAAGAAAGAGCCATTGTCTGTGGCTTATGGAATCGGCATCGAAGAACACGATCATGAGGGACGCGTCATCACTCTGGAATTTGATAATTTTTATATGGTGACAGTCTATACACCAAACTCTCAGAATGAACTGGCCAGACTTCCGTATCGTATGAAATGGGAAGATGATTTTCTGGGCTATCTGAAGAATCTGGAAAAGACCAAACCAGTTATTTTTTGCGGAGATCTGAATGTGGCTCACAAAGAAATCGATCTGAAAAATCCAAAGACCAATCGGAAAAATGCAGGTTTTACCGATGAGGAACGGGAGAAGTTTACAAATGTAGTAAACGCCGGATTCATCGATACTTACCGTTATTTTTACCCAGATCAGGAAGGCATTTATTCCTGGTGGTCTTATCGCTTCAAAGCCAGAGAAAAGAACGCAGGATGGCGTATTGATTATTTCTGCGTATCCGAAAGTCTGAAAGAAAAGCTGAAAGGAGCATCCATTCATACGGAAGTGTTTGGATCCGATCACTGCCCGGTGGAACTGGATATAGAGGTGTAAAAGCCATTAGTGACGGTGTTTTCCGGCTTTTTTATTGTCCCGTCTGGTATTGCGGCGAAATAACGGAAAATCGGTTGAACGATTCTGTTTGTAAAAGCAGGGCTTCTGTGTTAAGGTTGGTATACATTTCGAGGAATTCACAAGATCTTGCCATTCGGCATTTATTCCACAAAATGTAAAAATAATTTCAGAAGGAGCATTTGCTTATGACAGAGAAAGAAAGCAAAGAATTACAGCAGAAGCAGGAAAATGAAATTTTGCGTGAGATTAACGGAGAAGAAGAGGTAGAATATGGTCTGCTCAATGATGAATTCACTGGAAAAATTGCACTTCACGTGTTAGACTTATCTTGTCTGGAGCAGGTGACTGAGGAAGAACGAGACAGTGCGTTGTATTACTGGGCCTGCGTATTTAAAGCGAAAACATGGAAGGAGGTTCTTGCGATGGCAGAACAGTCAGAATCCATAAAAAAAGCGGTTGTCACTTTACGTGAATTATCAGAAGATGAAAAAATACGCCTGCAATGTGAGGGCAGAGAACGCTACCAGATGGACTGGCAGAGTTCCATGAGAACAAGCAGAGAAAAGGGACGAGAAGAAGGCAGAGAATCTGGACTTAGGGACGGCAAATTACAGAATGCACGCAAAGTAACCCTGGCATTGATGGAAAGAGAAATGCCTTTGGAAGAGATTGCTCAGATTGTGGAGATGGATGAACGAATTATCCGTGAATGGATAGCAGAGAAATAAGATTGTAAAACGGTAGTATACTTGAAAGAAAACGTGCTGATGAATTGGAGAGACAGAACATCAGGCGAATGGAACTACTGGCTGCTCATGGGATTACGGTGTGAAAGGAATTTGACTTGCTATTTTCCAGAAAACCCACTATAATCAACACCAGAATAAACAAAAAAGGAGAACAATTATGGCACAGAATCCAATTGTTACCATCACTATGGATAACGGTGATGTAATGAAAGCAGAGCTGTATCCGGAAATTGCACCGAATACTGTAAATAATTTTATCAGTCTTGTAAAGAAGGGCTTTTATGATGGCCTGATCTTCCATCGTGTGATCAATGGATTTATGATTCAGGGTGGATGCCCACAGGGAACCGGTATGGGTGGTCCAGGATACTGCATCAAGGGAGAATTTGCAGACAACAGATTCCAGAATGATCTGGCACATACACCGGGTGTATTATCTATGGCAAGAGCAATGCATCCAAACTCAGGTGGATCTCAGTTTTTTATCATGCACAAGGCAGCTCCGCATCTGGATGGTTCTTATGCAGCATTTGGTAAAGTGATTGAAGGTATGGATGTGGTAAATAAGATCGCAGAAGTAGATACCGACTACAGCGACAGACCACTGGATGAGCAGAAGATCAAATCCATGACAGTAGAGACATTTGGAGTGGATTATCCGGAACCGGAAAAATGTTAAATCAGACGAGATATGTCGGGGATAGTATTATCCCCGGCATTTTTGTAAGTACAAAAGAAGAACTGGAAGAAAAGTGGAAAGTGTATGGGATTCAGGCAGTGTATCTTACCGATCGACCGGAAGTTTTGCATAGAATAAACCAATTGGACGGAGCTGGTATTTATCTGGAGAGTCAAAGTGGAGTTATTAGTTATGAAGCGAAATACATCTGGCAGATGTCTGGTGAGGCGAACTTGCCGGATGATGTCTATATTTACCGTATCTGGCAGCGGCACATGCAGCAGCCATGGATGATTGCAGAGACAGGGCGTCTCCTCATCCGGGAGTCTGTCATGGAAGATCTGGCATACTTCCAAAAGTTTTATGGGGAAGAGCGCGATAATCCTGATGTACAACCACTATATGAAGAGAAAGAACAGCTCTGCGCCTACATCACCACCCGTTATCCACTTTTTGAGTACGGTCTCTGGACGATTGTGGAGAAAGCAACAGGCGCCGTACTTGGCCGGGCTGGAATCGAGGAATTGCCGGAAGACTATGGCAGTCTGTCCGGTGAACCGGAGCTGTCATATCTGATTGGACAAGAGTACCGTGGAAAAGGCATAGCCACAGAAGCCTGCCAGGCGATCTTACATTACGCAGCGAAAGAACTGGAGATGAAAAAAATCTATGTAAGAACTTCAAATGGGAATCTTCCTTCTCAGAAACTGGCAGAAAAACTTAACCTGTTAAAGGTTGAATCTATAACTAAATATAAAGATTTGCTATATTGCGGCTTATTGACTTTTGAAGAATAAGAGTATATCATTTAACCCATACAAAACCTATTAAGAAATAGGACGATATCACTGGAGTGCAGGGCGCGCAGCAATCCTTGATATCCTGGAAAAACGAAAATATTTCAGAGAGAAAAAGGAGATCAGAATTATGAAAAGAGTACTTGCATCCATCGCAGCAGCAACATTAACCCTGGCACTGGCCGTACCGGCAGCAGCAGAAGGAACCATTAAGATAGCAGCATCACCAACACCACATGCAGAGATCCTGGAAGCAGCAAAGAGCATTCTGGCAGACGAAGGATGGGATCTGGAAGTGACTGAGTTTGAAGATTACGTTCAGCCAAATCTGGTAGTAGAAAGTGGTGACTTTGATGCCAACTACTTCCAGCATGTACCATATCTGGAAAGCTTCAATGAAGAAAAAGGAACACATCTGGTAGATGCAGGTGATATCCACTACGAACCATTTGGAATCTATCCGGGAACCAAGAAGAGCCTGGATGAACTGGAAGACGGAGACACCATCGCAGTGCCAAATGACACGACAAACGAAGCAAGAGCACTGCTTCTTCTTCAGGATAATGGCGTACTTACCTTAAAAGAAGGTGCGGGCCTGACAGCTACCGTAAATGATATCGAATCTACCACAAAAGATATCAAGATTCAGGAACTGGAAGCAGCACAGGTACCAAGAGTATTGAATGAAGTAGCATTTGCAGTTATCAATGGTAACTACGCAGTAGAAGCAGGACTTTCTGTAGCAGATGATGCGATTGCATACGAAGCATCTGATTCTGAAGCAGCTAAGACCTATGTAAATATCATTGCAGTAAAAGAAGGTAATGAAAACAACGAAGGTATCGTAGCACTGGTAGATGCTCTGAAGTCTGATGAAATCAAAGATTTCATCAACGAAAAATACAATGGTGCAGTCATTCCTTATGAACCATCTGAGGATACAGAAGATAGCACAGAAGCTGATACCGAAGAGACAACAGAAGCTGCATCTGAAGAGACAACAGAGGCAACGGAAACAGAGACAGACGCTCAGTAAGGAAAAGAAACCTGAAAATAGAGCATAGTAGGGCAGATGCAGGATTTTATCTTTGCAACTGCCCTGTTTTTACGATAGAATAAAGCGTGTTGTAAAAAGACAGCAGGGAAGGGAGATTACATGGAGCCAATTATTAAAATAGAGCATCTGGATAAATGGTTTAAAGTAAAAGATATGGATGTACACGCCCTAGACGATATATCTCTCGATATTTATAAAGGAGAGATCTATGGCATTATCGGCATGTCCGGTGCAGGAAAGAGTACGCTGGTACGCTGCCTGAATTTTCTGGAGAAACCAACATCCGGAGATGTGATTATAGATGGCAGGAATCTGGCAAAGCTATCCAATAAGGAACTGCGTGCCACGAGAAAAGATATCGGCATGATTTTTCAGCATTTTAATCTGCTGATGCAGAGAAATGTACTGGACAACGTATGTTTTCCAATGGAACTGGCCGGAGTGAAGAAAAAAGAAGCCAGAGAAAAAGCACTGGAATATCTGAAGATCGTAGGACTGGAAGAAAAGGCAAAAGCTTATCCGGCACAGCTTTCCGGCGGACAGAAGCAGCGTGTAGCTATTGCCAGAGTGCTGGCCAGTGATCCAAAGATACTGCTCTGTGATGAAGCAACCAGTGCGCTGGATCCGCAGACCACCAAGTCCATATTACAGCTGTTAAAAGAGATCAATCAGAAGTATGGCATTACTATTGTGATCATCACTCATGAGATGACGGTGGTACAGGAGATCTGCAGCCACGTGGCGATTATTGATCACGGTAAGCTGGCGGAGCACGGTCTGGTGAGCGATATCTTTACTGCTCCGAAGTCTAAAGAAGCGAAAAAGCTGATCTATCAGGGATATGAACATGTCAGCGAAATGAAGGGTAATCGCTGCGTGCGAATTGTATTTTCAGAGAATTCATCTTTTGAACCGGTGATCGGTAATATGGTATTATCATGCAAGGCACCGGTGAATATTCTGTATGCTAATACAACAGATCTGAACGGAGTGGCCAAGGGCGAGATGATTCTGCAGCTCCCGGAAGATATTGTGATCGGTGATCAGATGATAGAATATCTGAAAAAGGCAAAACTTGCAGTGGAGGTGTTAGAAGATTATGTGGGATAGTACTGTAATTATGATGATTGTACGGGGAATCGGAGAAACCTTATACATGACACTGACCTCAACCCTTCTGGGATATGTGCTGGGTCTGCCTATGGGTATTTTACTGGTAATCTGTGCGAAAGATGGTATATGTCCGAATGCTTTTGTTTATAAGATATTTGACCTGGTTTCCAATATTTTCAGAAGTATACCGTTTCTGATTTTACTGATTCTGGTTATGCCGCTGACAGCAAAGCTGGTAGGAAAAAGTTATGGATCCACAGCAACGATTGTACACTGACCTTTGCCGCAGCACCGTATATTGCACGAATGGTAGAATCTTCTTTAAAAGAAGTAGACCGTGGTGTGATTGAGGCTGCACAGAGTATGGGAGCCAGTACATGGGAAATCGTATGGAAGGTTTATTTAAAAGAAGCCAGAACATCTCTGATTGTGAATGCAACCATTGCGACGGGAACGATTCTTGGTTATTCCGCTATGGCCGGAACTGTCGGCGGCGGTGGTCTGGGAGATATTGCCATCCGCTATGGATACTACCGCTATCAGGTGGATATCATGATTGTAACTGTCATTATTCTGGTACTTTTGGTACAGCTGTTTCAGAGCATTGGAATGCTGATATCCAGAAAGATGGACAAGAGAAGAATAGATTAATCATATGATACCAGGAGAGTGCGAAGTATGAAACATTCACAGATATCATAGCTGGGGCTTTTGACCCCGACATCATACTATGAAGAAAACGAGGAAAAACAAGTGAAGAGAGCAAGTGGCATTTTGCTGCCAGTCAGCAGTCTTCCATCACCGTATGGAATAGGAACATTTTCAAAAGAAGCGTATAAATTTGTAGATTTTTTGGCAGCAGCAGGACAGACCTACTGGCAGATTCTTCCGCTGGGGCCAACCAGCTACGGAGATTCGCCATATCAGTCTTTTTCCACATTTGCCGGGAATCCGTATTTTATTGACCTGGATGAACTGGTGAAGGAAAAGGTACTGACAAAGGCAGAATGTAAGGCTGCGGACTGCACCCATCATCCGAATTATGTGGAATATGGAGAACTATACGAGAAGCGGTTTGATTTGCTGAAAAAAGCCTATAAACGCAGTCATATTTCTGAAGATCCGGAATTTGGTAAATTTGTGGAGGCAAACAGAGAGTGGCTGAAAGATTATGCGCTGTTTATGACAGTAAAAAAATGTTTTCACGGCGCATCCTGGCTGGAGTGGACAGATGATATCCGCCTGAGATGGGGATATTCGGTTGACTATTATTACAGCCAGTATCCGGAAGAGATTGAATTCTATGAATACCTTCAGTATAAATTCAGTCAGCAGTGGAAAAAGCTGAAGATCTATGCCAATGAAAAAGGAATTCAGATCATCGGTGATATTCCGATTTATGTGGCGATGGACAGTGCAGATGCCTGGGCACATCCAGATTTGTTTCAGATGGATGAACAGCGCAAACCAAAGGGTGTCGCCGGATGCCCACCGGATGCTTTCTCTGATGACGGACAGCTCTGGGGCAATCCACTGTACAGATGGGAATATCATCGCCATCAGAATTACGACTGGTGGGTCAGCCGTATGAAGCACTGTTATGAACTTTATGACGTGGTACGAATCGATCATTTCCGAGGTTTTGATGAATATTATTCTATTCCATATGGGGATAAGACAGCTGTGAATGGCCACTGGGAGAAAGGACCTGGTATAGAGTTGTTCCGGACTCTGGAGCAGCGTCTCGGACATAAAGAAGTCATTGCAGAAGACCTCGGCATGATGACTGATACAGTACGCCAGCTGGTAAAAGACAGTGGTTATCCAAATATGAAGGTATTGGGATTTGCCTTTGATCCGACAGGGACCAGCGAGCATCTTCCTCACAATTACGAGAAGAACTGCGTCTGCTATACCGGAACACATGACAATGAAACATTGATGCAGATGTATGACGGAATGGATAAAAAGACTCTGGCTTTTACTACAGATTATCTGAATAATGCCCATTCTACCAGAGATGAGATTAAATGGGACTTTATTCGTCTTGCCATGCTTTCTGTTGCAGATACCTGCATTGTGCCAATGCAGGACTATCTGGGGCTTGGACAGGAAGCAAGAATGAATTTTCCATCCACCACAGGAAATAACTGGAAGTGGAGAGTGGGAAAAGAAGACCTGACAAAGCAACTGGCAAAAGAGATTCTGCATCTGACGAAATTAAGTTGCAGACTGTAAGAGAATAAGAGAGTGAGAGGGCATGTGAAAGAGTTTGCACTTCCCACTCTCACTATTTTGTCAGAAATTTATATGCACACATGGAACAAAGGAGCCAGCGTGACATGAAAGATATTATTAACATCAAAAAATTAATACACGATTATCAGAAGTATAATGAAGATGGAAAGGTGGAATCCACCTACCGGGCAGTGGATGAAGTAAGCCTGGACGTACAGCCGGGACAGTTTATCGCCATTCTGGGACATAATGGATCTGGAAAATCGACTTTGGCGAAACATCTGAATGCCATTTTACTTCCAACAGAAGGTACTGTTTACGTAGATGGAAAAGATACCAGAGATGAAGAGAAGATCAAAGAGATCCGGCAGACAGCTGGTATGGTTTTTCAGAATCCGGATAACCAGATCATCGGAACTGTAGTAGATGAAGATGTGGCATTCGGACCGGAAAATATGGGAGTTCCATCAGAAGAGATTGAAAAAAGAGTAGAAGAAGGCCTGAAAACGGTAGAGATGTGGGAGTACCGTTCCCATTCTCCAAACAAATTGTCCGGCGGACAGAAGCAGCGTGTAGCCATTGCAGGAGTCGTAGCCATGCATCCGAAGTGCATCGTGCTGGATGAACCGACGGCCATGCTGGATCCGGTAGGGCGAAAAGAAGTAATTCAGGCAGCCTGGAAGCTGAATAAAGAAGAACATGTGACGATTATTCTGATCACTCATTATATGGAAGAAGTGACTTCTGCGGATCAGGTCATTGTCATGGATCAGGGAAAGGTTCTGATGCAGGGAACGCCAAAAGAGGTCTTTTCCAGAGTAGAAGAATTAAAAGAACATCGTCTGGATGTACCACAGGTGACCATGCTGGCTCATGAACTGCGAAAGAGCGGCCTGAATATTCCAGAAGGAATACTGACCCGTGGAGAATTGATCGAGGAACTGGTAAAACTCAAAACGACAGCTGATGCAGAAGGAGGTGCCATATGTCCATAAAGCTGGAACACGTGAACTATATCTATGGAGAGGGAACCGCCTACGAGAAGCATGCATTAAAGAATATCAATCTGGAGATTCCGGATGGTCAGTTCTTGGGAATCATCGGACATACCGGTTCTGGAAAATCTACCCTGATTCAGCATCTGAATGGACTGATTAAGGCGACCAGTGGTGTGATATATTATAGTGGAGAGAACATTTATGCAGAAGGATATTCGATGAAGGAACTGCGCAGCCATGTAGGGTTGGTGTTCCAGTATCCGGAATATCAGCTGTTTGAAGCAGATGTATTATCAGATGTCTGCTTTGGCCCGAAAAATCTGGGCCTGTCGGAGGAAGAAGTTAAGATGCGCAGTCTGGAAGCATTGCATCAGGTGGGCTTAAAGGAAAAATATTATGACAAGTCTCCTTTTGATTTATCTGGAGGACAGAAACGCCGGGTAGCGATCGCCGGCATTCTGGCAATGCACCCGGAAGTGTTGATTCTGGATGAACCGACTGCAGGACTGGATCCGAAAGGCCGTGATGATATCCTGGATCAGATCGCAAAACTGCATAAAGAACAGGGCATCACCGTCATTTTGGTTTCTCACAGCATGGAGGATGTGGCAAAATACGTAGATCGTATTATTGTCATGGATCATGGCTGTATGAAATTTGACGGAGAGCCGAAAAAAGTATTTGAACATTATAAAGAGCTTGAGAGCATAGGTTTGTCTGCGCCGCAGGTAACCTATGTGATGCAGGATTTAAAAGAAAAAGGATTTGACGTGGACGTGCATGCAATTACTGTAGAAGAGGCAAAACAGTCCATTTTACAAGCGTTTGGTATGAAAGTTAAGAAGAACGGATCGGAGGAAAACGTATGATTAGAGATATTACCATTGGACAGTATTATCCCACCGATTCGGTGATACATCGTCTGGATCCGAGAACCAAGCTGGTGTGGACACTGGTGTACATTTTTTCCCTGTTTTTGTTTCGTTCTTTTGCATCCTATGTTGTGGCAACGGTGTTGCTTGTTACTGTGATTAAAATATCCAAAGTACCATTCAAGTTTATGGTAAAAGGAATGAAAGCAGTGGTGATATTGCTGCTGATCACAGTGGTATTTAATCTGTTTCTGATACCGGGAACCACGCTGGTACAGATCTGGAAATTGCGTATTACTTATGAAGGATTAAATACGGCAGTCTTTATGGCATTGCGTCTGACCTATCTGATCATTGGTTCCTCTGTGATGACACTGACCACTACACCAAATCAGCTGACAGATGGAATGGAAAAAGGACTTGCACCATTGAATAAGATTCATGTACCGGTACACGATGTGGCTATGATGATGTCCATTGCACTGAGATTCATTCCGATTCTGCTGGAAGAGACAGATAAGATCATGAAGGCACAGATGGCAAGAGGAGCGGATTTTGAATCCGGCAATCTGATTACCAAGGCAAAGAATATGATACCACTTCTGGTACCACTGTTTATCTCTGCTTTTCGCCGGGCGAATGATCTGGCTATGGCCATGGAAGCACGAGGATATTATGGTGGGGAAGGCAGAACGAAAATGCGTCCATTAGTTTACCAGAAAAATGACCGCATTGCTTATGCTATTTTGCCAGTCTATCTGATTACTATGTTTGCAGCCAGGAAAATAGTAGGGATTTAGCATATGAAGAGAGTAAAATTAACCGTGGCCTATGATGGCACTCATTATCATGGATGGCAGATACAGCCAAACGGAGTTACAATAGAAGAAGTATTGAATCAGCATTTATCTGAACTTCTGCGGGAACCGATAAAGATCATCGGAGCAAGCAGAACGGATGCAGGGGTGCATGCCAGAGGCAATGTGGCTGTCTTTGATACTAGTGCCAGAATGCCGGCTGAGAAGATTTCCTTTGCATTAAATACCAGACTTCCGGCAGATATCCGAATTCAGGATTCCAGAGAAGTCCGTCCAGACTTTCATCCGAGATTTTGTGAAACGGTGAAGACTTATGAATATTGCATTTTGAATCGGAAGTTCCCGGATCCAACCAGACGGCTTTATGAATTGTTTTACTATTATCCGCTGAATCTGGATAAAATGAAACAGGCGGCTGACTTCCTGGTGGGAGAGCATGACTTTAAGAGTCTGTGTACTCAGAAGCCAGAAGTGGAGAATACAGTTCGGACGATTTATTCTGTGGACATTACCAAAGAAGATGATCTGATCAGGATCCGGATCTGTGGAAATGGATTTTTGTACAATATGATCCGGATTATTGTGGGCACTTTGCTTCGTATTGGAAGCGGTTACTACGAGCCGGAATATATGAAAGAACTGTTGGAATTAAAGGATCGACAGGCAGCCGGAGAGACAGCACCTCCCCAGGGACTGACCCTGGTGGAGATCCGGTATCCGGAGGAAGAGGAGCTATAGAGAAACTTTACTGAGATAGCTGTTATGATAGTGGCCATCCATAGTGACGTCTGTGCCGAACCATGCCGGTGGCACAAATGCATTGGCAGCATCTTCTGATGGAAATTCCACCTCGGCCAGACGAAGTGTCTCAAACGATGCGTGGAATACATCCAACTCAATGGTTAATTCATGATCGATGGGAATCAGATATCTCTTTTTAGAGATTAGATTGCCGTCGATTTTTTCTTTTAAATGTTGATAGGCCTCCTGATTTAAAGGAAGATTATACTCTTCCCGGCACATCAGCCCTTTTCCCTTATAAGTTAAAATATAGTCATCATCCTGACGGCGGATACGTACCACCGGATCCGTGCAAAGATAGCCTTGTTCAATCAGGTGAAAAGTGTAGGACTCCAGATTATCAGGCAGCTTCGGGATTAAAAATTTACGTTCGATTTCCATAAGAGACTCCTTTCAGGCAGGAAATAGATCCCTGACAATGTATTCATTTTGTATTGTAATGAGAGAAAAAAATTATGTCAAGATTGAGGTAAGTTCACAGAATTTTTAGAAAATAGAAATTGCGTGGGAGGAGTAAAAGTGGGTATAATATAAATAATGGAGATAAACAAGAACAAATAAAAACGGCAAAAGAACTGATTTCATTAGTGGAAAATTATGTGGCAAAACTGGAGGAAAATAAAATGAGCAAATTATACATATTTCTGGCAGATGGCTTTGAGGAAATTGAGGGGCTGACGGTTGTAGATGTACTGAGACGGCAGGCGTGGAAGTAACCATGGTCTCTGTTATGGGGAAAAAGAACATCGTAGGAGCACATCATATTACCCTGGAAGCAGATGCATTGTTTGAAGAATGTGATTTTTCAGACGGTGATATGTTTGTCCTGCCGGGAGGAATGCCAGGCACACTGCATCTGGGAGAACATCAGTATCTGGCAGAACTTCTGAAGAAAGCAGATCAGGAGAAAAAAGGGATTGCAGCTATCTGCGCAGCACCAAGCGTACTGGGAGATCTGGGACTGTTAAGAAGCAGAAAAGCAACCTGTTATCCGGGATTTGAAGAGAGACTGACCGGAGCATCCATATCTACTGATCCGGTAGTGACAGATGGACACATTACTACCAGCCGCGGCATGGGAACTGCGATTCCATTTGCGCTGGAACTGGTAACACGCATGTGTGGTAAGGAAGAATCTGATACGTTATCGAAAAGCATCATATACAATATCTGATAATAGTAGACGCATATAGTGGCAAAATACATTTTTATCACGAAAAAAGTACTAGCCATTTACGCCAACTTATGTTATAGTACTAAAATGAGTGTAAGCATGGGAAAGTGCGCATTTTTACGGGGGTACCGCCAGCAGGCGATATGTCCGCCTGGAAAGACAAGAAGTAAGATATCAAGGAGGAACTATCTAAAATGAGTTTAAAGGTAGAAAATTTAGAGCACAATATGGCAAAACTGACTATCGAAGTCAGCGCAGAAGAGTTTGAAGAAGCAATCAAACATGCATATGTAAAAAATAAAAACAAGATTAACATCCATGGATCCGTAAAGGAAAAGCTCCACAGGCTATGATTGAAAAGATGTATGGCGCAGGTATTTTCTATGAAGATGCAGCAAACGAGCTGATCCCGAAGGCATATGATGCAGAGATCGAGAATTGTGATCTGGATCTGGTTTCCCAGCCAAAGATCGATGTAGTTCAGATCGAAAAGGGCAAACCATTCATCTTCACAGCAGAAGTAGCTGTAAAACCGGAAGTTACCCTTGGTGCATACGAAGGAGTAGAAGTTCCAAAGACAGAGATCAATGTCACAGATGAAGAAGTAGATGCAGAAGTTGACAAAGAAAGAGAAAAGAACTCCAGAACCACCACCGTAGAAGACAGAGGTGTGGAAAATGGAGATATGATCAAGCTTGACTTTGACGGCTCTGTAGACGGTGTCGCATTTGATGGCGGAAAAGCTGAGAACTATGACCTGACAGTCGGATCAGGAAGCTTCATCCCAGGATTTGAGGAACAGCTGGTAGGTGTAAAAGCCGGAGAAGAAAAAGAAGTAAAGGTTACTTTCCCAGAAGATTACCATGCAAAAGATCTGGCTGGAAAAGAAGCAGTCTTCAAATGCAAAGTAAATGAAATCAAAGTAAAAGAACTGCCAGAAGCAAATGATGAATTTGCGCAGGATGTATCAGAATTCGATACACTTGCTGAATATAAGGAAGATCTGAAGAAGAAACTGACAGAACGTAAAGAAGCAGCAGCTAAGAATGCAAAAGAAGCAGCCGCAGTAGAAGCAGCAGTTGCGAACGCTGAGATGGATATCCCAGATGCTATGGTAGACGGACAGGTAAGACAGATGGCTAATGACTTCGCAAGAAGAATCCAGTCTCAGGGTCTTACAGTAGATCAGTACTTCCAGTTTACCGGTATGACAGCAGAGAAGCTGATGGATCAGATGAAACCAGAAGCTCTGAAGCGCATCAAGAACAGCCTGGTTCTGGAAGCAATCGCAGCAAAAGAGAACTTCGAGATCGCAGAAGAGAAGATCGAAGAAGAACTGAAGAAGATGTCTGAAGCATACAAGATGGAAGTAGATAAGATCAAAGAAGCTCTTGGTGAGAGCGGACTGGATCAGATGAAGGCAGAACTGAAGATTCAGGCTGCTGTAGACTTCATCAGAGACAA
Source organism: Lachnospiraceae bacterium OF09-6 (assembly GCA_003435055.1). Taxonomy (GTDB): domain Bacteria; phylum Bacillota; class Clostridia; order Lachnospirales; family Lachnospiraceae; genus Marvinbryantia; species Marvinbryantia aceti. Next base: position 156,403 of record QUMM01000002.1, read on the forward strand.
AGCAACAGAAGTAGAAAAGAAAGCAGAAGAAGCTGAAGAGAAGAAAGAAGACTAATCAGCGAATCTGTACAGACAGCAGGCCGGTAAGGCAGGAGGTGTTATCATGAGTTTTGTACCTTATGTCATTGAACAGACAAGCAGAGGGGAAAGATCCTATGATATTTACTCCAGATTATTAAAAGACAGAATCATCTTTTTGGGTGAAGAAGTAAACGATGTAAGTGCCAACCTGATTGTTGCACAGCTGCTTTTCCTGGAAGCAGAAGATCCGGGAAAAGATATTCAGCTGTATATCAACAGTCCGGGAGGATCCGTAAGTGCAGGATGGGCAATTTATGATACTATGCAGTATATCAAGTGTGATGTATCTACCATCTGCATTGGTATGGCAGCCAGCATGGGAGCTTTCCTTCTGCCGGCGGTACCAAGGGAAAAAGAATTGCATTACCGAATGCACAGATTATGATTCATCAGCCGTCAGGTGGTGCAAGAGGTCAGGCTACGGAGATTAAGATCGTAGCAGAAGAGATCCTGAAAACCAAAAAGAAATTGAATGAATATCTGGCAGCAAATACAGGACAGCCGGTAGAAGTAATCGAGCGTGATACAGAACGTGACAATTACATGACGGCAGAAGAAGCAAAAGCATATGGTCTGATTGATATGGTGATATCAAACAGATAAGAGGAAAATGACGGCGGAGTGTTAGGAACTGTGCCGTCATTTCCATAAACAGAATAAAAGGTTATTTGTAACAAACAAAGAGGAGAACAGGAATGGCCGGAAGAATCGGAGAGCAGAAGATTCGCTGCTCATTTTGCAACAAAAGTGAAGATCAGGTACGTAAGTTAATCGCCGGACCGAATGACGTGTATATTTGTGATGACTGTATTGAGATCTGCAGTGAAATTATTGAAGAAGAACTGGCAGACGATTATGGAGATCACGTAGAACAGGAAATCAATCTGCTGAAGCCGGAAGAGATCAAGAGCGTGCTGGATGACTATGTCATCGGACAGGACAACGCAAAGAAAGCCCTGGCAGTAGCAGTTTACAATCATTATAAAAGAATTATGGCTGGAAAGGATCTGGGAGTCGAGCTTCAGAAGAGTAATATCCTGATGCTGGGACCAACCGGAAGTGGAAAAACCTATCTGGCTCAGACACTGGCCAGACTTCTGAATGTACCATTTGCCATTGCAGATGCGACTACTCTGACAGAAGCAGGTTACGTAGGAGAAGATGTGGAAAATATACTGCTGAAGCTGATTCAGGCAGCAGATTATGATATTGAACGGGCTCAGACCGGCATTATTTATATTGATGAGATCGATAAGATTACAAGAAAGTCTGAGAACGCTTCTATTACCAGAGATGTATCAGGAGAAGGAGTACAGCAGGCTTTGTTAAAGATTCTGGAAGGAACGGTTGCCAGCGTTCCGCCACAGGGAGGAAGAAAGCATCCGCAGCAGGAACTGATCCAGATCGATACCACCAACATTTTGTTTATCTGTGGTGGTGCATTTGAAGGGCTGGATAAGATTATCGAGACCAGAATGGATACCAAGACTATGGGATTCAACCGTACACTGGATGACAAGGCAGAAAAGAATGTGGGTGAAGTATTAAAAGAAGTCGTTCCTCAGGATTTTGTGAAGTTTGGAATGATTCCGGAATTCATGGGACGTGTACCGGTAGTGGTTTCCCTGGATGCACTGGATGAGGATACCCTGGTACGTATTTTGAAAGAGCCGAAGAATTCCATTATCAAACAGTATAAGAAACTGTTTGAACTGGACGGAGTGCAGCTGGACTTCAAGGAAGATGCGGTGAAAGAAATTGCCCATCAGTCTATGGAACGTAAGACCGGAGCCAGAGGTTTGAGATCTGTTATGGAAAAAACCATGCAGGATCTGATGTATACCATTCCATCAGATGAGACGATTACGGAATGTACCATCACAAAAGAACTGGTGGACGGAACAGGGGAAGCCCAGTTAATTCACAGTGAAGAAAGACTGATTCCGGTAAGAAATACCAAGAAAAAGATTGTTCAGACACCGGAATCTGCATAGGTGTAAATATGACAGAAGAAATGAAGCATATCCCCGCAGTAGCACTGCGGGGCATGACGATTCTTCCGGCTATGATTGTTCATTTTGATATCAGTCGGGAGATGTCGATAAAAGCCGTGGAACAGGCTATGCTGAGTGACCAGAAGCTGTTTGTGGTAACTCAGAAGGATCCGGAGGTATCAGAACCTGTGCTGGATGATCTGTATCGGATCGGCACGATTGTGGAGATTAAGCAGGTGATCAAGATGCCAAAGAATATTCTTCGCGTACTGGCAGAAGGAATACAGAGAGCAGAGCTGGTGGACATTTCAGACAATCCAGAGTATCTGGATGCAGATATCCTGACTTTTGTAGAAGAAGATACGATGAATCAGAATACAAAAGAAGCATTGCTTCGTTCCATGAAAGAAACCTTTGAACGTTACTGCAGCGTAAATGGCAAGGTCAGCAAGGAACTGATCAGCCAGATTATGGAATTAAATGATCTGGAAAAGGCTACGGCACAGATTGCCATGAATATTCCACTTTATTATGAGCAGAAACAAAAGGTTCTGGAAGCAGTGGAACTGAAGGAACGTTGTGAATTGCTTTGTTCCATCATGGAGAATGAGATTCAGATTCTTCAGATCAAGATTGAGATTCAGGAGAAGGTAAAAGAACGGATTGACAAGAATCAGCGGGAATATATTATGCGTGAGCAGATGAAGCTGATCCGGGAAGAATTAAAAGAAGATAATGTAAATGAAGCAGATCAGTTCGAGGAAGAACTGAAAAAACTGAAAGCATCCAAAGAAGTAAAAGAAAAGATCCAGAAGGAGATTCAGCGTTATCGTAACATAGGCATGAACTCAGGAGAAAGCTCTGTGATTCGTGGTTACATTGAGACACTTCTGGAAATGCCGTGGGACAAAGCGTCCAAGGACAGCAAAGATATTGAGCGAGCCAGAGAAATTCTGGAAGCAGATCATTATGGGCTGGAAAAAGTCAAAGAACGTATCCTGGAGTTCTTATCCGTCCGTATTCTGACTAAAAAGGGAGACAGCCCGATTCTTTGTCTGGTGGGACCTCCTGGAACAGGAAAGACTTCCATTGCACGATCCATTGCAAAGGCACTGGATAAAAAGTATGTTCGTATCAGTCTGGGTGGAGTCAGAGATGAAGCAGAGATTCGCGGACACCGCAGAACTTATATCGGGGCAATGCCAGGACGAATTGCCAATGGAATCCGGACAGCAGGTGTGAAGAATCCACTAATGCTGCTGGATGAGATTGATAAACTGAGCAGTGATTATAAAGGAGATACTGCATCCGCCATGTTGGAAGTGCTGGATGGGGAACAGAACGTAAAATTCCGTGATCATTATATTGAGATTCCTCTGGATCTGTCAGAAGTGCTCTTTATTGCAACAGCTAATGATGTACAGAGTATACCAAGACCACTTCTGGATCGTATGGAACTGATTGAGGTCACCAGCTATACTGAGAATGAGAAGTTCCACATTGCGAAGGAACATCTCTGGATCAAGCAGGTGGAGAAAAATGGACTGAACCCGGAAAAGATCAGTATTACAGATGATGCACTGCGAAAAGTGATCTCTGGCTATACCAGAGAAGCAGGAGTGCGTGGCCTGGAGCGAAAACTGGGAGAGATCTGCAGAAAAGCGGCAAGAGAGACACTGGAAAAGAAAAAGAAATCCGTAAAGATCACAGAAGAGAATCTGGAAAAGTATCTTGGAAAAGTACGTTTTACAATTCAGACGCTGAATGATCAGGATGAGATCGGTATTGTAAGAGGACTGGCCTGGACCAGTGTAGGTGGAGATACTCTTCAGATTGAAGTAAATACCATGCCGGGAAGAGGCGAATTCAGACTGACAGGTCAGCTAGGTGATGTAATGAAGGAATCTGCACAGGCAGGTATCAGTTACATAAGATCTGTGAGCAGCCAGTATCATATCTCAGACGAATATTTCCGTAAACATGATATTCATATCCATATTCCAGAAGGAGCTGTTCCAAAGGATGGTCCATCTGCTGGTGTGACGATGGTGACAGCTATGATTTCAGCGATTACGAAGATTCCGGTACGGGCTGATGTAGCAATGACCGGAGAGATTACTTTAAGAGGCAGAGTGCTGCCGATCGGCGGACTCAAAGAAAAGCTTCTGGCAGCAAGGAACGCAGGCATGAAGATTGTTTTTGTGCCGTCCAAGAATAAGCCAGATGTAGAAGAGATCTCCACTGAGATCACAAAAGGACTGGATATTCGTTACGCAGAGACCATGGAAGATATTCTGCAGGTGGCACTGACTGGAAAGATTCCTGAGAAGAAGTCTGGGAAAAAGAAGAAGAAAGTAGAAGATGAATAGAGTGCGCTCTCATAAGCTGATCTGGCAGAGGGCTGCAAATAACAGGAGAAACGAATGGTTATAAAAAATGTAGCATTGGAAACAGTGTGCGGTATTACCAGTGTATTACCGGCGAATACGAAAATTGAAGTTGCGTTTGCAGGAAAATCCAACGTGGGTAAGTCCTCTCTGATCAATGCACTGATGAATCGTAAGTCACTGGCACGTACCAGTGCACAGCCGGGAAAGACACAGACCATTAATTTTTATAATATTAATGATGCTATGTATCTGGTGGATTTGCCAGGATACGGATATGCGAAGGTATCCCAGTCTGAGAAAGAAAAATGGGGCAAGCTGATCGAACGATATCTGCAGAAGTCACAGATGCTCAAGGCAGTTTTCCTGCTGATCGATATCCGCCATGATCCGTCAGCTAATGACAAAATGATGTATGACTGGATTATTTACAATGGATATGAGCCAATTATCATTGCCACCAAGCTGGATAAGATCAAACGAAGTCAGCTTCAGAAACAGGTCAAGGCGATCAAGACCGGGCTGAATATGAAGTCAGATGGAATTGTGATTCCATTTTCCGCAGAGACTAAGCAGGGACGCGAGGAGATCTGGAATCTGATTGACAGCTGGCTGGAAACTGAACAATAAAATGGATTTAAACGGACGAACACTCTAGGTTATTATCTCCAGACGTGCTGTGCTACGGTCTGGAGTACAATAACCATAGAGTGTTCTGTGCTTCTATGGCTCTGTAGTTTGAGGCATACACAGGGAGTACGCTGACCCCGGAAAAAGAGAAATACGTAAAATCCGGTGTCAGATGCCAGCAGTACGGGAGGAAACTGACCCTGGAAAACAAGAAAAATTTGAAATTTGTGACTAGATAGTGTCGGAAGAGGAAGATATCTGGTTATGAAGAGTAAATTTTTGATATAATACCATTACAATCGGAATGCTCTATATCTATAGGGTGTTTTGCCATATTAAGGAGGTTTGCAGTATGAAGCGACAGGAACAGCGGGTGGAAAATACCTGGCGTCTGGAGGATCTTTATGAGAATGAGGTGCTTTTTTCACAGGATGCGGAAAAGCTGGATGCATGGATGGAGCAGTTCGCAGAACTTCAGGGAACGTTGCAAGATGGAGCAGAAGCCCTTGAAAAAGCATTGAAGCTTTACGAAGAGATGAATCAGCTCTTTGAGAAGCTGTATGTGTATGCCAATCAACGAAATCATGAGGATACAGCCAATGCAAAGTATCAGAAGATGAGCGGAGAGACGCAGATCATGGCGGCGAAGATGAATCAGGTGACGTCCTGGCTGGAGCCGGAGATTCTGATGCTGGATGAAGGAACACTGAAAAATGAGGTGGATCAGGTACCGGAACTGAAAAAATATGACTGGTTTCTGAATCAGATTATCAGAAAAAAGGCTCATATTCTGGATCCGGAGAAAGAGGAATTACTGGCAAAAGCAGGAGAACTGGCTCAGACTCCATCCAATGTGTTTGCCATGTTCAATAATGCAGATATTACATTTCCAGAGATTACAGATGAAGAGGGGGAGAAAAAGAAGCTTACAGTCGGAACCTATATTTCCTATATGGAAAGCAGGGATCGTACGCTGAGGAAGCATGCATTCAAAGCACTGTATGGAGAGTATCGGCAGTATAGTAATACGCTGTCAGCAGCTTATTATGGCAATGCAAAGCAGGCAGACTTTTTTGCAAAGGAGCATCGTTATGCCAATGCCATGGAAGAGGCGTTAGATAGTAACAGCATTCCGGTAGAAGTGTACCAGAATCTGATTGCAACTATGAAAAAACGGCTTCCAGTCATGTATCGTTATGTGGCTCTTCGAAAAAAACTGCTTGGTCTGGAAGAACTGCATATGTATGATGTTTATGTGCCAATGGTAGAAACACCGGAAAAGAAATACAGTTTTGAGGAAGCCAAAGAAATTGTGAAGCAGGCACTGGCACCGCTGGGAGAGGATTATCAGGCACTTCTGCAGGAAGGATTTGACAACCGGTGGATCGATATCTATGAGAATGAAGGAAAACGGACAGGAGCCTATTCCTGGGGAGCATACGGCACACATCCGTATGTCTTGCTGAATTATCATGGCAGTCTGAATGATGTGTTCACACTGGCTCATGAAATGGGACATGCACTGCATTCCTGGCACTCGGATCACAGTCAGACATATCTGTATGCAGGATATAAGATCTTTGTAGCAGAGGTGGCTTCTACCTGTAACGAAGCACTGCTGATCTCAGATCTGTTGAAACGTTCCAGTGATCCGGTGGAACGAAAGTATCTGATCAATTATTTCCTGGATCAGTTCAAAGGAACGATGTATCGCCAGACGATGTTTGCAGAATTCGAGATGCTGACTCATGACATCGTAAGTAAAGGCGGAGTATTGACGGCAGATCAGCTGTGTGAACTGTATCTGACCTTGAATAAAAAGTATTTTGGAGAAGAAATGATCTCTGATCCGGAGATCGCATACGAGTGGGCACGAATTCCACATTTCTATACACCATTTTATGTGTACCAGTATGCTACCGGATTTGCGGCAGCTATTGCTATCAGCAGCAAGATTCTGAAGGGAGAAGAGGGAATTGTAGAAAAATACAAGCAGTTTCTGAGTGGGGGCAGCTCCATGGATCCGATCGATTTGTTAAAGCTTTGTGATGTGGACATGTCTGCCGCACAGCCGATCGAGGAAGCCCTGGATGTATTTGAAAAATATTTAAATGAATTGGAAAAAGTATATAAGACTTGCAAAGACGATAACGACTGATGTATGATGAAAAAATAATATAGAAACGCCTGACAGGTTGACTGATCAGGCAGATATAGGGATATATGAGCGAAAACAGGGATCGGGAGGAAGACGATGAATACAGTAGAGATTTTGGAACAGCTTCAGCATGATGCAAGAAAAGATGATGTATTAAGAAAGACCTTGTTGGACACTCAGACGGCGGTGGATCCACTTCGGGAATTCTGCAGTATCTGCCGCAGACTTGGATATGAACTGTATGAGATGGAAGTGGTCAATGCCGGGGAAGAATTCTATGCTTCCATGCGGCGCAGCACAAATGGTGGTGGAGAGAATTCACCGCTGCTGGACGGAGAAGATGACTTCTATGAACTGTTCATGGCCGGATTAAAATGATGGAGAGAAGAAGACATGAAGAATCTGTTTTCACTGGAAGGAAAACCTTGACAAACTGGGGACGTTTCGTTATCATGGAGCATAGAGGTTACTGTGAACAGTAGCACACAGCGAAAAGTTATGACAAAGAGGAGTATGTCTGTTATCACGCCAGAGAAGGATGTCCACAGGCTGGAAGGCACCACGTATCGAGACAGGCAGAAGGTAGCTTTGGAACTGAATGACAGAAGCCAGAGAGCGTATGGATGCAGAGTGATTCTGGATCAGAAAAGACAGAACTCTGATGGTGCGTAAGTTATTCCGGGAATTCCCGTTACAGAATGCAGAAGATACAGCAGTGCAGACAGGATACGTTTGAGATCTGCTGTGAACAAAGGTGGTACCGCGATATTATCGCCCTTTGCATATATTTGTATGCAAGGGGCGTTTTCATATTTCAGTTGAAACCACAAGATTTGAAAGGAGCAGTTATGAGCAAAGAATTAGCGAAAACTTATGACCCAAAGGGTCTGGAAGACCGTCTTTACCAGAAATGGGTAGACAACGGATACTTCCATGCAAAAGTCAATCCAGATAAGAAACCATTTACCATTGTTATGCCGCCGCCAAATGTAACCGGTCAGCTGCATATGGGACATGCACTGGATAACACCATGCAGGACATTCTGATCCGTTATAAGAGAATGCAGGGATACGAAGCACTGTGGCAGCCTGGAACAGACCATGCAGCCATTGCCACAGAGGTGAAAGTAACCAACATGCTGAAGGAAAAAGGCATTGATAAGCATGAAATCGGAAGAGATGCTTTCATGAAATATGCATGGGAATGGAAAGAAGAATATGGCAGCCGCATCATCAACCAGTTAAAGAAGCTGGGAGCTTCCGCAGACTGGGAAAGAGAACGTTTCACCATGGATGAAGGATGTTCTGAAGCAGTAGAAGAAGTCTTTGTTAAGCTTTATAAAAAGGGCTGGATCTACAAAGGAAGCCGTATTATCAACTGGTGCCCGGTCTGCCAGACTTCTCTGTCTGATGCAGAAGTGGAGCACGAAGATCAGGACGGATTCTTCTGGCATATCAACTATCCGGTAGTGGGAGAAGAGGGACGTTTCGTAGAGATCGCTACCACCCGACCGGAAACACTGCTGGGAGATACTGCTGTGGCAGTAAATCCGACCGATGAAAGATATACTGACATCGTTGGTAAGATGTTAAAGCTGCCGTTGACTGATCGTGAGATTCCTGTCATCGCAGATGAATACGTAGACAAAGAATTCGGAACAGGTTGTGTAAAGATCACACCGGCTCATGACCCGAATGACTTTGAAGTTGGAAAACGTCACAATCTGGCCGAGATCAATATTCTGAATGATGATGCTACCATTAACGAACTGGGTGGCAAATATGCTGGCATGGATCGTTATGAAGCAAGAAAAGCCATGGTCAAAGATCTGGATGAATTAGGTCTTCTGGTAAAAGTTGTTCCACACAGCCATGCAGTAGGAACTCATGACAGATGCCACACTACCGTAGAGCCAATGGTAAAACCACAGTGGTTTGTAAAGATGTCAGACATGGCAAAAGCTTCCATTAAAGCACTGGAAGACGGCGAGCTGACCTTCGTTCCGGAACGTTTTGATAAGACTTATTTACACTGGCTGGAAAATATCAAGGACTGGTGTATCTCCAGACAGCTGTGGTGGGGACACCGGATCCCGGCTTACTACTGTGATGATTGTGGTGAGATGGTAGTAAATAAAGGCGGCGCACCAGAAAAATGTCCGAAATGTGGATGTACACATTTTAAACAGGATGAAGATTCTCTGGATACCTGGTTTTCCTCTGCACTGTGGCCATTTTCCACACTTGGCTGGCCACACAATACACCGGAGATGAACTATTTCTATCCGACGGATGTATTGGTAACTGGATACGATATTATTTTCTTCTGGGTTATCCGTATGGTATTTTCAGGACTGGAGCAGACTGGTAAGGCACCGTTCCACCATGTACTGATTCATGGTCTGGTACGTGACTCACAGGGCCGTAAGATGAGTAAGTCTCTTGGAAATGGTATTGATCCGCTGGAAGTCATTGATAAATATGGTGCAGATGCGCTGCGTCTGACACTGATGACCGGTAATGCACCAGGAAATGACATGCGTTTCTACTGGGAAAGAGTAGAATCCAGCCGTAACTTTGCCAATAAGATCTGGAACGCATCCAGATTTATCATGATGAACCTGGAAAAAGCAGAGGTGCCACAGGAGATGCCGACTGATCAGCTGACACAGGCAGATAAATGGATCTTATCCAAAGCCAATACGCTGGCAAAAGATGTGACAGAGAACATGGATAAATTTGAACTGGGTATTGCGGTACAGAAAGTATATGATTTTATCTGGGAAGAATTCTGTGACTGGTACATTGAGATGGTAAAACCTCGTCTGTACAATGACGAAGATACCACGAAAGCTGCTGCACTGTGGACTCTGAAAACAGTACTTGGCAACGCATTAAAACTTCTTCATCCATTTATGCCATTCGTTACAGAAGAGATTTTCTGTACACTGAATCCACAGGAAGAATCCATTATGATTTCTGCATGGCCGGAATATACCGACAGCTGGAATTTCGAAGCAGATGAGACGGCAGTAGAGACCATCAAAGAAGCAGTACGTGCGATTCGAAATGTCAGAACCGGTATGAATGTACCGCCAAGCAAGAAAGCAAAAGTATACGTTGTTTCTGAAAATGAAGCAGTTCGTAATATTTTCGAAAATGGTAAAGTCTTCTTTGCTACTCTTGGATATGCCAGTGAAGTACTGATCCAGGCAGATAAAGCAGGTATTGCAGATGATGCAGTATCCGCAGTAATCCATGAGACAGTGATCTATATGCCATTTGCAGAACTGGTAGATATCGAAAAAGAAATCGAGCGTCTGAAGAAAGAAGAACAGCGTCTCACGAAAGAACTTGCCCGTGTAAACGGTATGCTTAGCAATGAAAAGTTCGTCAGCAAAGCACCGGCAGCCAAGATTGAAGAAGAAAAAGGCAAGCTGGCAAAATACACCGATATGATGGCACAGGTGAAAGAGAGACTGGCACAGTTGTGTAAATAGGAGGAAGGTATGTCCCTTCAGCTAATTTTAGGTAATTCCGGCAGCGGAAAATCCTATGAATTGTATAAGAACATTATAACAGCTTCGGTTCAGTCACCAGGAACAAAGTTCCTGGTGATTGTGCCGGAGCAATTTACTATGCAGACACAGAAAGAACTGGTGCGTCTGCATCCGAAAAAAGGTATTATTAATATTGACATTTTAAGTTTTCAGCGATTGGCTCACCGTATTTTTGAAGAGGTGGGAGCTGACCGCAGAACAGTACTGGAAGACACCGGAAAGACACTGATGCTGCGCAGGGCAGCAGCCAGACACCGGGACGAGCTACGGGTATTAAAAGGCAATCTGAATAAAAAAGGTTATCTGGCTCAGATTAAGTCGATGATATCCGAATTTGCCCAGTACGATATTGATCAGGAGAAGATGGAAAGAATGCTGAAGGCCGGGAAGGAACGGCCTCAGCTTTATTATAAATTAAAAGACCTGGATATTCTTTATCGTGGATTCCAGGAAGAACTGGCAGGAAAATACATTACAGCAGAAGAGACCCTGGACGCATTGTGTCAGATAGCAGACCAGTCAGAGATCCTGAAAGGCTGTGTGATTGCGCTGGATGGCTTTACCGGCTTTACCCCAATTCAACAAAAACTTCTGAAAGAACTGCTGGTATTGGCAAAAGAAGTATATGTGACAGTGACCATAGACAGCAGAGAGGAGTTTTTCCGCATCTATGGAGAACATGAGTTGTTTTATCTGAGCAAGAAGACAATCCGCACGTTAAGCCATATGGCAGAAGAATGTGGGTGTGAGATCCTGGAACCACAGATTCTGACAGGAAAGCCGCTGCCAAGATTCCAAAACAGTCAGGAACTGGGATTCCTGGAGAACAGGATCTTTCGAAGAAGAAAGGGAAAAGTCTGGAATCCTTCTGGAAAAAAGGAAGATATCAGTATTCATATGGCGGCCAATCCGATGCAGGAGTCTCATTATGTGGGGCGCAGCATACGAAAACTGATCCGGGAAGGCTATCGTTATCAGGAAATCGCCATTATAACCGGTGATATGGAGGCATATGGAGATATACTGCCCCATGTATTTCAGGAATATGAAATTCCGATTTTCATGGACAGCAGAAGAACAGTATCTACCAATCCCTATATTGAGCTGCTTCGTGCAGTACTGGATCTGGCGAGACAGGATGTGATGGTACCGGGAATTTTTCGTGTCCTGCGGACAGGCCTGTGTGGACTGATACCAGAAGAAGTAGATTTACTGGAAAATTATGTGCTGGCTGCCGGTATGAAAAGTCACAGCCGATGGAAGAAGCCATTTGACTGGATTCCGGATGGATTTCTTCAGGAAGATCTGGATCGTTGTGAAGAAATGCGGCAGCAGATTATGGAACCACTGGAGACTGCAAGAACAGTGCTGCGATCCGGGAAGACAACTGTATTGGAAAAGACAAAAGAACTGTATCAGCTTGGGGTACTATTTGGCATACAGCATCAGCTGGCTGAGTATGTGTCCATGTTTGAAAAAGAGGGACGACAGGATCTGCAGAAAGAGTATGACCAGGTATATCAGCTGGTGATAGATCTTTTTGATAAGATTGTGGAACTGCTGGGGAAAGAAACATTGCCTTTACAGGAGTATACGGAACTGCTGGAGACTGGATTTGAAGAACTGAGAGTAGGCATTATACCGCCAACTATGGACCGGGTTCAGATCGGCGATATAGAGCGAACACGTCTGAAAGATATCCGGGTTCTGTTTTTTATGGGATTAAATGATGGATGGGTGCCGAAAAGCGGCAGTGGCGGAGGAATTCTGTCAGAGATGGAACGGGAGACACTGGAGGCATCCAGAGTAGAACTGGCTCCCACTGCAAGAGAAGAAAGCTATATTCAAAAGTTCTATTTGTACCAGAATCTGACAAAGCCATCGGAAAAGCTGTATCTGTCTTTCTGCAAAGGAAATGCAGACGGCGCATCCATGCGGCCGTCTTATGTGATTCGAACCGTAATGCGTCTGTTCCCGGATATGACCGTAACAGATGAAGATTATGCAGATGGCATTGTGGAACGTTCTGTGACACCTGAGACTGGAATCACATTGCTGGCAGACGGGCTGCAAAAGATCCGGGAAGAATATCCATCCGGGGAATGGATGGAATTGTATCAGTGGTACCGCAGTAGCGATAAATGGCAGAAACAGGCAGAAAACCTGGTTCACGCTGCGTTTCTCAGGTTTGAAGAAAGTGGAATCAGTAAGGCAGCTGCCAGAAAGCTATATGGAGAAATGCTCAGCAACAGTGTCAGCAGACTGGAAAAGTTTGCATCCTGCGCATTTGCGCATTTCCTGCAATACGGACTGCAGCTGAAAGAACGTCAGGAATATGAATTCCATCCAGTGGATATGGGAACCATTACCCATCGAATGATTGAACTGTTTTCCAGAAAAGTGGAACAGGAAGAAGGCGGATGGGAAGGAATGACGGAAGAAGTCCGTGACCGGATTATGGATGAGTGCGTGGATCAGGCAGCAGAAGAATATGGGCATCAGATTTTGCATAGCAGTGCCAGAAATGAATTTATGATCGAACGGCTCAGACGAATACTGAGAAGGACAGCCTGGGCTCTGCAGAAACAGATCCTGGCAGGACAGTTCCGGCCGGCAGGCATAGAAGTCTCTTTTTCTCAGGTAGCAGATCTGGATGCTGTAAATCTGGCGCTGTCAGATGAAGAAAAAATGAGACTGAAGGGGAAAATTGACCGGATTGATGTCTGTGAAAAGGAGCAGGAAGTCTATATTAAAGTGATCGATTATAAGTCTGGGAACAAATCCTTTGATCTGGTGGCACTGTATTATGGTCTGCAGCTGCAGCTGGTGGTATATTTAAATGCTGCAATGGAAATGGAACAACGGATTCACCGTGACAAAGAGATCGTTCCAGCCGGAATTTTCTATTACCATGTAAAAGATCCGATGCTGACCGGAAAGGAAACAGCCAGTCCGGAGCAGATCCGGCAGGAAATCCTGAAAGAACTGAAGGTGAGCGGTCTGGTAAATGAGGAGCCAAAGGTATACCGGGAAATGGATCAGTATTTCTCCGGCAGTTCTGACCTGATACCAGTGGCAGAAAATAAAGATGGAAGCCTGTCAAAACGGTCAAAAACAGTGAAAAAAGAACAGTTTCATATACTCTCAGATTTTGTACAGGAAAAGATGAAAGAACTGGGAAGACGGATGCTGGACGGAGAGATTGCAGCAGTTCCTTTTGAGAGAAAAACGCAGACCGGCTGTGATTACTGTATTTATCGTTCTATTTGCAGAATGGATAAAAAAATGCCGGGTACACATTACCACAGGTTAAAGGAATATTCCGAAGAAATGATATGGAAACAGATGGAGAGTCAGAAAAATGGGAACGAACTGGACCAGTGAACAGAAATTAGTCATTGATTTAAGAGACTGCAATATTTTGGTTTCGGCAGCAGCAGGATCCGGAAAAACAGCAGTATTGGTGGAACGGATTCTGGAATTGCTGATGGATGAACAGCATCCGGCAGAGATTGACCGGATGCTGATTGTAACATTTACCAATGCAGCAGCAGGAGAGATGCGGGACCGTATCAGGGAACGTCTGGAAGAACAGGCGGAAGCAGAGGAGGATCCGGGTATGCAGGAACATCTGCAGCGTCAGATAGCCCTGCTTCCGAATGCACAGATTTCAACGATCCACAGCTTTTGTCAGTATGTGATCCGTAATTATTTTCATACAATTGACCTGGATCCGGATTTTCGCATTGCAGATGACGGAGAGCAGAAGCTTTTGCAAAGCGATGTACTGGCTCAGCTGCTGGAAGAAAAATACGCAGAAAAAACAGAGGCATTTCTTCATATGGTGGAGTGTGTGGCAACGGGAAGAAGTGATCAGGTACTGGATGAGACGATCCTGCAGCTTTACCAGTTTTCCATGAGTTTTCCATGGCCAGAGGAATGGCTGGAAGCGTGTTGCAGTGCCTATGAAGCAGAAAGCGTGCAGCAGTTTTTTCAGATGGACTGGATCAGAAAGCTGGTTGAGATCCTGAATGTGCAGCAACAGGATATGCTTCATATGGCACAGAGGGCTCTGGAGATCTGCCATCAGGCAGAGGGACCATATATGTATGAGAGTGCTATCAAAGATGACCTTGCGCAGCTGGAATTGCTGACTGGAATTTGGGACTATCAGGAATATAGCAGTGCAATCAATAGAATTCAAAAATGGAAAACACTCTCTTCCAAAAAAGATGAACAGGTAGATCCGCAGCTCAGAGATAAAGTGAAAAATCTTCGGGATGAGTATAAGAAAAATATAGGGAAACTGAAAGAAACCTATTTTTATACCACACCGGAGCAGATCTACCGGCAGATGAGGGCCTGTGCACCGATGATGGAACAGCTGCTGGATCTGACGATGGAGTTCTCCAGAAGATATGAAGAAGAAAAACGAAGAAGGAATCTCTGCGATTTCCATGATCTGGAGCATCTGGCGTTGAAGATTCTGGTGGAAAGAAAAGACGGGAACAGTCAGCGTACCCAGGCAGCCAGGGATCTTGCAGATTACTTTCAGCAGATCATGATCGATGAATATCAGGACAGCAACCTGGTACAGGAGATGATTCTTACCAGTATTTCCGGGGAATCGGACGGAAGGTACAACCTGTTTATGGTGGGAGATGTGAAACAGAGTATTTATCGTTTCCGGCTGGCCCGGCCAGAGCTGTTCATGGAGAAATATGCAACCTATTCTCTGACAGAAGGGCATCACCGACGTGTGGATCTTCATAAGAATTTCCGAAGCAGACATCAGGTGCTGGACAGCGTAAATGGAATTTTTGAAAAGATCATGGATACGGATCTGGGAAAAGTGGCATATGATGATGCGGCAAGACTCTACCCGGGAGCAGTTTTTGAATTGGGACCGGAGGAAAAAGAATTTTCCTCTGAATTGCTGCTGCTGGATCTGCAGGAGGAAGAAGGAGAAGAATCAGAAGAAACAGCACGGGAGCTGGAAGCACGGATGATTGGAAACCGGATACTGGAGCTGGCAGGAAATCAGCCAGTCTGGGATAAAACGATAAAATCCTACCGCCCGGCTCAGTTTGGTGATATCGTGATTTTACTGCGTACCATTACCGGGTGGGCAGAAGATTTTGCAAAAATATTGGGAAAAATGGGAATACCGGTATTTGCCGGAGCAAGAAACGGATATTTTTCTGCTCCGGAGGTTCAGACAATGCTGGCACTTCTGACCATTATCGACAATCCGTGTCAGGATATTCCATTAACTGCAGTTCTGTATTCTCCTATTGGAGGACTGACGGCAGAACAGCTGGCAGAATTGAAAAGCAGCAGTCAGGGAAAACCATTCTGGCAGGTTTGCCAGGAAGCAGATGAATTACAGCCATTTTTTGCCATGCTGAAACGGTTCCGAAAAAAAGCGGTGTATACACCAATGCAGGAACTGTTGTGGGAACTGCTGGATGAAACTGGATATCTGTCCTATGTATCGGCCATGCCTGCAGGAAAGCAGAGAAAGGCAAACCTGGAAATGCTGTTGGAAAAAGCAACTTTATACGAGGCAGGAAGCTATCATGGGCTGTATCATTTTGTGCGTTACATGGATAATCTGCGTAAATATGAAGTGGACTTTGGCGAGGCACCAATCGGCGGGGAAGAAGCTCATATGGTACGGATCATGAGCATTCATAAAAGTAAGGGACTGGAATTCCCAATTGTATTTGCAGCCGGTATGGGGAAGAATTTGAACCAGAGTGATGCACAGAGCGCATTTGTAACCCATATGGATCTGGGAATCGGGTGTGATGTTACAGATCCGGTTCTACGTGTCAGTGGAAGTACATTGTTTAAGAATTTTATCAAGATGCAGATTCGTAACGAGAATCTGGGAGAAGAAATGAGGGTGCTGTATGTGGCACTTACCAGAGCAAAAGAAAAACTGATTGTGACCTGTGGGACAGAAAATCTGGATAAAAAGCTGGAAAAATGGGAAGGAAGAATACAGGGAGAGCAGGAAAAACTTTCCTATACCGATCGGATACAGGCAAAGTCAGACTGTGACTGGATCATGCCGGTCCTTTTGACAAAAGAAGGACAGAGTATACAGATACAGCGTTATCAGGTGGCGGATCTTCTGGAGCAGGAAGCACAGCGGCAGACGGAGTATCTGATTCAGGAACAGGAACTGCTGCAGTTCCCTGAAAGTACACATCCTGACCCGGCGGCCTGGAAGCAGCTGGAAGAACAGCTGACCTTCCGGTATCCATATGAAGAAACCTCACAGATTCCGAGTAAGGTCAGTGTCTCAGAGGTGAAAAAAAGAAGTATGGAAGAACTTCTGGAGGAGAGCCAGATACTGTATGAACCGGGAGAAGAAAAAGAAAAACCAGATCAGGAAGAGGCAATCGTGCCGCATTTCCTGCAGGAAGAGACGGCGCTTACCGGCGCAGGACGCGGAACCATTTATCATAAGATTATGGAAAATATTGATCTGGGACATACGGTGCATGAGGAACTGAACCGCATGACGGAAAAAGGAATTCTGACGGAAAAAGAGTTGGAATGTGTGAATACAGAGAAACTGGTACGGTTTCAGAAGTCGAAGCTTGGACGCCGCATGGCGCAGGCACAGAAAAAGGGATGTCTGTATCGGGAGCAGCAGTTTGTGATGGAGGTATCAGCTGCAGATATCCATCCAGAATGGGATGCCGGAGAAAGGATTCTGATGCAGGGAATCATAGATGCCTATTTTATAGAAGAAAATCAGATTGTGCTGGTGGATTACAAGACAGATTTTGTGAAATTTCAAGAAGCCTCTTCCCTCTATGAAAAATATAGGGTACAATTAGGCTGTTATAAAAACGCATTAGAAACGCTGACGGATTATCCGGTAAAAGAGATGCTGATTTATTCCTTCTGCCTGGACCGTGAGCTGACAGGAAGTGAAAAGAATGGAAACATATGTAAAAAAAATGATGCATAATCAGGGAATCCGCTATATCTTTTTTGGCGGCTGTACCACAATGGTGAATCTGGTAAGTTACTGGATCTTCCGTAACCTGATTCACATAGACGTAACCAGGGCGAATTTTTTCGCAATTGCCCTGTCAATTTTATTTGCCTATGTGGTAAACAAACAGTTTGTATTTGAAAGCAAAACGACTGGTTATCTGGCACTGCTGAAGGAGATGGGACAGTTCATCGGTATGCGGCTGCTCACCATGTTCATAGAGATCTTTGGAGTGGTCATGTTCTGCTGCGTGTGGAATATGCAGGATATGATCGCAAAGCTGATTATTCAGGTAGTGGTACTGGTATTGAATTTTGTATTCAGTAAGCTGATTGTGTTTAGAACAGTGGATGCTGTTTTCACACGGGAAGAATTGCAGCAGAAAAAAGTGAGAAAATGGTGTGCCGGACTGGGATTTGCGATTCCGGCGCTGACCGTTTTGATTGCTTATATTGTGAATGGGGTTTATCCATTTGGAGATCATGGGGTACTGATCATTGACTCGCTGCACCAGTATCTTCCGTTCTTTACGGATTTTCATGATAAGCTGGTGAACAGCCAGTCCCTGACATGGTCTTTTGGAGGCGGTCTGGGATACAATATGTGGGCAGTCTTTGCGTATTATCTGGCCAGTCCTTTGAATCTTCTGATTACAGCCGTTTCATCTGAACATGTGATGGATTTTATGGCATATCTGATTCTGCTGAAGATTGCGCTGACCGGAGGCATTTTTGGATGGTATCTGTCTCAGAGAGAGGGTGATCAGGATTATTTTCCAGTTGCGTTTGCCTGCATGTATGCACTTTCTGCATTCATGATCGGATATTACTTTAATGTGATGTGGCTGGACAGCATTATGGTGCTGCCGCTGGTGATGCTGGGTATCGAGAAGATTGTGGCAGGAGAGAAGGGAAGTATGTATGCCCTGGCACTGCTTTATGGACTTTATTGCAATTATTATATTGGCTATATGCTCTGTCTGTTTGCCTGCCTGTATTTCCTGGTATTGTGGATTGGAGCCAAGAAGTTTGAGGTGAAGAAGTTCCTGGGAACAGGTGTGAAATTTACCTGGTTTTCATTGCTGGCAGGGGGAATGGCAGCACTGGTTTTGCTGTCGGCTTACCTGAATCTGGGGATTACCGAATCAGCTGACAGCAGTTTCCCGGATAAGATTAAGTTTTACACAGATGGAATTGCCAGATGACTGGACATTTTGCACTGGTGGAACCGATTAATATCTATGATGACCAGTCTGGGGTTAATATTTATTGTGGTGTGATTGTGCTGATTCTGGTAGTACTTTATCTGCTGGATCAGGAGCTGCGTCTTTCTGAGCGGGTAGCGAAGCTGTTGCTGCTGGGACTGCTGGCACTGAGTATGAACTTTAATATGCTGAATTATATCTGGCATGGATTTCATGTGCAGAATGGTCTGCCAAACCGGTTTGCTTTTCTGTATATAGCACTTTTGCTGACCATGGGATTTGATGCCATACGGCACATCAGGAAGATGAAGGCATGGAAGATTATGCTGTCCTGGCTGGCCGCTATTCTCTTTACAGCATATTGTATGGTGACACAGGAAGGTGAGCGGGAATGGTATGTTTATATGGTTACCCTGCTTTTGCTGGTACTGTATGGCATTCTGCTTCTCTGGTACCACGAAAGTGAACGAAGAACCCATCTGGCAAAATGTGTGCTGACCAGCGTGCTGGCAGCAGAGATGGCGGTTACCGGAATCTATGGTATCTGTATGAATGGAACCGTGGGACGGAGCACTTATGTGGATGAACAGATTGCTTATAAGAAGCTGGTCGGTGAATATGATCAGACAGATGATTTTTACCGCAGCGAGATTGACAGTCAGAGAATGCGAAATGAAAATATGTTCATGGGAGCAAATGGTGTGGTGCTGTTTTCTTCCACCATGCCGGAAGCAACTGTGAATCTGTGCCGGAGCATTGGCATGGAGGCCAGAACAAATAAAGATGGATATAATGGCATGACAAAGCTGTTCAATGATGTCTTTGGTGTGCGATATCTGGTATCCAGAAAAGGATCGGATACACTGTACCAGATGACACAGGAAGGCTATGAAGAACCTCTCTATCTGTATAAGAATAACCAGGCACTGTCACTGGGATTCATGGTGTCATCTGAGATCAGGAACTGGAACATTTACAGTAACCAGACAGCAATGGAGATTCAGGCTCAGTTTGCACAGCTGGCGACTGGGGTACCGTTTGCTTATACCCTGAGAGAAGCCTATTCACTGGAAGAGGGACCGACTTATATCATCCGTCTCCACCCGGGAGAACAGACGTATATTGAATTCACAGAAAATGTGAAGAGTGTGACGATCAAGACGCCACAGAGTGAAAAGACTGTGAATAATTATACAAAGAATCTGTTTAATCTGGGTACTGTAACAGAAGAGGGAGAGAACAGCAAGGCGAATATTACAATTACGTATAAAGATAACCAGAGCAGTCCGGTACCGGTAAGAGTATATACCTGCAGTGATGAGGAGTATCAGGAAGTTTATCAGAAGCTGGCAGCCAATCAGATGGAGCATGTGGTGGAGGAAGGCAACCATGTCAGTGGAGAGATTCAGGTGGATCAGGCAGGTACATTGTTGCTGACGATTCCATATGATGAAGGATGGACCGTGAAGGTAGATGGGGAGAATGTATCCACCTATCGCGTGGGAGATGCACTGACCGGGGTAGATCTGACAGAAGGAAGCCATCAGATTGAGATGAATTTCACCCCATCCGGACTGGATGTGGGCAGTCTGATCAGTATCGTGTGCATCGCACTTTTTCTGTTTAGTGCAATGCTGGAGCAATACAGCCAGAAAAAGAAAGAACAGAAAAAACAGGAAGAGACAGAAGGAGAGACAGAAAATGAAGCTTACATTTTCGGATAAAACGGAAATGTTCGGAGAGGGCATTTTTGCGGTATTAAATGAGAAGAAAAATGAAATGGTAAAAGAAGGAAAGAAGATTTACAATCTTTCGGTTGGAACGCCAGATTTTGAGCCTCCTGAGCATATCAGGAAAGCGGTGGCAGAAGCGGCATTAAAACCGGAAAATTATAAATATTCCCTGACAGATCTGCCGGAGCTGACAGAAGCTATGCAGAGTTTTTATCAGAAACGATTTGGAGTACAGCTGGAAAAAAATGAAATTATGTCCATGAATGGATCCCAGGAGGGAATGACACATTTTGCCTGGGCACTTTGCAATCCTGGTGATGTGGTACTGGTGCCAAATCCTGGATATCCGATTTTTAAGATCGGACCAGAACTGTGCGATGCAGTGACAGTGGAATATCCATTGTATGAAAAGAATAATTTCCTTCCAAAGCTGGAAGATATTCCAGAAGAAACAGCCAGAAAAGCAAGATTTATGGTGGTGAGTTATCCGTCCAATCCAGTATGCTCAGCAGCAGATGACTGCTTCTATCAGGAGCTGATTGCGTTTGCAAAAAAATATGATATTATGATACTTCATGATAACGCTTATTCTGATATCGTGTTTGATGGAAAAAAAGGTGGTTCTTTCCTGCAGTATGAGGGCGCAAAGGAAGTAGGAGTGGAATTTTATTCCCTGTCCAAGTCTTTTAACTATACTGGTGCAAGAGTGTCATTCTGTGTGGGAAATGCACAGATTGTGGAGAAATTCAGGACGATCCGTTCACAGATTGATTACGGAATTTTCTATCCGGTTCAGTATGGAGCAATTGCCGCACTGACTGGTCCACAGGACAGTGTTGCAGAGCAGTGTAAAAAATACGAAAGAAGAAGCCGTACTTTGTGCAGAGGATTATCACAGATCGGATGGAAAGTGAAAGATACACAGGGTACGATGTTTGTGTGGGCACCATTGCCGGAAGGCTTCCACAATTCCAACGAATTCTGTATGGAATTGATGGAAAAAAGTGGCGTAATATGTACACCAGGCAGCAGTTTTGGAAGTCTGGGAGAAGGATATGTACGTTTTGCGCTGGTTCTGCCGGAGAAAGAACTTCAGGCAGCTGTGGAAAGTATTCGTAAGAGTGGAATCCTGAATTGAAAGGGGAACAGTGTGAAACAGGAATTTTATGAGAAATTAAGCAAGATAGTGAGAAAGGAACAGATTCTGGAGGAAGAACCGATGAAGAAGCATACGACGTTTCGCATCGGTGGTCCGGCAGAGTATCTGATTCTTCCGCAGACTACAGAAGAGATTGCAGATGTGATAAAGCTCTGCAGACAGGAAGAGATACCATGGTATATCGTGGGAAATGGCAGCAATCTGCTGGTAGCTGATGAAGGAGTACGTGGTGTTGTGATTCAGATGCTGCGTAATTTTAATCAAATTCAGGTGGAGGGCTGTCAGATCCGTATGCAGGCAGGAGCACAGAACGCTGCAGTGGCAAAGCGTGCACTGGATGCATCATTGACTGGATTCGAATTTGCAGCGGGAATTCCGGGAACTATCGGTGGTGCAGTGGTGATGAATGCAGGTGCCTATGGTGGAGAAATGAAGGATATTCTGAAAGAAGTAACGGTACTGGATCCAAATGGAATGATCAGAACGATTCCGGCAGAAGAACTGGAACTGGGATATCGTACCAGTATCATTGCCAGAAAAGGCTATGTGGTTCTGGAAGCGTGATTGTATTAAAGACAGGCGATCCAAAAGAAATCAAGGCTGCGATGGATGAGCTGAAAGAAAAGAGAGTCACGAAGCAGCCATTGGAATATCCGAGTGCAGGAAGTACTTTTAAGAGACCGGAAGGCTATTTTGCAGGCAAACTGATTATGGATGCCGGCCTGCGGGGATTTTCTGTGGGAGGTGCACAGATTTCAGAAAAACATTGTGGATTTGTGATCAACAAAGGCAATGCGACAGCTAAAGATGTCACAGAGTTAATGGATGAGACGAAAAAAATTGTGATGGAGAAGTTTGGAGTTGCTCTGGAACCAGAGGTAAAACGGTTGGGGCAGTTCTGATCCTGTCAGGAAAGAGAAGAGCACATGAGATTTGTAATTGTAACGGGAATGTCGGGAGCGGGAAGATCGACAGCCCTGAAGATACTGGAGGACTGTGGATATTATTGCGCAGATAATCTGCCGATTTCCCTTTTGCCGATGTTTGCGCAGTTGATGAATGACAACCCGGATATTACCAAAGCTGCGGTTGGAATTGATATACGAAATGGCAAAGAACTGGATAAGATGGATGGCCAGCTGTCAGATATGAAGGCAGCTGGTTTCCAATATGAGATCCTGTTTATGGATGCATCAGATAAGACACTGATCAAACGTTATAAAGAAACCAGACGTCAGCATCCGATGGCCGTGGATGGCCGGGTAGAGACGGGACTGAAGGAAGAACGGGCGAAGCTGGCGTTTCTGAAGAAAGAAGCGGATTATATTATGGATACCAGCCAGCTCCTGGTCCGGGAACTGGTTCAGAATATGGATGAGATCTTTCAGCAGAACCGGGAATTTAAAAATATGGTAGTGACAGTGCTGTCCTTTGGATTCAAAAATGGAATTCCGTCAGATGCAGATCTGGTATTTGATGTGCGTTTCCTTCCGAATCCTTATTATGTAGATGAACTAAAGACAAAGACTGGAAATGATAAAGAGGTGCAGGAATTTGTCATGAACTGTACGCAGGCAGGAGCATTCCTGGATAAGCTGAGTGATATGGTACAGTTTCTGATACCTAATTATGTAATAGAAGGAAAAAATCAGCTGGTGGTGGCGATTGGATGTACCGGAGGAAAACACCGGTCAGTGACCATTGCCAATAAGCTGTATGAGATACTGAAAGAGGATCGGGAATACAAAGTAAAGATTGAACACAGAGATATTGAAAAGGGAAGGTAAAGGAGCCGTTATGTCGTTTTCCGGAACTGTGAAAGAAGAGCTGGCCAGACAGAAGCTGGGGGCCAGACACTGCCAGATTGCGGAGATCACAGCCATCATCAGTATGTGCGGAGGGATCTCTGTATCGAAAAATGACAGGTTTTTATTGAAAATTCAGACAGAGAATCTGTTTGTGGCAAGAAAGTACTTTACATTATTGCAAAAAACATTTAATATAGAAGTTGAACTTTCTATCAGACAGCATCATGGCAGCAAAAACGGTCGGATGTATCATTTGTATGTAAAAAAACAGGAAAATGTACTACAGATTTTACGCGCTACCGGGCTGATGAAGCCAGATGGAGAAAGTTATATGGATCTGGCAGATGACTTTGAACTGGCGGACAGTGAACTGATTCGAAGAACATGCTGCAAGAGAGCTTTTTTAAGAGGAGCTTTTCTGGTGACAGGGTCTGTCAGCAACCCTGAGAAGTTTTATCATCTGGAGTTTGCCTGTGCATCCGAGTACCGGGCAAGACAGATACAGCAGGTGTTGTATTCCTTTCAGATTGATGCCCGTATGGTACAGCGGAAGAAGTATCATGTGGTTTATATCAAAGAGGGGGATGGAATCGTGGATGTGCTGAATATTATGGAAGCACATCAGGCTCTGATGGAACTGGAAAATATCCGTATATTAAAAGATATGAGAAATTCACTGAACCGTAAGGTCAATTGTGAGACAGCAAATATTTACAAGACGGTAAATGCAGCGGTGAAGCAGATAGAGGATATTCGATATATCCGGGATACAATTGGCTTTGGGGAATTGTCCGAGGGGCTGGCAGATATGGCGGAAGTCAGACTGGCCAATCCGGACGCCACACTGAAAGAATTAGGAATGTTATTGAACCCACAAGTGGGAAAGTCTGGTGTGAACCACCGCTTAAGAAAATTAAGCGAAATAGCGGATGGACTGAGAGGCTGTAAGGAGGAGAAGCATTATGATTAAAAAATCTATCAAAATCGAGTTGCCTAGTGGTTTGGAGGCACGTCCTGTTGCATTACTTGTACAGGTGGCAAGTCAATATGAGAGCAAGATTCACGTGGAAGTAGAACAGAAGCGTGTGAATGCGAAAAGCATCATGGGAATGATGACACTGGGACTGGAAGCAGGAGAAGAGATCATGGTAGAGGCAGATGGCACAGATGAGGCAGCTGCGATTGAAGATATTGAAAAATATCTGAGTGCACACTAACAGGAATAACGATTTGAGGCACATTTCAGAAAAAGAAAAGTGCCTCAAAATTTTTTGAAAAAAGTTATTGACAAATGAAGATATATCATGTATAGTATTATTTGTCGCTGAGGTGAGCGACAACATAAGAAATGCGCGAGTGGCTCAGTTGGTGGAGCGCGACCTTGCCAAGGTCGAGGCCGCGGGTTCGAGTCCCGTCTCGCGCTCTTTTTATTTTCACAAAGAGAAAGGGTTATCCGATGGATAGCCCTTTTTCTTTGTGAAAGAAGAGCCCAAGAGGGCTCTTCCAACGTTCGAGGTCTCGGAGGACCTAAAGTCCTCCTCGGTCGGCGCTGAGCATTGGTCCACTGGACCAATAGCGCCGTCTCGCGCTAAAAAATTGTATTCGTTGGACGGAAAAGGCTTTGTGATATATCCTATTGACATAGTAGGAATATGGTGTTAATATCCTTTTATATGGTAGCGTATGAAAGAAGTGGACTGAATGAAAATCAAGTTTAACTTTATTATCATACTATATCATAATATAAGAAAGGAAATGTGAAGAATTTCATAAGGTTAAGAGGCTATGAACTGGGAATTTATTATGAAATATCTGCCGCTTTACGAGAAGGCAGCGGTGCTCACAGTGCGGATCGGCGTGATGGGTGTGGTGATTGCCATCATAGTTGGTCTGATCTGTGCGGCAATTCAATATTATAAGATACCAGTACTGAAACACATTGTTGGAATCTACATAGAGCTGAGCAGAAATACACCGCTCCTGGTGCAGCTGTTTTTTATCTATTATGGATTACCGAAGATCGGTATTCGTACACAGGCGGATATCTGTGGTGTGGCAGGACTGGCGTTTTTAGGTGGAAGTTATATGGCGGAAGCGTTCCGAAGCGGTCTGGAGGCCATTGAGCCGATTCAGGCAGAGAGTGCCATGAGCCTTGGTATGAATCGCTATCAGATGATGCGGTATGTGATTTTGCCGCAGGCGATGTCCATCAGTATTCCGGCATTTATTGCTAATGTGATCTTTTTACTGAAAGAGACCAGTGTATTTAGCGCGATTAGTTTGATGGATCTGATGTTTACAGCAAAAGACCTGATTGGAATGTATTATAAGACAACGGAGAGTCTGTTCCTGCTGGTGGTATTTTATCTGATTATTCTGCTTCCGGTATCGATTATGGGCAGCATTCTGGAAAGGAGGCTGCGTTATGCCGGATTTGGGGCTTGAAGTATTATTAAAAGGAAAAAATATGATCCGACTGATCGGAGGACTTGGTGTAGCTCTGCGGATCAGCCTGATCTCAGTTCTGGTCAGCATTCCGCTGGGAATTTTGCTGGGAGCGCTGATGAACTGGAAGAATCCGATCACGAAAACTATTTTGCGTGTGTATCTGGAGTTTATCCGGATTATGCCGCAGATGGTGCTGCTGTTTCTGGTTTATTTTGGAAGTACCAGAGCATTTGGATGGGAACTGTCCGGTGAAACAGCATCCATTATCGTGTTTATTTTATGGGGAACAGCGGAAATGAGTGACCTGGTAAGAGGAGCACTCTCCAGCATTCCAAAGCATCAGTATGAGAGCAGTGAGGCGCTGGGCTTAAGCAAAGTGCAGACCTATTGGTATATTATTATTCCACAGACGCTGCGCAGACTGATTCCGTTGTCTATAAATCTGATTACCCGTATGATCAAGACTACCAGTCTGATATTGATGATCGGTGTGGTGGAAGTATTGAAGGTGGCACAGCAGATCATTGAAGCAAACCGTATGTCCAGTCCAAATGCTGCTTTTGGCATTTATCTGGCAGTATTTCTCTTATATTTTCTGGCTTGTTGGCCAATCAGCCTGCTGGCCAAATATCTGGAAAAGAGGTGGAAGTAAACGATGGCAGAAGAATTGCTGAAAATAGAGCATCTGACAAAAAAATTTGAAGATAATATGATTCTGGACGATGTGAGTCTGACTGTTCACAGAGGAGAAGTGATCGTAGTAGTAGGACCGAGTGGTTGTGGAAAAAGTACGATGCTGCGGTGTATCAATGCCCTGGAACCGACACAGGGAGGCTCCATCGAGATTGAAGGACAGCAGATTAGTCAGTCGTCAAAAAATCTGACTCAGCTTCGGCAGAAAATTGGTATGGTATTCCAGAGTTATGAGCTGTTTCCGCATCTTACCGTGTTGAATAATATCCTTCTGGCACCTGCTAAAGTACAGAAGAGAGACAAAGAAGAAGTAAAGAAAGAAGCACTGGAACTTCTGGAGCGTGTAGGACTAAAAGATAAAGCCGACAGTTTCCCACGTCAGTTGTCTGGAGGACAGAAACAGCGTGTGGCTATTGTACGTGCTCTCTGTATGCATCCTGAGATCCTGCTTTTTGATGAAGTAACGGCAGCACTGGATCCGGAAATGGTACGTGAAGTATTGGATGTTATGCTTCAGCTGGCTGAGCAGGGAAAAACTATGCTCATTGTTACTCACGAGATGCAGTTTGCCCGTGCTATCGCAGACCGTGTTATTTTCCTGGAGGGTGGAAAAATTGTGGAGGATTCTGATCCAGAGACATTTTTTGACCATCCGAAGACAGAAAGGGCAAAACAGTTTCTGAACGTTTTCACATTCGAACATGTAAAACATAAGACGATAAAGAAAGATTAGTTCCTGACACCCGCCTGGTAGAGCGGGTGTTTTTATCATATAGAGCTATAGTTTAAATCTATATCCAGTTATTATAAAAAAATGATTGACATATTTAACCTAGTGGCCTAGTATGTTATTAACATAAAGCAATGCAGATTTGGAAGAAACATTCTGATCAAGCTTGCTTGAGGAAGAATGTTTTGACAAAGCTATATGGCGTATGCCATACATGAGCAAGAAGCCGTAAGGCGAATTGCGAATGAGACATTGCGAAAAAGCAATGCAGATTTGGAAAAAACGAAGGAAGCATTGCTTGAGAACTAAATAAATATCATAAAAGAGGAGAACAGTATCATGAAAAAATCAATCGTATTTGCATCAACTCTTGCATTATCCACTTTATTTGCAACCTCAGCGTTTGCAGCAGACGGATTCCGTACACTGGATGAAATCAAAGAGGACGGAACGATTAACATCGGTGTTTTCTCCGATAAGAACCCATTTGGTTATGTAGACGAGAATGGAGACTATCAGGGATATGATGTTTATTTCGCAAACCGTCTGGGTGAGGATCTTGGAGTAGATGTGAACTTTGTTTCCACAGAAGCAGCAAACCGTATCGAGTATCTTCAGACTGGAAAAGTGGATGTGATTCTGGCTAACTTTACTGTAACACCAGAACGTGCAGAAGAAGTAGACTTTGCTCTTCCATATATGAACGTAGCACTTGGTGTTGTTTCACCAGATTCCAATGTGATTGAAACACTGGATGACTGGAATCCAGATGACCAGATGATCGTTATCTCCGGAACAACAGCAGAAACTTATCTGGTTGAGAACTATCCGGATATCCCATTACAGAAATATGATTCTTATGCAACAGCCAAGAATGCACTGGAAAATGGAAATGGTGTAGCATGGGCAAATGATAACACAGAAGTGATTGCATTCGCAAAACAGAATGAAGGTTATACAGTAGGTATTCCATCGCTGGGAAGTGCTGATACCATTGCACCAGCAGTTACCAAAGGAAATGATACACTGCTTGACTGGATCAATGATGAGATCAAGACTCTTGGAGAAGAAAAATTCTTCCATGCAGATTATGAAGCTACGCTGCTTGATACTTATGGCGCAGACTATGAAGAGGAACTGGTTGTTGAAGGTGGCGTAACAGCAGCAGATGCAGAAGCAGAGAGCGAGAGTGAAACTGCTGCAGCAGATGAGACAGAAGCTGAAAGTGGAATAGCAGCAGAAACAGAGACAGAATCTGAAACAGCAGCATGAGGAATACTAACATAAGAAATAGCACATAAAAGCGAAAGAAGTGCGGGAGTGTATGACAAAAGCCATAAGATCCCGCATTTTCTTTGTCCGGAATATGGACAGTGCAGAAATCAGGGAGAGAGATCAGAGGGAATTGAGACAAGCGACACAAGGAGGCAAAGAAAAAATGAGAAAGAAAATGATCTATACAATGATGATAACAGGTGTGCTGGCGATAAATCTGATCGGATGCGGGAGTAAAACAGAAAAGCAGGAAGTGACGGCAACAGAGACAGAAATAACACCGGAAAATGACAATGTGCAGAATGAAAGTGAAGATGCTGTGGAAGCAGATTTGGTGGATGGAAATTTGCATGTGCCAATGGCTTCTCTGGGAGATCAGGTAGCATTTATTGACTATGATTCCAATGGCACTGCCATGCAGGTCATGTTATACAAGGATGCAGATGGAACAGTACATGGAGCGCTGAATACCTGTCAGGTGTGTGCAGGTTCGCCATATGCTTATTTTGAACAGGAAGGAAACGAAGTTGTATGCCAGAACTGTGGCAACCATTTTGCAGTAGAGGCTATCGATGATGTACATGGTGGCTGCAATCCGGTACCGCTGGAACTTTCAGAAGATGGAGATCAGGTACTGATAGAGACGGCATCTCTTGATGAACAGGCGGATGTTTTTGCCAACTGGAAAAAGGGAATCTAAATATGGATGTAACAACAAAATTTTATGTCAGAGATATGATGTGCAGACAGTGTGAAAAGACACTGGAACATGCAGTTGGCAAAGTAGCTGGTGTGAAATCTGTGAAAGCAGATTATGGAAAAGGATTACTGACGGTCACATATGAAAATGGAATCTGTGCTCCGAATCAGATTGAACAGGCGGTAACTGCTTCTGGATATCAAAACGGCAAGAAGGCTGGTCAGAAATGGAAAAAGTGGCTGCTGGTGGCAGGAAGTCTTATGGCGTTTCTGGTGGGGGAGCGAATGGGGATTATGACTGTTTTTGCTTCTTTCCCACGAGCAGAAGAAGGCGTAGGCTATGTGGCGCTTTGTCTGACCGGACTATTGACTTCTGTACATTGTATGGCCATGTGTGGGGGATTAAGCCTGTCCCAGAGTATGAAGCGCGGAGAACAGAGCGGCTGGAGAAGCAGTGTGTTATACAATATGGGACGGGTGTGCAGTTATACCCTGACAGGAGCACTTCTCGGAGCACTTGGCAGTGTAGTCTCAATTTCTGTAGAGGTACGGGCCGGTATCGGATTATTTGCCGGAATCTGTATGCTGCTGATGGCGTTGAATATGCTGGATCTGCTGCCGTTTTTGCGTAAGATTCATATTCCGTGTCCAAAAAGGATTCAGTCAGGATCGGCTTTTTGGGTTGGTCTGTGTAATGGTCTGATGCCATGCGGTCCGCTGCAGGCCATGCAGCTGGTAGCGGTAGCCTCTGGAAGCGTGGCAGCAGGAGCATTGTCGATGTTCTTCTTTGCAATTGGAACAGTACCATTGATGCTGTTATTTGGACTGGCTGCAGGTACGTTATTGCAAAAATGGCGATCTAAGATGCTGCTGGCCGGGAGCTGCCTGATTTTACTTTTTTCCGTCTATATGATTCAGAATAACAGTGCGCTGCTGGGATTTGGTGTGCCGTTAGCAGGTGGCAGCACAGGAATTCAGGCAGAAAAAAATGAGGATGTACAGTATGTTACCACGACATTAAAGCCAAACGGATACGAAGATATTACCGTAAAAGCAGGGATCCCGGTGGAATGGATCATTGAAGCAGAGGCGATCAGTCTGAACGGATGCAATAACGAAATTCGAATACCGGAGTATGATCTGGATATAAAGCTGAAACCGGGAGAAAACAAAATCACATTCCTGCCAGAACAGCCGGGGGACTATATCTACAGCTGTTGGATGGGTATGCTCAGAGCAACGATACATGTGACGGAGTAGAAAAAGTACAGAACAAACATTCGATTTGTTCTGTACTTTTTTTATAATGAATGATATACTTGACAGGTAGCAAAAATAAGAGTAAACAGATTAGATTCAATCAGGAGTATTCATATGAATCATTTTGAATTGGTTTCTGAATATCAACCAACCGGTGACCAACCACAGGCAATTGCGGAACTGGTGAAGGGCTTTCAGGAAGGCAATCAGTGTGAGACGCTTCTGGGTGTGACGGGTTCTGGTAAGACGTTTACCATGGCGAATGTCATTCAGCAGATGAATAAGCCGACACTGATCATAGCCCATAACAAGACACTGGCAGCTCAGCTGTATGGAGAATTTAAAGAATTTTTTCCGCACAATGCGGTAGAATATTTTGTATCCTATTATGATTATTATCAGCCGGAGGCGTATGTGCCGTCCTCGGATACTTATATTGCCAAAGATTCATCGATTAATGATGAGATTGATAAGCTGCGTTTGTCAGCTACTACAGCGCTGGCAGAGCGAAAAGATGTTATTATTGTTGCTTCCGTATCTTGCATCTATGGACTGGGAAGCCCGGTGGATTATAAGAACATGGTAGTATCCCTGCGGCCTGGTATGGAAAAGGATCGGGATGATGTGATCCGTAAGCTGATCGATATGCAGTATGACCGGAATGAGATTGATTTTAAGCGTGGTACCTTCCGGGTACATGGTGATGTGCTGGAGGTGATTCCGGCCAATGCCTCAGAGACGGCTATCCGTATAGAATTTTTCGGGGATGAGGTGGATCGGATCACAGAGTTTGACGTGCTCACCGGAGAGATCCGCAACCGTCTGGAACATGTAGCTATCTTCCCGGCATCTCATTATGTAGTACCGATGGACAAGATGCTGGAGGCCACGAAGCATATCGAAGAAGAACTGGCAGAACGGCTGGAGTATTTTAAGAGTAATGATAAACTTCTGGAGGCTCAGCGTATTGCAGAGCGGACGAATTTTGATATCGAGATGATGCGTGAGACGGGATTTTGCTCCGGTATCGAGAACTATTCCAGACATCTGTCCGGATTGGAGCCGGGCGTGCCGCCTCATACACTGATTGACTATTTCCCAGATGATTTCCTGATTATGATTGATGAGTCTCATAAGACCATTCCGCAGATTGGGGCGATGTATTCCGGTGACCGTTCCAGAAAAACTACACTGGTGGATTATGGATTCCGGCTTCCGTCAGCACTGGACAATCGACCGTTGAATTTTCAGGAGTTTGAGAGCAAGATTGATCAGATCCTGTTTGTTTCTGCAACACCGGGCAATTATGAAGAAGAACATGAGATGCTCCGTGCGGAACAGATTATCCGTCCGACAGGACTTCTGGATCCGAAAGTGGAAGTCCGCCCTGTGGAAGGACAGATTGATGATCTGGCAGGAGAGATCAATAAGGAAATTGCAGCAAAGAATAAAGTGCTGATTACCACATTGACGAAGCGCATGGCAGAAGATCTGACTTCGTACCTGCGGGAGATTGGTATACGGGTACGCTATCTGCATTCGGATGTAGATACGCTGGAGCGTACCGAGATTATCCGTGATATGCGCCTGGATGTCTTTGACGTATTGGTAGGAATTAACCTGCTCAGAGAGGGATTGGATATCCCGGAGATTACCCTGGTAGCGATTCTTGATGCAGATAAGGAAGGTTTTCTGCGTTCTGCCACATCCCTGATCCAGACTATTGGGCGTGCAGCCCGAAATGCAGACGGCCATGTCATTATGTACGCTGATGTGATGACAGATTCCATGAAGATCGCCATAGATGAGACCAATCGAAGAAGAGCGGTTCAGGAAGCTTATAATGAAGAACATGGTATTACACCACAGACTGTCCGAAAGGCAGTCCGTGATCTGATCAGTATTTCCAAGGCAGTAGCCAAAGAAGAACAGGATCATGAAGTGGATCCAGAATCTATGAGTAGAAAAGATCTGGAAAAACTCATCGGCAAGGTAGAAAAACAAATGAAGAAAGCAGCCGCAGAACTGAACTTTGAAGCGGCCATGGAACTGCGGGATAAGATGATTGACCTGAAGAAGCACCTGCAGGAACTGGAGGAAGAATGAGCAACGAAAAAGAAAAAACAGATAGAAAGCAATATATTCGGATTCGTGGAGCGAATGAGAATAATCTGAAGAACATCAGTCTGGATATTCCGAGAAATAAGCTGGTAGTGCTGACTGGACTTTCCGGTTCCGGCAAGTCTTCACTGGCTTTTGATACCATCTATGCAGAAGGACAGCGGCGTTATATGGAATCGTTGTCCTCCTATGCCAGAATGTTTTTGGGACAGATGGAAAAGCCAGATGTGGAAAGCATTGAAGGGCTGCCGCCGGCGATTTCCATTGATCAGAAATCGACGAACCGCAATCCACGATCTACGGTGGGAACGGTAACAGAGATCTATGATTATTTCCGCCTGCTGTATGCCCGAATTGGAACACCTCATTGTCCTTCCTGTGGCAGAGAGATTAAGAAACAGACTGTAGACCAGATGGTGGATCAGATCATGCTTCTGCCAGAGCGAACCAAGATCCAGCTGCTGGCTCCGGTGGTACGTGGACGAAAAGGGGAGCATGTCAAGCTCCTGGAACAGGCGAGAAAGAATGGTTATGTCCGTGCGGTGATTGACGGCCTTACTTATGAACTGTCAGAAGAGATTAAGCTGGAAAAGAATAAAAAGCATACCATCGAGATTGTGGTAGACCGACTGATTGTCAAGCCGGGAATCGAGAAGCGCCTGACAGACTCTCTGGAGACAGTCATGTCTCTGACCGGAGGACTGGTGATGGTCGATGCAGCAGATCAGGGAACCTTAAGTTTCAGCCAGAGCTTCTCCTGCCCGGACTGCGGAATCAGTGTAGATGAGATTGAGCCGCGAAGCTTTTCCTTTAATAATCCGTTTGGTGCCTGCCCGGACTGTTATGGACTGGGATACCGGATGGAGTTTAACGAGGATCTGATGATACCGGACAAGTCCCTGAGTATCAAAGAAGGTGCCATTGCTGTCATGGGCTGGCAGTCCTGCAAAGATAAGGGCAGCTTTACCAGAGCTATTCTGGATGCACTGGCAGAGGAATATCATTTTAGTCTGGATACTCCATATCAGGAATATCCTCAGGAGATCCGGGATATTATCATTCATGGAACAAACGGACATGAGGTGGATGTGCACTACGTGGGACAGCGGGGAGAAGGTGTCTATCATGTAGCTTTCGAAGGACTGATAAAGAATGTGGAGCGCAGATACCGGGAGACCGGATCAGAAAGCTCCAAGGCAGAGTATGAGACTTTTATGAACATTACGCCTTGCAAGACCTGTAAGGGACAGCGTCTGAAAGCATCCTCTCTGGCAGTGACCATTAATGACAGGAATATTTACGAAGTGACCACACTGTCTATTGATAAATTACAGGAATTCATGACACACCTGACATTGACGAAGCAGCAGGAGCTGATCGGGAGACTGTTGTTAAAGGAAATACGATCCAGAGTGAAGTTCCTGATGGATGTGGGCCTGAATTATCTGACTTTGGCCAGAAGCACCGGAAGTCTGTCTGGTGGAGAAGCCCAGCGTATCCGTCTGGCCACCCAGATCGGCTCTGGGTTGGTTGGCGTGGCCTATATCCTGGATGAACCTAGTATTGGTCTGCATCAGCGAGATAACGATAAGCTGCTTGCTACGTTGAAGAGTCTTCGTGATCTTGGCAATACCCTGATTGTGGTAGAACATGACGAAGATACGATGCGGGAAGCAGATTATATCGTAGATATCGGACCGGGAGCCGGTGATCACGGCGGAGAAGTGGTGGCTGCCGGAACGGCAGAAGAACTGATGGCCTGTGAAGAATCGATAACAGGAGCTTATTTAAGTGGCAGACTGCAGATTCCGGTACCGAAGGTACGAAAAGAGCCAACCGGATTTATCAGGATCGTGGGAGCCAGACAGAACAATCTGAAGAACATTGATGTGGAGATTCCACTGGGAGTACTGACCTGTGTAACCGGCGTATCCGGCTCCGGTAAGAGTTCGCTGATCAATGAGATTCTCTATAAGAGTCTGGCAAAGACACTGAACCGTGCCCGGACTATACCGGGAGCTCATGATAGGATTGAGGGAACGGATCAGCTGGATAAGATCATCAATATTGACCAGTCCCCGATTGGGCGTACGCCAAGATCCAACCCGGCGACCTATACCGGAGTCTTTGATGCCATCCGTGATCTGTTTGCATCCACGGCCGATGCCAAGGCCAGAGGCTATAGCAAAGGCAGATTCAGCTTTAATGTAAAAGGTGGAAGATGTGAGGCCTGCTCAGGAGACGGTATCATCAAGATCGAGATGAACTTCCTGCCGGATGTCTATGTACCGTGTGAAGTCTGCCAGGGACGTCGATACAACCGGGAGACTCTGGAGGTCAAATACAAAGGAAAAAGCATTTATGATGTGCTGAATATGACGGTGGAAGAAGCAGTGAAGTTCTTTGAACATGTGCCATCTATTCGAAGAAAAATAGAAACATTGAATGATGTGGGATTATCCTATATCAAGCTGGGACAGCCATCCACCCAGTTATCCGGCGGTGAGGCACAGCGTGTAAAGCTGGCCACTGAGTTGAGTCGCAGGAGCACCGGAAAGACCATCTATATTTTGGATGAACCGACCACCGGACTGCATTTTGCCGATGTACACAAGCTAATAGAGATTCTTCAGAGACTGGCCGATGGCGGCAATACGGTAGTTGTCATTGAACACAATCTGGATGTGATCAAGACCGCCGATTATATCATCGATATGGGACCGGAAGGTGGAGACGGTGGTGGGACTGTCATAGCCAGAGGCACGCCGGAAGAAGTGGCAAAGAGTCCAATCTCCTATACTGGAAAATATATTAAGAAATATTTGTAACTATTCAGAACCCACTCGTAACTGTGAAGGTACTGAATAGTTACGAAATATTTGTAGTAAAACATGAAATGAGCTGTGCATCTCGCACAGCTCATTTCAGGAAAGAGAAAAAACTAAATTATTTTGAGGGAGTGCTTCGCAACGTGTGGTGCTGCGAAGCTTGAGTTATGAAATATATTAGCTCTTTGCTAATATGGCTACAGTATATCGGTAAAATGTGTTCAAAATGTGTTCAAAAAGAAAAGAAAATATGAATTTCGAGAAGTTTTCGGAAAATCGGAAAAAGGACTTTAAAATTTCAGGGCGGTGTTTTATACTTGAACAAGGAGTAAAAAAGGGGGAAGTATATGAACGTATCAGATATTGGAATCGATCTTGGAACAGCCAGCATATTGA
The DNA here is from genome assembly GCA_003435055.1 of Lachnospiraceae bacterium OF09-6. Lineage (GTDB taxonomy): Bacteria > Bacillota > Clostridia > Lachnospirales > Lachnospiraceae > Marvinbryantia > Marvinbryantia aceti. Next base: position 192,582 of record QUMM01000002.1, read on the forward strand.
TTTATGTCAGAGGAAAAGGCGTGGTATTAAAGGAGCGTCTGTGGTGGCCTATGATCGTGATGCAGATAAGATTCGGGCAATTGGTGATGAAGCGCGTATTATGCTTTCAAGAACAACAGGGAACATTGTAGCCATTCGTCCGCTGAAGAATGGAATTATAGCAGATTATGCGGTGACAGAGCAGATGCTGAAGTATTTTATTCAGAAGGCTACCGGCAGATTGTCATTTAAGAAACCTCGTATCAGCATCTGTGTACCGAGTAATGTCACAGAAGTAGAGAAAAAGGCAGTGGAAGATGCTACCTATCAGGCAGGTGCCAGAGAAGTGCTGACGGTTCCGGAGCCGATTGCAGCAGCCATGGGAGCAGGTATCGACATTTCCAGACCATGTGGGAAGATGATTGTGGATATCGGTGCCGGTACCTGCGAGGCAGCGATTCTTTCTCTGGATGGTGTGGTAGTAGATCGTACGATTAATGTAGCCGGGGATAATTTTGACGAGGCTATTATGAAGTATGCCAGAACGGTACATAACCTGATCATCGGGGAACGTGCGGCAGAGGATATCAAGATTCATGTGGGCACTGCTATCGAGCGCCCGGAACAGAAGATCATGGAGGTCAAAGGACGGGATCTGGGTACCGGACTGCCGAAGACGGTGCGGATCACCTCTGAAGATGTGCGCGAGGCGCTGAAGGAGGCTACCGGTCAGATCGTGGAGGCAGTACACAGCGTATTGGAGAAGACACCGCCAGAGCTGGCTGCGGATATTGTAGAACGTGGTATTGTGCTGACGGGAGGCGGAGCACTTCTGGATGGACTGGAGGAACTCATAGAGGAGAAGACTGGAATCAATACGGTGACAGCCGAGGAGCCGATTGCAGCAGTAGCCATCGGTACCGGTATTTATGCAGAGATGACTGCACGGAATAACCGTCTGGAAGGTTAGCAGATATAGGATTTGGAAGGAAAAACGAATGGAAAAAATTTCGGGATACATAGATCATATCATTTTCCGAAATGAAGATAACGGATATACAGTGATGGTGATGATCTGCGACGGGGAAGAAGTGACCTGCGTAGGCACCTTGCAGTATATCAATGAAGGAGAGCTGATCGAAGCGGAAGGAACCTATACGCAGCACAGTACGTATGGTACCCAGTTTAAAATCAGCTCTTTTGAATTAAAGGCGCCGGAAGATGAACTGGCGATGGAACGTTATCTTGGATCCGGAGCAATAAAAGGAATCGGGAGTGCGCTGGCTGCCAGAATCGTGCGGCGTTTTAAGGCAGATACTTTCCGTATTATGGAAGAAGAACCGGAGCGTCTGGCAGAGATCAAAGGGATCAGTGAGAAAAAGGCAAGAGAAATTGCACAGCAGATGGAAGAAAAAAGGGATGCAAGAAAAGCCATGATTTTTCTTCAGAAATATGGAATTTCGTCAGCCTTAAGTGTGAAGATTTACAATCAGTACGGAGAACGTCTGTATCGGATCATTGAAGAGAATCCCTATCAGATGACAGATGAGATTCAGGGAGTAGGATTTAAGATTGCGGACGAGATTGCAGAAAAAGCAGGGATCATACGGATTCGGACTTCCGTATACGAAGTGGTATGTTTTATGCACTGAAGCAGTCCATGGCAGAAGGACATATCTATCTGCCAAGAGAGGAATTGTTCCGAAGAGGAGCCGAGCTGCTTGGGGTATCTTTGGAAGCCATGGAACGGAATCTGATGGATCTGGCCATGGATCGAAAAGTAGTTCTGAAGGAAGATCGGGTATATTGTACACAGAATTACTATCTGGAGCTGAATACGGCAAAGATGCTTCATGATCTGAATGTGACAGCGGATATCGCAGACGACACCGTGATGCAGAAGCTGGCAGATATAGAGGCCAGAACAGGAACCAGGCTGGAAGAACTGCAAAAAGAAGCCGTGGTGCAGGCGGTAAATCATGGCCTGCTGGTGATCACCGGCGGACCTGGTACAGGAAAAACTACCACGATCAATACCCTGATCCACTATTTTGCATCAGAGGGGCTGGAGATTCTGCTGGCAGCGCCGACCGGAAGAGCAGCCAAGCGTATGACGGAGGCTACAGGCTATGAAGCACAGACCATACATCGTCTCCTGGAGATTTCCGGGGTGCCTGAGGAAGACTCGGCAGGATATCATTTCGAACGAAATATGGAGAATCCACTGGAAGCAGATGTGATCATCATAGATGAGATGTCTATGGTGGATCTGTTTCTGATGCATGCGCTGCTGTCGGCAGTGTCGGTGGGAACCAGACTGATTATGGTAGGAGATGTGAATCAGCTGCCGTCTGTCGGACCTGGAAGTGTGCTGAAAGATATCATCTATTCGGAGTGTTTTCCGGTAGTGCGTCTGAATAAGATATTCCGTCAGGCAAGTGAAAGTGATATCGTGGTCAATGCTCATAAGATTAACGAAGGAGAACATGTTGTACTGGACAATAAAAGCCGGGACTTTTTCTTCCTGAAAAGAGATGATGCCAATGTGATCATCAGCGTAGTGCTGACATTAGTGATGAAGAAGATGCCTAAATATGTGGATGCGAGAATGCTGGATATTCAGGTCCTGACACCGATGCGAAAAGGACTTCTTGGCGTGGAACGTCTGAATACAATCCTGCAGGAATATCTGAATCCAAGATCGCCGGAAAAGAAGGAAAAGGAATTCGGCTCCGGACTTTTCCGGGAGGGTGACAAGGTGATGCAGGTCAAGAACAACTATCAGATCGAGTGGGAGATCCGGGGAGCATATGGCATTCCTGTAGAGAAGGGCGTAGGCGTCTTTAACGGGGATATGGGAATCGTTTCTGAGATTAATTCTTACGCAGAGCAGATGACAGTTGTGTTTGATGATAATAAATATATCGAGTATTCGTTTAAGGAACTGGAGCAGCTGGAGCTGGCTTATGCCATCACGATTCATAAGTCCCAGGGAAGCGAATACCCGGCAGTGGTGATTCCATTGCTTTCCGGTCCACGTATGCTGATGAGCCGGAATCTCCTGTATACGGCGATTACCAGGGCAAGAAAATGTGTGACTCTGGTAGGATCTGAGCAGGTATTTCAGCAGATGATCGACAATGAAATGGAACAGAAGCGTTATTCCACGCTGAAAGAACAGATTCAGCAGTGGCAGGAAGAGGAGTGAAAAAGATCAGAAAAATAGAATGGCCAGATAGTTGGAAAAGAACAGCGAAGGCAGCAACGGAACTTTTGTATCCATCCACATGTCCTGTTTGTGGAAAGATCAGTCAGGGAGTCTGTGAGGACTGCCGGAAGGAACTGAAGTTTGTCGAACAGCCGGTCTGTTATCGATGCGGAAAGCCGGTTGGCAGCATGGAACAGGAATTCTGTCCTGACTGTCAGAAAACACATCACAGTTACCGTCAGGGATGCGCTATGCTGCTGTACGAAGGAAAAGTGAAAGAAGCCATTCATAAGATAAAATATAGCAATAAAAGAGAATATCTGGAGACTTTTGCCCGGATGCTGGCCAGATATGGAGAAAAAAATGTGCAGATGTGGCATCCGGAGGTATTGGTGCCGATTCCGATGTATCCAAAGAAGAAAAAACTCAGAGGATATAATCAGGCAGAGATTCTGGCTGGATATCTGGGGGAATACTGGAATCTTCCGGTAGATACAGAATTGTTGAAAAAAGTCAGAGATACCGGAGCACAGAAGGAACTGGATCGCGCAACACGCAGAAAAAATCTGCTGGAGGCATTTGAAGCAGAGAGGGAAAGTCCGTATCAGAGAGTTTTGTTGGTAGACGATGTATACACAACGGGAAGTACGGTAGATGCGGCGGCAGAGAGTCTGAAAAGAGCAGGAATTTCAGATATTTTTTATATAGCAATTTGTATTGGCCATGGGGATATGATATACTGAAAAAATGAGAGGGCATACATATGAATGAAAAAAGAATTTATCAGATGATCAGGCTTGCCATTTTTGAAGAACATCACATGGAACAGCTGGAGGGAGTGCGTACCTGCTTTCGCAGTGATTACATTGGCCGCCATATGATAAAAAATGGACTGCGGGTAACCGCAGCATTCTTGTGCATCCTGGCTGGATGGGGGATGTATCATGCTGAGACGCTGATGCTGGATATTACCAGAATAGATGTATGGCTGCTGGGAAAGCAGATCCTGTTTTTGTATGCAGTATGGCTTTGTTTTTTCCTGGTACTTACTTATTGTATACATAGTGTTCGGTATGCACGTGCACGGAAAGATCTGGAACAGTATCAGGAAATGCTGATCAGACTGGAACGGGAGTACGAACGGGAAGATAAAAGAAAGGGAAAAGGAGAAGAAGCATGAGACTGTTACTTGGCATAAGAGACAGCTTAAGCAGGTTTTATGGGGAACATGATACAGTAATACGTATACTTGCCAAGTTTTGTATGGCACTATGTGCTTTTGGAATGATTAATGCATCACTGGGGCAGGTGGTAATATTGAGAAATCCACTGATTGTTGCATCATTGGCATTGCTTTGTGCTTTCCTTCCATCCAACAGTACGGTAATGATCGGTGCAGGAATGATCCTGATTCATTTCTACGGGATTTCACCGGAGGCAGCGATTGCAGGTGGTGGAATGTTGATTGTGGGAATGTTGCTTTATTTTAGCATCGCACCCCACTCCGCAGTACCATTGATTTTAACGGCCATTACCATGCACATGGGTGTTCCTGCTATGGCGGCGGTATTGTTTGGCCTGGTGGGAGGTCCACTGTCCGCAGCAGGTGTCATATTTGGGGTATTTGCTTATGAACTGACAGGAGTGACCAATCAGATGGGTGGTACGCTGGAGGCTACAGCGACCGATGCGGCGGAAGCTATGATGCAGAAAATGACAGAACTGATGAATGCAGTGATGAATAACTGGGAAATGTTGGTGATGGCCATTGCTCTGGCTGTGCTTTTGTGGATCGTGTGGCTGATTCGCAGAATGGAGATCAAATATGCCTGGATGACGGCAGCCGGAGTGGGATTATTTCTGTATGTGGCACTGCGTATAGCAGGCAGTACATTCTTTGGCGTTTCGGTACAGATTGTGACTATGATACTGGATGTGATCGTGGCACTGCTGACAGCGGCAGCAGCTCAGGCTTTTCTGTTTAGTCTGGATTATCGTAGAACAGAAAATGTACGATTTGAAGATGATGAGTATTTCTATTATGTAAAAGCGATTCCAAAAAGAAAGGTTCATCGTAAAAAAAGAAGCAGAAGATCGGAAAGGAGATAGGGATGCAGACAATTAAGATGTGGTTTATCCAGTATATCCCCGGATTATATATTTTTCGGATGCCGGTCGGGATCATAGACATTATTGAAATTATACTGTTGTCTTTTTTGGTATATACGATTCTGGTATGGATCAAGAATACCAGAGCATGGACATTATTGAAAGGAATTATTTTCCTGGGCTTTTTTGTGGCACTGATTTATCTGTTCCATATGGATACTTTAATTTTTATTATCAATAAGGGACTGAATATTGCTATTATTGCAGCGATTATTATTTTTCAGCCAGAGCTGCGAAAAGCATTGGAGATTCTGGGGGAGAAAATGTTCCTTGTCAACATTTTCGGCAGTGGAAATGAAAAAGATGTGGAACAGAGATGCAGTGACAAGACAGTAAATGAACTTGTCCGGGCTACTGTTGAAATGGCGAAAGTGAAGACCGGAGCTTTGATTGTTCTGGAACAGAATGAGACGTTGGAAGAATATGAGCGAACAGGAATTGACCTGGATGCGCTGGTAAGCAGCCAGCTGCTGATTAATATTTTTGAACATAATACACCGCTTCATGATGGAGCTGTGATTATTAAAGGAGATAAGATCCGGTCAGCCACCTGTTATCTTCCATTGTCAGAGAATCTTTCTTTGAGTAAGGCTCTGGGAACCAGACACAGAGCAGGCGTGGGAATCAGTGAAGTGACGGATTCTGTTACGATTATTGTTTCGGAAGAGACCGGGAAGATTTCCATTGCCAGAGAGGACGGCTGCGCCATAATGTACAGGAAGAAGAGCTGCGGGCCTGTCTGGTGGCACTGCAGAATAAAGTGCCGGTTACCAAAAAAGGAATACCAGGTGTGGGAATCTTAAGAAAGAAGGGAAAAGAATCAGATGAAGCATAAATGGACAAATAATCTGGGACTGAAGATCGTTTCCCTCTTGGTTTCCTGCCTGATCTGGGTGGTAGTAACCAATACCAATGATCCGGAGAGCACTCAGGTATACAAGAATGTACCGATCACGATTAAGAATCAGGACACCATTACGAATGCCAATAAGACATTTACAGTGGTGGATGGTGTGGATAAGATCAATGTTTATGTGACCGCGAGAAAGAGTGTACGATCGTCATTGGCGGCAGACAGTTTCATTGTAAAAGCGGATATGGAGAACTATAATGAGGCACTTGGAACAGTTCCACTGGAGATCAGTTGTGAAGATGGAAGGATCCGACAGGAAGATATCCGAATGCTTCCATCTTCCCTGAAGATCAGTATGGAAGATAAAGTGGAGCAGAACTTTGGGATGGCCGTGGTGACTACCGGAAAACCGGATAAAGGATATGAAGTAGGAAAAACGACAATTGTAACAGGGGATACGATCAGGATTGCCGGACCGGAATCGTTGATTAATATCATCGGAAAGGTTACGATTTCAGTGGATGTCACGAATATGAGTATGGGATCGACAGACTTTTATCCGATCCGGATTGAGGATAAAAACGGAGCAACACTGACGGATGGACAAATGAGTAATCTGGAACTGAAAAACAGTGACGGAGTAAGTCTTCAGAATAATTCGGCAGAAGTCCGGACGGAGCTCTGGAAGGTATACAACGATATTCCACTGAAGGTGGAGGTGACGGGTGAAGTAGCTCCAGGATATAAAGTATCTTCGGTAACACTTGCTCCACAGACCATTAATCTGGTAGCGGAAGAAAATGCAATAGAGGAACTTGGGGGCATCATACAGCTGAAAGATCCTGTTAATGTGGAAGGTATGACAGAAACGCAAGATTTCACAGTGGATTTGAATGATACGTTAAATCAGTATGACGACATTCGACTGGAAAGTGATATTTCCTCTGCCATCACGGTACACGTAGGTATTGATGAAGTAGGAAGCAAGACATTCCAGATGCCAATTTCTGACATTATTATGCATAATACACCGTCAGATAAGAAGCTGATTTTCTCACCAGCAGATGCTGTCTCCATCAGTGTGAAGACAACGAGTGAGGACAGTGAGGAAGCAATTACTTTGACACTGTCAGATATTTCGGCAGAGATTGATCTGAAGAGCTGTGAGATAAATGGAAGCTATACACTTCCGGTGAACGTAACGCTTCCAGAGGGATATGAACTGGTAAATGATGTTTCTATTGTAGTAAATATAGAGGAACAGGATAATGAAGCAGAGATAGAAGCAAATACGGAGGGATAGAAATGGTAAGCAGAACTTTTACAATCAGGAATCAGGCAGGATTACATCTGAAACCATCAGCAGCGCTTTGCACAGAAGCGATTAAGTATAAATCCTCTGTGACACTGACATTCGGAAATACAACTACGAACGCAAAGAGTGTATTGAATGTTCTGAGTGCCTGCGTCAAGTGTGAAGATGCCATTACATTGACCTGTGAGGGGGAAGATGAGAAAGAGGCTCTGGAGAATATCGGAAGACTGATCGAAGCAGGATTGGGCGAACAGTAAAAAGATCGCAACATAAAAAGATGTGGAAAGAAGTATGAGAACTTTATTTCCACATCTTTTTTCGCTTATTTAATGGTTACATCGTATCCGGCAGGATTTTTGAAGTCATCGGTTGGATCGGCGCCGACAGAACGTTTTGGCATTCTGACAGGAGTTGGTTTGCCGAGAGGGGTTGGAGCGTTATCACTGATCACGACAGTGGAACCAACTGGTACATTGTAATAGATCCATTTGGCATCGGCAATACACAGACGGACACATCCGGCAGATGCTGGTTTGCCAAGGTTATTGTAATCATTGGCCTCTACCTTGTAAGGGTTTCTGGATAAGGTATGCATCGGAACGGAGTGGAATAGGTACTCTGGAAGAAAATGACTGCTGTACTGTCCCAGGGATGGACCGTCTAACATCGCCCAGGCCAGATGATCCTTGATGGTAAATACACCAACAGGGGTTTCGTGTCCGCTGCGACCTACGCTGCAGGCCATAGCTTTTACAGGTACACCATTATCATAGATGGTAACAACACATTTTTTCCGGTTTACCTGAATGACAATATTGCTGGAAGAGTTATAGGTTACATAGCCATTCTTTCCAAAGGTATAGGTCTTTCCATTGATCTTTTTCGTTCCTGTGGCCATGGCTCCCCGTCTGGCAGGATCCAGATAATACTTTTTGGATCCGAGAACCAGCCATCCGGTCTGACGGCGTCCCATGCTGTTATAATAATAACGTGCTCCTTTTATTTTTTTCCATGTATTGGTAATGGCACGGCCTGTTTTTGGATTCAGATAGTAATAGAATTTTCCATATTTAATGGAACCGGACAACATTTTTCCGGTGGTAGCGCCAAATACATAGTAATATTTGCCGATTCTCTGAAGCCCCTTTTGAAGTTCACCCTTGGAATTAAAGTAATACTTGTTTTTGTTGATTGTAGTAACTTTATTACGTACAGCCTTACCATTAGAAGAAAAGTAATAGGTCTTCTTACCGACAGAGATCCAGGCCTTCTTAGCCATGGCGCCGTTTGCAGGATCAAAATAATAATAATTGCTTTTGCGTTTACACAAACCGGTTTTCAGAACGCCGGAGGAAGCAGCGTAATAAGTTTTGCCTTTATATTTTCCCCATCCGGTGATCAGGGTACCATTTGCACGGCTGACATAAAGTTTACCGTTATATTTGGTAATCTGATTCGTGATCAGTCTGCCGTTGCCGTCAAAGAGATATTTTTTCTTGCTGATGGTCTTCAGACCAACGGCCTTTTGCCCGTTGCTATAATAAGTAGTGGCACCATCTTCCGTCCGCCATTCGGCGCTTACCAGGCCGGATAGTGAAAAAAACAGGCAGAGAAACAGAAGAACGGACATCAGGAAATGCTTCTTTTTTATAATCATAATCCTCTCCTTTATAAAAAAATATTATAGGTTTCTTTAAGGTTAGTATAGCATTTCAATGTGAAATCCACAAGTTGAAAAAGGGGCAAAAAGGAAAAATCAGGGAGAGACTTGATAAAACAGGAGGCTTACGTTAGAATAAAAGGAAACACGTAAAAAAGAATTCATCAGAGGATAGAAGAATGGGAAAAATAATAATTGGAACGTTGATCTGGTTAGGTATTGTGCCATTTCTCATGGGAGCATTGCTTCTGTCTTTTCTAAAAAGAGAAGAGGACGGAGCAGTACAGTGCATGGTAACCGGATATTTGGAAATGTTTGCAGTATGTCAGATACTGATTGTACCATTGATTTTAACAGAAGTTCCGTTTCATGTATTCAGTCAGATGCTGGCAGTGGTATATTTGATAATGGCAGCGGTGGGGCTCATCAGAACAAGAAAATGGATCTGGAAGATGATGACAGAAATGGCTCGGGGACTGCTGCATCATTCCTGGACAATCTATATGGCAGTTGGCGCAGTTCTGGTACAGGCTTATTATTATATACAATATATGGTGACGAATCTGGATGATGCCTATTATGTGGCAGTAGCCACAACGGCTATTCAGACAGATACGATGTATCGTTATTCGCCGTATACAGGAAGAGCCGTAACCGGATTTAACTTAAGATATTGCCTGTCGCCGTTTTCCATGTTTCAGGCAGCACTGAGCAGATGGATTGGGGTACATCCGTCGACACTGGATCATACGATTCTTGCGCCAATGCTTGTGATTCTGGCCTATCTGGTCTACTGGTCTATGGGCAAATTACTGTTTGCCAAAGAAAATCGGCATAATAAGGAAAAGGACAGTACCGAAAAGCTTACAGGATTATTTATCCTGTTTCTTTCCATCGTACATGTAACATCCTATTACTGTATCCGCAATCAGGGATCTGTATTACTGGTTCGTATCTGGCAGGGAAAAGCAACACTGGCTTCCGTACTGATCCCTTTTTTATTTTACCATTGCTATCGGATGAAGTGCAGACCACAGGAAAAGGGAAATCTGCTGATTCTGCTGACGGCTATGTTTAGCTGTTGTCTGGTGTCTTCTATGGGAATAGCTCTTCCTGTGGTAATGCTTGGAATATTTGCATTACTGTTTGGACTTTTTCAAAAGAATAGCAGATATTTTGGGAAAATGCTGGCAGGATGCCTTCCATGTGCATTATATGGTATCTTGTATATAGTATTGAAAAGCGTATGATGAGAAAAGGAATACAAAGATGATAAATCTGATAATAAGCCAATTGAAAATGTCGATGGACTGGCTGCTGCAGTTTAATGATGAGGGGCTGCATTTCATTGTCATGTTTTTGGCACTGATATATATTTTATTAAGAAAAGAGGAAGCCTGCCACAGAAGGCTCTTTATCGGATACAGCCTGATCTTTACTGTGGTATATTTCTGCCCGCTGACCTCCTGGCTGATTACCAGAACAATTGGAGAACTGGTATATTGGAGAATGCTCTGGATGATGCCACTGCCAGTGATTATTGCGTATGCAATGGTAAAGTTATGGCATAGAATAAAGAAAAAATGGATACGTGCTGCATTCATAGGAGCTTTTACCGGAGTAATGATTGTGCTGGGGCAGTTTATTTATGTGGAAAACAGCCCTTACGAGACAAGAGCTAACTGGGAGAAGATCCCAACGTCTCCGATTGCCATCTGTGATATTGTAAATGCCAACAGAGGCAGCGAAGAGGAATGGGCGATGCTGGCAGCACCGGAGGATATGGTGCCTTATATTCGGGTGCATGACGCATCGATCCGTCAGGTATATGGACGAAAAGGAAATTACTGGATGGCCAATAAGGGAGGAAAATATATTGAGAGTGCCCTTCAGAGCGAGGTTACAGATTATCAGACACTCTGTAAAAAATGTCGTGCTATCCGCTGCAATTATATTGTTCTTCCAGATGGAGCCGGAAGAGTGGAAGGCATGGCTGCATATCACTTTGAAGTGATTGGAAGAGTAGGAAGTTATATTGTTTTTAAAGACATGGACTGGAGTCCGTAACAGCTTACAGTTGTAATTTATAGAAAAATGTTGTAGAATGTGATGAAAAATGTTTTGAATAATTCATTACAAAATTTTACAGAAGGTAGGAAGCATGAATAAAAAAGAACAATACAAGCGATTGATAATGTTTCTGGCTTCTGCACTGATTGTAGCGCTGGAGACAGCAGTTTTTGCTTACGTGTGGTACTTTCATTATGCAGATGAGGCAATTATCGGAAAAACATTTTGGAAGAAGGGAAATTTCGTAGTAATTGCTCAGTATGCGCTGATGATTTATTTATTTTATCGTATTTATGGCGGATTCAAAGTAGGATATCTGAGAGTATTTGAGGTATTGTATTCGCAGATTCTTTCCGTACTTTGCGTAAATATGATTACTTATCTTCAGTTGTGTCTGATTGGACGATGGAAGTTTACAACCAATATTCTTCCACTGATATATATGACGATTTTCGATCTGGTGATTGTGATTTTGTGGGTAATATTCATGAGGACAATCTACGAGAAGATTTATCCGCCACGTAAGATGCTGCTGATATATGGGGCACACAACCCAAAAGATCTGATTCACAAGATTTCTTCCAGAGAAGATAAATATAATATCTGTGAAATGATCCATCTGTCCATGGGTGAAGAGAAGATCAAAGAAAAGATTGATGAGTATCCATCTGTAATTCTTGGGGATATTCCGGCCAGAGAGAGAAATATTTTCCTGAAATATTGTTTTGAACAGAATATCAGATGCTACAGCATTCCTAAGATTTCAGATATTTTACTGCGAAACGCAGACAGTATCCATCTGTTTGACACCACATTGATGTTGTCGCGGAACAGGGGATTGACAGCGGAACAGGAATTTGCCAAACGCGCTATGGATATTGTATTTTCATTGATTGGGCTGATAATTGCATTACCGTTTATGCTGGTGATTGCCATACTGATTAAGGCATATGACGGAGGACCGGTATTTTATAAGCAGGATCGTCTGACCAAAGACGGAAGAGTATTTCAGATTCTGAAGTTTCGAAGTATGAAGGTGCAGTCAGAGAAGAAGGGCGCCCGTCTGGCTATGAAAGATGATGACAGGATTACACCGGTAGGAAGAGTATTACGCCAGATTCATTTTGATGAGCTGCCACAGATCTTTAATATTCTCAAAGGAGATATGTCACTGGTTGGACCGAGACCGGAACGGCCAGAGATCGCCAGACAGTATCTGGAAGAAATCCCGGAGTTCAATTACCGCCTGAAGGTCAAAGCGGGACTGACCGGTTATGCACAGGTATATGGCAAATATAATACGACACCATATGATAAACTGAAGTTGGATCTGACATATATCGAGACATATAGTTTTGTACAGGATATTAAGCTGTTGATGCTGACCTTTAAGATTCTTTTCCAGAAAGAGAGCACAGAAGGGGTGGAAAGCTGGCAGGTGACAGCCGCCACGAAAGAAGATATGGCAGCAGAAGAAAAAAAGAAAAACAAAGAAGAGTAAAGAAAGTCACAGGGTGACGGAGGATTTTATATGACTGAGCCAATTGTATCGGTTATTATGCCGGCATATCACTGCGAGGCGACGATTGCAAAGGCAATTGAATCTGTACTAAAGCAGCAGGTAGCACTGGAACTGATTATTATCAATGACTGTTCCGGAGAGAGCCTGGATCAGGTTATGGAGTCCTATGCGGATAATCCTGTGATTTTTTATGTGAAAAATGAAAAAAATATGGGAGCGGCACAGAGCCGTAACCGGGGAGTAGCCATGGCAAGGGGAACTTATGTGGCCTTCCTGGATGCAGATGACTGGTGGGAAGAAAATAAGCTGGTAAAGCAGATTCGTCTTATTGAGGAGACTCAGACGGTGCTTTGTTGTACAGCAAGAGAACTGATGACACCAGATGGAAAGCTGACCGGCCGGGTGATTCCGGTAAAGGAGACAATCACCTATCGTCAGCTGCTGCATCATAACAGCATCAACTGTTCTTCTGTGCTGATCCGCAGAGAAGTGATTCAGCAGTATCCCATGGAACATGAAGACAGCATGAAGACTATATCCTTTGGCTGCGCATTCTCAGAAAATACCAAAGGGCTTGCGGTCTGAATGAACCTCTGCTAAAATATAGGTTGAGTTCCAGCGGGAAGTCAGGAAATAAACTGAAATCAGCAGGTATGACTTATCGTGCTTATCGCTACAGCGGCTTTGGGAGAATACGGTCTTCCTGGTATTTCTGTTGCTATGCAGTACACGGAGTATGGAAGTATCTGCGGGCTCGTTAGGAGGGCGTACATGAACACATATGGCAAAGCACTGTTTTCGGAGTTTATGAAAGTAGTGCTGCTACCATTTCATTTAAAGAAAATAAAAGAAAACTGCATTGTATTCACAGGCCTGACAGGGGGAACCTCGTATGAATATTCAGGAAATCCAATGTACCTCTGTGAATATCTGATGGAGCAGGATCCTGGAAAGTATGAGATCATCTGGGCAGTCAGTGACCCGGATAAGTACCGTTTTCTGGAGAAAAAGGGCATACGGTTGATAAAGCACTTTACCTGGGAGTCGTTTGGGTGGCTTTTGACAGCAAAAGTGATTGTATCCAACGGGTCCTATGCACCCTGGTTTCCGTTTCGCCGTCATCAGTATTTTATCAATACCTGGCATGGTGGCGGGGCCTATAAGAGAATTGAGAACAGTAAACCGGGGGCGAACTGGGCTACCAGACACCGTGCAAAGTTCTGTGCAGAAAATATAGACTTATTCATATCTACCTGTAAAGTCGCCACGAAAGAACTGATTCGTGGTTCTTTCTGTTATGCGGGAGAGGTGATGGAAGCAGGGATGCCACGAAATGATTTCCTGGTAAGACAGGAACTAAAAGCGGCAGAGGAGTCAGTACGCAGGTATTATCAACTGGACGAAGATACGAAGATTCTGTTGTATGCACCGACTTATCGCCATGGCAGTACAGAGGTTGTACTGGATGCAGATAGTCTTCTGGAAAATCTGGAGCAGAATGGGGAAAAATGGGTATTTCTGTATCGTGCCCATCGTTATCAGGATGCAGATATGAAATTGCGTGTGAACGGTAAACGCGTCCTTCCGGCATCGGAATACCCGGATATGCAGCAACTGCTGGCAGCAGCAGATATGATGCTAACCGACTATTCTTCCAATATCTGGGACTACTCTTTTTTATATCGTCCGTGTTTCCTTTATGCACCAGATCTGGAAGAGTATCTGGAAAAGACCGGATTCTATGTGGATATTCATCAGTGGCCGTTCCCGATTGCCGGTACGCAGGAAGAGTTGTGGCATCTGATAGAGGAATATGATGAACAGGATAACCGAAAGAAGATCGAAGAACATCACAGGATGATGGGCAACACAGAGACAGGTCATGCCTGTGAAGAGATTAGAAGGAGAATTGCCGAGGTGTGTGGAAAATGAGCAGGTGGATCAGAGAGATATACCGCTATGTGACGTTGAAGATACTGTTTCCCTGGCAATATAAAAGAAACTGTAAAAAGCCGTTAAAAGAGAAAAAAGCCATATTTCTGGAATCTCAGCTGCCTTCTTTATCAGACAGTCTGCAGGTACTATATGACCGTCTGGAGAAAGAGGAAGGATGGGAACTTCACATTCATTGTCTGCGAGAGTCCTTTGTAGACAAAGGCACCTTTATTCGTCTGGCTATGAAGTGCCTGGAAGATATGGCGGATGCAGAGTATGTATTTTTATGCGATGCCAGCAGAGTGGTAAGCTGTATCCATCCAAGATGGGAGACTGTGATTACGCAGCTCTGGCATGGATGCGGAGCATTTAAGAAGTTTGGTATGAGCACTGCGGATCTGATTTTTGGTGGAAGCAGAAAAGAATATGAAAAATATCCCTATTATAAGAATCTGGATTATGTGACCGTATCCAGCCCTGAGGTGGCATGGGCCTATGAAGAGGCTATGTGTCTGAAGAAGAATTCCGGACAGATACAGCCGATCGGGATCAGCAGGACAGATGTGTTTTTCTGTCAGGAATTTCTGGAACAGGCCAGACAGAAGGTACGGGATGAAGTGCCACAGGCAGCTGATAAAAAAGTACTTTTGTATGCTCCTACCTTCAGGGGAAATGTAAGTAAGGCAGAGGCTCCGGATGCACTGGATATGGCAGCAATGGCAAGGGAACTTGGTGAAGAATATATTCTTCTGATCAAGCATCATCCGGTGGTAAAGAACCGGCCACAGATACCGGAAGAAGCGAAGAACTTTGCTTTTGATGTGACAGAAAGTCTGGAGATTGAGGCGTTGCTTTGCAGCTGTGATCTCTGCATTTCAGATTATTCTTCTCTGATATTTGAATATTCGCTGTTTGAGCGGCCTTTAATCTTTTTCGCCTATGATCTGGAAAATTATGGAGACTGGCGGGGATTTTATTATGATTATGAAGAACTGACTCCAGGTCCGGTGGTACGGACCACGGAGGAAGTGATTGCCTATATTAAAAAAACAGAAAATGGGTTTGATCCGGAGGAGATCCGGGCATTCCGGAAACGATTTATGAGTGCCTGTGACGGGCATGCGACAGACCGGCTGATTGAGCTGGTAACAGAACGGAGGCATTAGACATGGAAAAGACAAATGTATTTGGTGTGGTACTGGCCGGCGGAATCGGAAGCCGTATGGGTAATGTAGAAAAACCAAAACAGTTTATGGAGGTAGGCAAAAAGCCGATTATTATTCACACGATTGAGAAATTTGTGGTACAGCCACAGTTTGAAAGAATTATTGTGCTCTCTCCAAAGGCATGGCTGAATTATACAAAAGATGTGATTCGAAAATATATCAGGGAAAAAGATAAGATTGATGTGATTGAGGGTGGAGCAACCAGAAATGACACAATTATGAATGCGATCAGTCATATTGAGAAGCAATATGGTCTGGACGAGGAGACAGTGATTGTTACGCATGATTCCGTGCGTCCGTTTGTGACACATCGAATTCTGGAGGAAAATATTCATTATGCCAGAGAGATGGGAGCCTGCGATACGGTGATACCGGCAACAGATACCATTGTAGCCAGTGCCGATCATGAGATCATCAGTGATATCCCGGATCGTTCCCAGATGTATCAGGGACAGACACCGCAGAGTTTTAAAGCATGGAAGCTGCGCCAGGTATTTGAGGCACTGACAGCGGAAGAAAAAAAGATTCTGACGGATGCCTGCAAGATTCTGGTTCTGAAAGGAGAAAAAGTGCATCTGGTTCAGGGGGAAGTATCCAATATCAAGATTACGTATCCACATGATCTGCGTGTTGCGGAGGCAATTCTGGGAGGAGAGAAGACATGCTGAATACCGTTTATCAGTTAAAGGCACCGCGGCAGTTCGAGACAGTATTTAAAGATATTCCGCTGGATGACAGACATGTACTGGTGCGTCCTACCCATTTATCTATTTGCCATGCGGACCAGAGATATTATCAGGGAAACCGGCCGGAGGCAGTCTTACGTTCCAAGCTTCCAATGGCACTGATTCATGAGGGAATCGGTAAAGTTGTCTATGATCCCACCGGAACCTATCGGATAGGGGAAGAAGTAGTGATGATTCCCAATCATCCGGTGGAAAAAGATGATATTATTGAAGAAAACTATCTGCGCAGTACGAAATTCTGTGGAAGCAGCAAAGATGGATTCATGCAGGAATATGTGTCGCTGCTGCCAGATCGTCTGGTGCGCCTGCCGGAGGGAATTGACAAAATTGTGGCTGCTTTTACGGAGATTGTATCGGTCAGCTATCATGCAATCAGCAGATTTCAGAAGTTTTCTCATTCACGCAGACGAACCATCGGTGTATGGGGAGACGGCAACCTGGGGTATATCACATCCCTGTTGTTAAAGAAGATGCTGCCGGATAGCAAGGTATGTATTTTTGGCGTAAATGCGAATAAGCTCAGTGATTTTTCCTTTGCGGATGCTACCTGTCTGGTATCAGAGATCCCGGAAGATCTGCTGCTGGATCATGCTTTTGAGTGTGTGGGTGGCAATGGATCTGCCATAGCCATTAACCAGATTATCGATTACATTCAGCCGGAAGGTACCATCAGTATACTGGGAGTCAGTGAAGATCCGGCACCAATTAATACCAGAATGGTACTGGAAAAAGGACTTCACATTTTTGGAAGCAGCAGAAGCGGACGTGCAGATTTTGAGGGACTGATGGAATTATATAAAAAGAATCCGGATATACCAGAATACCTGGAGAATATCGTGGGAACGACATTTGAAGTAGAATCCATCAAAGATATGACCGAGGCTTTTGAGACAGATATTCACAAGCTGATCGGAAAAACTGTCATGATCTGGAAAGGCTGATCGGATCAGACAACAAGGAGCAGTAATTATGGGAAATATAAAAGAAACATTAAGAAATACACCACTTTTGTCTGTTTGGCATTTTGTCAAGACAAAGCCGCCAGTAAAGCAGATGCGTTCACTGGCAGGAAAATGGCGCCGTTATTATACATTGAAGATCAAGCTTCCACGTATCTATCGTAAGTATGCCAGTCAGCCGGTAGATGAAAAGAAGGTGGTTTTTTTTGAAGTGAGACTGGCGGAACTGACTAACAGTCTTCAGACGCTTCACAGGACCATTACCGAGATGGGAGGGTATGAGGTACATACCCATTTTCTGAGACTGTCCTTTGCCAGCAGAAGACAGTATGATAAGAACTGTGTGGAATTTGTAAAAGATATTGCAACTGCAAAATATATATTTGCTGATGAGGCATCCAATGTGCTCAGCTGTGTGCCAATGCGCCCGGAGACGATTGTGACTCAGACCTGGCATGGATGCGGGGCATTTAAAAAATTCGGATTCAGTACAGCAGATCTGATCTTTGGACTGAATCGGGAACAGCAGCTGAAATATCCATTTTATAAAAACTATACTTATGTGACCTTAAGCAGTCCGGAAGTAGCATGGGCTTATAAAGAGGCCATGAATCTGTCGGATCGTCCGGAGGTGTTAAAGGCTACCGGAATCAGTCGTACGGATGTATTTTTTGATCCGGGCTTTATTGCGAAAGCTTATGAAAAACTGCATCAGCAGATGCCAGAAAGTAAAGGCAGGAAAGTGATTCTCTATGCACCGACATTCCGGGGAAGAGTTGCCCATGGTGAAGCACCGGATAAGCTGGACATTCCAATGTTCCAGAAAGCACTGGGAAAAGAATATGTGCTGTTGATCAAGCAGCATCCGTTAGTAAGAGTTCGTCCGGAAGTTCCGAAGGAATGCAGAGGATTTGCCATGGATGTGACAGAAACAATGGCGATTGATGATCTGCTTTGTGTGGCGGATATCTGTATTTCTGACTATTCTTCACTGGTATTTGAATATTCGCTGTTTGAAAAACCGATGATTTTCTTTGCCTATGACAAGGCGGAATACGATGACTGGAGAGGGTTCTATTATAATTACGAAGAGATGACTCCAGGACCGATCTGTACAGAGAATGAAGAAATGCTGGATTATATCCTGCATCTGGATACCAGATTTGACAAACAACAGATCATTGATTTTAAATATAAGTTTATGCGTTCCTGTGATGGTCATGCAACAGAGAGAATCCTGGATATGGTCATGGGAGAGCAGAAAAGCGCCAAAAAGGAGGCAGCAGCGAAATGAAACTATTGTCCGTGATACTTCCGGCATACAACGAAGAGAAGATGATTGAAAAAGCACAGGACACATTAGGCCGGATCTTAAGTGAACAGGACATTCCATATGAGATCGTATTTGTAGATGACGGATCGAAGGATCAGACGTGGTCAGAGATTGAAAAAGCAGCAGAAAAAGATAACCATGTGGCGGGAGTGCATTTTTCCAGAAACTTTGGGAAAGAATCTGCTATGATGGCTGGTCTGGCCAGTGCAGGAGGAGATTGCTGCGTGGTAATGGACTGTGATCTGCAGCATCCGCCGGAAACGGTAGTAGAGATGTATCGTCTCTGGGAACAGGGGTATGAAGTAGTAGAAGGTGTCAAGCACAGCCGTGGAAAAGAAAGCCTGGCACACAGGGCAAGTGCGGGAATGTTTTATAAGATTATATCCAAGGCAGTAGGCATCGACATGTCCAGAGCGTCTGATTTCAAGCTGCTGGATCGGAAGGCAGTGGATGCGCTTTTAGAGATGCCGGAACGGAATGCTTTTTTCCGTGCCCTGTCTTCGTGGATCGGATATAAAACCACATCAGTGGAATTCGATGTGCGGGAAAGAGAAGAAGGAGTATCCAAGTGGTCTACCAAATCACTGATTCGCTATGCCATTACGAATATTGTATCCTTTTCCTCGGCACCAATGCAGCTTGTAACCGGAGCAGGAGTGTTTATGTTCCTGCTGGCTGTCGTACTGGGAATTCAGACACTGGTTCATTATTTTACCGGTAATGCCGTAGAGGGATTTACAACAGTGATTCTGCTGCTGTTGCTGATAGGAAGCATTCTGATGATCAGTCTTGGAATTATTGGCTATTATATTTCAAAGATCTATGAAGAGGTAAAAGGAAGACCTCGTTACCTGATTTCCAGAAAGATTGACAGTCAGGTAAAGGAGCAGAGAAACAGATAAATAAAAAAGATTCCGCACAGGAAAGATGGGAGAAAAGAATGAAGATATTTGTAACAGGTGTTGCAGGTCAGCTGGGACATGATGTCATGAACGAACTGGCAAAAAGAGGATATGAAGGAATCGGAAGTGACGTAGCTCCGGAATATACCGGGATTCAGGATGGCAGTGCAGTGACAAAAATGCCATATGTATCGCTGGATATTACAAATAAAAACGCTGTAGAACAGACACTGGAACAGATCCACCCAGATGTGGTGATTCATTGTGCCGCATGGACTGCAGTGGATATGGCTGAAGACGATGACAAGGTAGAGAAGGTACGTGCAGTCAATGCAGGGGGAACAGAGAATATTGCGCTGGTCTGCAAAAAACTGGACTGCAAGATGGTCTATATCAGTACGGACTATGTTTTTGATGGTCAGGGAGAGACCCCATGGGATCCGGACTGCAAAGACTATAAACCAATGAATGTATACGGACAGACCAAGCTGGAAGGCGAACTGGCAGTCAGCCGCAATCTGGAAAAATATTTTATCGTCCGTATTGCTTGGGTATTTGGGGTTAACGGTAAGAACTTTATCAAAACGATGCTGAATGTGGGCAAAACTCATGATACGGTTCGTGTTGTAAAAGACCAGATTGGTACACCAACCTATACTTATGATCTGGCAAGACTTTTGATCGATATGGTTGAGACCGACAAATATGGTTATTATCATGCTACCAATGAGGGCGGTTACATTTCCTGGTATGATTTTACCTGTGAGATTTATCGTCAGGCAGGATATGACACAAAGGTGATACCGGTAACGACAGAAGAATATGGCGTGTCCAAGGCAGCACGTCCATTCAACAGCAGACTGGATAGGAGCAAGCTGGTAAAGAACGGATTTACCCCATTACCGACCTGGCAGGATGCGTTAAGCCGATACCTGAAGATAATCCAGGGGTGAATCTATGAAGCAGTTAATGACAATACCGTCAGAGTTTTATCAGAACAGAAAACTGATCTGGACGCTGGCGAAAAATGATTTTCGTACCAAATATGCAGGATCTTATCTGGGTATCATCTGGCTTTTGTACAGCCGGTGGTGACAGTGATGGTATACTGGTTTGTATTTGGCGTGGTACGACAGGGAGCACCAAAGGCGGTCCCATTTGTATTATGGCTGGTATGTGGCCTGGTGCCATGGTTTTTCTTTCAGGAAGCTCTGGTACAGAGTACCAATGCGTTGATAGAATACAGTTATCTGGTCAAAAAAGTAGTATTTAAGATCAGTATTCTGCCACTCATCAAAGTAATTGCCTCTTTATTTGTGCATATTTTCTTTGTAGCATTTACGCTGGTACTGTTTTGCTGTTACGGTTATTTTCCGGATCTTTATGTGATTCAGTTGCTGTATTACAGTTTTTGTGCATTTGCACTGGTACTGTCTATGGCCTATATTACCAGTGCAGTAGTGGTGTTTTTCCGTGACCTGACACATCTGATAACGATTCTGCTGCAGATTGGTATCTGGATGACACCGATTATGTGGGATTTTACGGATATGGGAATTTCGGAATCAGCCCTGGCTGCCAGAATCCTGAAGCTGAATCCGATGTATTATATTGTTTCCGGGTATCGGAATGCACTGATTGACAAACAATGGTTCTGGGAGCATCCTGGAATGACCCTGTATTTCTGGGCGTTGACAGTCATTCTGTTTGTGTTCGGGACAAGATTATTTCAGAAGTTAAAAGTACATTTTGCAGATGTGCTGTAAGAGGTAGAAAAGATATGAGTGATGTGGCCATTTCGGTGGAACACCTGAGCAAACGATATAAATTATATGAAAAGCCATCTGACCGGCTGAAAGAAGCACTGGGAAGAAAGGTGAATGTAAAAGAACACTATGCACTGCATGATGTGAACTTTCAGATTCAAAAGGGAGAATGTGTAGGAATTATTGGAACCAATGGCTCCGGAAAGTCTACGGTACTGAAGATCATCACCGGAGTGGTGAACCCTACGGAAGGGGAGGTAAAGGTAGATGGAAGAATTTCCGCACTGCTGGAGCTGGGAGCAGGATTCAATATGGAATATACCGGTCTGGAAAATATCTATCTGAATGGAACCATGATTGGATTTTCCAGAGAGGAAATTGACCAGAAACTGGATGCTATTCTCTCTTTTGCTGATATCGGAGAGTTTGTGCATCAGCCGGTGAAGACTTACTCCAGCGGAATGTTTGTCCGTCTGGCCTTTGCAGTAGCCATCAATATTGACCCGGAGATCCTGATTGTTGATGAGGCACTTTCTGTAGGAGATGTATTTTTTCAGTCTAAATGTTATAGAAAGTTTGAAGAATTCAAGAAGATGGGAAAAACCATTGTGTTTGTCAGTCATGATCTGGGCAGTATCAGTCGTTACTGCGATCGTGTGATACTATTGAACAAGGGCGTGATCCTGGACAGTGGCAATCCCAAAGAGATGATCAATCTGTACAAGAAAGTACTGGTGCAGATGGATGGCGAAAAGAATAAGGCGGCAGGAACAGAAAAAGAAGGTGTATTTGAGCGTCCGTTTAGCCGAAATCCCAATGTATTGGAATATGGAGGGCAGGAAGCCGAAATCGTGGATTTTACCATAGAAGATGAAAATGGACTGGCGGGAAATACCATTGAAAAAATGACACCGTTTACCATTAAATATAAAGTAGTTTTCCATGAGGATGTAAATGCACCGATTTATACGTTCACGATCAAGGATCTGAAAGGAACCGAGATCACCGGTACGAATACCATGTATGAAAGGGTAACGATTGAACCGAAGAAAAAGGGAGACAGCCAGATTGTCAGCTTTACCCAAAACATGAACCTGCAGGGCGGAGAGTACCTTTTGTCTATCAGCTGTACCGGATACGAGAATGGAGAATTCAACGTGTACCACAGACTATATGATGTGTGCAGTATTTCTGTGGTATCCGATAAAAATACCGTTGGATTTTATGATATGGATTCAGAGATAACAGTACAGGACAGCGGAGAATAAAGAATGAGAAGTAAGATTGGCAAGGTAGTCATAGATGCGACTTATGGTCTGCAGACGTCTGAGCAGGCAACCGAAGAAGAAAGAAAAATAGAGGAGATTGTTTCCAATTGTCAGGAAAATGAATATAATGCCAAAATTGCCCGGGAGAAAAACTGGGCTATTTTGTTTTCCCTGTCCCATATAAGAGGAAATGCCATCGAGTGGCTTCCTGTTTCACAGGGAGAAAAAGTTCTGGAGATCGGCTCTGGTTATGGAGCGCTTACATCAGTTCTGGCAGAAAAATCAGGCTTTGTAACCTGTGTGGAACCTTCTCCGATAAAAAATAAGATCAATGCACAGCGCAATCGAAACAGGGAAGGAATCGAGATCTGTCAGGGAAACTGGATGGAAATATCTCCACATCTGAAAAAAACATATGACTGGATTTTTTTGATGGATGCATGGGGGGAAGCTGCAAGCTGGATCGATGGAGCAGATCCATGGGCGGAATTACTGAAAAGTGTGAAGGAGTACCTGGCACCGGGCGGAAAGATTGTGCTGGCATCGGATAACCGTCTGGGTCTGCGATATTTTGCCGGGTGCAGAGAACCCTATTCTCAGGAATACTTCCGTGGCATAGAAGGATATGCGGAAAATGCCGGAAAGAAGACATTTTCCCGTCCGGAGATGGAACAGGTGATACATTTGGCAGGACTGGAACAGATAGAGTTTTATTATCCATATCCGGATTATCATCTGCCAATGACGATTTATTCAGATGAACATCTGCCAAAAGTAGGAGAACTTTGGGATAATCTGCGTAATTTTGATCAGGAAAGATATCTTTTCTTTGATGAGATGAAGGCATTTGATCAGATTATTAAGGATGGATTGTTCCCGGTATTTTCGAATTCCTTTCTGGCCGTTATCCGGGCAGAAAAAGAACAGGTACCGCAGGCACGAACCATTTTTTCCAAATATTCCAATGAACGGGCAAGAGCGTTTGCCATCGTACAGATATCTGGAAGGATGAAGAGGGCATCCGCCATGCAGGGAAAGCAGCGTGTTACCCGGAAGGACGCAGACATATAGATCAGCTGCAGATCTGGATGGAACAGCTGACGGATGTCTATAAAGATGTGGGGATTACCATGAATACCTGTCATATGGGAGATGAGAGAATTGAGATCGATTTTCTGAAAGGTCAGACGCTGGAAGAAAAGATGGATTATTTCCTTTTGGAAGGAAAGGCAGAAGATGCCATCAGAGAACTGATGCGTTACATTCAGGCAGTGCGTCAGGCAGGCAGCAGCCAGAAATTCTATGTGACACCAGAGTTTGAGCAGGTATTTGGGCCGGTGTTGCTGCCGGAGGGACTGACCTGCGGGGCAGTCACAGATATCGATATGGTGGCCGGAAACGCTATTTGTTGTGAGCAGGGCTGGACTCATATGGATTATGAATGGTCTTTTGACTTTCCGATACCGGTGAATTATGTCATTTATCGAATTATTCAGAATTATCTCTATGGAAATGTGGAGAGAAAAGCACTGAATAAGGAATTGTTGTATAAAAGAGCAGGCCTGACGGAACAGGAGATCGCACAGTATACAAATATGGAAGCAGCATTCCAGCATTATATTACCGGAAAGCATGTGCCGCTGCGGTATTTGTATGAAGAAATTTCACCTGGATGTGTGAATTTCCAGGCGGAAGAGGCGAACCGAAAGGCAGTTGCCCTGGCAAATGCCCAGGCGAATAAAGGAATTGAAGTATTTGTAGATACCTTTGAGATTGCCATGACTGGAATTCATGTGAACGGATGGGCGGTCAGCAGGGCAGATAAACAGGTCAGCTTTGCATTACTGGATGAGCAGGGCAGAGAACTGGAGACAGTCAGGACAGAATATTTGTATCGCCGGGATGTAGTAGATCAGTTCAAACTTAGCGGCAAGAACAGCAAAGCAGGGTTTCATCTGGAATGCAGACTGCCAGAAGCGGTTCAGAAGAATCGAAAGTTTACACTGGTGGCCAGGGATGGCAGCAGTGAGGTGCAGTTCCCGATACCTGTAGAAAAGCTGCGGATCAAGCAGAGCAGGATCGGAAAAAAACTGATGGATCTTCGGGGAGCAAAAGATACCATATCCTATATTGCACCTCATGAGATGGGACTGTTTGGTGAGTCCGACAGTTATCGGGTGGAAAACCAGCGTTTTGATACCTGGAGAATGGCACATCAGTTTACCGAAAAGCAGCGGATCAGTCAGCAGAAAACAGTTTTCGCAGAGAATCCAAAGATCAGTGTGATCTTGCCAGTAAGAGATGGACAGACAAAGGCAGCTGCAGAGACCCTGGAAAGCATACGTCATCAGACTGTAGCAAACTGGGAAGTGCTGATGGTCAGTGAAAAGAAGCTGAAAAAAGAGGATGAAAAAGTACGGGGAATCGCAGTAGAAGCAGATGCGGATCTGGGAGCCCGTATGGAAGCCGGAAGAAAGCAGGGAAAAGGAGACTGGCTGCTGTTTATGGAACCGGGAGATATTCTGGAACCGGGGGCATTTTACCAGATCTGTCAGAAAATCAACCAGGAAACGAAAGTAAAACTGATCTATTCAGATTCAGATAAAATAGATTCTGAGACACACACCATTTTTGAACCACAATTTAAGCCGGATGACAGCCCATATACCTGCAAAGTGGCAACTATATTGGAAACAGTATCTGGATCCATGACAAACTGGCAGAAGAGGTGGGAGGTATCCGGGAAGGATATGGCAGTCAGCCACTGTATGATCTGATCCTGCGCTGCAGAGAGAAAACAGATCAGATATCCCATATCAGCGAAATTCTGTATCATGAGAGCTGCCCGATGGAGAGAGATCTGAAAGGCAGACAGGAGTTGTGCAGAAAATGGGATGATGGAAAACGGGTACTGGAAAGTTATTACGCTTCAGCACAGATCCAGGCACAGGTGACCTGGGCCAATTATCCACTGCGCTACCAGGTGAAATGGCAGGTAAAAGGAAGTCCAAAAGTATCTGTGATTATTCCGAATCAGGATCATATTGCAGATCTGGAGCAGTGCCTCAGATCCATACAGAAAAAGACTACCTATACCAATTATGAAGTGCTGGTAGTGGAAAATAACAGCCGTCAGCCACAGACCTTTGCATGGTATGAGAAGATGCTGCAAAGATACAGAAAGGTAAAACTTCTGAAGTGGGAGAAGGAATTTAATTATTCTGCTATTAACAATTTTGCAGCAAAGCAGGCAGAAGGAGAGTATCTGATTTTCTTAAATAATGATACCGAAATCCTCACACCGGACTGGATCCAGGAGATGTTGTCTGTATGCCAGCAGAAAAAAGTAGGAGTAGTAGGGGCAAAGCTTTATTACCCGGATGATACCATCAGCATGCAGGGGTGATTCTGGGACTGAGCAATATTGCAGGACATCTGTTTGTGAAAGAGCCTGGCAATATCAGTGGATACATGGGAAGAGCCTGTACCATGCAGAACTTAAGTGCGGTAACAGCAGCCTGTATGATGGCATCAGCTGAAATATTCCGCAAAGTAGGCGGATTTGAAGAAAAACTACAGGTAGCCCTGAATGATGTAGACTTTTGTATGAAAGTTCAGGAAGCCGGAGAAATGGTTGTATTTCAGCCGGAGGCAGAGCTGTATCACTATGAATCTAAATCCAGAGGACTGGAGGACACACCGGAGAAAAAAGCACGCTATGACCGTGAGGTGGCTTATTTTCGTGGACGGTGGAAGGAAGTACTGGAAAAAGGAGATCCATATTATAATGTGAATCTTTCTCGTACCACCTGGAACTGTACCTTCCGAATTCCGCCGGCAGCAGAGAGAAAATAATAATCAACAAAAGGAGCGCAGGCGTTACGATGTCAGATCTGAAGAAAAAACTGGATAAAGGAATCGCATATCTGAAACGAAACGGTGTGCGTAAGACAATCTGCCGGGCGGGACGAAAAGCCGTTCTGTCCAGAGAAGTTTCCTATGAGGCATGGCTGAAAGGGCATGTGGCAGATGAAAAAGAACTGGAAAGACAGAAAAAAGCGGTAGCAGAGCATCCAGTGAAAGTGGCAATATGGCTGTTTCCGGCAGCCGGACCGGGCAGTTCGACTCTGGAGAGTCTGATGTGTCAGAGCGCAGGCAGATTCCCGGTTTTTACAGCCAGAGAGCTGCAGCAGCAGACGGAAGCTGTCGGATGGAAGAGGGCAGAATATGTTCTGCTGATCCGTGAAGGAACGCAGCTTCGCCCGGAGGCAGTCTATGAGATGACAAAAGAAGCTGCAAAACAGAAAAGATCTGCGGTACTGTATACGGATCATGATGTGGTCGGAACAGATGGACATCTGAAAAATCCGTTTTGCAAGCCGGATTATGATCCGGTATGGCAGAAGCAGCAGAATTATATGGGAAGTGTGCTTCTGGTGGAGCGGACGATAGCAGAGGCACTGGATAGATGGCTTTTGGTGCAGGAACCGGATTTTATTCTGGCAGGAACGGAAAAATTTTGGAGGGCGCTTCTAAATCAGGCAGTTCAGTCAGCTAAAGAGGTGATTCATCTGCCGGCGTTACTGTATCATGTCAGTGAAATACTGGAAACGGAGATGGCAGAGCTGTCATCAGTTCCCCAAATAGATGGCCGAAAGAGAAATCCGCTTTTGTCTGTGATTATTCCCAATAAAGATCATATCGAAGACCTGAGACTCTGCGTGAAGAGTCTTCTGGATCAAGGGGAATATGAATCCCTGGAGATCCTGATTGTGGAAAACAACAGTGAGGAGGAGGCCACCTTTCAGGGATATGAAGAAATGAAGAAGGCGGATGAAAGAATCCAGCTGTTAAACTGGAGTGGTGTTTTTAATTATTCAGCAATCAACAATGACGCAGTGAAAAAAGCACATGGAGAGTATCTGTTGTTTCTGAATAACGATACTAAAATAAAAGAACCGGGAGCATTGTGGGAACTGATGGATTGTATACAGAGAGAAAAAGCCGGTGCAGTAGGAGCAAGACTTTTTTATGGCGATCTGACCATCCAGCATGCAGGTGTAGTGCTTGGATACGGAGGAATTGCGGGACATGCCTTTGAAGGTATGTCGCAGACAGAATATGAGAACCTGCGTTACGCGAAGGTGATTCGGCAGATGTCAGCTGTGACGGCTGCCTGTATGTTGGTGGACCGCAGGGCATTTGAACAAATCGGGGGATTTACAGAAAAGCTGGGAGTAGCTTATAATGACATTGATCTTTGCATGAAGCTGAGAAAAGCAGGCTGGACGATACTGTATGATCCGGCGGCACAGATGTATCATTACGAGTCTCAGACCAGGGGATTTGAAATGAACACAGAGAAAGCAGAACGTGTAAAGCGTGAGGCAGAGTATTTCTGTCAGACATGGAAAGAGGAACTTCACAGGGGAGATCCATTTTATAATGCCAGTCTTACGCTGGAAAAACCAGATTTTTCCCTGAAAAGATAAAATCGGAGGAGAAGTATCAGATGAAAAATGAAAGAATCAATCGCAATACCATTCTGCTGATGTGGTTTTTGGTGGGACTGGGTTGCCTGTATATTTTCCATATGTACGTCATCGGCAATTATACCATTGCTTTTTACGATGTGGGTACCGATGGAAAAGATCAGTATATTATGTGGTATAACGGAATTGTAAACAGCCTGCGGGATGGCAATTTTTCTCCGTGGGATTTCCGAAACGGGTTCGGCATGAATACCATGGGACATCACCTGACAGAGCCGTTCCTGATTCCGATCTATATTCTGGGGGTGATCTTCGGACCGGAGCATATCACCTGGTATATGGTGTGGATGGAGATTTTCCGTATTTTTGTAGCGGCAACTCTGTGTTACTGGTATCTGTCAGAATTTGATTTCAGTGAGAAGTCCAAGCTGATTGCTACCGTGATCTATGCATTCAACAGTTACATGATGGTGTGGGGACAGCATTATGCACTGGGAAGTTCTGTAGTATATTTCCCTGCGATCCTGATTTTTGCAGAACGCGTTGTAAAAAAGAAAAAGTTCAGCATCGGACTTTGTCTGATCAGCTGTCTGGCTATGCTTAGCAGTTTTTATCAGGGTTATATGTGTATGTTCGGCGGCGGAGCCTATATCTGTATTCGTATTCTTATGCAGGAGAAGGAGACGATCCGGGAAAGAGGAAAGGCGTTCTTTGCCGGAGCAGGAGCGATGATGCTGGGAGTTCTGATGTCTGCATGGCGTTTTTTCCCATCTGCAGCAGCACAGGTTGGTTCCAGCGAGCGTATGGCAGCAAAGCAGTCTCTGGTGGAACGTCTTTTCCACATCAAGCTGTGGAGTACGGGAATTAATAAGTCTATTATTTACCGTCTGTTTTCCAGCTGTATTCAGGGAAACGGAAATGAGACATATGTGGGATCACGGAATTTTTATGAAGATCCGGAACTGTTCTTTTCTACCTTATTTGTTATTTTACTGATTCAGTATCTGGTATGCATTCCAAAACAGAAGGGCAGCAGACACAGTAAATGTATGCAGTATCTCTGCGTGATCCTGTGTACAGCAAGTGTAGTGATTACGAACGTGACCACTTTATTTAATGGATTGTACGGCCCGTTTTTCCGTCACACATTTGTTCTGATGCCGGTGTTTGCTGTGATGATATGTCTGGTGCTGGATCGGATCTTGAAGGAAAAACAGTTAAATATGCCGGCACTGATCATTTCCGTACTGATGATTACTGCAGTTTATATGAAGGCTTACCGTATCCTGCCGGAACAGCAGTTCAAAGATAATGCTATGATTTTATGGCTGACCGGACTTGGGATGGCAGCTCTGTTATGGATGTACTGTAAGAATAAATTCCTGGATGGCAGGACCTGTTATACTTTGTTGCTGCTGATCGTGACGATCAATATCGTGTCAGACTCTTATCTGTGTTATAATGATCGTGTGGCACTGCCAAAGAATCATCCGGAATATTTTTCAGAGACCTATCACTCTGATGTCAATGCAGCACTGGACTGGCTGGAAGCCAATGATGATACTTTCTATCGCGTAGAAAAAGATTATTTTACCGCATCCAGCTGTTTTGATTCTCTGGCGCAGGATTATCGTGGCATCAGTGCTTACAATTCCAATCAGAATGCTGATATTAAAGAATTTGTAGCACAGATCTGGCCACAGCTGAATCATGAAAGGGATGTGAATCATATTCAGTTCATGAACGCTCTGTGGGACAGCACATTTGCCGGACTGACGGATGTCAAATATATTTTATCTAAGTCTGGAGATATGGATGTAGATGGTTACGAGCTGATCCATCAGGAGGGCGCTGTATATATATACCAGAATAGCAGAACACAGTCACTTGGCAAATTCTTTACACAGACTATGACTCAGGAACAGTATGAAGCAAATCAGGACAATCTGAATACCAGAGCCCTGCTGACGGATACTCTGATTCTGGAAGATGAGAATGAGAAAACATTAACAGATTCTGAAATAAAAGCATATGAAAAGAAAGAAATCAGTGGTATACTGACAGATGACAGCAGGAAAGTCTATGAGACAGATGCGCAGGATGACACCAAAACGGTTCCGTTTGTAGTAGAACTGAATCTGGATACGGAAAAGCGGGCAGCTTATGAATCTGCAATCCTGGAGTTCACGATGCTGGCTGAAAAACGTACCGTTGTAACCGTACAGATCAATGACGGATACAGTCATGACTATGTACATAATTGGGAGACTGAACGGAAGATGCATATCGAACTTCCAGAAGATGCACAGAAGGTAACACTGACAGTGGAGAATCCGACTGGTTATATCCAGATTAGTGATGTGCAGGTATATGGCACGGAAAAAGAACCGGCATTTTCTGATCAGGCAGAGATTACCGTGGAAGCACCGAAAAAAGACAGTCTTCTGAATGGTCATATCAGAGCTAAAGAAGATGGTTATGTGATGCTGGCAGTTCCGAATGAGAATGGCTGGAGTGTAACTCTGAATGGGGAAAAGCAGGAACTGTCCAATGGAGATTATGGATTTATCAGTTTTCCAGTTGCAGCAGGAGAATATGATATGACGGTAAGATTTACCGCACCGCTGCTTCGACTGGGGGGAGTAGTAAGTGTAATCAGCACATTGGTATTTATCAGTGTGGTAATTATGATAAAAAAACGGGAGAACATAAGGAGAAAGAAATGATCGATTTTAATGTGGCACCTTTTACAGGTAAAGAAACAGAATATATGCAGCAGGCCATTGCAAATGGAAAACTTTGCGGAGACGGACCTTTTACCAAAAAATGTTCCCAGTGGATGAAAGAGCATTTTGAAAGCCGGCACTGTCTGCTGACTACATCCTGCACTCATGCGCTGGAGATGGCAGCATATCTGTGTGATATCCAGCCAGGAGATGAAGTAATTATGCCAGCCTATACCTTTGTATCTACTGCCGATGCATTTGTATTACGTGGCGCAAAAATCGTATTCGTTGATATTAATCCAAAGACTATGAATCTGGATGAAAAGCTGATAGAAGAAGCCATTACAGAAAAGACCAGAGCAATTGTACCGGTACATTATGCCGGTGTTGCCTGTGCGATGGATGAGATCATGGCGATTGCCAGAAAACATAATTTACTGGTAGTAGAAGACGCAGCTCAGGGAGTGAATGCATGGTATAAAGGAAAAGCTCTGGGAACCATTGGCGATTTTGGATGTTACAGCTTTCATGAGACAAAGAATTACACCATGGGAGAGGGAGGCGCTCTGTTATTCCAGGAAGATAAATATCAGGAAAAAGCAGAGATCCTGCGAGAAAAAGGAACTGACAGAAGTAAGTTTTTCCGTGGTCAGGTGGACAAGTATACCTGGGTGGATTTTGGATCTTCTTACCTCCCAAGCGACCTGAACGCAGCTTATCTGTATGCACAGCTTGAACTGTGTAAGGAGATCAACAACAAACGTATGGCCATCTGGAATCTGTATAATGAGGCATTTGCATCTCTGGAAGAAAAACATCTGGTAGAACGTCCATTTGTTCCAGATTATGCAGTACATAATGCACATATGTATTATCTGAAGCTGAAGAACCTGGAGACCAGAACAGCGTTTATCCGTTATATGAAAGAAAATGGGGTGCAGTGTGTTTTCCATTACATTCCGCTTCATACAGCAACAGCTGGTCAGAAGTTTGGACGATTTCATGGGGAGGACCGCTATACGACCAGAGAAAGCGAAAGACTGGTACGACTGCCAATGTATTATAATCTGGATCTGGCGCAGGCAGAGCAGGTGGCAGAGCTTGTCCTGAAATTCCCAGGCTACCAGGAAATATAAGTATCGGGGGCATACATGGCAAGAAAAGAATATGGTACACAATGGGGAAAAATGATCACATCGATTTCTCCCGCCTATATCAAAAAAGGATACCGTTATCTGAAGCGACATGGCATGAAGCAGTTTCTGATTCGTCTGACAGAACGGTTTCAGCAGGAGGACATTGATTACGAGACCTGGTTTGGGTTAAATAAGGCAACAGAAAAAGAACTGCAGGAGCAGAGAAAGAATCCGCCGGAGCATGGACCGCTCATCAGTATCGTTGTGCCGGTATATCGTACACCGGAGATCTATCTGCGGGAAATGATTGAATCAGTTGTGAATCAGACTTACGGAAACTGGGAACTATGTCTGGCAGATGCCAGTCCAAAAGGCGAACAGCTTCGTCAGGATCTTAAAAAGATAAAGGGCAGAAAAACAAGAGAAGCTCTGATGAAGATTCCGGATGGAGATACGGAGCTGACTTCTGTGATCCGGGAGTACCAGTTAAAAGATTCCAGAATTCGTTATGAGATCCTGAAAGAAAATAAAAGTATCGCAGAGAACTCCAATGCAGCCATGGAGATGGCAACAGGTGATTTTGTGGGACTTCTGGATCATGATGATACTCTGGAACCAAACGCACTGTATGAAGTGGCAGGGAAGATCTGTGAAGATGACCGGGTAGATGTAGTCTATACAGATGAGGACAAAATCAACAGCAAGGGAACAAAACATCTGACACCAAATATGAAGCCGGATTTTAATCTGGATCTGCTTCGTTCCAATAACTATATCTGTCATTTGTTCGTAGTGCGGCGTATTTTAATGGAAAAAGTTGGTGGATTCCGCAAGGAATTTGATGGAGCTCAGGACTATGATTTTATTCTGAGATGTACAGAAGAGGCAGAGAAGATTGCTCATGTGCACAAAGTATTATATCACTGGCGGACGCATGAGAAATCTACTTCAGATAATCCGGAAAGTAAGATTTATGCATTTCATGCAGGCAGGCGAGCAGTAGAAGCCCATCTTCAGAGACTGGGGATTCAGGCAGAAGTAGAAGAAACCTGCGATCTGGGATACTATCGGGTGAAGTATCCGGTGATTGGCAGTCCGATGGTGTCGATCCTGATCCCGAACAAGGATCAGCTGCAAACACTGAAAAAATGTCTGAAGTCTATCTGGGAAAAGACAGAATACACAAATTATGAAATCCTGATTATCGAGAATAACAGTACAGAAAAAGAAACGTTTGAGTTTTATAAAAAGATTGATGGCAGACATCATGTTCGTGTGCTTTACTGGGATAAGGAATTTAATTATTCTGCTATTAATAATTTTGGTGCAACACAGGCAAAAGGAGAATATCTGCTGCTTCTGAATAATGATACGGAAGTGATTACAAAGGGATGGATGAAAGAATTGCTGTCTCATTGCCAGCGACCGGAAGTGGGGATGGTGGGAGCCAAGCTCTATTTCCCGGATAACACCATTCAGTCAGCAGGAACGATTATCGGAATGGGCGGTATGGCAGATCATGCATTTGTCAATATGGACCGGAAGAAGTCGGGATATATGCACCGGGCATCCATTCAGGTGGATATGAGTGGTGTGACAGCGGCCTGTGCTATGGTAAAGAGATCTGTATATGAGGAAGTCCATGGACTGGAAGAAAAACTGACTGTTGCGTTTAACGATGTGGATCTGGGACTGAAGATTGTGACAGCCGGGTATTTGATCGTATTTGATCCATATGCAGAATTGTATCATTATGAATCAAAGTCCAGAGGCGTCAATGATGAGAAAAAAGAACGACATGCAAGGGAAGTAAAATATACCCAGGAGAAATGGGCAGATTTTCTGGCAGCAGGAGATCCGTGCTATAATCAGAATCTGACCCTGGCAAAGCATAATTTTTCTCTTCGCAAATAAAACCGGAGTATAGAAAATATATGGAAGTAACGGTAATTATACCAAACTGGAATGGAAAAGAATACATCAGCCAGTGCCTGGACAGTCTGAAAGATCAGAGTGTGGGGCAGGTGCCGGTGATTGTAGTAGATAATGCATCGGAAGATGGAAGCAGAGAATGTGTGGCAGAGCAGTATCCATGGGTGAAACTGATCTCGTTGGAACAGAATTACGGATTTTGCAGAGCAGTAAACGAAGGAATTCGTGCGGCACAAACAAAATATGTGATATTGCTGAACAATGATATCCGTGCAGATCGGGATTTTGTCCGATATCTGTTATTGCGTGCAGGTAAGAATGAAAAGCTGTTTTCCTGTCAGGCAAAAATGCTTCAGATGGATCATCCGGATCGCATTGATAATGCAGGCGATCAGTACTGTGCGCTTGGATGGGCTTACACAAGAGGAAAAGACTGCCCGGCAGATAAGTTTTCTGAACCGGCAAAGATCTTTTCAGCCTGCGGAGGTGCGGTTCTTTATCGAAGAGAAGTGTTTGACCAGATTGGATTATTTGATGAAGCGCATTTTGCTTATCTGGAAGATGTGGATGTGGGGTATCGGGCACAGATCTGTGGCTATGAGAACTGGTATGAGCCTCAGGCGGTAGTTTACCACAAAGGCAGCGCAGCTACAGGATCCAGACACAATACTTTCAAAGTGTCTCATGCATCCAGAAATAATATTTATCTGATCTATAAGAATATGGCAAGATGGCAGATTCTCATTAACCTGCCATTTCTGTTTGCCGGATGTCTGATAAAGACACTCTATTTTATACCCAAGGGTCTGGGACATATTTACCTTGCTGGCCTGTGGAAAGGCGTACTGTTAAGCAGAAAAGGGGAAAAGTTTACACTTGTACCGGAAAATTTTGACAGATGTTGTAAAATACAGCTGACATTATGGCAAAATACATTTGGCTTATTAAGAAAAAATAAATAAAATTGTAATAAAATTGAAAGAATTATTGCAATTTTCAGATTCGTCATGTATGATGTAAAGGTACGTAGCTTATGAGGGGTGAAATACATTGATAAAGGATAACCAGCAGTATTTTAATCGACTGCATGTTCTGATTGATGCCCTGATTACAGCCGGCTCCTATATGCTGGCGTGGTTTATTCAGATTAAGATTATAACCGGGGAAGAAATCGGTGTACTTCCGGCAGAGATGTACATGATGGTTCTGATACCGCTGATCCCGGGGATGCTTTTACTGAATTCCGCATTCAACCTGTATACACCAAAGCGGGTACAGGGGCGCAGATTAGAATTAAGCAATATACTAAAAGCAAATCTGTTCGGCATGCTGATTTTTATGGCAGCCGTTACATTGGTAAAGCAGCATGAGTTCTCCAGACAGCTGATCTTTATCTTTTTTGGATTTAATATTTGTTTTGAAACACTGGAGAGGGTCATTATCCGTTGGGGACTGCGCAAGATCCGGCGCAGAGGAATGAATTTGAAGCATATTCTTCTGGTTGGTATGGGAGCGGCTGGCAAAGGATATATTGACCGTATTATGGATAATCCGGAATGGGGTTACCATGTATTTGGAATTTTAGATGACAATATGGAACGTACAGCCACCTACCGTGGGATACAGATGATCGGACGGACGGAAGATCTGGAGGATATCCTGAAGGAACATCAGCTGGACGAGATTATCATTGCGCTGAGTTTAAGTGAGTATTATAAACTGGCGCATATTGTTGCGGTCTGTGAGAAGTCGGGGGTGCATACTAAGTTAATTCCTGACTATGGCAATATCATACCAACCAGACCTTATACGGAGGACCTGATGGGACTACCGGTAATCAATATCCGGTATGTACCATTATCCAATACATTCAATGCAATGGCAAAGAGGGCAGTGGATATTGTTGGATCACTGGTGTGTATTGTGCTGTTTTCACCGATCATGCTTCTGGCGGCGCTTCTGGTAAAGCTGACTTCACCGGGACCGGTAATCTTCAGACAGGAGAGGGTGGGTCTGCACAATCAGCCATTTGTAATGTATAAGTTCCGTTCCATGCAGGTACAGAGCAAAAGCAGGGAAAAGGCAGGCTGGACCACAAAGAACGATGTCAGAGTAACCGGAGTTGGAAAGTTTATGAGAAGAACCAGCATCGATGAACTCCCACAGCTTTTTAATGTTTTAAAAGGTGAAATGAGTCTGATTGGTCCAAGACCGGAACGTCCACAATTTGTGGAAAAGTTCAGAGAAGAGATCCCGCGCTATATGGTAAAACATCAGGTAAGGCCTGGAATGACAGGATGGGCACAGGTGAATGGATATCGGGGGGATACTTCGATCCGTAAGAGAATTGACTGTGACCTCTATTATATTGAGAACTGGACCATGGGACTGGATATCAAGATCCTGTTCCTGACGGTTTTTAAAGGATTTATAAATAAAAATGCATATTAGACAACAGGAGAAAAAGGGGAACATTATGGCAAGAAGCAGAGACGAGCGTGAGAACAGAAGAACCGGAAGAGAAGCCGGCCATACTACGCAGACAAATCAGCAGAATCCAAATGGACAGCAGTATTATCAGCAGAATCCGAACGGACAGCAGTATTACCAGCAGAATCCGAACGGACAGCAGTATTACCAGCAGAATCCGAATGGACAGCAGTATTACCAGCAGAATCCGAACGGACAACAGTACTATCAGCAGAATCCAAACGGACAACAGCAGTACTACAGACAGAATCCAAACGGACAACAGCAGTATTATCAACAGAATCCATATGGACAGCAAAGATATTATCAGAACGCAAGAGGCCAGCAGGGATATGGTGTTCCTTATCAGGCAGAGATGGCGGGAGCGAATGATAAAAAGAAAAAGAAGAAAAAGAAACGTAAAGTATTATTCGTGTTTGAGATACTGTTATTACTTGTACTGGCTGTTGGATTATATGCAGCGGCAACACTTTCCAAGGTGCAGCGTGTACAGCTGAAAGATGATGAGATCAAACAGAAGGTACAGGAACAGCTCCCGGAATATACGGCCAAGGCTCTGCAGGGGTATTGGAATATTGCACTGTATGGTGTAGACTCCCGTGAGAACCTGGATGTGGGCCAGAGTGATACGATCATGGTATGCAGCATTAACAAGGATACCAAAGAAGTAAAACTGGCATCTGTATATCGTGATACTTATCTGGAAACCGGCGATGGATCTTACAATTTCCGTAAGGCCACAGATGTTTATGGTATTTATGGAGTAGAACGTTCTATTCAGATGCTGAACGAGAACCTGGATCTTGATATTTCAGACTTCCTGACGGTTAACATGAATGTGGTTGCAGAAGTAGTAAATGATATCGGCGGTGTGGATATTGATGTTCGTGAAGATGAGATCAATTTCCTGAACGGTTATCAGAATGAAGGCTCTGAGATTACCGGCCTGGAAATCGTACCGGTAACATCAGCAGGGATGCAGACACTGAACGGACTTCAGGCATTATCCTATTGCCGTATCCGTTATACTGAGGCGATTGACTCCGAACATGAAGGCCTGGATTATGAACGTACTTACAGACAGAGAAAGGTACTGGAACAGATCCTGGAAAAAGTGAAGAAGATGGATCCAATCACAATTACCAATATCGTTAAGGATGTTATGGGTCAGGTATCTACCAGTCTTTCCACAACTGAGATCCTGAATCTTGCAAAGGATGTGGCTTCTTACAGTTTGGCAGATACTACGGGATTCCCGTTTGAAAAACAGACTGCGGATGTAGATGCAGGTGACTGCGTTATTCCGGTAAATCTTGCACAGAATGTTACAGAACTGCATCAGTTCTTATTTGCAAATGAAGACTATACACCATCTGATACAGTACAGGGCATCAGTGACGAAATTGCTTATCGTACAGGTATTTCATAAAGTAGATTTTGGGGGACTGTAAAGGCAGTCCCCCTGTTTGGTTCGGTCTGTAAAAAACAGGAAAGGGAAAAATATGGAATATAGTATTGATATCATCATTCCCACATATAAACCGGATGCAACATTTGAAAAACTGATCAGCCGGCTTCAGCGTCAGACAGTGAAACCACAGAGAATTCTTGTGATTAACACCGAAGAGGTACTGTGGGAACAGGCTGAGTTCGATAAATCACCATTTGTATTCGGAACACTGGCTGGTATGAAAATGGAGTTGTATCATATCAGAAAAGAAGAGTTTGACCATGGCGGCACACGGGCATGGGCAGCTGGAAAATCACAGGCAGAATACCTGATGTTTATGACACAGGATGCTATGCCTGCAGATCAGTATCTGATTGAGCGACTGCTGACAATCATGACACAGGATCCAATGATTGGTGCGGCTTATGCAAGACAACTTCCGACAGGCGATTGTGGTATTATAGAGCGTTATACCAGAGAGTTCAACTATGGAGAAAACAGTCTGATCAAAACGGCAGAAGATATCCCTCAGATGGGAATTAAGACATTTTTCTGTTCGGATGTGTGTGCGATGTATCGGAGAAATATTTATCTATCTGTAGGTGGGTTTGTCCGTCGTACGATTTTTAATGAAGATATGATCTGTGCCGGTACCATGATTCAAAAGGGATATAAGGTGGCTTATGCAGCGGATGCGAGGGTGATTCATTCCCATAATTACACGGCAATGGAACAGTTTCACAGGAATTTTGATCTGGCAGTTTCGCAGACAGATCATCCGGAAATATTTCAGGGAATTGCTTCGGAAGGGGAAGGAATGCAGCTGGTGAAAAAAACGGCCGGATATCTGATGAAAAAACGATATTATTATTTACTTCCTAAGCTAATCTGGCAGAGTGGATGGAAATATCTGGGATATCGTGCCGGAAAAAGTTATCGTCATCTTCCCCAAAAGCTGGTGCTGAAGTTTACTTCGGATAAAAGTTATTGGGAAAAAAGAATTTGAAGGACATCACAGATTGAACACAAATATCTGTTAAAATATTTAAATTATAATAACAGGGGGATGGGAAGATGCACAGAAAAAATTACTGGCGCAGCCTTGCGGCACTGGCCATGGCAGCCTGCATTATGAGTGTATCCGCAGGCAGCATGAGTGTAGCTGCACAGGAAGCAACAGAAAGTGAACGGATTAAGATAGGATCTGATTTCTCTAAGAGAGAGAAGGAAGAAATGGATACAGAGGAGACTGAGACGGAAACAGAGAGTGAAGCACAGAAAGAAAATGCTTCAGATCAGAAAATTGGGAATCTGATTGGAACGACTGAACTGCTGGAGGAAAAAGATCAGCAGAGCCTGCCTGATATCTCCGCTGTAGCAGAGAATGTTATGCCATCTATTGTAGCGATTACCAATGCCGGAGTAGAGACAATCAGCTACTACGGAACAGAATATCAGATGGACAGTGAGAGCACTGGATCTGGTATCATTGTAGGAAAAAATGACAGTGAACTGCTGATTGCTACCAACCAGCATGTGGTAGAAGGTGCCGAGGAACTTACCGTATGCTTTACTGTTGATGCGGAGGATAAGGATAAATTAGTTCCTGCTCAGGTGAAGGGGACTGATTCGACATGGGACCTGGCTGTGATAGCAGTGAATTTGAGTGATATCAGCGAGGATGTGGCAGGAAAGATCAAAGTAGCACAGATGGGAGATTCCGATCAAACTGAGGTGGGAGAATATGCAGTAGCCATTGGCAATGCGTTAGGATATGGACAGTCAGTAACCTTTGGCATTATCAGTGCCTGAACCGGGAGATTTCTGTTTCTACTAATAATGGAGTAGTAACAAATCCTATGATACAGACAGATGCAGCCATTAATTTTGGCAACAGCGGTGGCGCACTCCTGAATTTAAAGGGAGAACTGATCGGTATCAATTCAGCAAAGGCAGCAGAGACCGGAGTGGAAGGCATGGGATATGCCATCCCGGTCAATACAGCCAAGCCAATTATCGAAGATCTGATGAATCAGGTGACCAGAACAAAAGTCCGTGCAGAAGATGCCGGAGCATTGGGACTGGTTCCGGTAGATGTATCTGAGGAAGCGAGACAGATATACAACATTCCGACTGGTGCCTTTGTATATGAACTGACAGAAGGCAGTGCCGCAGAAAAGGCAGGAATTCGTGAAGGTGATATTATTGTCAAGCTGGACAAGACAGGAATTAGTTCCAAGAGTGAGCTCCTGGATCGGATGCAGTATTACGCAGCAGGCGAGACGGTAGCCGTTACTGTAAAACGTTCTGGCTCAGATGGATATGAAGAAAAGGTAATAGAAGTAGAACTTGGAAAAAAGAGTGACCTTCCGGGATATCAGAACAGTACGCAGGATGACAGTGATACACAGGATTCGGAAGAAGAGACAGAAGGACCTGATAACAGTCAGGATGGAGAAGGCTATCAGGACTGGTATGACTTTGGAGAAAGAGGCCAGATCCCGTTTTCTGATGGAAACGGGGATCTTGGAGATCTGTTCCGTTACTTTGGATTTTAAACAGCAAATGCCATGGGAAAAACCCATGGCATTTTTTAAAATTATGCTTGTATAAAAAACAGATGTATGTTAGTATTACTTATTATGGGTTCAGTATGCGTCAATAAAAGGAGAAAAATACGTGTCAGAAGAAAAGAAGACAGAAGAGTTAATCGAAGAGACAACAGCATCCTCGACAGAACATGACACAGATGAATATGAGAAAGTCTGCTGTATCTGCCACAGGCCGGAGAGCAAGACCGGTAAGATGATTGAGCTGATGCCTAATATGTGTATCTGTCCGGACTGTATGCAGAAGTCCTTCGACAGCATGAGTAAAATGGATGCGAACACCTATCAGGAACTGATGGAGATGTCCAAACGTTTCCCAAATATGCAGATGATCAATGTATCCGATCTGACCAATCAGGTGCCTCAACGGCAGAAGGTAAAGAAGAAAAGCAAAGCACCTGCATTAGACCTGAAGTCTGTTCCGGCACCCCATAAGATCAAAGAAAAGCTGGATGAATATGTCATTGGGCAGGAATATGCAAAAAAGGTGATTTCTGTAGCCGTATACAATCATTATAAACGAGTGGCTACCGGAACAATGGACGATATTGAGATTGAGAAGTCTAATATGTTGATGATTGGACCAACAGGATCTGGGAAGACCTATCTGGTAAAGACACTGGCCAGACTTCTGGATGTGCCGCTGGCAATTGCAGATGCGACATCCCTTACAGAGGCAGGGTATATCGGAGACGACATTGAAAGCGTAGTATCCAAGCTGCTTGCTGCCGCCGGGAATGATGTGCAGAAGGCAGAGCAGGGAATCATTTTTATAGATGAGATAGATAAGATAGCAAAGAAAAAGAACACAAATCAACGAGATGTCAGTGGGGAATCTGTTCAGCAAGGAATGTTAAAACTTTTAGAAGGCAGTGAAGTGGAAGTCCCGGTGGGCTCCAACAGTAAAAATGCCATGGTCCCGTTGGAGACAGTGAATACCAGGAACATATTGTTTATTTGTGGAGGCGCCTTTCCAGGTCTGGAAGATATTATAAAGGAACGATTGACGAAACAGTCATCGATGGGGTTCCAGGCAGACCTGAAGGATAAATATAATGACGACCCGAATCTTTTAGAAAAAGTAACCATAGAGGACATTCGCAGTTTTGGAATGATTCCTGAATTTATCGGACGTCTGCCGATTATATTTACCCTGAAGGGGCTGGACAAGGATATGCTGGTTAAGATTTTAAAAGAGCCGAAGAATGCGATTTTAAAACAATACCAGAAACTGCTGGCGCTGGACGAAGTAAAGCTGGAATTTGAGGATGGAGCTCTGGAAGCCATTGCTGAAAAGGCGTTGGAAAGGAAAACAGGAGCCAGAGCACTTAGGGCAATCATTGAAGAAATAATGCTCGATATCATGTATGAAATTCCCAAAGATGATAATATTGGTAAAGTAACGATTACCAGGGAATATGTGGAGCATAAAGGCGGCCCGAAGATTACCTTGAGAGGAGATATGGTAATTTATGGATGAATTACAGGAACAGTTCACGAAGATACTTACAAAATTAGTAGAGGATGCCAAGACTAAGAAGAATGTGCTGACTTATAAGCAGGTAAATGATGCTTTTGCTTCCATGCCAATCAACGAAGAGAAGATGGATCTGATTCTGGAGTATCTGGAAAAGAACAATATTGATGTGTTGCAGGATGATAATGTGGATGATACAACAGATTTGCTGTTGGATACCGATGATGAAGTGATTCTCAGCGAAGAAGATGAAGTTGAGATTATCGATGATGCAGACGTTCTGGAGGGTGTCAGTACGGAGGATCCGGTACGTATGTATCTGAAAGAGATCGGAAATGTGCCATTGTTATCCACCGAGGAAGAGGTGGCCCTTGCACAGCGTGTAGAAGCTGGTGATGAGAGTGCCAAGAAACAGCTGATCGAGGCAAACCTGAGACTGGTAGTCAGCATTGCCAAGAAATATGTAGCCGTGGTATGCCATTCCTGGACCTGATTCAGGAGGGAAATATGGGACTGATGAAAGCAGTAGATAAGTTTGACTATTCCAAGGGTTTTAAGTTCAGTACCTATGCAACATGGTGGATCAGACAGGCGATTACCCGTGGTATTGCAGATACCGGAAGAACGATTCGTGTGCCGGTGCACATGGTAGAAACGATTAATAAGACACTTCGTATGACCAGAACACTGCTGCAGGAACTGGGACGTGAACCGACCCCGGAAGAAGTGGCGGAAAGACTTGGCGTACCAGTGGCCAGAGTAAGGGAAGTTCTGAAAATTTCCAGAGATCCGGTATCGCTGGATACACCAATTGGCGAAGAAGATGACAGCCATCTGGGTGATTTTATAGAAGATGATTCAGCACTGTCTCCAGCAGATTCAGCGGCATTTTCCATGCTGCGGGAAGAACTGAGTACTGCACTGGAATCACTGACCGACAGAGAAAGACAGGTAGTACAGCTGAGATTTGGTCTGATAGATGGAAGGGCACGTACTCTGGAAGAAGTAGGAAAAGAATTCAATGTTACAAGAGAACGTATCCGTCAGATTGAGGCAAAAGCACTCAGAAAACTGAGACATCCATCGAGAAGCAAAAGATTGCGGGACTTCCTGGTATAAAAAGACATAAAAAAAGAGTGTGCTTTGGCACATTCTTTTTTTATGTCTTTTTATACGATATAGAAATAACAGTTAATATCCATTAGTGATATGATCCTGATAAGTGCCGGAATCCAGCCACAATCCACAATATGGACATTCCTGATATTCCTGTGTTATATTGGCTCCGGAATTAGCTGCTGCAGATTCAGCTGCTTCGTGTTCACCGTATGGAGAATATCCAGATGCGTCAGGAGTGGTAGAGAACCACTGGTAACAATATGGGCACTGTGCATAAGAATCACTGCTTCCACTGGAAGAATTGCTGTCAGAAGAAGTACTGTCACTGGAAGTGTCACCAGGCTGAATACCATACATATCAGCATAAGCCTTTTCCTGTGCATAATGTCTGGAATATTCGGAAGAACCATCAGAATCAGGTGTAGTACTGAAACTCTGATAACAATAAGGACAAGTCTGAGTGGCAGAACTGTTTGCGGATGTATTGTTCTTATTTGTATTAGTTTCATTTGGCTGAACGGAAGTTTTT
This sequence comes from Lachnospiraceae bacterium OF09-6, assembly GCA_003435055.1. Lineage (GTDB taxonomy): Bacteria > Bacillota > Clostridia > Lachnospirales > Lachnospiraceae > Marvinbryantia > Marvinbryantia aceti. Next base: position 236,453 of record QUMM01000002.1, read on the forward strand.
TTCTCGGTCTGAGAAGTGGAAGACTTCTTAGTGGAAGAAGTAGTGACCTTCCTTTCTGTCTGTTTTTCAGTGATCTTTTCAGTTTCTGTCTCGGTCTCTGTTTCTGTCTGTGTTTCTGTTTCAGTTTCAGTCTCTGTGGCTACAGGCCTGCGACGGCAGCCAGACAGCAGCAGAGTAGAACTGACTGCCAGAAGAAGCATGAGCTTCCATGTCTTTTTCATATTAATGTATTCTCCCCTTTGATTCAATATGTCTTAGTATAATGCAGATAGACAGAGAAATCAAGAATTTCCTTTAGAGTTCTGAATATAATGAAACAGCCGGTAGGGGAGCTACCGGCTGTTTCGAGGGGAGTATAAATAATTAATAAGGGGTTGTAAGAGTAGTAACTCTTACAGGAGACATTATAATATAATTTGGTAAAAATTGCAATACATATTTTGAAAATATTAAGAAATAATAAATACTGTAACAAAAAATTAATATTTTCAGGAGGTATTTAAGATGGCAAGAAATAAAAATCTTCAGGATAAGAATACGGTAAGCGGAAATAAAGCGGAATCGAATATGTCAAATTGTGGGAAAAATGAGAATTCCACAAAAAACCGCACCTCTAATTCCAGTAAAAATACAGAGAGTAAGTACACTGCTAAAAAAGATATGGATGAAGAGGAATACTAGTCCATCAGCCTGAGGATAAAAACAGCATCACAGCCGGCCAGAATATTCTGGTCGGCTGTGATGCTGTAGCAGATATTAACATAGTTGTTGACCTTTTGTTTTTGATATCATATTGTGTAATATAGAATAACCGGGAGGCTGTTATGAGATTTCATATGCTTGCGCCAGATGAGATGGAACATTATCTGCTGGATGACAGTAGTCTGATTATTGATTTGCGAGAAAGGAAAGACTATGAAAAGGGGCATATCGGGAATGCGGTAAACGTTCCCTATCATGACTGGAAAAACTATACACACAGCGCAGAATTTCAAAAAATACAAAAGAATAAGAATGTGATACTTTACTGTGAACGTGGACCGACCAGTTTTGCAGCTGCAAAAGAACTGACAGAAAGAGGAATTCCGGTCAGTGTGCTGGTAGGGGGGATCAGAGCTTATCGGGGGAATTTAAAAGAGAGATATTGACAGATGGTGCTTTAGAACCTTAATATAGAAAGGTATACAAAGAGATATGAGAGAAGGAAGAAAAACGGAGGAAGTCCTTTAGTATGGAAAGAATAGAACTGATTGCGCCATGTCATTTCGGGATGGAAGCAGTGCTGAAAAGAGAGATTCTGGATCTGGGCTACGATGTTAGCAAAGTGGAAGACGGCAAGATCACATTTATTGGTGATATGGAAGCAGTCTGTTATGCAAATGTGTTCCTGAGATCGGCAGAACGTATACTGATCAAGGTCGGAACTGTGCATGCGGAGACATTTGATGAACTTTTTGAAGGTACAAAAGCGCTTCCATGGGAACAATATATTCCGGAGAATGGAAGGTTCTGGGTGGCGAAGGCCACTTCTATTAAGAGCAAACTGTTCAGCCCGTCAGATATTCAGTCTATTATGAAAAAGGCGATGGTAGAACGGTTAAAATCAGTGTATCATAAAGAATGGTTTACCGAAGATGGGCCATCTTATCCGATACGGGTGGCTTTCATGAAAGATGAAGCAGTGATCGGACTGGATACATCCGGGGAGTCTTTACATAAAAGAGGCTATCGCAGACTGACCAGTAAGGCTCCGATTACCGAAACACTGGCTTCTGCACTGATTCTGTTTACACCATGGAAAAAAGACCGCATTCTGGTGGATCCATTTTGCGGAAGTGGCACATTTCCTATTGAAGCAGCGATGATAGCGGCCAATATAGCGCCTGGAATGAGCCGTAGCTTTCTTGCAGAGCAGTGGAGCAATCTTGTCCCGAAAAAGAGCTGGTATAATGCCATGGACGAAGCACAGGAGCTGGTGAATGACAAAATTGAGACGGATATTCAAGGGTATGACATTGATCCGAACGTAGTAAAAGCTGCAAGGGAGAATGCCAGACTGGCGGGGGTTGATCATCTGATTCATTTTCAGCAAAGGCCGGTATCAGCCTTGAATCATCCAAAGAAGTATGGATTTGTGATCACAAATCCTCCATATGGAGAGCGTATTGAGGAAAAAGCCAACCTGCCACAGCTTTATCGGGAGATTGGAGAAGCTTTTCAACGACTGGACTGCTGGTCAGAATATGTGATTACCGCATATGAAGATGCAGAAAAATATATTGGAAAAAAAGCGGACAAAAACAGGAAAATCTATAATGGCATGATGAAGACTTATTTTTATCAGTTCCTGGGACCAAGACCGCCAAGACAAAAAGAAGGAAAATGACAATCAAAAAAATAGAAAAACTGTTTGCAGTGACGTTGGCCTTTTTGTGTACAGGGCTGGCTGGCTGGCTTTACGTAGTTACCAGAGAGGAAGATGGTACTGTTGTATACAGAGAACGGCTGGTTACAGAAGAAAAAGCAGAATTACCGGCAGTATACGATCTTAGAGAGCAGAAAAAAGCACCTGCTGTGAAAAATCAGGGGGAACTGAGTACCTGCTGGGCGGTAGCAGCATCCTCAGCTCTGGAATCTGCTCTCCTTCCCAGGGAAAAAGAGGTATTTGCGGCAGATCACATGTCTTTACAGAATTCCTTTTCACGGAAACAGAGTGATGGGGGAGATTATACGATGGTGATGGCCTATCTTGCAGGATGGCAGGGACCGGTGCTGGAAGCAGAAGATCCATATGGGGATGGAATCTCAGATGAGTCTCTGACTGCAGTGAAACATGTGCAGGAAATGCAGGTTTTGCAGGAAAAAGATTACCAGTCAATTAAAAGTGCCATCTATCAATATGGAGCAGTACAGTCTTCACTTTACATGGATATGGATACAGCATTTTCTTCTTCGGCTTATTACAACCAGATAAATCATTCCTATCTGTATCCGGGAGAAAAAAAAGCGAACCATGATATCCTGATTATTGGATGGGATGATGCTTATCCGGCAGAAAAGTTCAACTATCAGACAAAACAGGATGGGGCATTTATCTGTCAGAATAGCTGGGGAACGGAATTTGGGGAAGACGGGATTTTTTATGTTTCCTATGAAGATGGAAGTATCGGAAAAAATACGATTTGTTATACAGACATTGAAGATACCGATAACTATGACCATCTTTATCAGACTGACTTGTGCGGATGGGTAGGACGACTGGGCTATGGCGATGGAACCTGCTATTTTGCCAATCTGTTTCAGGCCGAAAGGAATGAATGGCTGGATGCGGTAGGGTTCTATGCAGTTGGTCCGGATACAGAATATAGTGTGACAGTAATGGATGGAGAAAAAGATCTTTCCAATGCATTACTGGAAGAAACGAAAGCATCCGGCAGCTTTGCAAATGCCGGTTACTATACTGTCAATATGAAAGAACCAATCTATATGGAAAAGGGAAAAAACTATGCAGTAGTAGTGAAGGTGCACACGCCTGAGGCAGACTATCCGGTGGCAACAGAGTATATGGCAGATGAGGCCACGGAGGAGGCGGACCTGTCCGATGGAGATGGTTATATCAGCCATAATGGTGCCAAATGGACTGGAACAGAAACGGAATATGGGTGCAATGTCTGCATGAAACTCTATACAACAGATGAAGTAAAACAATAAAACAGAAATGGAAGAGAAGCAATGAAACCGAAAAGAATTGTATTTGCAACGGGAAATAAGGACAAAATGAAAGAAATCCGCATGATTATGGAAGATCTGAATCTTCCAATTCTTTCCATGAAAGAAGCGGGAGTAGAAAAAGAAATTATAGAGGATGGGACTACTTTTCAGGAAAATGCACTGATTAAGGCAAAGGCTATTGCAGAGTTGCTGCCAGATGATATTGTGATGGCGGATGATTCCGGGCTGGAGATTGATTATCTAAATAAAGAGCCAGGGATTTATTCTGCCCGCTATATGGGAGAGCATACCTCTTACGATATTAAGAATAACCATATTCTGGAACGGTTGAAAGGTGTGCCGAAAGAACAGCGGACAGCCAGATTTGTCTGCGCTGTGGCGGCAGCATTTCCAGGTGGGAAAAGTATCGTAGTGAATGGAACCATGGAAGGAAGAATTGCAGATCATATAGCAGGGGAAAATGGATTCGGCTACGATCCGATTTTCTGGCTGGATGATTATGGCTGTACATCGGCAGAGATTTCTCCGGAAGAAAAGAACAGCCTGAGCCACAGGGGAAAAGCACTGCGTGCAGTCAGACAGCAGATTATGGAACAGATAGTTTAGGAAAACGGGTTTAGAAGGAAAAATAATGAGAATTTTAGTAATCAGTGATACGCACAGAAAAGATGAGAATGTGGAAAAAATATTAAAAAAAGAAGGAAGCTTTGATCGGGTATTTCACCTTGGAGATGTGGAAGGCAGCCAGAAGAAACTGATTCGCATGGCAAAGTGCCCTGTCGATATGGTAGCAGGTAATAATGATATACTGGGAGATCTGCCAAAAGAAAAAGAACTGGAATTATGCGGTCATCATATCCTTCTTACACACGGACACTATTATTATGTGTCTCTGGACACCGGAATGCTGGGAAGCGATGCCGGAGCAAGGGGATTTGACATTGTTCTGTATGGCCATACGCACAGACCGAAGATCGAAGAACGAAATGGTGTCATTCTGGTGAATCCTGGAAGTGTGGCTTACCCAAGACAGGAAGGCAGAAAACCAAGTTATATTATTATGCGTCTGGAAGAGAATGGGGACACTGATTTTGAAATAAAATATCTGGAAAAATAGAGAAAATAGAAGAACATAAGCTCGAAAAACCGCATAAAATAAGGGAAAAAGCGGAATTTGCAAAAAAATGAAAAAAATTTAAAAAAGGTGTTGACTTTTTAGAGGCATTCATATATAATTCTATTTGCGTCAAACGAAAGCACAAAAGCAAAAGTGCTTACGGGGTGTGGCTCAGCTTGGCTAGAGCGCTGGTTTGGGACCAGGAGGTCGCAGGTTCGAATCCTGTCACCCCGACTGATGCGGGTGTAGTTCAATGGTAGAACACCAGCCTTCCAAGCTGGATACGTGGGTTCGATTCCCATCACCCGCTTATGAGTCTGTAGCTCAGCTGGATAGAGCAACGGCCTTCTAAGCCGTGGGTCGGGGGTTCGAATCCCTTCAGGCTCGTTTTACTTTGCTTATCGCAGAGTAAACGTCATGATTACATGAACGTTGTATGGTGGGTATGGCGCAGTTGGCTAGCGCGCAGATTGTGGCTCTGGAGGCCAAGGGTTCGAGTCCCTTTACCCACCCTGCCGTTACGGCGACCAATTGGCTATCGCCAAGCGGTAAGGCACAGCACTTTGACTGCTGCACTCGCTGGTTCGAATCCAGCTAGCCCAGTTCATATTTATGGAGCATTAGCTCAGTCGGTAGAGCACTTGACTTTTAATCAAGTTGTCCGGGGTTCGAATCCCCGATGCTTCATTTGGACGTATCCGGTCTGGATACGTTTTTTCATATCAATAAAGACTGTGCGGATATGGCGGAATTGGCAGACGCGCCAGATTTAGGTTCTGGTCCGGGAGGGTGCAGGTTCAAGTCCTGTTATCCGCAGTGAAAGAGGGACTCTGAGAGGAGTCTCTTTTTTGATTCATGATAACGGAATGTTCGTAGAGTGCGCCTTCTGTTATTTGTAATACATAGTACATTTTGTATGAGAAAAAAGAAAAATGTTGAAAGATAAAACGAAAAAAATAAAAAACAGGATTGACAAAAAGAAAACAAACCAGTATAATGATGATCAAAGGAAAGAATTGTTAATAAGTAGAGTAGATACTGTACGTTAAGTGTCATCAGACGGGAAGACTTCTGATGAACGAAGGTGTTTACACCGCGTTATAGCATCGCTTCCGCTACTGCGTAAAAGAAAGAAGTTTGGTATATGTTTTATATCAGATTATTTGCTTTGCGCAGCATTTTTTTGCCTAAAAATATTTAACATATTATATAAGGACGGAGGAATCGACAATGGGATACAAGTCAGACATCGAGATTGCACAGGAGACTACAATGGCTCCAATCACAGAAATTGCAGAAAAGGCCGGTATTGATGAGAAATATCTGGAACAATATGGTAAGTATAAAGCAAAAATCGACTATAATTTATTAAAAGAAAGTAATGCTCCAGATGGAAAACTGATTCTGGTAACGGCAATTAACCCAACACCAGCAGGAGAAGGAAAGACAACGACAACAGTTGGTCTTGCTGATGGTATGCAGAGACTGGGTAAGAAAGTTATGGTAGCACTTCGTGAACCATCCCTGGGACCTGTATTTGGTGTAAAAGGCGGAGCAGCAGGCGGTGGATATGCACAGGTAGTTCCAATGGAAGATATCAACCTTCATTTTACCGGTGACTTTCATGCAATCGGTGCTGCAAACAACCTGCTGGCAGCAATGATTGATAATCACATTTTCCAGGGAAATGCACTGAACATTGATCCTAGAAAGATCACATGGAGAAGATGTGTGGATATGAATGACCGTCAGTTGAGAAATGTTGTAGACGGACTTGGCGGAAAGACCAATGGTATGCCAAGAGAAGACGGATATGATATTACTGTTGCATCTGAGATCATGGCTGTTCTGTGTCTGGCAAGCGACATTACAGATCTGAAAAACAGACTGGCAAGAATCATTGTTGGTTATACATATGGTAAAGTAGCAGAACAGAAACCGGTAACAGCTGGTGACCTGAATGCACAGGGTGCCATGGCAGCACTTCTGAAAGATGCTCTGAAACCGAATCTGGTTCAGACTCTGGAACACGTTCCAGCCATTGTTCATGGTGGACCATTTGCAAATATCGCACACGGATGTAACTCTGTAACAGCAACCAAGATGGCTCTGAAACTTGCTGATTATGCAATTACAGAAGCAGGATTTGGTGCTGACCTGGGTGCTGAGAAGTTCCTGGATATTAAGTGCCGTATGGCTGGTTTAAAGCCAAGTGCAGTTGTTATCGTTGCTACTGTACGTGCATTGAAATATAATGGTGGAGTACCAAAGGCAGAGCTGAATCATGAGAATCTGGAAGCACTGGAAAAAGGTCTTCCAAACCTGTTAAAGCATGTAAGCAATATCACAAACGTATACAAGCTGCCGGCAGTGGTTGCTATTAATGCATTCCCAACAGATACCAAAGCAGAACTGGATCTGGTAGAGAAGAAATGTAAAGAACTGGGCGTTAACGTTGCGCTGTCTGAAGTATGGGCAAAGGGTGGCGAAGGCGGAATCGCACTGGCAGAAGAAGTACTGAGACTGGTAGAACAGCCTAACGATTTCACATATGCTTACGAACTGGAAGGAACCAGCATTGAAGATAAGCTGAATGCGATTGTTCAGAAGATCTATGGTGGAGACAGAGTTGTCCTGACAGCAAATGCACAGAAGCAGGCAAAACAGCTGGAAGATATGGGATTTGGCAATTGCCCGATCTGTGTAGCTAAGACACAGTACAGTCTGACAGATGATCAGACAAAACTGGGAGCACCGACTGGATTTGAAGTAACTGTTCGTAATCTGAAGATCAGTGCAGGTGCAGGATTTATCGTAGCTCTTACCGGAGAGATTATGACAATGCCAGGTCTTCCAAAGGTACCGGCTGCAGAAAGAATTGATGTAGACGAGACAGGTAAGATTACGGGTCTGTTCTAATTAAGTAAAATTAAAGACGGATAAAGACAGGAAGGAGGCTGATTTCGTACTAAGGGAGGAAATCGGCCTTTTTCCTGTTCTCATAGTTTAAGGATGATGAGGGAGGATGCGATATGTTTAAAGAGGAATATCAGGCAGTGGGTAATGTAGCAAAGGGAAAAGTTGCTTTATTGGAAAAGAATCCACTGGCTTATGTGCTGGCTTCGATTCTTGCTGGCTTATATATTGGATTTGGCAGTATTTTAATGGGGTTTGTGGGAGGATGCCTGATCGGACAGCCGGCACAGAAGCTGGTATGCGGTATTGTATTCTCAGTAGGTCTTTGTTTTGTAACGATGGCAGGCGCGGAATTGTTTACAGGTAACAATTTTGTGATGGCATCAGCCAGCATGCAGAATGCAGTCAGCTGGGGGCAGACTGTAAAACTCTGGATCGTCTGTTATATTGGCAATCTGATTGGCTCCGTCATTGCATCAGCAATTTTTACCATGACCGGAATCTGTAGCAGCAATGAAGCAGTTGGGGAGTTTTTTGCAAATGCAGCAGCAGGAAAAATGGCAGGAACACCAGCTAATCTGTTTGCAAAAGCAATTCTCTGCAATATTCTGGTATGTATTGCAATCTGGTGCGGAACAAAGATGAAGTCAGAAGGCGCAAAGATGTTCATGAACTTCTGCTGTGTAGGAACTTTTGTAACCTGCGGATTTGAGCATAGCATTGCAAATATGACATTTTTATCCATTGGCTTGATGAACCCAATGGGAAAAGCAATCACCATGGGTGGATTTTTCTATAACCTGGGTATTGTTACTCTTGGAAATATGGTAGGTGGAATCTTGTTTGTTGCTGTTCCTTATTATGTTATTTCCAGAGAAAAATAGTGAATAGTAACAAAAATAGATACAAAGGATGTCGACTATGTAAAACAGGGTTGAGACATCCTTTTTTTTATGGTATAATTCAAAGATAGGTTGTCACATATTGCAGATGAAACGGAGGATAAACCATTGAAACGACCGAGAAAGAAATTATGTTGGCTGCTTTTGTGCATGATGCTTTTCATAACAGGGATGAGGAGCCAGATCAGTGCGGCTTCGCTGGAAAATGTGCTGAAGGCACCAAAGGCGGCAGCGGGAAAACTGGTGACTGATAAAAAAGGAGTGCGGTATTATAATTCTGGAAGTAAAACCTATACAAAAAATAAGTGGGTGAAGGTCAGGGGAAAGATCTATTATTTTACTTCAAACGGATATGCGAAGACCGGATGGAAAACATATCATAAAAAAAGATATTATTTCAATAAAAAAGGAAAGCTGGCAACTGGCTGGCAGACAATTGGCAGAAAAAAGTATTATCTTTGGAAAAATAAAGCAGACTTATCTGGCAGTGCGGCAACCGGAAAAGTGAAGATGTCTACAGGATGGTATTATTTTTCCGGAACAGGCGTTATGCAGACTGGCTGGAATAAGATCGGAGGTTCCTGGTATTACTTTTCACCAGTTACCGGTAAGATGGCGGTAAATACCACCATAGGAAATTATAAAGTAGATAAAAATGGAAAAAGAGTAAACGCTGTATCTGATAAGACAACAGATACAGCACCAAAGAAAAGCGGAAAAGTAGATTACTGGGTAGGCGATTCAAGGACAGTAGGACTGGGTATTTCCATGGGAATCAGTAAAAAGTGTATTGCAAAAGTGGGAGAAGGACATAACTGGTATCTTACAACAGCGGAAAAAAAGCTGAAAAAGGCACTGAAGAAAAATCCAAAAGCTACAGTGGTTCTGAATTTTGGTGTAAATGACCACGTGAATATTACAAAATACATAAACAGCTATAAGAAACTTTTAAAAGCTTATCCGGAAGCCAATATTTACTTCATGTCAGTGAATCCGATTGATTCCAAATATACTGCAGGATATGTAAGCAATGCAAAGATTAACAGTTTTAATAAAAAACTGAAAGCTGCATTTCCACAGAGATACATTGATGTGAATTCTTATCTGAAGAAAAAAAGGTTCAAGACAGTGGATGGTCTGCATTATACGGCTGCAACTTATAAGAAAATATATAACTATGTTCTTTCAAAAGTGTAAAAAGGCTGAAAAATGGCTGAAAAATAAAGAAAAAAGAGTTGACACGGGGAAATTCGTATAATATAATAGACCAGTGTGACAAAGAATGTTAACGCCAAGCCAAAGCCCCGGTAACGGTGTTTAACGATAGAGCAGGTGATGTAACTTTCCAGCATTGCCAGGTTAATTATTTAAGGAGGAAAACCAATGAAAACATTTATGGCTAGCCCATCAACAATTGACAGAAAATGGTACGTAGTTGATGCTACAGGATGTACATTAGGACGTCTGTCTTCAGAAGTAGCAAAAGTATTACGTGGAAAAAATAAAGCAATCTTTACACCGCATATCGATACAGGTGATTATGTAATCGTCATCAACGCTGATAAGATCAAAGTAACAGGTAAGAAACTTGATCAGAAGATTTACTATCATCATTCAGATTATGTAGGCGGAATGAAAGAAACCACCTTACGTGAAATGTTAAACAAGAAACCGGAAAGAGTCATTGAACTGGCTGTTAAGGGAATGCTTCCAAAAGGACCTCTTGGAAGACAGATGATGACAAAACTTCATGTATACGCTGGTGCAGAGCACGGACACGAAGCTCAGAAACCAGAAGTATTAACATTTTAAGAAGGAGGTAAATGACATTGGCTACTAAATATTACGGAACCGGAAGAAGAAAAAAATCTATCGCAAGAGTATACCTTGTACCGGGTACAGGTAAGATCACAATCAATAAAAGAGATATCGATGAGTACCTTGGACTGGAAACACTGAAAGTTATCGTTCGCCAGCCACTGGTAGCTACAGAGACAACAGATAAATTTGACGTTTTAGTAAACGTTCATGGTGGTGGTACAACAGGACAGGCTGGTGCTATCAGACATGGTATTTCCAGAGCATTACTTCAGGCAGATGCTGATTACAGACCAGTTCTGAAGAAAGCAGGATTCTTAACACGTGACCCACGTATGAAAGAACGTAAGAAATACGGTCTCAAAGCAGCTCGTCGCGCTCCGCAGTTCAGCAAACGATAATCGACTGCTCAGACTATATCAAAAGATTTACAAAACCCCGGAAAATCAAGGTTTTCCGGGATTTTCTTATACCAAAACGGGCTGATATAGTTTGACTTGATTTGACCAAACGAGAGCCGTTTTCACTGGAGTTTTAGTGGTTAAATATAGGACAACCGGCAAAAATGGGGTCAAAAAACGGCCTTAGTGGTTAAAAAATAGGACAACCAGAGAGCAATTTCGAGGGTATTTTTGATGGGGATTTTGGCACTCTCAGACACCGGATTTTTCGCTGAAGGGTTTGGCATAATCTGAACAATTAAATACGATTCTAATGCAGGCACTCGGTAATAAATAACTGGGTGCTTTTTGTCATGGCGAGGAGGAAAGTGACTATCGTGCTTGCACGAATAGTCATTTGACGACCGCTGATCAGTGTGAGATGCTCGGAGGGTATCTCACACTGAATTTCAGGGAAAAGATTCCGGCATTAGAAAGAGCCGTCACTTTATGATTTTGAAGTGGCGGCTTTTTCTATTTACGCGAGTAATGAGCCGGGCAGCTATGCTTGCATATCTATTCGGCGAATACCGCGATAATGAGATTGCTATCTCGTCCAGAAACAACAGCAACAATCAGAAACCTGTATCATGCAGAAGGCATTGACCTGATGCCTGCGGATATTCAGCTTTCCGGTATGGAGGTTTCTCTGGTAAACGCCATGAGCTGTGAAACGATTTTACGGCAATATGAAACGGAAACTGTTTGGCATTTCCAGCGAGAAACTTCCCAAAGCAGACAGGACAGCGGATGAAGAACTGGAAACAGAGCCTACCAGATCAACGGAAGTGAAAGCACACACCCGTACGTCAAAGCCCAAATCGGTACGTAAGGATCTGTATGAATCCCTGCCCATTAAAAGGGTAGACTGTATAGTCCCGGAAGAGATGCGGTTCTGCCCGGACTGTAACACACCGATGGTACACATGGGATACTCGTTTGTCCGCGAGGAGCTTCATATCATTCCGGCAAAGGTCTGCCGGATCCAGTATTATCAGGAAAAACTGAAGTGTCCTGCATGCGAAGATGAAGGTGACACCACCATTCTTGCAGCCCGTACACCGTCTGCACTGCTGAAGCACAGCCCTGCATCCCCGGATATGGTTGCGGAAGTCATGTACCAGAAAGTTTTTATGGACCTGCCGTTTTACCGGCAGGAAAAATACTGGAAGCAGCTTGGCGTACCACTTCCCCGGGAAAAAGCTGCGAACTGGTTCAATACCTGTGCGCTGGAATATCTGGAGCCTGTGTACCAGCTGCTGCATAAGCGGCTGCTTGAGCGTGAAGTAATCCATGCGAATGAAGTACCCTGCTAGGTGCTGCATGAAGAGGGAAAAGATGCTTCTTCAAAATCCTATATCTGGGTATACCTCACGGGAACGGACAGTCTGCCTAAGATCGTCCTGTATGATTATAAACTAGGACGCAGCGGGGCTTATCCTGCTGAAATTGCATTTCAGTATATGGCACCATCTGTGTTTGAAAACCGGCAGTTTGATTATATACAAAATCATTTGAGGATACTGTCTGCGTTTTATGGTGTTCTAAAACCGATGGATGGTGTAACGCCTTATCGCCTGGAGATGCAGGCGAAAGCCGAAATCGAAGATACAAAAAATCTATATGATTACTGGGGTGAAAGATTATATCGTTCAGAGATCGACGATGACAGGGTTATGATTAATCTTGCATCAAAAGAATACTCGAAATGTATAGAAAAATATCTGTCAGATAAAGACAAATATATTACGGTTACATTTTGTGAACAATCAGGGGATAAATTGGTAACAAAAGGTACATATGCCAAGATGGCTCGTGGTGAGATGGTCAGATATATGGCAGAAAAAGAAATTGAAAATCCGACAGATATACAAAAGTTTGACAGACTTAGATATATCTTCAGAGGAGACTTATCATCTGAATCGGGATATGTTTTTGAACGAAAAATTATGAAATAAGATTGTGCTAAAAAGAGATATTTACTAAGTGCTATTACATTTTTAAAATAGTAATTATTACTATTTTGTATTGACATTTTCAAACTTCTGACATATACTTCTAATTAAGAA
>QUMM01000020.1 GCA_003435055.1 Lachnospiraceae bacterium OF09-6
GCGCGTCATGCAAAGCATGACATATTTCTTTTGCGCATCTCTGCAATCCTGCCGGAGGCTATATCAGATGGGGGATTGACTCCCACCACTGATACTAATTTGCTCCTCGCCACCTAAAAAGGTGGGAGTCATCTCACATCTGATATTCTGATTAAATTTTATGTCTGAAAGATGAGTGGGTCAAGCGTTTTCACATATTCATCAAAAAATCCCTCATGCCATATAACATGAGGGATCTGATATTTCACTAAAAAAGAAATTTTATCTTCCTGCTTTTTTATTTCTTATCCAGTCTACGTATACTGCGAGCAGAATTACAAGACCTTTTACAATATACTGCCAGTTAGAGTCTACACCCATCAGGTTCAAACCGTTGTTCAGGATACCGATGATCAGTACACCGATCAATGTACCGCCCAGTGTACCGGAACCACCACTCATGGATGTACCACCTACTACTACAGCTGCGATGGCATCCATTTCTGCGCCATCACCGGCAGTCGGCTGTCCGGAATACAGACGGGATGCAATGATAACACCTGCAATACCAGCCATGATTCCTGTATATGTATACACAATGAATTTTACTTTTTCAACATTAATACCTGAGAATTTCGCTGCCTGTGCGTTACCACCTACTGCATAGATATGACGTCCAAGCTGTGTTTTGTTTACCATAAATACTGCAATGATGAAAATAATAATCATCAGTACTGCCGGCACAGGAAACGGTCCGATATAACCGGCACCTGGCCATTTAAACAGTGGCTCCATACAACGAATCGGAGCACCGCCTGTGATAACCAGTGCAATACCTTTTGCAATGTTCATAGATGCCAGTGTTACGATGAAAGGCGGAATATCTGTTTTACAGATTACAAATCCGTTAAATACACCTACCAATGCACCTACCAGAACAGCAAGAATAAATCCCACTACGATCGGAAGATGGAAGTATACTACTGATCCTGCTGCCACACATCCGGAAAGAGCGATAACTGAACCAACAGAAAGTTCGATTCCACCAAGGATGATGACCATAGTCATACCGGTTGCCAGGAACATATTCGATGCATTCTGACGAAGAATATTGAATAAGTTCTTTGGTGTCATAAATGTTGTTCTTGTCTTTGGATAAACTACCATAAATACGCACATTGCAATCAATGCAATGATAATACCGATATTGTCTTTAAAATATTTGACGATTCCATTTTTTGCTCTGGATGCCATAATGTTTCCTCCTTAAAATACGTATGATTTTACTATTTTATTTTGCCGCCAGCTGCATGATTGCTTCCTGCTCTGCTTCCTCATGATTCAGGCAGCCTGTGACACGTCCTTCGTTCATGACATAAACACGGTCACTCATGTTGATGATTTCCGGAAGTTCGGAGGAAATCATGATAATAGACATACCTTCTTTCACCAGATCATTCATGATAGAATAGATCTCTGCTTTTGCACCAACGTCTACTCCACGGGTCGGCTCATCCAGAATCAGAATCTCCGGATTTGTCGCCAGCCAGCGTCCGATCATTACTTTCTGCTGATTTCCACCAGACAGATTTCCGATCACCTGTTCCTGACTCGGAGTCTTCGTTGCCATCATATCAATATATTTCTGAGTAATCTCTTCTTCTTTTTTATTGTCTACATGAAGATGACGGATAAATTCTCCCAGTACTTCAATCGTAGAATTAAATTTTACACTCTGTACCTTATAAAGTCCTTCTTCCTTTCGACTTTCCGGAACCAGTGCAATTCCATATTTTAATGCATCTACCGGAGACTTGATCTTTACTTTCTTTCCTTTTACATACACATCTCCGGTCATATGTTCGGCCAGTCCGAAGATTGCCTTCATCGTTTCGCTTCGTCCTGCACCTACCAGGCCGGCAAAACCGACGATTTCTCCCTTACGGAGTTCAAAGCTGGCATCCTGTGCCATCTTTCCATCAGAGATGTGTTCACATTTCAGCACCACTTCTCCAGGCTCCAGGAAATCTCTTGTATAATAATTTGTCAACTCACGTCCTACCATCAGGGCAATCAGAGCATCTTTATTTGTCTCCTTTACCACTCTGGTACCTACTGTCTGTCCGTCTCGCATAACAGTAACGCGGTCACAGATTTCTTCCAGTTCACTCATCTTATGAGAAATATAAATGATACCTACTCCTTTTGCTGTCAGAGTACGCATTGTCTCAAATAAGAAACCGACTTCTTTATCAGATATGGATGATGTCGGTTCATCCATAACCAGAATTTTGGAATTAAATGAAATAGCTTTTACGATCTCAACCATCTGCTGCTGGGCGATTGTCAGCTTTTCAACCAGTGTATCAGCATTGATATTCATCTCATAAGCATCCAACAGTTCCTGCGCATCTCTGGACATCTTAACACGGTCTACATTCATCCTTGTACCCGGTTCACGTCCGAGGAAAATATTTTCTGCAACAGTCATATATGGCACCAGTACCAGTTCCTGATGCACAATGGAAACACCTGCCTGACGGGCTGTCACTACATCATTGATCTCTACTTTCTGATCATCAATGAAAATCTCGCCCTCTTCCGCATGATAAATACCACCCAATACTTTTATCAGCGTTGATTTGCCTGCTCCGTTTTCTCCGAGAAGAGCATGTACTTCTCCCGCTTTCAGCTGAAGGTTTACATTCTGCAGAGCCTTAACTCCAGGGAAGGATTTGCTAATACCCTTCATTTCCAGTAAGTATTTTTCACTCACTAATCGCCACCACCTGTCTTTTTTCATACTTTCCATGACACGAAAAAATTTCGTGTCATGGAAAAGGCTCTGCCCGCTTAAGGAGCAAAGCCCTTTGTCACCTCGTTATCAGATTTTTGAAAATGCCCGTCGGCTTACTGCCATCCGTCTGTACCGTAATCATCTACGTTGTCAGCTGTTACAAGGAAAGTTTCGATTGGAATAAATTCTTCTACTTCTTCGCCATCTAACCATTTGTAAGCTGTCTCAGCGATTGTCTTACCAATTGTAATTGGGGACTGTGCTCCGGTACCTTCGATCATAGTATCTTTCAGAAGAGCTTTTACGTCCGGTGATCCGTCAACACCATAGATCAGTGGGGTAACACCTGCTGCATCGGCTGCTGCGTATGCACCAAGAGCTGTCGGGTCATTTCCGCCAAAGATAGCAACTACATCTGGGTTAGCTGTCAGAAGGTCAGTAGCTTTTTCATTAGCAACCTGCTGGTTACCCTGAGCATCCTGCTGTCCAACTACGTTAAATTCTACGCCAGATTCTTTGATTGCGTCCATGAATCCATTTGTTCTGTCTGTTACAGACTGCATAGTAGGGGAATCCAGAACCAGGATATCTCCACCATCTGGAACCTTCTTAGCCAGGTCTTCACCACAAACATAACCAGCGTTGTAGTTATCAGATCCTGCATAAGATACCAGATAACTCATATCGCCAACCTGTGTATCAAAACCAAACATTGGAATCTCTGCTTCTTTTAACATATCCAGTCCAGGAATGATACCATCAGCATCTACCGGGTTTACAAACATCAGTTCAATTCCTCTGGAAATCAGGTCTTCGATCTGATCAATCTGTTTGTTGGAATCATTTGCCGGGTCCATAGCTACCAGTTCATCACCGTTTTCTTCTACTACTTCTTCAATAGCGCCCTGAAGAGCAACGAAGAATGGGTTTGTACCATCCATACAGGTGTAACCGATCAGTTTTCCTTCTGCGCTTGCGCTCATAGCCATCATGCTTCCCAGAGCTGCTGTGCACATTAATGCTGTAACCACTTTTCTTTTCATTTTCAATTACCTCCCAAGTAATTTTTTGTTATCTCTACTATAAAGTTTTTCTAAACTTTTTTCACCTGTCCATTGTAACATTTTTCATATGACATTTGTCATTTTTTACATAGAAATAGTCAAAAAGCACACAATGAATGCCTGCATCTTGGCATTATTGTGTGCTTTTCATCATTTTTCACATATTGTTAATTTGTCTTTTAGTTAATATGATATTTTATTTTCTGTCATATTGCCTTTCTGTAGTCCGGCTTAGTATGCCTTGCCCCAGTATACCATAGCCTTTGCAGGCTTCTTGCAGTAAATGCACTCACAGGTAATCTCTTCCTGTTTAAATGGAATACAGCGAGATGTCACACCAGCTTCTTCTTTTAATGCATCCTCACATGCCTGATCTCCACACCACATAGCTTTGATAAATCCCGGCTTATTTTCAGCAATATCCTTGAACTCTTCCAGTGTCTTAGCTGTATAAGTATGAGCTTCTCTGTGTGCTCTTGCTCTCTCCAGCATGTCCTTCTGCATAGTTTCCAGAACTTCTGCCACCTTGCTGTTCAGTTCTTCCAGAGATACTGCAATCTTTTCTCTGGTATCACGACGAACGATCACAGCCTGTCCTGCTTCGATATCCTTTGGTCCCAGCTCGATACGTACCGGAATACCACGCATCTCACTCTCAGAGAACTTCCATCCCGGACTCTTGTCAGAATCATCCATTCTTGCACGAATACCGGATTTTACCAATGCTTCCTTCACTTCAGCAGCCTTATCCAGAACGCCTTCTTTCTTCTGCTGGATCGGAATCACCATAGCCTGAACCGGTGCAATGTGCGGCGGCAGAACCAGTCCGCTGTTATCGCCATGTACCATGATGATGGCACCGATCATACGGGTAGTCATACCCCAGGATGTCTGGTGTACATATTTTAAGGTATTGTCTTTATCTGTATACTGAATATCAAATGCTTTTGCGAATCCATCACCAAAGTTATGGCTGGTACCGGACTGCAGTGCCTTACCATCATGCATCAGAGATTCGATCGTATAAGTTGCTTCTGCACCTGCGAATTTTTCTTTGTCTGTCTTGCGTCCCTTTATAACCGGAATCGCCAGTACTTCTTCACAGAAATCAGCATATACATTCAGCATCTGAATGGTACGTGCCTCAGCCTCTTCTGCTGTCGCATGAGCTGTATGTCCTTCCTGCCACAGAAACTCTCTGGAACGAAGAAATGGTCTGGTAGTCTTCTCCCATCTCATAACAGAGCACCACTGGTTATATACCTTCGGAAGATCACGGTAAGAGTGGATATCATTTGCATAAAAATCGCAGAATAAGGTCTCAGATGTTGGACGTACACACATTCTTTCCTGAAGTGGTTCCAGTCCTCCATGGGTAACCCACGCTACTTCTGGTGCAAATCCTTCTACATGATCCTTTTCCTTCTGAAGTAGACTCTCAGGGATCAGCATTGGCAGATATACATTCTCTACCCCTGTCTCTTTGAATCGTCTGTCCAGTTCATGCTGAATATTTTCCCAGATTGCATAACCAGCCGGCTTGATAACCATACATCCCTTTACACTTGTATAATCAGTCAGCTCAGCTTTTTTTACAACGTCTGTATACCATTGTGCAAAATCCTCTTCCATAGAAGTAATGGATTCCACAAGTTTCTTTTCCTTTGCCATTGCTTGTCTCCTCATTTTATCATTCTCAATCACAATTTCCAATGTGTCCATTCATGGGGCTCTTTTCCTGTCTGCCCGGACACTGTACTCCCATTTTATTGCAAACACCGGATTTCGTCAAGAATCTCCTATATTTTTCTGGCATTTCCCACTGTAGTGTGCTAAATTAAGAAGAAAAGCGGTGTCGCGGAAAGGGGTTTTTATGAACTCTCCTGTTCTTTATCGAAAACGTCTGATTCCTGCTGAATGTGTTCTTCTGGATAAAGATAAAGTCATCCGATGTACGGATGACTATCTGATTACTTCCTGGGACACCATACGCCCCAAAAAAGATCTGAAACGTGGCATCTCTGCTTTCTTCTGGAAGCAGGGTGTGAAAGTCAGCAAGTTCTATGATCATCAGGATCATCTGATCTGCTGGTACTGTGACATCATCACCCATGAATATCATCCGGAAACCAATACCTATATCACCATCGACCTGCTGGCCGATGTTCTGGTCTATCCAAACGGACAGGTAAAGGTGGTAGATCTGGATGAACTGGCAGATGCTGTGGAACAGCACCTGATCTCACAGGAGCTCCTGCTTACTGCACTGCGGCAGCTGAATACACTATTGTCTCATATCTATAGTGGGAAATTTTCTGAATACCAGGAATATATCGACGAGGTGACCAGTGGGGACGGAGTTAGTGGCTCTAAAGAGCCATTAAACTCCGTCCCCATCGGCTTTCCGTCCCCATCGGCTTTCTCACACATTCAACGTGATTTTTCTTTCCGATCTCTGATACGGGATCATCTCTACTCCTGCCGACTTCAGCATCCGTTTGGATGCCAGCACATTGGTCTGATCCGCATATTTATCTGAATCATAGACCAACTTCTTGATACCAGCCTGAATAATCGCTTTGGCACATTCATTACAAGGGAACAACGTCACATACAGTGTTGCTCCTTCCAGGCTGCCTCCCCGGTAATTCAGAATGGCATTCAGTTCAGAATGGGTGGTGTACAGATATTTGCTGTCCAGCCCTTCTGCATCTCTGCTCCATGGATATTCATCATCAGAGCATCCCATCGGGAATCCATTATACCCCATTGACAGAATCTTGTTATCCTGGCTGACAATACAGGCCCCTACCTGCGTATTCGGATCCTTAGACCTCATACTGGCCAGAATCGCCACTCCCATAAAATATTCATCCCATGTAATATAATCTTTACGCTTATCTGACATACTGTTCACCCTGTTGATTTTATTCCTGTTCAATCAGGTCAATTCTTCTCTTATGACGTTCTGCATTGGAGAATGGAGTATCCAGAAATGTATCTACGATCTTCAGAGCCAGTCCAGGGCCTACCACTCTTCCCCCCAGTGCGAGAATATTGGCATCATTATGCTGTCTGGTTGCTTCTGCTGTAAAACAGTCTGTACACAGTGCAGCGCGAATCCCTTTTACTTTGTTGGCCGCAATCGAAATACCAATTCCGGTTCCACAGATCAGTATTCCTCTGTCACATTCACCAGACTTAATCGCTGTTGTCACTTTTCTTGCATAGATCGGATAATCAACTGCTTCCTCACTGTCACATCCAAAGTCTTTATATTCCAGTCCTCTTTCTTCCAGATGTTTTAAAATCTCTTTCTTTAATACGTAACCGCCGTGATCACATGCTACTGCTATCATGTTCTTCGTCCTCCTGTAATAATACATTTGTTAATTTTGAAATTATAATTTCCAGTACATCAAAGCAATGCCCATATTCTTCCAGTGCTTTTCCATGAGGATCATAGATGTCTTCCTCATCCTCCATCTTGCTGTATTCTGATATGGTATACAGGTTACGCACCTGTTCTCCATATTCTTCCTGTATCTTTTCTTTCTGTGTCTTTTCCATGGTCAGAATCAGCGTACGCTCATCAAAGTCATCTGCGGAAAACTGTACAGCTTCATGTTCCTCCAGTTCCAGATTGTGCTGCACCAGAACATCTCTTGCTTTTGGATTCACCGGCTCCGGAAACAGCACAATCATTCCTTTCGAATCTACCAGAATATCTTCCAGCAATAACTTATGCTGCAGGATGGCCTCTGCCATCGGTCCTCTGCAGGTATCACTGTGACTTACAAACAATACTTTATCATACTTCTTCATCTATCTTTCCTTTATACTATACCCGAATAATCTGATGACCGGCAGCCTTCACCATACGGTTCATAATCGCCTGTCCCAGATTTGGTGTCTCAAAAGCTTCTGAGAAAATACAGCTCACCTGCTGTTCATCAAACTCTCGCAAGACCGCGTAAAGATGTCTGGATATGCTCAGTTCATCACTGCGGCTTCCCATGGACTTTACCGCACCGCCACAGTAGCGGTGTCTGGTCTCATCCGATGCGATCACGCCCGGGCAGTTTCCCTTCTTTAATTCTTCGCAGATACGATCGTTAATATAAGAAATAACGTTTTCTTCTTCTCCTTCTACAATCACCATATCTGCCTTTGGTGCATAGTGCTTATAACGCATGCCTGGTGCCTTTGGGCGCTGCTTGCAGTCTGCAGACAACAGTGTCGGGTCAACCTCCACCTGACCGACCACTTCCTCCAGCATAGCCTTGTTAATGTATCCCGGTCTCAGGATCGTCGGTACTCCGGTACTTAAATCTACAATGGTGGATTCTACTCCGATGCCAACGCTTCCGCCATCCAGAATCATCTCTATCTTTCCATCCATGTCATCTGCTACATGCTGTGCCGTAGTCGGACTTGGTCTGCCGGATGTATTGGCGCTTGGTGCTGCGATGTAACCGCCTCCGGCTTCTATCATCTTCAGTGCTACCGGATGATTCGGCATGCGCACAGCTACTGTATCCAGCCCGCCGGTAGTTCCATATGGCACAATCTCTTTCTTCTGAAAAATCATGGTCAGGGGACCCGGCCAGAACTTATCTGCCAGCTTCACAGCTTCCTCCGGTACCGTCTGTACAATCTTATACAAATCCTCCATTCTGGCTATATGTACAATCAGGGGATTGTCAGAAGGTCTTCCCTTTGCTGCATAAATCTTAAATGCAGCCTGTTCATTCAGGGCATTCGCTCCAAGGCCATATACAGTCTCTGTCGGAAATGCCACCAGGCCACCTTCTTTCAGAATCTTTCCTGCCTGCGCCATCTCTTTTTCATCTATCTGATTCGTCATATCTGCTATGATCGTCTGCATGAATATTCGCTTCCTTTTTCTATCAATTACTTTTAAGTATACCATTTACAGAAAGGTAACGCAATAGAGGTTTTCTTCAGGCAGTATGTAAAAACTTTTGTACCCCTTCACAAATTGCCTGTGCTATTTTTTCCTGATACACTTCCTTCATCAGCTTTTCTGCTTCTTCTGTATTACTTAAGAAACCACATTCCACGATCACAGTGGGAATCTCCGTTTTTCTTAACAGATAATAAGTGTCATTGGCTTTGCCCGCCCTGGGTCTGGCAATCTCCAGATTCCGATTGAGCGTTTCCTGCAGAATCTCCGCCAGATTTCGTCCTTTTACAGAGGTTTCATAATAAAATACCTGTGGTCCACAGATTGATTCCTGTGTATAACTGTTCTGATGAATGCTGACTGCCAGATCTGCTTCTGATTCATTTATCAGACTGCATCGCCGCTTCATATCCTGTTGCTTTTTATTCTCTTCTCCATCATCATATAGTCCCTGATCCGTCTCTCTGGTCATAAGAGTTGAAATCCCTGCCTGTTCCAGCTTTCGCTGCACTTTCCTGGCTATTTCCAGATTAATATCCTTTTCCAGTGCTCCATTGATGCCGACTTTTCCAGAATCAAATCCACCGTGTCCGGCATCCACCACTACTTTTCGAACTTTTGCTTCCTGTGAAACTGCTGCTGTGGTCTGATGACGCATCTGGCGCATCTGCGCTCCCAGCCTTCCTACATAAAATGCCCCTGCCAGTATCAGCACTGCCATCATCAGTTCCAATCGTCTTTTTCCCATAAAAAATCCCACTGCATCATTTTTTACTAATGTATGCAGTGGGAAAGATTTTTAGCAACTTCCAGTTCTAACTTATATATTTGGCAATCAGATCCCATACAGAATCATCTTCCAGACCCAGCTTCCATTCCGCAACACCGCCCAGGTCATAGTTCTTGATCAGTTCCAGCTTCTTGGTCAGCGACTCTGTATCTTCCAGCCAGATCTGATATAATTCTCCACTCTCGCCATTAAACTGTGCATAGTTCTGTCCGGTTGTCTCATCCCAGGAGGCTTCCACCTGATTATTCTCCAGTGTCTGCTGTGCCTGATTCATACCCATAGCTTCACTTGTCACCGTTGTTGTTCCATCCTCATTGGTTGTGGTGCACCATAATCTGGTATAGAACGGGATACCACTGACCACCTTCTCCGCTGCCACTTCCTGAAGTGTATTCTGTATACCCTCTTCCTCAAAGGACAGGCTGGCCACGGTTCCTGCTTCCTCGGAACCGGCATAATGCTCATCATATCCCATAATCATCAAATAATCACACACCTCACCAAGAGCTTTTCGATTATAATGAGCTGTAAAATCCATCGGCACAGGTACATCTACTGATAATACGATTCCGTTCTTACGGCACATCACGGACAGTTCCCGCATGAACTGGATGTATCCATCTGCAGCATCTTCTGAGATATTTTCAAAATCCACATTAATTCCATCAAAACTATACTCTATTGCTGCTGCGATCAGTTGATTTTCGATCTTATTTCTGGCTGATGTACTGTTCATCACTGCTGTAAAATCAATATTCTCACTGAAATTATCTACCAGTGGCCATACTTCCATATGATTACTGTGTGCCGTATCTACATAATCTGCCAGAGCCAGTGAATCCAGTGTACCATCATTAGACGCAATACTGAACCAGGTTGGTGAAATCGTATTCACTTTTTTTACATTGGCAATATCATAAATAATATTGTAATTAGCATCCATGCTGGTAGTCTGATGCCATACCAGATTAATCTTGTAGTCCTTCTGGATATTCGTATATTCCGGTGCCACAAAATCACTGATGCGTGTCTCGGTTCGTTCTTTTACCAGACGATCATTCTTTATGTAGCCGATGTATCCATCCTGTGTCAGGATCTTGGTCCAGTCTTCCATCGCTTCCAGAATGCGTACTACTTCATTCTTCTCCACTTCCCTGAGAATTGGGCTCTTGATTCCGCCCAGGTTTCGCACTTTTCCAGCCTTACGGATACTGGCCACCGTCATATCTCCCCATTCATTGTTGATTACAATGCGGTCAGGATCATGGAACGTCTCATAGGAAATATCTGTGTACTGCTTTACAAAGTCCAATGCGATGTAGGTCTCTGTGCCGTCAATCAGCACAATGTTGTAGTTCAGGCTCTGTGTCTTTCCATCTGCTGTATAACTGTTGCTGCCTGCCGGTATCTGTACGACATCCGTCGGCATGGTATATAGCATCGTATTGTTCTCCGAATCCCAGTAGAAGTAATCATTCAAAACCTCTTTGACTGCCTGATAATCCACATAGGCTACTTCATTGAGGATCTTTCCTTTATAAGGAAGTATCTCACTTCCTGCTACAATAGCCGCTTCTCCCTCATGATCCAGTCCAAAATATTCCTGGCTGCTCATAACTTCAGAAGACGGGGTATATTTTTTTATCACTCTGGTAAGGAAACCGATTCCTGCTACAATCACAATCAAAAGAACTATTGCCAGAACCGGTGCCGCCTTTTTCTTCATGCTGATACTCCTCCATATTTCAATACCTCTTCTGGACAAAAGTATAGCATACTTTGCAGCATACATCTAACAGTTTTCGACTTTTTCAGAAAAACTTTATATAAACTTAAGTTTTCTGTTCAGGGAATTCCGCTGTTTATCTTCTTCCTTTTACGTTATCCTTTCTGATCCGGTCGAATCCAATTCCGCATACCTTCTGATTTCCGTCCAGACGATAATCTCTCATATAGTCTGACTCTTCTCTGACGTAATTTGCAATGCCATAGCTGGTGCTGGGTTCTCCGTTCAGCCATAAAGAAAGTCCGGCATTCTGGTAACCTTCCAGTTCTTTATACAGGCTGCTTTCCTTCACCTTCTCCCTGCGTCGTTCAAACATCTCTTTTGTATAATACGGTCTTCTGTATTCGATGTTTCCCACTTCTTTCTGTCTCTTTTTCAAACCGATCCACCGGAGATGCTGCCTGTGATATATTTCAGAATATCAGAATACTGTATAATAACCCCTGAAAATTCCCTCTTAGAAACGGCATGGAAAAAGATTCTTTTACTAAGAGAAGACGTATATTGCGCTATTCAGTTGTAATGTTGTTATCAATAATTGAATTCATGCGAAGACAATCGCATGTAAGAAATAGTGTGCAGAAGAATCTGCTGACGTTAAAAAAGCTCCTCCTTCCCTCCGTGTTTATAATATGTGTCTTCTCTTATTATTGATTATATAGCACACATCTCTGTTTTGCAAGTGTTTTTATAATAATTTTATAGTGCTCTGCCAGTATTCCACTTTACATTTTTACGCAAAGTAGGATATACTGTAAACAGAAAGGTTGCTGTTATCAGTGACCTTTCCAGATATCAGGCAAGGAAGTGATTTCATGAAAATTGAAAGACTGAATGAAAATCAGATACGCTGTACACTAACCAGAGAAGATCTGGCTGACCGCAAGCTGAAGCTCAGCGAACTGGCCTATGGTACAGAAAAAGCGAAATCCCTTTTCCGGGAGATGATGCAGCAGGCCGCTTATGAATGCGGGTTTGAAGCTAACGATATCCCTCTTATGATAGAGGCGATTCCAATGTCTGCCGATTCCATTATCCTGATTATTACCAAAGTAGAGGATCCTGAGGAACTGGATACCCGCTTTGCCAAATTTTCACAGAGTAATGCATCGGACGACAACAGTGATATCCTGGGTGCACTTTCTGCTATGAAACCGGAAGGTGCTGATGATATTCTGAATCTGTTTCAGAAAATTCGAGATGCTCACAAGGCATTGACCTCCAGACCCGAAGCTGATGATACGCAGACAGAGGGATCGGATACAAAGGAAGAGGATCTCTACGTAGAGTTAAAGAAGATCTATGGTTTCCATCAGCTGGATGATGTGATCCGTGCAGCACATATTCTCCAGGGCAGTTATACTGGTATGAACTCTCTTTATAAGGATACATCCGATGGAACTTACCATCTGGTTCTGAATAAATCTTCCCATTCCCCGGAAGAATTTAACCGTATCTGCAATATGATCTCCGAATATGGCACCAGCTTAAAGTATTCTGCCGGAACAGAAAACTATCTGGTGGAACATGGTGAGGTAATTGTACTGGAGAATGCTCTCCAGAAGCTGGCAGCGATCTGATAACAGAACAAAAGGATTGACGTATAAAACGTCAATCCTTTTTTCTTATCATTCTCTTATTTGTCAACGCTTTCCAGATATGCATTCAGTCTTGCTACTACAAGATCTACAGGAAGACCGTGTACCATAGATGCCTCTTCCAGAGATTCTGCCTGAGAAGATGGGCATCCTACACAATGCATTCCACTTGCCATTAATACACCTGCCATATTTGGATCTAACTGAAGGATTTCGCCAATCAGCATATCTTTATTCACTTTTGCCATTTTTATTACCTCCTGGTATTCTGTATTCTACTTCTGTGTTCTGCCATAATATTACTTAGACGAAACACTCTCGCCCTCGATTATAAAGCCTATTTTCTCTTACGTCAAGGGGATCCCATGCCGGACAGACACAGTTCTTGCCTTAGCTGGGATCTGTTACTCTTACCGTTCTGATAAACGTCCTCATCTTCTCCAGATTGGCCAGTCCGTCTTTTCGTCCCAGCTGATATACTTCTTCCAGTTTTTCCGGATCGTTTTCTGTTCTGGATATGGTGATTGGTTCACTGGGCCGAATGACCAGGGCCTTTCCGCATTTTTCCTGTTCCTCCACCTGCCGGAGTTCCTGATTATATATCACATGGCGCTGCTTCATGGCTCTGGCCACTTCCGGATACTTGTGCAGTACTGTTTTAAAAAGAGGAATCATCTTATTTTTCTTTTTCCGATAGGTCTTATCTCTGGTCAGAATCACGATATTTCGCTCATATCCGATACTGCGAAACCATTCAATCGGAATGGAATCTGCAATTCCCCCATCCAGAAGCCGGTAACCATCTACCTCGACAATGTTGGACAAAAGAGGCATGGAAGCCGATGCCCGGAACCATTCCAGATCTTTGTCTTTTCCGTTGGTACATTTATGATAAACAGCTTTTCCTGTAGTCACATCAGTTCCAACTACATAGAACTCTACCGGATTCTTTTCAAATGTCTCTGTATCAAAAGGATCCAGCTTTTCCGGGATCTCATGATAGCAAAACTCTGTGCCAAAATAGTCTCCTGTTTTCAGCAGAGAATGGAATCCTGCATATCGGGGATCCCGGCCATATTTCTTATTATAACGGATGGTTCTGCCGATCTGCTTTGATTTGTAATTACAGCCAAATACTGCTCCGGCAGAGACTCCTACAGCTCCGTCCACCCAGATGTTATTCTCCATCATGACATCCAGCACACCTGCTGTATACATGCCACGCATGGCACCGCCTTCCAGTATCAAACCTGTCTTCATATCTACTTACTTCCTTTTCCATATCCTTTAAAGAAATCTGACAGCGCATCCAGTGTCTTCACCAGTACCGGAACTTCTTCATCCGTCAGCTTTTCCATTACAGCACTGGTCATCTGACGATGATAATCCGCATGATGCTCATAGGCAGCTACCCCTTTTTCCGTCAGTTTTACAAAAACCACTCTCCGGTCTTCCTCACTGCGATGGCGTTCCACATAGTTCTTCTTCACCAGATGGTTGATTGCAGTGGTAAGAGATCCAACAGTTATATTCAGCTTGCGGGCTACTGAGGACATATTGCTGCCATCCCCCAGACCGATCGCTTCGATGACATGCATATCGTTGTTGGTGATATCCTTGAATTCATCGGTGATGATCGCCTTTTCCTCCAGCACCCACACCTCATTAATCAGATTCACCAGTATATAATTGATCTTTTCTGCTGCGTTATCCATTCTCTCTCCCATGCGTACTACCATATCTTTCTGAAATTCCTGTTTGCAATCATTATATCCTCTTTTTCTGTTTTCAGGCAACTGTTTTTCTAAACATTTCAAACTCCATCTCAAAACGGTCAAAGAATGCAGACAGCTCTCCTCATTCTTCTCCCAGCAGTTCCCTTATGACTTCTTCCACCGTTTGTATTTTCTGTGCCTTCCACGCTTCTGCTCCGCAGAACAGCAGTGCCTCATCCACTTCACCTTTTGCCGCATGGATCAGAGCATCTGTGATGCAGTATGGTATCTCTGCCGGCTTGCAGTGTTTCAGACATCCATGACATTTTTCCGGCCGGATCTGTTCTCCGTTCTGTATCTTTTTCAAAAAAGGATTTAAAATAGCCCGACCAGGCATCCCCACCGGACTTTTTGTGATGACGATGTCTTCTTCTTGCGTCTGAAGGTAGGTTCTCTTATATCGAATATCTGCATCGCATTCTTCTGTCGTAACGAATCTGGTTGCCACCTGGATGGCATCCACACCAAGGTGGAAGGCATGATCTGCCTGTTCCCTGCTGCTGATTCCGCCAGCCAGCGCTACCGGAATATATTTTTGTGCCTTTTCGGCAAATTCCTTTACCGTATCCAGGATCCGTTTCACTTCTTCATCAAAGTTTTTCTTTTTTTCCTGCATATATTCTATCAGCTGCTCCGTGGAAAATCCCAGATGACCGCCAGCCAGTGGTCCTTCTATCACCACCAGATCCGGCAGCCGATGATATTTTCTGTCCCAGTACTTTAAAATCAGACGGGCAGAACGTTCCGATGAGACAATTGGAGCCAGCGCTGTCTTTGCGTTTTCTGTAAGAGCCGGTAAATCCATGGGCAGTCCCGCACCGGACACAATCAGATCTGCACCAGCCTGTACTGCTTCTCTGACATAACGCTCATAGTGACGCATGGCAACCATAATGTTAAATCCAATCACACCTTTCGGTGCAGTCTGTCTGGCTTTTTCATACTCCTGATGCATGGCACGCACATTGGCTTCTTCTGTATTTTCATCAAAATCCGGTTCACGAAACCCGATCTGTGCCGCAGAGATCATCCCAACGCCACCACATTTTGCCACGGCTCCGGCTAAGTTTCCCAGGCTGATGCCAATTCCCATGCCACCCTGTAGAATGGATTTTTGCGCAATTCGCTCTCCAATCTTTAACTGTCTGTCCATATTCCTCTCCTCTACATTTTCCGGAATCTCTGATAGCGATGCTCCGTCAGTTCTTCTTCCAACATGTTTCCATATTGATTCAGGAATCGTTTTATCTCCTCTTCCATTGGACCGGTCACAAGATACAGATTTTCCCTGCTAAAGCCTTCTGGCTCGGAAATCACGTTATCCACAATTCCCTGTTTTTTTAAACAATCCGATGTGAGTTTCATTACTTTTGCCGCTTCTTTTGCTTTTGTACTGTCTTTCCACAGAATGCTGGCAAAGCCTTCCGGTGACAAAATGGAATAGATGGCGTTTTCCAGCATCCACACTTCATCAGAGGTTGCCAGAGCCAGCGCTCCGCCGCTGCCGCCTTCTCCAATAATTACGGTCAGGATCGGGACCTTCAGAGCCGACATCTCATAAATATTCCGTGCAATGGCTTCCCCCTGTCCACGTTCCTCTGCCTCAATTCCGCAAAAAGCTCCCGGTGTATCCACAAAACAGATCACCGGTCTGTGAAACTTTTCTGCCTGTTTCATCAGGCGCAGCGCTTTACGGTAGCCATCCGGCTTCGGCATTGCAAAATTGCGCTGTATATTTTCTCTGGTACTGCTGCCTTTTTCCTGTGCAATGACCGTTACAGCTCTGTCTCCAAAGGAAGCAATTCCACCAATGATGGCAGAATCATCCCCATACAGACGATCCCCGTGAAATTCCTGAAAATTCGTAAATAATGCCTGGATATAGTCGCTTCCAACCGGGCGGTCTTTCTTTCTGGAAAGCAGCACCCGGTCCCAGGCCTCCTTCTTCTGTACTGATACATGAGATTTCTCAGTTCGATCTTCCGATGCCTTCGATTCTGCCGCTTCCTGGCTTTGTTCTTCCCAGGCTGCTTTGCCATGCATCTGCAGCAGATCTCCCAGTACTTTTCGCATCCGTGACCGCTCTACAATTGCATCCAGGAATCCATGCTCCAGCAGAAATTCTGCTCTCTGGAATCCCTTTGGCAGCTTCTGTCGGATAGTCTGTTCAATGACACGTGGTCCTGCAAATCCAATCAGTGCGCCTGGCTCTGCCAGAATAATATCCCCCAGCATGGCAAAACTGGCCGTCACTCCTCCTGTGGTTGGATCCGTCAGCACACTGATATAAAGCAGTCCCGCATCACTGTGACGCTTCAACGCTGCGGAGGTCTTTGCCATCTGCATCAGCGAGGTAATCCCCTCCTGCATTCTGGCTCCTCCTGAACAGCAGAACAGAATCACCGGAAGCTGCTCTTCCGTAGCCCGTTCCACAGCACAGGCAATTTTTTCTCCAACATTTTCTCCCATACTGGCCATCAAAAAACGGCCATCGCATACTCCAATGACCGTTTCTGTTCCATGAATGCTTCCCTTTCCGGTCACAACCGCTTCATCCAGCCCGGTTCTGGCTTTCATGGCAGCCAGTTTCTCCGGGTATCCACGATACTCCATCGGATTCTGCTCCGGCATAGTCTCATTCCATTCCTGAAAGCTGCCTTCATCCAGAATCATGTCCAGGCGCCGGTATGCAGGCACATGAAAATAGCCTCCACATTTGGGACAGATATAGTATCCCTGTTCTGCGTCTTCTGCTATGATCGCTTTCCCACACTGATTGCATTTTCGCATCAACCCTTCCGGCACTTCCGGGCCGGCCTGTCTGTGTGCGATCCGTTTCATGGAAGTGCCGCGGTTTTTCTTAAACATATTATCCAGTTTCATAATGATATCCTTCTGATAAAGTCTGTGTCTGTAGTTCCATTTACAAAATCCGGATGAGTGACGATTCCATACTGATAATCTACATTCGTATCAATTCCTTCGATAATCACTTCGCCAAGTGCGCTGCGCAGCTTATCTATGGCTTCTTTCCGATTGTGTGCCCATACAATCAGCTTGGCAATCATGGAATCGTAATATGGCGTGATGGTATAGCCGCTGTAAATGGCTGTATCGATCCGTACCCCTTTTCCACCTGGAAGATACATATCCTGAATCGTTCCCGGTGACGGTCGGAAGTTCTTTTCCGGGTTTTCCGCATTAATACGGCATTCAATGGCATGACCGGTAATGTGAATATCCTTCTGGGTAAACTGAAGCGGCTCTCCTGCCGCAATACGGATCTGTGCTTTGATCAGATCAATGCCTGTCACACATTCCGTTACCGGATGTTCTACCTGAATACGGGTATTCATTTCCATAAAATAAAAACTGCCATTTGGCTCCAGAAGGAACTCAATCGTTCCGGCATTGGTATAACCTGCCGCCATGGCTGCTTTCACAGCAGCATCTCCCATCTTTGCCCGTAAATCTTCTGACAGAGCCGGAGAAGGTGATTCTTCAATCAGCTTCTGGTGATTTCTCTGGATCGAACAGTCACGCTCTCCCAGATGCACTACATTACCATACCTGTCCGCAAGAATCTGAAATTCAATATGCCGCGGATGCAGCACCAGATGTTCCAGATACATGGTGTTGTCATGAAAAGCATTTTCTGTCTCTTTTTGTGCCATCTGAAATGCAGCTTCAAACTCTTCCGGTGTATAGACTTCCCTCATGCCTTTTCCGCCGCCCCCAAGGGCTGCCTTAATCATGATCGGGTATCCGATCTCTTCTGCCAGACGTTTTCCTTCTTCTGCTGTATACACGGCTTCCTGGCTTCCAGGAATCACTGGTACTCCTGCTGCAATCATGGTATTTCTGGCTTCCTGTTTATTCCCCAGTCTGGCAATCGTTCCGGAATCCGGTCCAATAAACGTGATGTTGCACTGTTCACAAAGTTCTGCAAACCTGCTGTTTTCAGACAAAAATCCAAATCCTGGGTGAATGGCATCCGCTCCGCTGACAATGGTTGCACTGATGATGCGCTCCATATCCAGATAGCTTTCGGAAGAAGCTGCCGGCCCGATACAGATGGCTTCATCTGCCAGTTTTGTGTGCAGTGCTTCTTTGTCTGCTTCCGAATACACTGCTACCGTTTCAATCCCCATTTCCCGGCATGCACGTATAATGCGAACCGCAATTTCCCCGCGGTTGGCAATGAGTATTTTCTTCATCGCATATTTCCTCTTCTTATCCCACCATAAAGGTCAGTTCTGCACTGACTACTACTTTTCCATCTACGGAAGCCACTGCTTCTCCTACGCCTACCGGTCCTTTGGACTTGATAATCCGGGTCTCCAGGCGCAGCTTATCTCCCGGCACGACTTTTCCACGAAACTTGCACTTTTGAATTCCGCCAAAATATGCCGTCTTTCCTTTGTTTTCTTCCATACTTAAAATAGCCACTGCTCCTGCCTGAGCCAGAGCTTCCACGGTGAGCACTCCAGGCATCACCGGTTCCTGTGGAAAATGTCCGGCAAAAAATTCTTCCCGATAAGATACGCATTTGTATGCAATGGCATACTGTCCCGGTTCATAATCTTCTACATAATCCAGCAGCAAAAATGGATGCCGGTGAGGAATGATCTGCTGGATCTGCTTAATATCTAAATGTTTCATACTCTGTCCTTTTGTTACTATTCTAATCGGAACAATGGCTGACCATATTCTATCGGCTGGCCATTTTCCACGAATATCTCTGTTATAGTTCCGTCATAATCACTTTCGATCTCGTTCATCAGCTTCATAGCCTCTACGATAGCCAGTACCTGGCCTTTTCTGACGGTGTCTCCCACCTGCACGAAAGCCTCTGCATCTTCTGCCGGTGCGGCATAAAATACTCCTACCAGCGGAGAAGTGATTACTTTCTTCGTTTCTGTCACTGGCTGATTCTGCTCTGTATGATCAGAAGCACTGTTCTCTGTCACCTGTTCCTTCTGCTGAATCACAGTTTTTCCCTGCTTCTTTTCCAGTCTGACTGTCATACCGCTTTCTTCATAGGAAAATCCGGTCAAATTCGATGCAGAGACAGTATTGACCAGTCGGATTATCTGTTCAATATCCATGTTCGGCTCCTTTCCGGTCTGTTATCCTCTGTATTTCTTCAAAACTAATGACGCATTGTGTCCGCCAAATCCCAGGGAATTCGTCATGACACAGTTCAGTTCTTTTTCTACTGGTGTCCCTAAGGTATAATTCAGATCGCACTCCGGATCCGTTTCTGTCGTTCCCACCGTCTGATGAATATAACTGTCTTCTATGGATTTCACACAGGTGACAAATTCTACGCCACCGGCTGCTCCCAGAAGGTGACCAATCATAGACTTGGTGGAATTGATATACAGATCTTTTGCTGCATCCCCAAAGGCCAGCTTCACTGCTCTGGTCTCAAACAGATCGTTATGGTGCGTACTGGTTCCATGGGCATTGATATAGTCCACTTCCTCCGGCTTTACTCCTGCCTCTTTCATGGCATATTCCATGGCTTTGGCCGCACCGCTTCCGTCCTCACATGGAGAAGTAATGTGGTAAGCATCTCCGGTGGCCCCATAACCTGCCAGTTCTGCATAGATATGTGCATTTCTGGCCAGTGCATGCTCCAGTTCTTCCAGTACCACCACGCCAGCTCCTTCTCCCAGGACGAATCCACTGCGGTCTTTGTCAAATGGAATAGATGCCCTGGCAGGATCTGTGGATGTAGTCAGTGCTGTCAGATTGGTAAATCCGGCAATAGCTGTTGGTGTGATACTGCTCTCTGTTCCCCCTGCCAGCATTACCTCCGCATCTCCATACTGAATGGCCCGAAGTGCATCCCCGATACAGTTGGTACCGGAAGCACAGGCTGTCACCACATTGGTACACTTTCCTTTCAGGCCCAGCTGAATAGATACATTTCCGGCTGCCATATTGGAGATCATCAATGGCACCATGAGCGGATTCACCCGTCCAGGTCCTTTCGTCAGGATCTTTTCATATTCTTTTTCAATGATGCTTAATGATCCGATTCCTGATCCGATGGTGACACCCACACGAAACGGATCTTCCTGTTCCATATCAAGTCCGGCATCTTCAAACGCCTCTTTTGACGCTGCTACCGCAAACTGGGAAAAGGTCTCCATTCTACGGGCCGCTCTTGCATCCATGCGTTCTTTCGCATCAAAGTCCTTCACTTCTGCTGCCAGTTTTACTTTATAATTGGTTGTATCAAATTTTGTAATTGCTCCAATTCCGACTGTTCCTGATTTGATGGAATGCCAGAATGCATCCACCGTATTCCCGATGGGCGTCACAGCACCCAGGCCGGTTACTACGACTCTTCTTTTCATATTTAGATCATCCCTCCGTCTACATGCAGTACCTGTCCGGTGACATAGCGGGCATCCTCGGATGCCAGAAACGCCACAGCCGCAGCTACATCCTCCGGCTTTCCGAACGTCCCCATAGGGATCTGTTTTCTGCTGTTTTCTTTTACTGCATCACTTAGTACTGCTGTCATTTCCGTGTCAATAAATCCCGGTGCAACAGCATTGACTGTGATGCCTCTGGAAGCCAGCTCCTTCGCTGCCGACTTTGTCAGACCGATAACACCCGCCTTAGATGCCGCATAGTTCGCCTGTCCCGCATTTCCTGCCACACCTACCACAGATGCCATATTGATGATATGCCCCTTTTTCTGCTTTAGCATGTAGCGGGATGCAAAACGGATCATATGAAAGGTTCCCTTTAAATTGGTATCGATGACACGGTCAAAATCTTCTTCTGACATACGCATCAACAGGCCGTCTCTGGTAATTCCTGCATTATTCACCAACACATCAATGTGACCATTTTCTTCTATTACTTTTTCCACAAACCGCAGACAGCTGTCGAATTCTGCCACATTGCATTGGTAAATTTCCGCCCGGCCGCCTGTCTGCTCAATCTGATTCTTTACTTCTATAGCTGCCGCTTCTGAGCCATTATAATTGATGATGACTTTGTAACCGTCCCCGGCCAGACGCAGGGCAATCGCTTTTCCGATTCCTCTGGAAGCACCGGTAACTACTGCTATTTTCTGTTCTGACATATCTGCTCCAAATCTTCCCAGCAGGATACATGATGTACCTGCACATTTCTATTTATTTTCTTTAAAAATCCTTCCAGGGTCTTTCCCGGTCCGATTTCCACAAAAGTATCCACACCATTTTTCAACATATATTCCATGCTCTGCATCCAGCGTACCGGCGAATACATCTGTCGCACCAGAAGTTCCGGGATCTCCGATGCATCGATAATCTCACAGGCATTCACATTTGTCACATACGGAATCTGCAGTTTCTGAAATGTTACCTGCTCCAGTTCCTGTCTCAATGCAGCTCCTGCCGGTTCCAGCATCGGGGAATGAAAAGGCCCACTGACATTCAGCATCAGTGTCCGTCTGGCTCCGGCCTCTTTTAACCGGGCAGCTGCCTTCTCTACTGCAGCTGTTTTTCCGGTGATCACGATCTGCCAGGCAGTTGTAGTTCGCGATGGTAACGTCTGGGACCTCATTCAGAACTTCTTCGATCTTCTTTTCATCCAATGCCAGAATGGCACACATGGCACCTTCCCCAGCCGGTACAGTATTCTGCATCAGCATCCCTCTTTTTCGTACCAGCCGAATGGCATCCAGATCGCTCATGGCACCTGCCACTGCAATGGCTGCATATTCTCCCAGACTCAGACCTGCAGTGATATCCGGCTTTACACCACGGCTCTCCAGTTCCCGGCACATGGCCAGATAAGTCGTCACCAGTGCTGCCTGGGTATATTCTGTCTGATCCAGTCTGGCATTTTCTTCAAAACAGAGAGCTTTCATATCCAGCCCCAGTGCTTCACTGGCTTTCTCAAACAGCTTTGCTGCCTGTGAACTATTCTCATAAAAGTCTTTTCCCATGCCACATTTCTGAACACCCTGTCCT
The DNA here is from genome assembly GCA_003435055.1 of Lachnospiraceae bacterium OF09-6. Taxonomy (GTDB): domain Bacteria; phylum Bacillota; class Clostridia; order Lachnospirales; family Lachnospiraceae; genus Marvinbryantia; species Marvinbryantia aceti. Next base: position 22,699 of record QUMM01000020.1, read on the forward strand.
GGAAAAAGAAATGCTGTCTTACTCATACATTCCCGTTCCTTTCAACAGTGCATCCGTCTCTGTCACCAGCTTCTGAATCAGTTTCTGGCAGGATAACTTCTCTTTCACCAGTCCGGCAATTTGTCCGGACATCACACTGCCATTTTTCACATCGCCTTCCACTACCGCTTTCCGCAGTCCGCCAAGTGCCAGAAGTTCCAGTTCTTCCATACTGGCTCCAGCATTTTCCAGCGCCAGATATTTCTTTGTCATATCATTTCGCAGGGCACGTACCGGATGACCGGTGGTTCTTCCGGTTACTCTAGTATCAATGTCTTTGGCACGAATGATCATGTCTTTATAGTTCTCATGTACCTGCGATTCTGTCGTTACAACAAAATGTGTTCCCATCTGCACACCTCTGGCGCCCAGCATAAAGGCCGCTGCAATGCCTCTGCCATCACCGATTCCTCCGGCTGCAATTACCGGAATCTCCACGGCATCCACCACCTGTGGCACCAGCGTCATGGTAGTGCTTTCGCCCACATGTCCACCAGATTCACAACCTTCTGCAACCACCGCATCGGCGCCTGCCCGCTGCATTCTCTTTGCCATAGCCACAGAAGCCACAACAGGAATCACTTTTACTCCGGCTTCTTTCCACATCTTCATATATTTTTCCGGGCTTCCGGCACCGGTGGTCACCACCTTCACGCCTTCTTCCACAATGACTTTTGCCACATCATCTGCATAAGGACTCATGAGCATAATGTTCACACCAAATGGTTTATCTGTCAGTGCCTTCGCCTTCTGAATCTGTTCTCTGACCCAGTCCGCCGGTGCACTGGCTGCACCGATCAGCCCAAGTCCGCCAGCTTCTGATACAGCTGCCGCCAGATGATGTTCCGCCACCCAGGCCATGCCACCCTGAATGATCGGGTATTCGATTCCAAGTAATTCTGTAATCTCTGTCTTCATATCAAAAAAACCTCTCGTCTTATTGATGCTCCTCTACGTATTTTGCAACGGCTCCAACCGTTGTCAGTGTTTCCAGGTCTTCTGTTGGAATCTCCACTCCAAACTCTTCTTCCAGTGCCATCACCAGCTCAAACAGATCCAGGGAATCTACGCCCAGATCTTCTTTAAAAGAAGCTTCCTCTGTGATGGTGTTGATATCAATATTTAAGTTTTCTGCGATCATTTCTCTGATTTTTTCAAACATGTTTCTAATCTCCTTTTTTCTATTTTGGGGTTACCACTCAAGGATACTGGCTCCCCAGGTCAATCCCGCCCCAAATCCGGCGAGTATGATCTTCTGTCCTTTTTGAAGTTTTTGATCCCGGTTCATTTCGTCCAGCAGAATCGGTATGCTGGCCGATGAGGTATTGCCATATTCCTGCATATTCATCGGGAATTTTTCCAATGGCTGCTGCAGATGCCTGCTGACTGCTTCTACGATCCGGCGGTTGGCCTGATGCAAAATTATCCAGTCAATCTCTTCCAGCCTCAATCCGTTCTTATCCAGCACTTCACGAATCACTCCCGGCACCTGACGCACAGCAAATTTGAATACCGCCTGTCCATCCATCTGCATCTGATATTCTTCCGGATGAGACATCTGCCATTCTTTTGCTCCGTCAAGATAGCTTCTGCATCTGAGTGCCTCTCCTCTGCTTCCATCGGAATGTGCTGCCGGTAGAAAGCCTGTACCTTCTTCAGACCGCAAAACTGCTGCCCCTGCTCCGTCTCCAAACAAAATGCAGGTTCCTCGATCCCTCCAGTTCACCAGATGAGACAGACATTCACTTCCGATGATCAGTGCACTCCGATAGATACCAGTCTGAAGATAGGCCTGCGCATTCTGATAAGCCAGTACAAATCCGGTACATGCTGCACTTAAGTCATAACACACGGCATTCACTGCACCGATCTTTTTCTGTACCTCACAGGCTACGCCGGGAAGTACCACATTGGAAGAAATCGTGGATACAATCACCAGATCAATCTCTTCCGCTGACACCCCTGACTGCTTCAACGCTTTCTGCGCCGCTTCCACAGCAAGAGACACACAAGTCTCCTCCTTTGCGATATGTCTTCGGACAATACCGGTACGTTCACGGATCCATTCATCACTGGTATCCACGATTTGAGACAGATCATCATTATCCAGAACCTTTGTCGGAACCGCAGATCCCGTTCCGCATATTACTGCTTTCATGAAAATCTCCTTCTCGTATATGTGAGTTCATATATTTGAGTCTCATATATTTTTAAATTAAATATATTTGACTTTCAAAGTATATATGCAGATATTTCGTTTGTCAAGTATTTTTATTATCAAAATAATTTTTTCTTTTGATAGCGTTCTCTGTTCTCGCACTGCAGACGGATTTTTTCGTCTTTTGATAGTTCCTGCAAACACATAGAAAAGCCCCCGCTTTTGGCGAGAGCTTTTTATTTATCCAAATATTTGGGAGGTTGGATTTTATTATTTTATTTTTTATTCTACATCTTCCAGTGCTTCGAAGTCTTCTTCACCGGTACGGATCTTTACGACTCTGTCAACATTGTATACAAAGATCTTGCCATCTCCGATGTGGCCTGTGTACAGGGTCTTCTTTGCGGCTTCGATGACATCTTCTACCGGAATAGATGCTACAATCACTTCGACTTTTACCTTTGGAAGCAGGGTTGCATCGACTTCAGCACCACGATACATTTCACCTGCACCTTTCTGGATACCACAGCCCATTACCTGTGTGACAGTCATACCAGTTACACCGAGGTCATTCATAGCCTTTCTCAGAGCATCGTAACGGGACAATCTTGCAATAATAACCACTTTGTGAATACCAGTATCGACTGCCGGTGCGGTATTGACCACTTTAACAGCAGCATCTTTCTGTGCTTTTGTTGCAGTTTCGTAGTCATCAGAACCGATCTGTGTACGGTCATTTATTTCCATGATCATAGTGTTGGATACATCCATGATAGAAAATCCTGCATATGCACTTGTCAGGCCATGTTCCATAGCATCCAGTCCGACGATTTCTTCTTCTTCGCTAACACGAAGTCCGAAAATGGCTTTGATAATCAGGTAAGCAATCGTAATCGTTACTGCAGTCCAGGCTGCTGTAGCCAGCATACCTTCCAGCTGCAATCCCAGCTGATGGAAACCGCCGCCGTAGAAAAGTCCCTTTCCTGCGATCTGGTTAGCACCAAAGTTCACGCCGTCTCCATAGCCTCTTGCAAATGCAGGAGCAGTATCAGTTGCAAATAAACCAACTGCGATGGTTCCCCAGATACCATTTAAGCAGTGTACTGCTACGGCACCTACCGGGTCATCAATACGAAGTACATAATCCAGAAACCATACACCAAATACAACCAGGACACCTGCCACAGCACCGATGATGATGGCACCAAAAGCATCACATACATCACAAGGTGCGGTAATGGCTACCAGACCTGCCAGAGATGCATTCAGGCACATGGATACATCTGGTTTGCCATATTTGATCCAGGTGAAAATCATACAAACAACGGTTGCAATAGCTGGTGCAATAGTAGTTGTTACGAAGATAGAACCAAGTTCTGCCACAGATGTAGCTGCTGCACCGTTAAATCCATACCAGCCAAGCCAGAGAATGAATACACCCAGGCATCCAAGTGGAAGGTTATGTCCAGGAAACGCATTGACTTTCGTGATCTTTCCCGATTTATCTTTTGTAAATTTACCAATACGAGGACCAAGCATTGCTGCACCGATCAGGCTGAGATACCACCAACCATGTGGATGCAGTTGGAACCTGCAAAATCATGGAATCCGATCTGTGCCAGCCAGCCACCGCCCCAGGTCCAGTGTGCTTCGATTGGATAGATCACTGCAGAGATAATAGCGGAGTAAACACAGTAGGAAATAAATTTTGTTCTTTCAGCCATGGCACCGGATACGATGGTGGCTGTAGTTGCACAGAATACCAGGTTGAATACGAAATTGGACCAGTCAAATTCTGCGTAATTTGTGAAAATATCAAATCCCGGTTTACCGATAATTCCCAGCCAGTCTTCGCCGAGAAATAATCCAAAACCAATTAAAATGAATACAACCGTGCCGATACAAAAGTCCATCAGGTTCTTCATCAGAATGTTTCCTGTATTCTTCGCTCTGGTGAAGCCTGCTTCTACCATGCGAATCCTGCCTGCATCCAGAATACCAGTGCGGCACCGATCAGGAACCAGACGCCGTATACTTCACCGGAAATTGCACTTAAAATTTCTTGTGTCATAATTTTCTCCTCCTCTTTCCCCATATTCCAGAACCTTTCCGATCCTTGAAGCTCCCTTCCCAGGAACAGGTTTCTTCTGATACGAAAAAAGCGAACCGCAGGCAACTGGCTGAAATCTCTTTCGCCGCCAAACACCTTCGTTTCGCTTCTCTGTCATATGGATTAGAAAAAGCGCCATAGACCTTCGATCTATAGCGCCTTTGCTTTTATGTACTGCATGATACCACTCTGAAAATGAAAAGTCAATGCAGATTTTATACTTTTTTTAGATTTGTCTGGTTTGGAGAATTTTGTCTGTAATTCAACAGAACAAATCTACAAAATCACAATAATCGATTTTATGAATCAAATTACACTTCAAACAACAGATCTCCATAAGATGGCATTGGCCACATCTCTTTGTCCACGATCATCTCCAGCTCATCCACTGGCACACGCAATGCTTCCATAGCGGTGCAGACTTCTTCGTAATAATATACGGCCTGCTCTCTGCCGACCTCCATCTCCGTGGCACGATCGGTCACCTCAGTCAATTTTATCAGCCTCTTCTTCGTCTCTGACAGGAGATGTGCAGATTCCCGGAGCATATCCATCGGTACGTCGGTCTCTACACCTGTCTGATTCATGGTATTGACCGTATCGGACAGACTCTTGTTGAAGCGCAATACCGCCGGAATAATATGCTTGCTGGCAATATCAATCATGGCTCTGGCTTCGATATTGATGGCCTTGGAATAGCCCTCATACTGGATCTCCGCACGGGACTCCAGCTCAGTTCTGGTAAATACATGGAACTTTTCAAACAGATTCACTGCCTTTTCTGTTACCAGCGCAGGAATCGCATCTACCATGGACTTGATATTTGGAAGACCGCGGCGCTCTGCTTCTGCTACCCATTCCTCTGAGTAACCATTGCCATTAAAGACAATTCTCTGATGCTCACTGGCATATTTCTTGATCAGGTCATGCACTGCCACGGAGACATCCTCTGCCTTTTCCAACACATCGCAGGCATCGGAAAATGCCTCTGCTACGATGGTGTTGAGCACTACGTTACATTCCGCTACAGAGTCTCTGGAACCAACCATACGGAATTCGAACTTATTACCGGTGAACGCAAACGGTGACGTACGGTTACGGTCTGTTGCATCCTTAGCAAAATCAGGCAGGGTCTTTACACCAGTATGTAAAGTACCTCCCTTTAAGCTATGAGTTGCTTCTCCGGTATCAATCAGCTGCGTCAGCACATCCTGCAGCTGATCTCCCAGAAATACAGAAATAATCGCTGGTGGTGCTTCATTGGCTCCCAGACGGTGGTCATTTCCCACATCGGCCGCAGATTCTCGCAGCAGATCTGCATGTTTGTCTACAGCACGTAAGATACAGGTCAGGATCAGTAAGAACTGGATGTTCTCATGAGGCGTCTTGCCCGGATCCAGGAGATTAATACCGTCATCAGTGGTCAGGGACCAGTTGTTATGCTTACCAGAGCCATTCACTCCGGCAAATGGCTTTTCATGAAGCAGACACTGAAGACCATGTTCCTCAGCCACACGCTTTAGTGTCTCCATGATGATCTGGTTGTGATCTGCTGCTACGTTACACTCAGCATAAATCGGTGCCAGTTCATGCTGAGCCGGAGCTACTTCATTATGCTGTGTCTTGGCAGATACTCCCAGCTTCCACAGTTCTTTATTCACATCTTTCATAAAAGCTGCAATACGGGGACGGATAACACCAAAGTAATGATCATCCAGCTCCTGTCCCTTAGGAGGCATCGCTCCAAATAAGGTACGACCAGTGAAGATCAGGTCTTTTCTCTTCAGATACTTGGCACGGTCTACGATAAAATACTCCTGTTCTACACCAACAGACGGTTTCACCTTGCGGGATGTGGTATTGCCCAGAACTCTTAAAAGACGCAATGTCTGAGCCTGAATGGCTTCCATCGAACGAAGCAGCGGTGTCTTCTGATCCAGTGCTTCTCCTGTGTAAGAACAAAATGCAGTCGGGATACAGAGAATAGCTCCTGCGGCATCCTGTCTGACAAATGCAGGTGATGTACAGTCCCAGGCTGTATAGCCTCTCGCTTCAAAGGTAGCACGTAAGCCCCCAGACGGGAAGGATGATGCATCCGGTTCTCCCTTGATCAGTTCTTTTCCAGAAAACTCCAGCTGTACAGAGCCGTCAGCCTTTGGTGCTGTGATAAAAGCATCATGTTTTTCTGCAGTAAATCCAGTCAATGGCTGGAACCAGTGTGTGTAATGTGTCGCACCCTTTTCGATTGCCCATTCTTTCATTGCACCTGCAACAACCTCTGCAATCATCGGATCCAGTTCTTTTCCATCGTCAATGGTCTTGTGAAGTTCCTTGTACACCTTTTTCGGGAGCTTTTCCAGCATCACTTTGTCATTAAAGACATTCTCACCAAATAGCTCCTGTACATTTATGATTTCGCCCATATGTCCTCCTTATCGTATCTGTTCAGTCCCTTCACAGATACGATGCCAAAATTCAATAAAATCGCCTTTGACGATGGAATTTTGGCCCGCAGCCTTCCGGATTTTGGCATTTACATGCCAAAACACCTCGCGGGACAGTGGCTTCTGAACAGTTACACAATTCCTATGTCAAGAATCATACTCGATTTATACCAAAAATGCAAGAGGTCACTGCAAGGGAATTACAGTGACCTCTCTTTATGTATTTATTGATTATCTGATTGGCTTATTTTAAGACTAACCGATATAGTCAGAAGCTGATGTCGGTGTTCTGTAGTTTACATCAGATACGATGATGCCTGTGGTAGAACTGCTGGCATGTACCACCTGTCCATTACCAATGTACATACTTACATGTCCGATACCGTAATCTCCGCTTCCTGAGTAGAATAACAGATCGCCTGGCTCCAGCTGGCTTAAGTCAACGGACTTACCACCCTGAGACTGTGCTCCGGCTGTTCTGCTGATGTTAATACCAAAGTTTCCAAGTACAGACTGTGTAAATCCGGAACAGTCTGTTCCATTTGTCAGGGAAGTACCACCGTATACATACGGGTTACCCACAAACTGTAATGCATAATCTACAATCTGCTGTCTCAGAGAAGAAGAACTGCTGTCAGTTGTATTTGTCACCTCTGAAGTATCAATTCCTGCTCCCGCTACTGTATCATAAACTGTCTGATCTGCCGCTGCCGCTTCATTCTGTGCGGTCTGAGTCTGATTTGCCGCTGTCTGTGCATCTGCTGCTGTCTGCTGTGCATAAGCCTCTGCATTAGCAATTGTATCTGCATCTCCTGTACTGTAAGCTTCATCCAGTGCTACCTGTGCATCTGCTGCTACCTGTTCTGCATAAGCCTGATCTGCTGCTGCCTGGTCTGCTGCTGCCTGTGCCTGATCTGCATAATCACTCTGGCTCTGAAGATATTCGATCCATGCCTGATTCTGTGCTTCCCATTCAGCCTGCTCAGCTGCTAACTGTTCCTGATACTGTCTTTCCTGCTCATCCAGCCATGCCTGGTATGCTGCCTCTTCTTCTGCAATTCTTGCTTCTGCTTCCTCGTGTGTCTCACCCTGTGGAAGATAGGATGCATAGCTTACATAATCTGCACTTACATATCCTTCTGTCGATCCTGTGGAAATCTTTGCCCATCCTCCCAGGTCTTCTTCCAGATATACAATCTGGTCTGCTGTCACCGTATCTACTACGTCTGCATCCTCAGAAGGTTCGGAACGAACCATCAGTGCTTCTGCATTGACCTGTGCTACTGGTGTTGCTGCCTGCTCTACTACTGCCGCTGCGTCCGCTCCTGTGGTCATCAGATACTTGGCTACATATCCGGTACAGTTACCAGACTGAATATAATACCAGTCTCCTTCTTCTCCAAGGATGGTCGCACAGTTGTTCTCATATAAATATCCGACTACATCAGAGTTCGCATCTGCATTCGCTCTGATATTGAAAAATGTCTCGTCTCCAGGCTGTGCCACTGCAACAGTACCGATCAGACTGCTGTCCTGAGCTGCCTCTGCGGACTCGGTATTTTCTTCAGATGCCGTACCTTCTGTCGTGCTCTCTGTCTCTTCTGTCTTCTGTGTATCTTCTACTGCCGCTTCCTTTACATTAACAGTTGTGCTGACACCTACCAGATTCGTTCCGGCTGCAAAAGCTGCCATAGAACTGCTTCCTGCCAGCATACTGCCTGTCACAAAACAAGCTGCTGCTCTCATTACATGCTTTTTCATTCCCTTGTTCATCAAAATCAATCCTCCAAATACCCAATCAATAAATACGAAATACATCCAATCAATACATAAATATTACATAAATGTTACATTTATTACGTTCACATCTTAACATATGGGAATTGGTTTGTCAACAAGTTTTACATTTTTTTTAAATTTCATGAAGATTCGGCTTGTTCTGTAACATCTTTGTTACATTTTGGAATTAATTTTACCAGTCCAGAAGTTTTTGCAGATACTGTCCTACCACATTGGAAAAATTACGAATGTCCTTAATATAAGCAAAGTCTTTTCCAAAGATTCGCTTCTCAGCCTGGAGATCCTGCTCCTTTCCTGCAAATACCCCCAGCACGTACACACCTTTATTCCTTGCCTTCCGTACTTCCTGGGCGGTATCCTTTACTGCGTAATCTCCACAATACGGCTTTGGATTTCTGCTGTTCGGCCGGTTCACCACCACATCATTGGGCCGGCCATCACTTAAGACAATTAAGATTTTATTTTCCTCTTCCCGTTGCAGCAGGGAATCTGCCGCTGCCCGGATGGCCAGACCATCCCGGTTATTGGAAGATGTGGTATACTGTAAAATCTTCCGGTTTTCACTTTTAGGCGCATCATATTCCCGGAACCGCTGCATGACAGTATAATCCCAGAACGTGCAGAAGCTCATCACCCGGTGAGGAATCTGTACATTGCTCAGTGCCTCACTGATGATAAAAGCCTGCAGCGCTACCTGGCTCTGACGGTCTCTCTGGGAACCGCTGGCATCCATCAGGATGTCCACTACAAAATCGGTCTCATTCTGGCGAATCACACGCCGGAACAATTTCGTATCCTCCGTTCTTCCCAGCTTCCACAATCTGGATGGGATAATACTTCCATACTCCGCCAGCAATTCCTCCTGCTGGGTCCTTGTAACCAGTGAGCGCTTCAGATTATGCGTCATGATATCTACATTTCGTTTCACCATGTTCTTGCTGTTACGTAACAGCAGAAGATTTCGATCGGTCTGTTTCTTTGCGTTCACATACTGAGCATTGATCAGTACCGGATTCTGCAGAATGCCATCGGTATAATACAGACTGCAGTCTGCATGAGTACCATTGCAGAGTCTCCGGTCTGTTCTCTTCTGCTCTGCTTCCGATAAATAGGACTTTCCAAAGTTCAGCTGCATATAACTGTTCATTTTCTCCAGCGCTTTTTCATCCAGTACCACGACACTCTTTTTCTTCGGTCCATCCTGTTTCTTTTCTTCCGCTGACTCTTTTTCCTCCAGACTGACCACCTGCTGATTCACCTGATCTACCATCTGCTCCAGAACTGATTCATACATCTCTTCATCCAGGAAATCCTGCCAGGTAGCTTCTGCCAGCTCTTCTATCGAAGTATTCAGCACAAATTCCAGATCTCCATGTTTTCGTTCAAAAGAACGGTCAATGGCAAAATTATAGATCCGGTCAACTGCCTGAATAATCTCCATAGTATCGGATGCCTCTTCCAGCGGATAGAGTACATCCAGCACATCCTGAATTCTTTTTTCAGCCATTCCCTTTCCGTTTAAGAACTGACGGATGATCTCCAGCTTCACTCTTCCGATAAAAGAATCATTCATTTTTCGAAAATCTTTATCCAGCATTGCTTCAAATGCTTTCCTGCGAATGTTGCATACACCCGGTCTCTCTTCCACAATCTTCTGATACACTGCCAGATCTACACAGATCTGTGCAATATTCATCAGGACCGGCTCTTCGACTCCATAAAACAGCTTTTTCACAATATACATCGAGAGTGCATTGGTATCAAAATATTTGGCAAATGCTCCCTGCTTGATGGCGTCGTACATGGAAATATATTTACTTTTGGAAAACGAAGCTACATCCAGCCTGGTATTCAGTGCATAATCCCCACTCACTGTCCACATCAGATTGCGAATGCGATTCTCGATCTCCATTTCATACTCTTCTATTTCATAAGAAACTTCTTGCATAATAACCTATATACCTTTCTGTTTATCACTTCTATTATAATAGAAAGATTGCCTTTGTGCATCCTCCCATGTTAAAATGTGAAAAGAATCCTCCAATGCCGCTTCAAAGGTTCCACGCAATAAACTGGTAACCGAACAGGGGACTTCTTACTATTATAATCACAAAGGGAAAATAGTCAGGGATCGCATGATTACATGGAAAAAGAATACCTACTATTTTGACAAAAACGGTCAGATGTACCGGAACCGTACTTTCTCTTATCAGGGCACGTTTATCATGCCAGAAATAGCGGTGCTCTCGCCAGAAACACCTGGATCGACGGATATTACTATAACAGTTACGGACAGCGTACCGGAAAGCCTTTCAACAGTTCTTCTTCTGGAACAGCCTCTTCTGTTCTGAATAAGAAGCCGCAGAAAAAAATAATCTCCATGAAGAACATCCGTCAGAATCCTCAGCTGCCTACTGGCTGTGAGTCGGTTGCGCTTACCATTGTTCTGAAACATATGGGCTTTCCTTTATCCAAAACAACGATCGCTTCCAGATATCTGTCCAGAAGTAGTTCCAACTTTGTGACAAAGTTCTGGGGAAATCCATTCAGTGGATCTGGTGGCGGAATCTATGCTCCTGGTCTGACCATCACAGCCAATAAATACCTGAAAGCAAAAAAATCAGCCAAACGGGCTTATGATCTTACCGGCATTCGTTTTTCTGATCTGTATACCTATCTGGATAACAATATCCCGGTGATCGTCTGGAACTCCATGTATATGCGCAATCCGGTAGCCGTACATTCTTATCGCTACGCTGGCAAGACCTGGCACTTCTACCGTTCAGAGCACTGCGTTGTTCTGTGCGGTTATGATAAAAAGAATAAAAAAGTGCTGATCAATGATCCATTGAGCGGACTGGTATGGCGAAAAGCCAGTTCCTTTGAACGGATCTACAACAAACTGGGAAAAATGGCCGTTGTGATTCAGTAACGTATCGCTTTTAAAAAATCCAGGAACAGATGTTTTTTCTTTCTGTTCCTGGATTTTATTTTTATTATTTCTGAGCTTCTTCGCCTGTAATCTCAGTTTCTGTATGTTCTGTTGGCTCGGCTGACTGATCCTTCACAGCGTCCACTCCATCATCCTGTGCCTCGGTCTGCTGCTCTGCTGCTTCCACTTTCTCATCAACATTCTCCGACACATCTGTCTGTTCCGCTTCCTCTGCTTCTTCCTCTTCCCGGCGTTCTACTTCATGGAAGATCTCCATGAACTCTTTTCCGGTGATGGTCTCTTTCTCTATCAGGAAAGCTGCGATCTCATCCAATGCCTTTCTGTGACTGCGCAAAAGTTTCAGTGCCTCTTCATATGCTTCTTTGATGATCTTCATCACTTCACGATCAATCTCGGTTGCCGTCTGGTCGCTGCAATTCAGCACATTTCGTCCGCTTAAGTACTGGTTTTCCGGTGACTCCAGACCCACCATACCAAACTTGTCAGACATACCATACTGCGTAATCATGGCTCTTGCCATCTTGGTAGCCTGCTCAATATCATTGGCTGCCCCTGTGGTAATGCTGTTAAACACAATCTCTTCTGCTGCACGGCCACCAACGCACTCTACGATACGTGCCTGGATCTCTGCCTTGGTATTCAGATATTTTTCCTCCTCCGGTACATTCATCACATATCCCAGAGCGCCCATAGTCCTCGGTACAATGGTGATCTTCTGAACCGGTTCAGAATCCTTCTGAAGGGCACTGACCAGTGCATGGCCGACTTCATGATAAGAAACAATTCTGCGTTCCTCCTTGCTGAGAATCTTGTTCTTCTTCTCTTTACCCACCAGAACTACTTCCACAGATTCAAACAGATCCTGCTGGCTGACTGCGTTTCGTCCCTTTTTTACTGCAAGAATCGCTGCTTCATTAATCATATTGGCCAGATCCGATCCCACTGCACCTGAAGTAGCCAGTGCAATCGCTTCCAGATCTACGGTCTCATCCATCATCACATTCTTGGAATGTACCTTCAGGACATCGATACGTCCCTGAAGATCCGGCTTGTCTACTACTACCCGGCGGTCGAAACGTCCCGGTCTCAGCAGTGCCTGATCCAACACTTCCGGACGGTTAGTCGCTGCCAGAATCAGAAGTCCTGAGCCGCTGTCAAAACCATCCATCTCGGCAAGCAGCTGATTCAGTGTCTGTTCACGCTCATCATTGCCACCGCCGAACCGGCTGTCACGGCTTTTACCGATGGCATCAATCTCATCGATAAAGATGATACAAGGCGCATTCTTCTTTGCTTCTTCAAACAGTTCACGGACACGGGAAGCTCCCACACCCACGAACATCTCTACAAACTCAGAACCTGACAATGAGAAAAACGGCGCATGTGCTTCTCCCGCTACTGCCTTGGCCAGAAGTGTCTTACCGGTACCAGGAGGTCCCACTAACAGGGCTCCCTTCGGAAGCTTTGCTCCGATCTTGCTATACTTGCCAGGATTCTCCAGGAAATCTACCACTTCCTGAAGGGACTCCTTGGCCTCATCCTGACCTGCCACATCTTTAAACGTAACGCCGGTCTCTTTCTGTGCATAGACTCTGGCTTTGTTCTTGCCGATACCCATGACACCGCCGCCTCCGCCGCCCATTCTTCTCATGGCAAATCCCATAATTACCCAGATCAGAATCAGTGGTAATACAAAAGATAAAATGCTGTACAGCAGTTCGGATGACATATCCGGGATCTCTTTCTTAAAGTCCACGCCTGCCTTCAGCAGCTTCTCAGATAAATTCGGATCGTTCACCACACCTGTATAATAGGTAAACTTCATTCCCTTCAGAGATGAGAAACCATATGGCTGCTGCTTCGGTGTGATCACATACTGGTTCGATTCTATCACAACGCTCTCTACTTCGTCATTGTCCAGCATCTCCATGAACTTATTATACGTAATCTCCTGATTCGTCGTACCGTTCATCATGCTGTTAAACAATGCCATTACAATCAGCGTAATCACCGTTACAATCAAAAATATAATAATCGTCTGACCATTTTTCGGTCCTTTCCGATTGCCCGGTCCATTATTTGGTCCATTTTGGTTATTGTCCATTTTTTTCCTCCTTAAGTGTTAAAAACACTCATTATTTAGTATAAGGATTATCCGGTCAGAAATCAATATACACTTTCGAAAAAGATTTCTTTATTTCATTAAAAAAGTATAAAAACAAAGGCACTGCCAGACAGTTTTTCCCATCCACAGTGCCTTTTTTCTACTATTATTCTACATTTTTCAGTGCCTCATCCATTGGCACCTTTTTTATCTTACAAAACTCCAGCAATGCAACCACCGCATAAGTAACCATACCTGCCCCAAACATCTGCACATAGATCATCGGATCCACCCACATGGTAATCCATCCTGAGATGCTGGACAACATCATTTCCCGGAACAATACTTCCATCACCGCACGTTCTGCCGGAAAACTCACCAACAGGCAGATTACCACCACAATGGTCGTAGACAGAATATACAGCCTGCTGATTTCCCAGTTAGTATAACCAAGAATCTTTACCATAGAAATAGACTGTGCATTTTTTTCAATAATGATCTTGGACAGCAGATAAATCAGTACCATATAGATCATGATGGCAAATCCATTTACCATTTCCATCATACTTCCCATAGATACATCCAGCTGACGGGATATCTTCGTCAGAGCATCCAGATCTACCACGGATCCTATATATTTCTTTCGGATATCCGTAATCGGCGTATCGGAAAAATATCCGCTGTAGTAATCATCCTCCAGATCAAATGTCTCATTCAGCTTATCCCTGGACATAAAGATACAAAGTCCTGCCGTATAGTCATAGATGCCGTCCACTGTAAAGGAATATTCATCCTTTTCATATTTTTCCTTTAAAGTAATGGTGTCTCCCGGTCTGATCCTGAACTTATCCGCATAGGCACTGGAAATATAAACTCCGTCTCCCAGATCTGCTGTCACGTATTTGCTGTCCTTCTCCACTCCATACAGCAGCACCTCTTCTGACTTATACTTGCCCGGCAGGGTATTCAACGCATAGGCAGAAAACTTCTCCGCTGTCTCATTATCGGTACGCACTTCTGCATAGAATGTCAACAGATTCAACAATTCCTCCAGCTTACTTCCTGTCATGGCTCCCATCGGTACCTGCAGCATATACTGATAATTGGCCAGCATATTTTCCTGTATCTCCGTCTGATAATGAGCTAATGTAGATGGAAGCAAGAGTCCAAACATTAATAACAGATTGGCAAACAAAATGCCGATAAAGAGCACCAGATAATTGCTCATATTCTGAAAAATGACTCTCAGCCGGAATCTGGAAAAAATCTTGATATGAGGACTCAGCCGCATGGCTCGTTTCTGTTTCTTTCCAGACAGATCCCTGCGCAGGAACTTCAGCGGAGACAGACGCAGCTTTTGCCGCAGTACGCAAAAGTTAACCACCAGCATAATCAACACCGGTACGACTGTTGTCAGCAGAAAAGCTTCTGCATTCCATACGGTCTCATAGGTTGGAAGGCTGTAGCTTCCATAATACATGGCTGCACACACATTTTTCAGTACCGTATACCCCAGCACATTTCCTGCCAGTGCCCCAGCCAGAGTGACCAGAACCGGCAATGTCATATAATGAGAGATCAGTTCCCGTCTGGTATAACCGGAAGCCCTTAAGGTTCCGATCACGGCTGCTTCTTTTCGAATAGTATTGCTGATGGTGATACCAAACACAAAGGCCATAATCACCATGATGATATAAAGCAGCATAATCATCATGGCTTTATCACCGCCCATATCCTCACCGGTAAATGTAATCGCCTGATTCGTATATCTCGGCACAAAGGATTCCAATGATACAATCTTGCCAGTTTCCTCCATCAGATCTTCGGAAATCTCTTTTTCTTCCACTTCATCCGCCGGTTCCTGCTCATATTTCCAGGAATAATTGTATTGCAGTTTGTCCTGATTCAGAGTATCAAATTCCTCCGGGGTCACCACACCCACTCCGAATTTTACTGCATCGAACATAGAATCACTATTATTCTGAAACAGACAGCTGTAATCTGACAGTGCCACAAGCCCGGTGATCTTCCAGGAACGTTCCCCACTGGTGATGGTATCTCCCACCGCCAGCTGATTGTTATCAGCATACATACGATCGATGGCAACTTCCCCGGCTGCTTTTGGAAGTTCGCCTTTCATCAGGCATACTTTATTGATTTCTTCACGGTTTTTAAAAAATCGCATGGTACTTTCGTTGTCCAGTGTTGCTTCTATATAATAGTTCTCATACAGCATAATCCCCAGCTTCTCAATATCCTCTCTCTGACTGCGGTATATCCTGTCCGCGGTGCGGAAATTGCCATCCTCTATATTGTATTTCTCGAATCCATCCTGATAAGCAAGCAGCATACTGTTGTCTGCCACCAGGAACCCGGATACAAATCCAATTGTGGCCACCATCAGCAGAAATATTACGATATATTTTCCGAATTCGCTTCGAATCTCTCTCGGAAGACGTTTGTGCAAAGGATTTTTCATAACACGTCCTCCTTACCAGTCCAGCTCATCGGCAGAAACTTTATGTTCATTCCGGTAATTTTTCCGGATCATGCCATCACGCAGCTTTACTACCCGGTCAGCCATGTCCTTAATGGCATCATTATGCGTAACCATCACAATCGTATTGCCATACTTCTGATTGACCGTCTCAATAAGCCTGAGAATTTCCTTGGATGTGTTGTAGTCCAGCGCACCGGTCGGCTCATCACACAGCAAAATATCCGGGTTCTTTACAATGGCCCGGCCAATGGCACACCGCTGCTGCTGTCCCCCGGATAATTGATTGGGCAGTTTTCGCTGATGTTCGTAAATTCCCAGTGTATGAAGCAATTCATCCACATCCAGAGGTTGATCGCTCAGGTAAGCCCCTACCTCCACATTTTCCCGCACTGTCAGATTCGGGATCAGATTATACATCTGAAAAATATAGCCAAGATGTTTTCTGCGATAAACAGACAGCCTTTTTTCTGACATCTCTGCCAGGTATTCCCCGTCAATGATCAGCTTTCCTTCATCTGCACTGTCAATTCCTCCGATAATATTCAAAAGTGTGGATTTTCCAGAACCGGAAGGCCCCAACAGTACACAAAACTCTCCTTTTTCAATTTCCAAATCCAGCCCTTTTAATACATCCACACGACTGTCTCCCGATCCAAAAGATTTTTTAATTCCCTGGATTTGTAAAAACATAATTTTCCTCCTCACTATGTTCCCTTTTTTACTATTTCTTATCTAACACATGTTGTTTTTTCCTAACTCTATGTTAGTTTCAACTCACCTCATTGTCAATTGTTTTTCGTACTTTCGTGAATTTCCTGTAAAAATATCTGGTAAAAATGAACCGGTTAGTATATGATAATTACGTTGTAGAAAAATCGAGTTAATATATAAGGATAGGATGAAACATGAAAATAGGATTTGATAATGACAAATATCTGAAAATGCAGTCAGAGCACATTAAGGAACGAATCAGTCAGTTCGGTAATAAGCTTTATCTGGAATTCGGCGGCAAGCTTTTTGATGATTACCATGCTTCCCGTGTACTTCCAGGCTTTGCCCCGGACAGTAAGCTGCGTATGCTGATGCAGCTTTCCGATCAGGCGGAGATCGTGATCGTCATCAGTGCCGGTGATATTGAAAAGAACAAGATCCGCGGTGACCTGGGCATCACTTATGATTCTGATGTTCTTCGTCTGATTGACGTTTTCAAAGAACGCGGTTTATATGTAGGAAGTGTTGTCATCACACAGTATGCAGGTCAGAACAGTGCCGATGTCTTTCGCAGCCGTCTTCAGAAGCTGGGTATCAAAGTATATACCCATTATGTGATCCCTGGCTACCCGAGCAATATTCCTCTGATCGTCAGTGATGAAGGTTATGGAAAAAATGATTATATCGAGACTACCCGTCCGCTGGTTGTCATCACTGCACCTGGACCAGGAAGTGGAAAAATGGCCACCTGTCTGTCTCAGCTGTACCATGAACACAAGCGGGGCATCCATGCAGGCTATGCGAAGTTTGAGACCTTCCCGATCTGGAATATTCCACTGAAGCATCCGGTAAATCTGGCTTATGAAGCTGCTACTGCTGATCTGAACGATGTGAATATGATTGATCCGTTCCATCTGGAAGCCTATGGCGAAACAGCCGTTAACTACAATCGTGATGTTGAGATCTTCCCGGTACTGAATGCCATGTTTGAAAAGATCTCCGGTGAAAGTCCATACAAGTCCCCTACCGATATGGGTGTGAATATGGCAGGAAACTGCATCTGTGACGATGAAGCCTGCAGGGAAGCTTCCCGTCAGGAAATTATCCGTCGTTACTACAATTCTCTGAACGGACTGGTGTATGGTTCTTCTACTGAAGATGAAGTCATGAAGATTGAGCTGATCATGAAACAGGCCGGTATCAGTAAAACAGACCGAAAGGTTGTCAATGTTGCTCTGCTGCGCAGTGAAGAGACCGAAGGTCCTGCTGCTGCCATGGAACTGAATGACGGAACCATCGTTACCGGTAAAACCACCGATCTTCTGGGTGCATCCGCAGCTCTTTTACTGAATGCACTGAAAGTACTGGCCGGTATCGACCATGAAAAGAACGTGATCTCTCCTGCTGCTATCCGTCCGATCCAGAAACTGAAGACAGAATATCTGGGAAGCCGCAATCCTCGTCTTCACACCGATGAAGTTCTGATTGCCCTCTCTACCAGTGCTGAAAATAATCCAGATGCACAGGCTGCTCTGGATCAGCTGCCAAAACTGGCCGGCTGTCAGGTACACACTAGTGTACTGCTCTCCAGCGTGGATATTAAGACCTTTAAGCGTCTGTCTATCCAGTTCACTTCCGAGCCGGTATACGAAAGTAAACGAAATTTTCATTAATAAAATGAATCATTTTCATCAGAACTAATCATAAGTAAATTAGGATTTTCCATTCCTTTTTGGGGAAAAATCCGCTATAATCAGTTGCATGGTATGATTACATGCCATGCAATTTTATATTGCTATGTTGCACAATGGGGTGTAATCTTCCTTAGGAGATTACACCCTTTTTGCTGATTCAAAACAACTGTTCATACCTCACTGTCCCGCGAGGTGTTTTAGTATGTATCTGTGAAGGTACTGAACAGATACGATTTAAGGAGGAACTGATTATGCCAGTAAAATATGTATTTGTAACCGGCGGTGTTGTATCCGGTCTTGGGAAAGGTATCACCGCTGCATCTCTTGGACGTCTCTTGAAGGCCCGCGGCTATAAAGTCACCATGCAGAAATTTGACCCATATATCAATATTGACCCAGGTACCATGAACCCAATCCAGCACGGAGAAGTCTTTGTCACGGATGATGGTGCGGAGACAGACCTGGATCTTGGACATTATGAACGTTTTATCGATGAGAGCCTGACTAAGAATTCCAACGTTACCACCGGAAAGATTTACTGGTCCGTTCTTCACAAAGAGCGCCGGGGAGATTTCGGCGGAGGTACGGTACAGGTTATCCCTCATATTACAAATGAGATTAAGAGTCGTTTTTACCGCAATTACAACGAAAATGAAACTCACATTGCTATCATCGAAGTAGGCGGTACTGTGGGTGATATTGAGAGTCAGCCATTCCTGGAAGCAATTCGTCAGTTCCAGCATGATGTGGGTCGGGAAAATGCTATTCTGATTCATGTATCCTTAATTCCTTACCTGAAAGCTTCCGGCGAAATGAAAACCAAACCTACCCAGACCAGTGTCAAGCAGCTGCAGGGCATGGGAATCTGGCCTGATATTCTGGTATGCCGTTCTGAGCATCCACTGGAAGATGGCCTGAAGGAAAAAATTGCTCTGTTCTGTAACGTACCGGTCAGCCACGTTCTTCAGAATCTGGATGTGGAATATCTCTATGAAGCACCACTGGCCATGGAAGAAGAACATCTGGCTCAGGTAGCCTGTGAATGTCTGAATCTTCCTTGCCCGGAACCAGATCTGGACGACTGGAAAGCCATGGTAGAGGCACTTCGTCATCCGACTAAGGATGTGACTGTTGCTCTGGTAGGTAAATATATTCAACTGCATGATGCTTACATCAGCGTGGTAGAAGCTCTGAAACATGGTGGTATCGCAGAACATGCGACCGTTCATATTAAATGGATTGACTCCGAACAGTTAAATGAAGAAAATGTGGATGAAATGCTGGGAGATGTCAGTGGTATTCTGGTGCCTGGCGGATTCGGCGGCCGTGGTATCGATGGAAAGATCGTTGCCATTCATTATGCACGTACCCACAAGATTCCATTCCTGGGACTGTGCTTGGCATGCAGCTGGCTATCGTA
Source organism: Lachnospiraceae bacterium OF09-6 (assembly GCA_003435055.1). GTDB lineage: Bacteria > Bacillota > Clostridia > Lachnospirales > Lachnospiraceae > Marvinbryantia > Marvinbryantia aceti. The sequence goes on from QUMM01000020.1 coordinate 42,632, forward strand.
GAATATGCCCGCAATGTGGCAGGTCTGAAGGATGCACACAGTATCGAACTGGATCCAAGCACTTCCCATCCGGTGATTGCACTGATGCCAGATCAGGAAGATATCGAAGACATTGGCGGAACCCTGCGTCTGGGATCTTATCCATGTGTTCTGGACAAAACCACGAAAGCTTATGAGCTTTATGGTACCGATCAGATCGCAGAACGTCACAGACATCGTTACGAAGTCAACAATGATTATCGTAAGATCCTGACTGACCATGGTCTTACTCTCTCCGGACTGTCACCGGATGGCAGAATTGTAGAAATGATCGAGATCAAAGATCATCCATTCTTCATCGCCACCCAGGCACACCCGGAACTGAAATCCAGACCAAACCGCCCACATCCTTTATTCAGAGGATTTGTGAAAGCATCCATCGAAAAAAATTAAACCATTGGGGACGGAGTTTTGTGGCTTTTTAAGCTACAAAACTCTTTTTTCTAAGGATTGCTGTTTTCATGAAAGCAGAATGGGAACTGTTATAAAATTGTATTTTATTGGCATTATGCCTGATTTGCTTTTTTCTTCGCCTGTTCTGCATTATTCTGCATCTGCAGCCAGATCAGACCGATCATGAATAAAATGGTTCCTACCACGATGTAGATACTGATCTTCTCATGGAAGAACAGTACACCCCACATGATCGCAAAGATCACCATAGTACTCTGAATCAGCGGCACCATATACAATGGAACCAGTGGCAGTGCCTTAGCATTCAGATAGAAGCCCAGTCCGGTGATCACACCAAAGGCCATCATAGCAATGATGCAAGCTGCATTCGGGCGAACCTGAAGGGCGCCGTCTGCGATCTTGGGTACCAGCGGGCAGAAAGAAAATACGGCAGAAAACAGGAAAATCGTCAGGTTACTGTCGATAATATCCATCTTGTCACCGATCATCTTCTGAGCCAGTACATGTGCTCCGGCGCAGAAACCTGATACGATAAACATCAGAGTAACCAGCACGTTTTCATGTAAAAATACGGACAGGTCTTTTCCATTCCAGGAAATACACAGTACACCAACCATACATATCATAATACACAACACTTTTTTAAATGTCATTTTGTCCTTGAACAGGATCACACTGGATAAGGTCAGAAAAACCGTCTGAGCTGGCTGCGTAATAATGTTGCCGTAGGATGGTCCTAAGGTAAATCCTGTATTTTCCAGCAGATATGCCATCCATTTGCTGACTGCTCCGAACAGTATCCAGCCAATAAATATTTTGACAGCCACCTTATAATCCTTGCGAAATGGCTGTCTCAAAATTAATTTTAATAAAATCAAAAAAATAACTCCGAAAAAAAATCGGAAAAATGTCACAAATGCCGCATCAAAGTATGGACTGATCATGCGACTGCAGGTGCCGCCAAAGCTGAACATCAGGGCCACTGCAAGCAGATAAAGGTATCCCATTATTGTATTCCTCCCTCAAAAATTCAAACGTGCTTTTTGCACATTTTTCAGTATAAAATAGAGGAAGAAAAATGTCCAGAAAAAATGGAGAAGCACATAGTAAAATGTTACTTCTCCACCATCTTCTTATTATTTCTCTGCCGGCTTCACTGAGCGAAGTATGGAATCCATATAATGCAGCGCCCCTTCATCATCTGTATTTAGCATAATCATGTAGAGTCTGTCATCATTTCCTCCAATAAAAGATGTCAGGCTGATTTCTTCCTCCGGAACAGTACAGGTCTCACATAAAATACCATTGATCTTCATCTGCTTCACATCACTGTAACCTGCTTCCCGATAACTTTCTGCAATTGCATCACTGTCCAGCTTTGTCTTATCAATCAGCGCATAATTGACAATAAGAGATACATCCTCTGATTCACATTCTGCTTTATATAAGATTCCCTGCTCTGTTTCCTCATCTGTCAGATTGTAATAATCCCAATAAGATGGAAGATAAATCTGAAATTCGTCCTCAAAGGATACCCAGGTTCCCTCATATTCAGCCTTGCTTTCGTCAAAGGTATACTCTTCCACAGCATTATCCGCTTCCTTCGAGTTCTCCTGACTGTCACCGCCAATTTTTCCGGCTATAGTGCCACCTTTATCTTCTTTCTTTCCTTCTGCTGCATTTTTGGCAATTCTGGCAGCTTCTGCACTATCTTCCATCTGCTCATAAAACTCATCATCCGGTTTTGCTGTCAAGGTGATGCTGTCACATACTTCATCCAGTTCTCCCAACAGCTGATCAAATTCCGCTTTTACATCTGTATCCTTTGTATACGCCTGATAATCAGTCGGTGTGGAATAATAAAAATTCAATGCCTCTTCTTCATCGAATCCAATATACTCATATCCCGGATTATCTTTAAAATCTGTATTTACCGAACAGCCAATCTTCAGCAATTCTCCTCCTGCGTCATAACCGTCTTTCTTATATTTCTCATAGCTGTCCTTATGATAAAAGGTAACATAGCTTTCTTCTGCTTCTACTGTTACATTCTGATACCAGTCCTCTGGCATCTCTAATTTTATGCCATTTTCAAAATAATAAACATACTTTCCGTTTTCTGCCTGATAATCATAAAAGTCTTCAAAATCACCTGCAAATGCTGTCATTGGAACGACCATCACGGCCAAAGCTGTCATTGCTGCTGTTGCTTTCTTCTTCATAACTGACATCCTCCTGTTCTGCTTCCTACTGTTTCCACGTTGCATTCGGTCTCAAATTTCTGCTTTTCTATGCTTCCATTCTATCATCCATTCTGATATGACTCAATTCTTTTCTGTAAACAGGCATGAAGCTGAATCATAAGTTCTGCGAAACCTGCTTAATATGCAATGATCTCGTATCCGTCTTCCGTGATCAGCACCTGAATCTCCCACTGTGCGGATGGTTTGCCATCTTCGGTATAGACCGTCCAGCCGTCTTCTTCATCCTGGAAGATATCAGCACTTCCCATGTTGATCATCGGCTCGATAGTGAACATCATACCTGGTACCATCAGCATCTCTTCGCCCCGTCTGGATACGTAGCTTACCCACGGATCTTCGTGAAACTCCAGTCCTACCCCATGTCCACCGATCTCACGCACTACGGAATAACCATGTGCCTGTGCATAATCATTAACAGCCTGTCCCATGTCACCTAAAAATCCCCATGGTTTTACTTCTTTCAGTCCCACTTCGATACTTTCTTTTGTCACTTCCACCAGTTTGCGTTTTTCTTCCGATACTTCTCCGATACAGAACATTCTGGAGGAATCCGAAAAATAGCCATTCAGAATTGTGGATACATCCACATTTACGATATCGCCTTCTTTTAATACCACTTTATCAGATGGGATTCCGTGGCATACCACTTCGTTGATAGAAGTACACACGCTCTTCGGAAATCCTTCATAATCCAATGGTGCCGGAATACCACCCCGCTTTGTAGTCTCATCATATACCCACTGATCAATCTCTTCCGTGGTTACCCCTGCCTTGATATGCTCTGCCACATAGTCCAGCACTGCAATATTAATCTTCGCACTTTCTTTGATCGCTGCAATCTGTTCCGGTGTCTTGATCATAGAATGATCTGGCACCTCTGCTCCTTCTCTCTCAAACTGTGCAATCTTCTCATCAAATGCTTCATGGCACTTTTTATATTTTTTCCCACTGCCACACCAGCAGGCATCATTTCTTCCAAGCTTCAACCCTATTACTTCCTTTCCTTCCAGACCAGGTTCTGTCTGACTCCTCTTTTGTAAAAACTATGAGAAACACGCTCTGCGAGTTTCTCAAGTTATCGCGGCAGTCGCCAAGGTCTCGTGCAAGCACGTACTTTGGCTCGTTGCTCGCGTAAACTGCGAAAAGCCGGCCGTAATCACAGCCAGCTTTTTCGTTTCATTTTTTCAATTATGCATGAATTCCGGTTACTTCGTAATCCTGTGCTTCTACTGCATTTTTCAGTACATCATCTGCCACTTCACTGCTCATGGTCACTACAGCAGTTCCGCTCTCATGACTTACCACTGCTTCTGTTACACCATCGATTGCTTCCAGAGTCTTCTTTACTCTGCTTCGCAGTGTCCACACATCATACCTTTGATTTCCATTGTCTTTGTCATTTTGTCATTCTCCTTTTCTTCTTTTTCTATACTCTCTATATTCGAATCATTCCGTAACTTTTCCTGATGGGCATTCCCCTTCTTACTTCTGTGCTTCTTGTCTTTTCTTGCGTCGTACATGGAAAACAGGTTCAGACGCAGGGCATTACTTACCACGCAGAAGCTGGAAAGGCTCATGGCCGCTGCTCCGAACATCGGATTCAGCTTCCAGCCAAATATAGGATACCACAAACCTGCCGCCAGTGGAATACCAATTATGTTATAAAAGAATGCCCAGAACAGATTCTCATGGATATTTCGCAAAGTTGCACGGCTCAGACGGATAGCCGCCGGCACATCCAGCAGACGACTCTTCATCAGCACCACATCTGCCGCATCAATAGCGATATCTGTCCCCGCTCCAATGGCAATCCCAATATCTGCACGGGTCAGAGCCGGTGCATCGTTGATACCATCACCTACCATGGCTACTTTTCCTTTTTCTTTCAGCTTCCGGACTACTTCTTCTTTTCCATCCGGTAAGACTCCTGCAATGACCTCATCCACACCAGCCTGTTTTCCGATGGCTTTTGCAGTCCGTTCATTGTCACCAGTCAGCATAACTACATGAATACCCATATTCTTCAGTTCCTGAATGGCCTGATAGCTATCTTCCTTGATGACATCTGCTACAGCAATCATGCCCAGAAGTTCCTCATCTCTTGCAAAGAAAAGAGGGGTCTTTCCTTCTTCCGCCAGACGGTCTGCCACATTCTGAATATTAGCCGGGATCTTCACTCTGTTCTCAATGAACTTCCGGTTGCCACCGGTCAGCTTTCTTCCATCCAGCGTTCCAGTCAGACCATTTCCGGCTACTGCCTCAAACTCGTCCACCGTTCTGCCAGACAGATTCTTTTCTTTTCCTCTCTGTACAATGGCTCTGGCCAGTGGATGTTCACTCTTCTGTTCCAGATCAAAAGCCGCCTGAAGCAATTCTTCTTCGCTGTGTCCATCTGCCGGAACCATATCCGTCACCTGCGGTTCTCCACTGGTGATTGTTCCGGTCTTATCCAGTGCTACCACATCGGTTTTTCCGGTTTCTTCCAGAGACACGGCTGTCTTAAACATAATACCATGTTTGGCACCCATGCCATTTCCTACCATGATCGCCACCGGAGTGGCCAGTCCCAGAGCACACGGGCAGCTGATTACCAGAACAGAAATACCTCTTGCCAGTGCAAATCCCACGCTCTGTCCGGCCAGCAGCCAGATCAGGATCGTAGCCACTGCGATCGTAATAACAGCCGGAACAAAAACTCCAGATACCCGGTCCGCTACTTTAGCAATCGGCGCCTTGGTAGCTGCCGCATCACTGACCATCTGGATGATCTGAGATAAAGTAGTATCTTCTCCAACTCTGGTTGCTTCACAGCGCAGGAAGCCAGACTGGTTCAGTGTTGCAGCTGATACACTGTCTCCTGTTTCCTTATCCACCGGAATACTTTCGCCGGTCAGTGCTGATTCATTCACCGCACTGGTTCCTTCCAGTATGATACCGTCTACGGGTATATTCTCTCCTGGTCGTACCACGAACTGATCCCCGATCCGTACCTGCTCAATCCCTACCTCAGTCTCCACACCGTCCCGCAGAACAGTAGCCATCTTTGGTGCAAGCTTCATCAGACTCTTTAAGGCATCTGTAGTCTTTCCCTTGGATCTGGCCTCCAGCATCTTTCCTACCGTAATCAATGTCAGGATCATGGCAGCTGATTCAAAATAAAACTCATGCATATAGCTCATCACAGCCTCTGCATCTCCTGCCACCTGTGCTCCTGTCATGGCAAACAATGCATAAACACTGTAAATATAGGATGCACCTGATCCCAGCGCTACCAGAGTATCCATATTGAGTGATTTATGAATGACACCCTTGATTCCATTGATAAAGAACTTCTGATTGATCACCATAATCGCTGTGGTAAACAGCAGCTGTACCAGTCCCATAGCCACATGATTGCCATCAAAGAAAGACGGTAGCGGCCAGTTCCACATCATATGTCCCATCGACACATACATCAATGGAATCAGAAGAACCAAAGATGCGATCAGTCGCTTCTTCATCTTCGGTGTCTCTGTGTCTTTTAGCATATTGTCATAATTCGGAGCCGATGCTGTCGCTGTTCCATTCTCTTTCCTTTTCAGTGATGCTCCATAACCGGCATCGGTCACTGCCTGGATAATAGCCTCCGGCGCAGCCGTACCCTCTACTCCCATGGAGTTCGTCAGCAGACTGACGGAGCAGGATGTCACACCCGGCACCGCCGAAACAGCCTTTTCCACACGGGAACTGCAAGCTGCACAGCTCATCCCCGTTACCTGATATTGTTCCATTTTCTTCACCTTCCTTGTATTACTTCATTAGTTTCGGCAATACATCTACCAGTTCCTGAATAACTTCGTCGTGCCCTTCCCGGATATTCTCTGCCACACAGGTCTCGATGTGATTGGCCAGCAGTTTCTTATTAAAACTGTTCAATGCTGCATTGATCGCTGACACCTGAACCAGAATATCGATACAGTAAGCATCCTTCTCCAGCATTCCCTGAATGCCCCGCACCTGCCCTTCGATCCGCTTCAGGCGATTCATCAGATCCCGATATTCTTTGTCAGACCGCTCTTTATGTTTTTCACAGCAGCAACAGACTTTTTCTTTTTTATCTTCTCCCATTTTTCATCTCCTGTTAAATCATTGCTTTTCACAACATCATTATCATACCCCTGCGGGGTATTTTTCTTTATAATTTGTAATATATACCCCCATAGGGTATTTGTCAATGCTTAGATACAAATTTTATAAAAAAACACTGCATAGTATTTCTCTACTACCATGCAGTGTTCTTGATCATTCTTATATTCTTACAATGCTTTTTTGATGGCGTTCATCAGTTCCTCATAGGTCTCATAAGCCTGCAATTCCGAATGCTCTGCCTTGATCTCCGGTGTACTGCGGAATAAGAATCCAGCCTTGCTTGCTCCGATCATCCCCAGATCGTTGTAGCTGTCTCCACTGGCAATTGTCTCAAATCCAATGGACTGTAATGCCTTTACCGTGGTCAGCTTGGTTTGGTCTACACGCATACGGAAACCAGTAATCTCTCCGTTCTCTGCCACTTCCAAAGTGTTACAGAAAATGGTCGGCCAGCCCAGCTTCTTCATCAGCGGCATGGCAAACTGTTCAAAGGTGTCACTGATGATGATCACCTGCGTCATAGAACGCAGTTCATCCAAAAATGCTTTTGCTCCTGGCATCGGCTCAATCTTCTCAATTGTCTGCTGAATCTCCTTCAGCCCCATTCCATACTGCTTTAATACATCCAGTCTGTACTTCATCAGCTTGTCGTAATCCGGTTCCTCTCTGGTTGTCTTCTCCAACTCTGCAATGCCGCTTTCCTTCGCAAATTCCACCCAGATTTCCGGTACCAGAACACCTTCCAGATCCAAACATACAATATTCATAATCTTTCGCCTCCAGCTTTCTCGTTTTCAGACACGTATTCATTAATTTCTATCCTACAACACCTGTTTCATTCGTCAAATCCTTTTCCGGAAAACATCATAAAAAAAGATCACAGCACCTGTTCTGAAAACAGACACCATGATCTCTTTTTTACTTTTCGACTGCTGTTGTCGCGCCGAATATGGTATGACGATACTTGCTCAGTGCTCCGTAAAGAATCATTCCCAGCACACCGCAGGAAATCACTTCACCAATTCCGACTGTCAGCATCATAAACGGGATCGGCAGATTTACTCCATATCCATAATAAAGAGTAAACGGAACGATCAGGCATTTGCCACAATCGGAGGTACCGGAGCCAGCCACTTACTGCTATTTCGCAGCTTGTAGGTAAATACCGCACCGATCAGTGTCGCAATACTTCCAAAGATCACATCCATCAGAATTGCTCCTCCCAGGAAGTTGGAAATGATGCATCCCACAAACAGACCCGGAATCGCTGCCGGTGTAAATACCGGTAAAATCGTCAGGGCCTCTGAAATGCGCACCTGCACCTCTCCGAAGCTGAATGCTGCAAATACAGTGGTCAGCACTACATACACTGCTGCAATTGCTGCAGCCTGTACCAGAAATAAAGTACCTTTGTTTTTCATATTCTCTTTTCTCCTTTAGTTTTGTTTTACGAGTGGAAGGTCACGAACACTCGGCACATTTATAGGCGGTGACCGCCTTGCAAGCCCTGTACGACCTTGTTTTTGTGGGCTTACAACGTGTGTGAGTATAGCATAGTACTCACAAAAAAGCAAGCCCCGAATCTCTTCAGAGCCTGCTTCGTTTCTTATTTTTTCTCTTATTTGCAGAGTTCTTCTGCCATGGCGTCCAGCTGCTGAAGATTTTCTTCTTTTACTGCTGACATAATGGTGCAGCTGTTTTCCAGCCATGTGATATCTTTGCTCTTTTCAAATTTTGCACGAATGACTTTTCCTGCCATTGGTGCCCAGGAACCATTCTCAATAATACCAATCGTACGATTCTGATAGTTACGTTCTACCAGTTCTTCTACGAAGGTTCTCATAAATGGGAATGCTTCTCCGTTATAAGTCAGGGAAGCCAGCACCAGCTTGCCATAACGGAAGGAATCTTCTACTGCTTCTGCATATCGCAGCGTGCCAGATCAAAGAGAGATACCTTCGGGCAGCCTTTTTCTTCCAGCTTCTGTGCCAGAATCTCTGCTGCTTTCTTTGTATTTCCATAAACTGAAGCGTAAGCAATGACAACACCTTCTGATTCTACTTTATAAGAAGACCAGATATCATATTTTTCAATATAATGTCCCAGGTTCTCTGTCAGAACAGGTCCATGAAGCGGCAGATGATCTGAATATCCAGTGCTGCAGCCTTCTTCAGTAAAGTCTGTACCGGTGCACCATACTTTCCTACGATACCGATATAGTAACGACGTGCTTCGCAATCCCAGTCTTCTTCCACATCCAGTGCGCCAAACTTTCCAAATCCGTCTGCGGAAAACAGTACTTTTTCTGTGCTCTCATATGTAACCATGACTTCTGGCCAGTGTACCATCGGTGCAAATACAAAATTCAGTACATGCTTTCCAAGTTCCAGTGTTCCGCCGTTCTTTACTTCCAGCTTCTGATCCTTCAGATCCATCTCAGGGAAGAAATTTGCCATCATGCCAAAAGTCTTTGCATTTGCTACAACGGTAGTCTCCGGGTATGCTTTCATGAAATTGCAGATATTCGCTGCATGATCTGGCTCCATATGCTGTACTACCAGATAATCTGGCTTCCTTCCATCCAGAACTTTAGCAACATTTCCCAGCCATTCTTCTGTAAAATGGATATCTACTGTATCCATCACTGCAATCTTCTCATCCATAATTACATAAGAATTGTAAGCCATACCATTCGGCACATCATACTGTCCTTCAAACAGATCCACCTGGTGATCATTCACTCCTACATAAAAAATACTATCTGTAATAAACATAGGTCTTCTCCTCCGTTCGTAGCGTAACTATTTATTTTCCATTTTCAATCGCCATGCCCTATTGTAGCACAGGCACTCACTTTCTTCAATGTACTTTTCTTTTATATTTCCGTAAAAGAAAATCGTTCTTTTGTGCCGGTAGCATCCACATCATAGACCAGTGTTCCATCCTTCAGTTCCTGCTTCTCCCAGGTCAGTTCCTGATCCTTCACCTTGCTCCGGATCCAGGCATCTGTATCTTCTGTCTCAATCTCTTCGATAAAAATATCCCGCATCTGGTTGTTAGCACATTCATTAAAAATCTCCCATACTACCTCATAGCTCTTTTTCATGCCTGTTCCCCACTCTTTCTGTACTTCTTTACGGTCTGATGGAAAATATTGCGTATCTTGGACTTACGTTCGGTACCGTATCCTTTAAATCCCTTGACACGGTTCAAAGCTGCACGATGACCGCTGCCCATGCGCTTTGTCACACGTTCCAGACTTTCTCTGGTAAAACGAAGTCTTTCCTCTGCCAGACGATCGCTGGCTGCCTGTTTCTTTTCCTCCAGAGCCTCTCCCGCTGCCTGACTCCTCTGCTGCACGGTACTGACGAACTGCTCCATATGCTGGTTCAGTGCTTCTTCCATAGCTGCTACATTCCGTTCAAATCCAGTCAGTGCAGATACGGTCAGTGTGGCATCTGCTGCCAGCAGAGCCATGAAAATCAACGAAAACAACTCCATCAGAATCGGAGTAATCCATGTCGTGGCATCCCTGGTGACCGGTGCGATCACATAGATAACCAGCAGCCCTGCCACACCAAATCCTACCGAAGCCGGAAAGCAGACTCTTCCGTTGATATTCAGTGGCACATCACTATAATCCCACCAATATGCATGGAACAGCTTCTCCAGCCCCCAGGAAGTTACATACTCCAGTACAATGCTTCCAAAAAACGCTACCAGAAATACCTGCCACCAGGTATAACTGATCTCACCCTGATTCTGACTGGTAAACCAGTCCATTAATGCCATAATCGTTGCTGCTCCTACTCCATAGATCGGACAGACCGGACCATACAGAAAGCCTCTGTTCTGCCAGGATCCGCTCTTCACGGTGCAAAAAATGGATTCATAAATCCAGCCCATGCAGCTGAATATGACAAAATATACAAAATACTTACTGATCCACATATGATTCTTCCCCTTACTGTCGGTTTTGGTTACTGCCATCATTCTAACACAGGCAAATCCTTCTTTACAAGTTCCAACATTCTTCCTGGCTTTTCCAGGATTCCCATAAATACAGGCTTTCCGGCTGTCAAGTAGAAAAACCCGCTATTTTTTTCTCCGATTTTTAGTAATTATTTTCCTTTTCATTTCCTGTATAATGAGTTATCATAGTACTCGGACACCAGATATTGTGTTTACATAATATAATTAAAACTATATCTGGTTGCCAGAGCAGAGCTTTTTCTGTTAGAGTTTTGCCCTTTTTTTAAAGCATTTTATTCTGTCCGGTCTGTCCATGGCAGAATATTTTCTTGATTAACATAAGTTTTTTAGATCTGAGGGGTAATTATGAGTACAACTATCACAACCAATGTTATTAAACGAAATGGAGAAGAGGTTCACTTCGATCTGGATAAAATCGTGAACGCTATTAAAGCAGCGAATAACGAAGTAGACCGCCTGCATCAGCTGAATGATTATCAGATTATGGCCATTGCTGATACCATTTCACAGCAGATTCATCGGATGACCCATGCAGTGAACGTGGAAGATATCCAGGATATGGTAGAGACCGGTATCATGGAGATGCGTGGGTATGAGGTAGCACAGAAGTATGTCCGCTACCGCTACAAGAGAGAGCTTTCCCGGAAAAGTAATACCACTGACAATGGTATTCTGGCACTGATTGACCACATGAATGAAGAAGTTAAGCAGGAAAATTCCAATAAGAACCCGGTGATCAACTCTACCCAGAGAGATTATATGGCTGGTGAAGTCAGCAAGGATCTGACCCGCCGTGTTCTGCTTCCGGAAGATATTGTGAAGGCACACGAAGAAGGTATTATTCATTTTCATGATTCTGATTATTTTGCTCAGAAAGAGCATAACTGCGATCTGCTGAATCTGGAAGATATGCTTCAGAATGGTACTGTCATCAGTGAAACTATGATTGAGAAGCCACACAGCTTCTTTACTGCCTGTAACGTTACCACACAAATTGTTGCACAGGTAGCCAGCAACCAGTATGGCGGACAGTCTTTCACCCTGTCTCATCTGGCACCTTTTGTCGATATCAGCCGTCAGAAGTTGCGTAAAGCGGTTATCGCAGAGCGTACCGAATGCGGTGAAGCTCTGGATGAGGCGATTATCAACAAGATTACCGAACGCCGTCTTCGTGAAGAAGTCAAGAGCGGTATCCAGACGATCCAGTATCAGCTGATCACTCTGATGACCTGTAACGGTCAGGCTCCTTTCGTTACGATCTTCATGTATCTGGATGAGGTTCCGGAAGGTCAGACCAGAGATGATCTGGCTATGATCATTGAAGAAGTACTGATCCAGCGTATGCAGGGTGTGAAAAATGAGAAGGGTGTATGGATTACTCCTGCATTCCCAAAGCTGATCTACACACTGGATGAGGACAATATTACCGAAGATTCCAAGTACTGGTATCTGACAGAGCTGGCTGCAAAATGTACTGCCAAGCGTATGGTTCCGGATTATATTTCTGCCAAGATCATGCGCGAGCTGAAGAACGGCAATGTCTATACCTGTATGGGATGCCGCTCTTTCCTGACAGTGGAAGATTCTCAGCGCAATCCGGATGGCAGCCACAAGTTCTACGGCCGTTTCAATCAGGGCGTAGTTACCCTGAATCTGGTAGATGTAGCATGTTCATCCGATGGTAATATGGATAAATTCTGGAAGATTCTGGAAGAACGTCTGGAGCTCTGCCACCGTGCCCTGCGCTGCCGTCATGAGCGTCTGCTTGGCACCGTATCCGATGTGGCACCTATCCTGTGGCAGCATGGTGCATTGGCCCGCCTGAAAAAGGGTGAGACCATCGACAAATTATTATACAATGGTTATTCCACCATCTCTCTTGGCTATGCCGGCCTTCATGAGATGTGTGTATGTATGACTGGCCACTCTCACACTGCACCGGAAGGACATGACTTTGCCCTTGCTGTCATGCAGAAGCTGAATGACAAGTGTAAGGAATGGAAAGAGGCCGAGAACATCAGCTATTCTGTTTACGGTACTCCACTGGAATCTACTACTTACAAGTTCGCCAAGTGCCTGCAGAAGCGTTTTGGCATTATCCCAGGCGTTACCGATAAGAACTATATCACCAACAGCTATCATGTACATGTCGCAGAAAAAATCGATGCCTTTAACAAACTGAAGTTCGAGTCGGAATTCCAGAAGCTTTCTCCTGGCGGAGCCATCAGTTATGTGGAAGTACCGAATTTGCAGACCAACATTCCAGCTGTTCTGTCTGTGATGAAGTTTATCTATGAGAACATCATGTATGCTGAGCTGAATACCAAGAGTGACTACTGCGAGAACTGTGGCTACGATGGTGAGATCAAGATCGTGACCGATGATTCCGGCAAACTGGTCTGGGAATGCCCGAACTGCGGCAACCGTGATCAGGATAAGCTTTTTGTTGCACGAAGAACCTGCGGATATATCGGTACTCAGTTCTGGAATCAGGGACGTACACAGGAGATCAAAGACCGAGTGCTTCATATGTCCTGTGGAACGTGTAAGTAAGTTCCCGAAAAACGAAAAAAAACTAAGAACTCCCGAAAAAATTTTTTCGGAAATGATGATTTTTGAACAAAATAACAAGGAACTCTTGAAAATCAAAAATTCCGAAAAAGCGCATTTTTGAACAATATAATTATAATTTGAAAACTGACATTTCAATTACATTTATGAAGTGAAAAGGATTCGATCACATCGAGTCCTTTTTTACTACATCTGGCACCTACTTATAAGGAGGTATTTTTATGTACGTTGGTGAGATCATGAAAGCAGACTGTGCAAACGGGACTGGTACCAGAGTGTCTGTCTTTGTATCCGGCTGCCTGAATCACTGCAAGGGATGCTTCCAGCCACAGACTTGGGATTTCCATTATGGGATACCATTCACACCTGAACTGGAAGATATGGTACTAAAAGAACTTTCCGAATCCTATTATGAAGGGCTGACCATTCTGGGCGGCGAACCTTTTGAGCTCCAGAATCAACCAGACGTTCTGGCTTTGATTCTCCGGGTCAAGAAAGAACTTCCAGAAAAAAATATCTGGATGTACACCGGATATACCTATCATCAGGATCTGGTGCCGGGCGGCTGCCGTTATATTCCAGATGTGACAGATACGATTCTGGATCACATTGATGTTCTGGTAGACGGCCGGTTTGTAGAGGAGAAAAAGAATCTTTCTTTATATTTCCGCGGTTCCGAAAACCAGCGGATCATTGATATGAAAAAGACACGCTCTGGGAATGACATTGTCCTTGTACCATTTCCCTAAATTTTTACAGGATCTGAAAACGATCAGATCCTGCTTTTTATTAAATATTAAAAATACGTCGCCATCTTCTGCCATTGCACTGCGGGTACGGATTATGCCCTCTTTTCTGTTTCATTAACCTCTTTTTTACGCTCAACGGGTACTTTCGTCCACACAATTTACAAAGCCACCATACCTCCTGATTATCTGTATCAAGAATTTGATCTGGATCCACTTCTATAAATATATTCTCCACCCAACACCACTCTTCCATAAGATCTGGATGCTTCACTTTGAATGAGTTGTAACCAGGCAGTATTTTTCTATCACTACAATACGGACACGCATCATCTCCTGTTTTGCGCTTTTTTATAAATCAGACTTCATGATCATTATACCATAAATTCTGGTTTCTTCCATATTTACACGACCGTATGTTCGGATTCTACTATATGTACAAAAGATGTTCGTCAGGAGAACCTCGATTATGGATATATCCAAAGATGAATTTAAGAAAATCATTGGGGACACTTTGAGAAAAGCCCGAAAAAAGAAAAATATCTCTCAAAAAGACGCTGCTGAAAAAATTGGTGTCAGCCGTTCTGTACTGACCCGGTATGAAAATGGAACCATTGATATCCTGGCAGTTCTATTCCAGAATTGATTTATTATTATCAATCAAGAATGGCCGCTTTCGATACAGGTATTCAAAAATATGCTGAAAGTCCTAATGAACTAAAACAGGCACTGCACAAATACGCTGCCCCACTTCCTAAACAGGGCGTAACTAAAATTGACAAAGCAGCTAAACCACAGCTCACAGAGGAAGAACAATCTGCAGTTGATAACTTGATGCCTTTTATGCTGTATGTATTTGACACAATTGCAGAATCCGATATGAATGAATCTCAAAAAGAACTTCTCATTTACGCAATTGCATCTAACTATGTTGCCATACAGGAAGGCTGTCAAACCCAGCCCACTCTGAATCACTATATTCAAAAAATGCTGTACTACAAAATGCTACGTGATGTCTGTGAAGGAAAAGAAGTTCCGCATGTCGAATGCAAAGAATTCAAACATTAACAGCTGCTCAAAATTCAGAGAGCAGGCTGTATTTTTTTTATAACTTGAGATGAGCATTTATAGTTTTTTATATAAATGCTTGGAACCTCATCAGCAAGCCACACTTTTTCATTTCCAAAATAAAATGAAAGTTACAATTTATTTTAGCTTTTTCATTCTTTCTAACAATTTTGCCCTATACGGTATGATTTCAGCAATTTCTAACGGTGATTTTCCCCAAGCATTTTTGTGATCAATAACAACATTATTATTTGCAAACCAAATTTCATATAATGGTTCTAACTCCTCATCTGTATATTTCAAATTAATTATATACTGTAACGGAACCAGTCCTTTTTTTATCTATTTGATTAATATTGGCTCCACTATCAATTAATCTTCTGCATAGTTCTATAGTCTGTTTAAGATTATGATTTGTTCTTGATAATAG
>QUMM01000021.1 GCA_003435055.1 Lachnospiraceae bacterium OF09-6
AGAATTCTCATAGCCGAAAGAGAAAGCCAGCGCCTTGAGACGCTGGCCTAGTAACAAGGGCTTATAGCCCTAGAGCAAACCACCCGTTGGACGGGTGGTCCTGATTTTTTATAAAGGTTTTGAAACATTTATTTATTAATGTTCATAAGTATTTTGATGTCTTTTTCTGGGGTGGTAACAGGTGCAATGCCATAATTTTCCACCAGATAGTTCAGAATATTAGGAGACAGGAATGCCGGAAGAGAAGGACCAAGACGAATGTTTTTGATACCCAGGTGCAAAAGTGTCAGCAGGATACAGACTGCCTTCTGTTCATACCAGGAGAGAACGAAGGAAAGCGGAAGCTCATTTACAGAACATCCAAATGCATCTGCAAGTGCTACGGCAACCTGGATTGCACCATAAGCATCGTTACATTGTCCCATATCCATCAGTCGTGGCAGACCACAAATTTCTCCAAGATCAAGGTCATTGAATCGGAACTTGCCACAAGCCAGAGTGAGGACGATACTATCAGAGGGTGTTTGTTTCACGAATTCTGTGTAATAGTTTCGACCTGGTTTAGCACCATCACAGCCGGCAACCAGGAAGAAATGGCGGATTGCACCTGATTTTACGGCATCTACTACAGTTCCTGCATGGGACAGGATAGCTGCATGACCAAAACCGGTTGTCACTTTTGTTCCGCCGTTGATACCAGAAAATTTCTGATCTTCTTTGTAACCACCCAGTTCCAGCGCTTTTTCAATGATCGGCGTGAAATCTTTCTTCTCATCGATATGAACAGCACCTGGGAAAGCAACCACTTCTGTTGTAAATACTCTGTCAGCATAACTGCTTTTTGGCGGCATCAGACAGTTGGTAGTGTAAAGAATCGGAGCTGGAAGATGATCAAACTCTTTCTGCTGATTCTGCCAAGCAGTTCCAAAATTCCCTTTTAAGTGTGAGAATTTTTTTAAGAATGGATAGGCATGGGCAGGGAGCATTTCACCATGAGTATAGATGTTGATGCCTTTTCCTTCTGTCTGTTCAAGTAAAAGCTGCAGGTCTCTCAGATCATGACCGGTCACGACAATAAAAGGTCCTTTTTCTATTGTAAGTGTAACATCGGTCGGTTCTGGTGTTCCATAGGTTTCTGTATTTGCCTTGTCAAGAAGTGCCATACACTTCAGATTGATTTCTCCTACTTTTAGTACAGTAGGAAGCAGTCTTTCCACACTTTCTTCATAACCAATTTTAAATAATGCTTCGCAGAAGAACCGATTTACTTCGGCATCTTCGTAATTCAGAACATTTGCATGATAGGCATAAGCTGCCATCCCGCGAATCCCAAAAAGAATGAGAGATTTCAAAGAACGAATATCTTCGTCAGCATCCCACAGCTGCTGCATATCGTATTCATCTGTTTTACCGCATGGTGACTGACATTTGCTGCAGTCAGGGACCAGTCGTTCTTTCTCAGCTCTGATTTTTTGTATCATGTTTTCAATTGAGGTATCGTCAAAACTCACATTTGTAACTGTGGTAAACAGCCCCTCAATTATGACTTGTGAAGTTCTTTGAGAAATAGTTTCTGCGTCATCGACTGCTCTCGCAAGGGCAATCAATGCACCTGTCAGTTCATCCTGCAATTTGGCTGTATCTGCCTTTTTTCCACAGACACCGGCATTCCCTGTGCAACCGCTGCATCCCACTGTCTGCTCACACTGATAACAAAACATCTTTTTTTCCATGATTGTATTCTCCTTTACTCCATGATTTTTCCATCAATACTTATTGTTACAACCTGCCATGGTATGAATTTTCCACTGGTTTGAAGTGCTTTTTTTGCTGCCATCTCTAGCCCACTACAGCATGGAACTTCCATTCTTGCAATTGTCACACTCTGAATGTTGTTATTTTGAATAATCTCAGTCAGTTTCTCACTATAATCTACCTGATCTAATTTTGGACAACCAATTAAAGTTACCTTATTTCGAATAAAATCCTGATGAAAGCTGGCATAGGCGTAAGCAGTACAATCGGCTGCGATGAAAAGCTTTGCACCGTCAAAATATGGTGCATTAGCAGGAGCCAGTTTAATCTGTACTGGCCAGTTTTGAAGCTTTGATACTGAATCTGCGGTAGAAGATGGTTTTACAAGTTCAAGTGCTTCTTTCACGGCTTTTTCATCATATTCAGGGGCTTCTCTTTCATCAAATGAAATGGCACCAGTAGGACATTCTGGGAGACAATCGCCCAATCCATCGCAGAAATGTTCTCTTGCTAATTCTGCTTTTCCGTCAATGATATCAATGGCACCTTCATGACAAGCATCTGCACAGACGCCGCAGCCGTTACATTTTTCTTTATCAATCTGGATAATCTTTCTTATCATTTTTACCCTCCGTCAATAATATTTAACTTTTGTTTCTGCCAGAATTATAGTATGATAAATACAACTTGTATGTTTGATTTCCAACAGGAGGAATGATTTTGAAAAAATTTTTACCCATTCTAAGGAACAGCCCTTTCTTTAAAGGTCTTACGGATAACGAGATATTATCCATATTGCACTGTGTAAATGCAACAGTAATTTCCCAAAAACGAGATTCATATATTTTCAGAGCAGGCGATGCTACTGAAGTAATGGGACTTGTGGTGTCAGGCTGTGTTCTTGTTATTCAGGAGGATCTCTGGGGACATCGGAATATTTTGGCAAAATGTCATGCCGGTGATTTCTTTGGAGAACCATATGCAGCAAGTATAGGAGCGGTTTTGAATGTTAGTGTGGTGGCAGATATGGATTGTGAGATTATTTTCTTAAATGTCCAAAGGCTTCTGGTTACCTGTCCAACTGCATGCGGGCATCATCAGAAGCTGATTCGCAATCTGGTCAGTGTCCTGGCAAATAAGATACTGATCCTGAACGATAAGATCACACATGTTGGCAAGCGAACGACAAGAGAGAAACTATTGTCATATCTGTCGGCAGAGTCCATCAGACATTCATCATTATCCTTTGATATTCCATTTGACCGGCAGCAGCTGGCAGATTATCTCTGTATTGATCGTGCGGCAATGTCTACAGAGATATCAAAGCTACAAAAAGAAGGCTTTATAAAAACAAATCGAAAACATTTTGAATTAACTGTTTCTAATGATGCGGATTCAATAATTTAAAGAAAACACAGAATGAATCAGAAGGCTATTATAAGTACAAGAGGGAGGAAGCTTGAAATGATAAATAAATTACATTTGGCAATGATTGAATTATATAGAGGGGATGCAAAGAGAATTCAACATTTTTGCAAAGTGCATAGCTATGCAAAATTGATAGCAGAAACAGAAAATGTAGATAAGAAATGTTTGTTTACCATTGAAGCGGCAGCTTTGACACATGATATTGGAATTCATTTCTGCGAAGAAAAATATGGAAATTGCAATGGGAAATTACAAGAAAAAGAAGGTCCTGCGATCGCAGAAAAGCTACTTAGTGAATTAGAATTTGATCAAGATATATCTGAGCGTGTTCAGTATTTGATCGCACATCATCATACTTATAATAATATTGATGAAATGGATTATCAGATATTGGTAGAAGCCGATTTTCTGGTTAATATTATGGAGGATGGTTTATCGAAAGAAGCAACTTTAAAAGTCTATCATAGTATTTTTAAAACAACGTGTGGAAAAATGATTTGCAGGGAGATGTTCGATATTTGACAAAAAGATTTTTGCTATAAAAGATTATGCTGATTAAATGTCCGGAATATCTGGAGAATTTTAAGAAAGCGTACGGAATAAATAAAGAAATAACGAAGGAGTATTAGCATAGATGATTCAAATTCATCGACTGAAAAATTCGAGAATAAAGATAATTGGCCGGATGTCGAAGAACTGGTTAATCAAAGGGGCGATGAGACTACGGTCTATTTATTGGCAGATGGTCGCTATATGGATTATATAAATGCTGTTTATATTTATGATGGAAAAGATACATGGACAGATGAATCGGGAGTGGAATGGAACAAAGTTGTAAAGTAGTAGAAGAGAAATGGCAGATTATGAAACAGCTTATCAATACAGAAGTGGAGGAATAATCATGAGAATTGAACATGTTGCACTTTATGTAAATGATTTGGAAAATACAAAAAAATTCTTTATGAAATATCTGGGAGCAAAATCAAATGATGGATATCATAATCAGAAAACAGGCTTTTATTCTTATTTTCTTACATTTGAGGATGGTGCACGTATTGAAATCATGAATATACCGGAAATGGCTGATTTACCGAAGAAACTAGTTCGTACTGGATATTCACATATAGCTTTTAGCGTAGGAAGTATAGAAAAAGTGGATGCATTGACAGCAGAATTAAAAGCGGATGGTTATGAGGTTATCAGTGGACCTCGGACTACAGGTGATGGATATTACGAAAGCTGTATTGTTGCAATTGAGGATAATCAAATTGAGATCACAGTATAATTTGAAATGCAGGCATTTGAAAGGACAAAAATATGGCTTCAAGCAAAGAATATTTACATTTTATATTAGAGCAGTTATCTGATTTAGAAGAAATTCATTATCGTGCAATGATGGGAGAGTATATCATATATTATCGGGGAAGAATTGCCGGAGGCATATATGATGACAGGTTACTTGTGAAACCGACAAAATCTGCAGTTTCTTATATGACAACTGCGACTTATGAATTACCATATGAAGGGGCAAAAGAGATGTTGTTAGTAGAAGATGTTGACAGTAAAGAATACCTGGCTGGACTCTTCAATGCAATGTATGATGAATTGCCGGTTCATAAATAGAAGAAAGAAAAATCAGTGTTTAAGTATAGAGTTACAAAAAGAAATTATTTTGAGTTGATTGCATGTAATGAAACAGATTTACAAGCTGACAAATGATGGTATAATTCTATTGTTGAGTTGATAGAAAGGGTATAGATATGAGAAAAGCAATCGTATATGCATCTGTGCATCATGGAAATACAGAAAAATTAGTAAAAAGCATAGCAGAAAAGTGTCAGGTCGATTTGATTGATGCAGTAAAACAGTCAGATGCGGATCTGAGCAGTTATGATATGATCGGGTTTGCATCAGGAATCTATTTTTCAAAGTTTCATCAGTCGATATTGAAATTTGCGGAAAAGAATTTACCAGATGAGAAAAAGGTCTTCCTGATCTGTACTTATGGTGGAAGTACGAATTATAAATCTATAGAGCAGATTTTGGATAAAAAACATGTCAGCGTAGTGGGGAAATTTGGATGCAAAGGATACGATACATTTGGTCCGTTCAAACTGGTCGGAGGTATTGCAAAAGGACATCCAGATGATAAAGATATTCAAAACGCAGTGGAATTTGTAAAAGACTTATAAAAATATAAAGAAGAAATGAAAGAAACCTCCATTCTTATTGCGCAGATTCGTGCGTTGTACAGAGTATTAAGAATACGCACATTATATGCTGTACAATAATATTAACAGAACCCACCACGCCTCTGATTTTTATGCGCAACCCGGTGGGACTTTTTTGCTTATGAGGTATTTTACGTATCAGTATCCAAAACAAATATTAACAATAGAACAGCAGGTGCAATCTTATATAGATTTAGGAATGAAGATTACATCTCAAGAAGATGTAGAGAAGGCATTAAAGTCAATTGGATTTTATAATCGTACAATTCATACGACACCGGAGATTCTGGATGTAGATAAAATTACGCCACCACCAGCGCATAATGGCTTGTATCAAATCTTACTGGCGATGAAGTACCTGCGTTTATCCGATGAGAAGTGGACAGTATTTGTAAATGCTTTCGATAAGCTGATTCAAAATAATAATGGTGTGGTCAGTCTTGCAGCAATGAATCTTCCTGCGGATTGGAAAGAACATCCACCTTTTACATATGATTGCACAATTCGAACGTAAAAAGCCTCATGATCATGTGCGAAAATGAAAGTGAAACTTATTAGATGATATAATTGTTATATCGGCTAAAAAATAGCACGATAGGAAAAAAGAATGGTGTTTTTGCCGATGGTGTGATATACTAATTAGTAGATTGGTCCGTTTCGGATATGGGCTATGATTTGTGATGGAGGTTTGTAGATGAGATACCTTTTAGTTGCTGATATAGCAAAAAAATGGAATATGTCAGAGCGCAGTGTTAGAAATTACTGTGCCCAAGGGCGTGTGAACGGTGCATTTCTTACTGGTAAGACATGGAACATTCCAGAAAACGCAGAAAAACCGGAGCGCACCAACAAAAGAAAAGAAGAGCAGATTACTCTGTTGGATATTCTGAAAGAGCAGAAGGCAAGTAAATATTCCGGTGGGATTTATCATAAGACACAGATTGATTTGACCTATAACTCTAACCATATGGAGGGAAGCCGCCTGACACACGATCAAACTAGATATATCTTTGAAACCAATACTATTGGCGTAGAAAAAGAAGTGCTGAATGTGGATGATGTGATCGAAACGGCAAATCACTTCCGGTGCATTGACATGATTATTGATCATGCAAAAGCAGCTTTGACGGAGAAATTCATCAAAGAACTTCATTTGGTTTTGAAGAATGGCACCAGCGATTCTAGAAAAGATTGGTTTGCTGTTGGTAATTATAAGAAACTTCCGAATGAAGTTGGTGGCAGGGATACAGCCCTTCCAGAAGAAGTTGCCGATAAAATGAAGGTCTTGCTGACGGAATACAACGCCAAAGAAGAAAAGATCTTTGCAGATATTCTGGACTTCCATGTGAAGTTTGAGCGGATTCATCCGTTCCAGGATGGTAATGGTCGTGTGGGCAGATTGATTATGTTTAAGGAGTGTCTGAAATACAATATTGTTCCGTTCATTATTGAGGACAATTTGAAGCTGTTCTATTATCGTGGATTGAAGGAATGGGACAACGAAAAAGGATATCTGACAGATACCTGTCTAACATCACAAGATAAATATAAAGCATATTTGGATTATTTTAGGATTACGTATTAAAAGCAAAAGGGGCTGAAACAGAAATTACTCTTTTAGAGGAAATAAAAAAAGTTTGGATAATAAAATCAGTACAGAAAAAATGGCAATGACGTTAGGGATAAGTTCCAAGACTGTAAAACGTCACATCAAAGATATAGGTATTGTCCGATTTATTGGTCGTGGTTCCAATGGACACTGGGAAATAATTGGTGATCAGAAATACATGCAAAATGTAATAATGACGGAGAATAAAGATGTTTATAAAAAGCTTCCGTTAGCATATCGTGGAAGATATGATATTTTTACAGTACTGCTGTCAGAAGGAGATACAACCATAACATTATTGTGTGAAAGAGTAAATTCCACCGCCCAATTTTGTAAATTGTTGAAAGAAATATATTGTTATATGATTATGTAAGTGATATACTTAAGCATAAGAAAACCGTGTGAAATTACAGTTTGCTTTTTGCACGGTTTTCTTTATACTAGACAGTTAGCTAAAACTAACACGATGAAAGTATGAAAGCTTATAGAATAACAGATATTAGGCAATATAATCAATAAGCTATAAGCAGTTTTATGCTTATATGAAAAGAATGAAGAAATGCGGGTGCAAGGCGAAAAAGGTACAGTGATTGGAGAAAAAAGCATGAAAAATGAAGAATATAAAAAAATGTCAATTAAAGAATTTACAAAAGCAGCAGGAAGATATGAAAGTAACCATGCTGGCGTTTACGAAATGTGCAAGAAGGATTATCCGGATATTCTGGAAGAATTAGATAAGGAGCCATTTAGAGATTTATTGGATGCAGGCTGCGGACCTGCACCGATGATTTCTTTATTAGCAGAAAAACATCCAGACCGGCATTATACAGGACTGGATCTGACTCCGGCGATGATTGAACAGGCAAAAAAGAAAAATATTCCAAATACAACATTTGTTGTGGGAGACTGTGAGAACTTTCCTTTTGAAAAGGATTCATTTGATGCAATTATTTGTTCTATGAGCTTCCATCATTATCCGGATCCACAGGCATATTTTGACAGTGTGAAAAGATGTCTTCGCCCAAATGGAAGATTGATACTGAGAGATGTGACCAGTGACAATAAAGTATTGGTATGGCTAATGAATACATTGGAAATGCCGTTGGCAAATATATGCGGACATGGAGATGTCCGGGTTCCAACAAGAGCTATGGTTATGAAATGTTGCAAAAAAGCAGGGTTAAAAGTAGAAAAATTTGAAATCCGTAAAGGTATGCGACTGCATTGTGTTGTGAGAAAACCTATGGGAAAGGCGACAGGAAATGAAGGATAAGTATCTTAGGGAAACACGAATGGTTGATTTTTCTAATCCGGCAATTCAAAAACTTATTCAAAATATGAAGTGGAAGGAAATGGGTGAATTTGAAAGGATTAAGGCAATCTACAACTATGTAAGAGATGATATTTTATTTGGATACAATATTGATGACGGAATTCCTGCTTCAAAAGTACTTGCAGACGGTTATGGACAATGTAATACAAAAGGAACTTTATTCATGGCACTTTTACGTGCCTGCAATATTCCATGCAGAGTACATGGTTTTACGATTGATAAAAGATTGCAGAAAGGGGCTATGACCGGGTTTGTTTACCGTAATGCTCCAAAAAGTATTTTCCATAGCTGGGTAGAAATAAATTTCGAAAATCAGTGGTACGAACTGGAAGCTTTCATTTTGGATAAAACCTACATAAAGAAGTTACAGGAACAAAATTCGGAATGTACAGGTGCATTTTGCGGTTATGGAGTAGCAGTCAAGGATTTCAGAAATCTCATTATTGAGTTTGATAGGAACAATACTTATATTCAGAGCGAGGGAATCAATCAGGATTTTGGTGTTTATGATTGTCCAGATGAACTGTTGAAGGAACATCATCAAGAAATTTCAGCCTTTAAAGCATTTGCTTATAGACATATTGGAAGACACCTCATGAATCGTAATGTCAGGAAGATTAGAGAACGATAGTTTTAAGCTTTTTGAATTAAAATTAAACTTGGAGGGTAATATGGCAGACAAAATACAAAATGCTTATGAAACATCAAAAAATATATATGACGATGTTCTTACGCAAAGGAATATTTTCAGCAAACTGTATATTAAGTTATTTTGGAGTGGAACTGATGATAATGATATAGCACGAAAAGTTTTATCATATGTTCCTGATGACTTTTCAGGAAATCTTCTTGATGTTCCGGTTGGAACTGCTGTATTTACGGAAAACAAATGGAGTTCTCTGAAAAATGCACATATTACTTGTATTGATTACAGCATGGATATGCTTGAACAAGCCAGAAAAAGACTTGGTAGTCATGCACATATCAAATGTATTCAGGGTGATGTGGGAAACCTGCAAATGGAGAATGAATCTGTTGATACCGTTGTCAGTATGAATGGTTTTCATGCATTTCCTGATAAGCAAAAAGCATTTCATGAAATATGGCGTGTTTTGAAACCGGGCGGCGGTTTCATTGCCTGTTTTTATATCAGGGGAAAGTCAAAACGGACAGACTGGCTAGTAAAAAATATTCTTGCAAAGAAAGGGTGGTTTTCTCCACCATTTCAGACGGAGAAAGAGCTGAGAGATATCCTTCAAAAACTATATAAAGAAACGGATATCCATGTTGACGGTTCTATGGTATATTTCCGTTGTGTGAAGTAGTGCAATGATGCTGGATTTATAAGAAAGTTTCAGATAATAAGTCTGGAACTTTATTTTTGTCTAAATGGATTATTGCCGTCCGTTTAGGTCTGGATAATGCTCGATTCTCATGTTAAGATAATAGAAAAGGTTAGATAAAACTAACACAAAGAAATACCACTATGTGAAAGGAGAAGAAATTTGAATGTAAATGAAATTGCAAGTCTTGGAAGTAATGTGAAGCCTGTGATTCAGAATGAGAATTGTTCGATTCTTATGCTGAATGATGCGACAGGAGAAGGAGTGATGACGATTTACCGAGTACTGCCTGGAGTGATGATTTGCTTTTCAGACATGCATATGGAACAGTGTGTATCTGAATTTGAATTGAAGAATGACAGAAAAATATTCTGTATTGACCACTGCCGGGAGGGAAGAATTGAGATGGAGGTAAAGCCAGGCGTGTTCAGCATTATGCAGGAAAAGGAACTTCGTTTGGATAACAGAGAAAATCATAAAGGGACAACTTATTATCCTTTGAAGCATTATCATGGAGTCAGTATTTTCATGGAAGTTGTGGAAGTTCAGAAGGCACTTGATGAATTGTTTCAGGGATTCTCCGTATCCATTGAGAATCTTCGAAGCCGGTATTGTGCCGAAGAGAAACCTTATGTAATTCGGGGAGATAAGGAACTTGAGTCGATTCTTTCCGGATTTTACCAGAAAAACATGGCTCATCCAGAGCTTGCAAAAGCGAAAGAATATTATCAGATAAAAGTCGTGGAATTATTGTTGTACTTAAACACGATGACCGTAGAAGACAGGAAAGAAGTCAGACCATATTATTACAAAACTCAGATGGAAAAAATCAAAGGGATTCATGCGCAGATCACAGGGAATCCTCAGACACGGTTTACCATCGAAGAACTTTCCTCTATGTATGAGATTCCACTGACAACTATGAAAAAATGCTTCAAAGATGTTTATGGAGATTCTATTTATTCTTATCAGAAGAGGTACCGCATGAATCTGGCTGCAAATATGCTGTTACAGGATAAAGAGAAAGAAGTACAGGAGATCGCCGCAAGTGTAGGATATGAAAATCCGGGAAAATTTTCATCTGCATTTCGAAGTGTGATGGGACTGTCTCCGGCAGAGTACAGATTCAGAAAGGAAACCTTTGATGGAAAATAAAAAAGTATCAGAAAAAAAGGACAGCTGGCTGAAAGTGTTGCTGAGCTATACCGAAGGAAGCGGGCAAAGGCTTGGAATATCCGTTATTTTATCTGTTATCAGTATTATCAGTGGACTTATGCCATATTATTGCATTTACCGTGGAATCGATTTGTATATAAGAAATCTGAATCAGGCTCCTATGCAGGAAATTTTAAGATGGTGTCTGTATGCCTTACTCTTTTACACTATAAAAATCGTAAGCTTTTCCGCATCCACATGGATATCACATATAGCAGCCTATCACATATTGGAGGGTTTAAGGCTCCGCCTGACAGACCGGTTTCTGAAAGCACCATTAGGAGATGTGGAAGGGCACAGTATTGGTGAAATCAAGAGCATTATGGTAGAAAAAATCGAAAATATGGAACCACCCATTGCTCATATGATTCCGGAAGGAAGCGGACATATCCTGCTTCCGGTAATCAGCTTTATCGCTTTGCTTACGCTGGACTGGAGAATTGCACTGGCTTCTCTTGTAACCGTTCCATTGTCTTTGGTATTTATGACACTTACCATGATTATCAGCGGAAAAAGTTTCACTCAGTACGACGAATCCAATGCACATATGAACAGTACTATTGTGGAATACATAGAGGGCATAGAGGTTATTAAGGCATTTGGCAGGGCAGGAACCTCTTATGAGAAATATGCAAAAGCAATTCTGGATTATAAGAAATTCGTTGTGAAATGGCTGTCTTCCACCTGGATTACCATGAAAATGACATTCGCCCTGTTTCCATCGACACTGCTTGGAACTTTGCCTGTGGGACTGTATCTGACGATGCATGGTCAGTTGACCATATCACAGCTTGTGCTGGCAGTCATGCTGTCCATGTCCATGGTGACATCTTTTGCAAAAATAGAGGTATTCTCTGAAAATCTTCGTGAAATGTAATATAACATCGAAAGCATACAGGATTTTTTTACGATGAAAGAATTGCCGGAGCCTTCTGTACGTGCCAATATCAGCAGCTATGATGTGAAACTGGAAAATGCTCATTTTTCCTATACTGGTGAGGAAAAGGACGAGGTGATGCATGGAATTGACCTGACAATGCCAGCAGGAAGTTTTACCGCATTGGTCGGACCGAGCGGGGGAGGTAAATCCACGGTAGCAAGGTTGATCTCAAGATTCTGGGATGTGACATCAGGAAGTATTACCATAGGTGGTGTGAATATTAAGAAAATTCCATTGTCACAGCTTTCAGAAATGGTTAGTTTTGTGACACAGGATAATTTCCTGTTCCGGTGTTCCATTCTGGAAAATATACGTCTCGGCAATCCGACTGCATCGGATGAAGAGGTGCGGGAAGCGGCAAAAAAGGCATGCTGCCAGGAGTTTATAGAGAAGCTGCCGCAGGGCTATGATACCCCGGCAGGGGAAGCAGGAAAACGGTTATCCGGTGGAGAAAAGCAGAGGATTGCCATTGCCCGAATGATATTAAAAAATGCACCAATCATCATTCTTGACGAAGCAACTGCATTTACGGATCCGGAAAATGAGAACAAGATCCAGAAGAGTATAGAAAAACTGACAAAAGGCAAGACATTGCTGGTCATTGCACACAGACTTTCCACAATCACAGATGCAGACAAAATCGTTGTTTTGAAAAATGGCTGTATAGAAGGGGCGGGAACCCAGGAAGAGCTGCTTCAGAATTGTCAGCTTTATCAGCGAATGTGGCAGGCTCATGTGGGAGCAAGACACTGGGCAGTGGGAAGTCAGAAAGAAGGTGAAGACTCATGTTTGGCACTGTAAAAAGAATCATTGACTGGTGTGGCAGTTTTAAAAAGAATCTGTATATTGGTTTTGTTTTTTCCTTTTTTTCAGGCTGGTTTGCGGCAATGCCGGTCATATGGGCGGCATATACGATCGGAAAGCTTGTAGAATGCGAGGGGCAGGGAAAAACTATTTCAGCGGATTGGATTGGGAAAAGTATCGTAATTCAGCTACTTTTCATCTTTCTGCGTTTTCTGTTTGATTATTTAAGGGCAAGATTTCAGGAGTCGATCAGTTATGAATTGATTGCCAGAGACAGACTGGCAGTGGGAGATGCGCTGAAGCGTGTATCTTTAGGATATTTTCAGAACATGAATACAGGTACGATTCTTAATTCCATCACGACAGGCCTTCATACACTGGAAGGAATGGGAATCCGTATGATTGATAACTTTGTAGGAGGTTATCTGAATTTTATCTGCATCCTTTTGTGGCTCACCTGTGTGAACTGGAGAGTAGGGCTGATTGCAGTAACGGGTGCCGCTGTTTCCCTGATATTCCTGTTCATCATTTCAAAATACAGTACAAGAAATGCACCAATCCTTGCTGCGGCAAACAAGGATCTGACCGGAGCAACCCTGGAATACGCGAGAGGACTTTCTGTAGTGAAATCCTTTGGAAAAGCAGGAGCTTCTATGGAGTCAATGAAAAAAGCATGCAGGGACAGCCGTGACATTAATCTGAAAATAGAATGGGGATATATTCCTTATAATGCACTGCATCTGCTGGCGTTAAAAACAGCAAGTGTGTGTATCGTAATTGCTGCGTTTTATCTGGGATTTTTCGGACAGTTGGATTTTACTTATATGATGTTTGTGATTCTGCTGTCATTTCATGTGTTTGGTTCTTTGGAGCCGATTGCAGACTGTGCTCATGTACTGGCTGTCATTGATGACGCCTGGAGCATTTGGATGAATTGACAAAAGAGTCATTCATTGATGCAGATGGACAGCAGATAGAGATTGCACACTATGATATCGAATTTCAGAATGTAGATTTTTCTTACGGAGAAGGGAAGGAAAGAAGACAGGTGCTCCATAATGTGAATCTGAAAATTCCGGAACATACAGTGACTGCAATCGTGGGTCCTTCCGGGAGCGGGAAATCTACGATCTGCAATCTGATTGCCCGGTTTTATGATGCAGACAGTGGAAGTGTTCGTGTGGGAGGACATGATGTGAAAGAATTTACCTGTGACAGTCTGTTATCCAACATTTCCATGGTATTTCAGAATGTATATCTGTTTCATGATACAGTGAGGAATAATATTTGCTTTGGAAAACCGGATGCAACAGAAGCGGAAATGGTAGAAGCGGCAAAGAAAGCATGTTGCCATGAATTTATTATGGCATTACCGGAAGGATACGATACTGTCATCGGAGAAGGCGGAGGGAGCCTGTCCGGTGGAGAAAAACAGCGCATTTCCATCGCAAGAGCGATTCTGAAGGATGCACCGATTATTATACTTGACGAAGCGACAGCCAGTGTAGATCCGGAAAATGAACATCTGATCCAGGCAGCTATATCGGAACTTACAAAAGGAAAAACCATAGTAACCATCGCACACAGACTGGCGACAATTGAGCAGGCAGATCAGATTCTGGTGGTGGATGATGGGCAGATTATTCAGAGAGGAACCCACAGAGAACTTGTGGCTGTTCCTGGAAAATACAAGGATTTTGTAGATATCAGAAGTCAGTCGGAAGGCTGGAAAATCGGCTAAGGAGGAACGAAAGACATGGAAGAATCAAGAAAATTATCAGGAAAGGATCTTATTACAATAGGAATCTTCTCTGCAATTTATTTTATGCTCAATCTGGCAGCTATGTTTACTGGATTTGTGCCAGTGTTGTGGCTGCTGTTACCGGGCGTGACAGGAATTGTGACCGGAATCCCATTCCTGCTTATGACAGCTAAAGTGAGAAAACCAGGGGCAGTATTTATTATGGGAACAATTACTGCATTGCTTTATTTCGTGACTGGTCAGTTTACAGTATTGTTACTGATTACATTTGCTATTGCATGTATATTGTCGGAACTGTACAGGTCTGTGACAAAGTATGATAACAGTTTTACACATATGATGATATCGTTTGTGTTTTTCTGTTATGGAATGCTTGGCTCTCCACTGGCAATCTGGGTGTATAAAGACAGTTTTTTGGCGCAGATTCAGCAAAATGGAATGTCTGCAGAATATGTCCGGTCTTTATCGGGATTGATTTCTACGCCAATGCTGATTATACTTTGCATTTCTCCAGTCATAGGAGGCGTGATTGGAGCGTTGATTGCTAAAGGTTTATTCCGTAAACATTTTAAGAAAGCAGGGATTGTTTGATGAATAAGAGAACAGTCATCAATCATCTTGATCCAAGAGCTGGGCTGTGGCTGCTTTTAATGGCAAATATTGGTATGTTCTGTCAGAAAAATTCTGAGCAGGGAAGTATGCTTTCAGGCATATTTCTCCTGCTTATGCTGGTGCATGGACTATATAAGGCGGCAGGTAAAGGTATCGTTTTACTTGTTTCTTTCCACCTTTTACTAATGTATGTATTTCCGCAGTGCCCCGCATGGATGAATATGGTGTTTCCAGTTTTAGTTAATTATTCATTGCGTATGCTGCCGTGTGTTTTGGCAGGTTTGTTGCTGCTTCGAACATCGTCCATGCAGAAAATGATCGTTGCCATGTATACACTGCATCTACCACAAGGATTTATCATAGCAATGTCTACGACACTTCGATATTTTCCAGCTTTGAAAGAGGAGTTCGTACATATAAATGCTGCTATGAAACTTCAGAATATCTCATGGGCATCCCGCTTGGAGTGTACGGTAGTTCCATTGATCGTGTCTGCAGTCAATACATCGGATGAAATAGCGGCAGCAGCAGTGGCAAGAGGAATCGAGAATCCAGGAAAAAAGACCAGTGAAATAACACTTCACATGGGGGTTTCAGACTGGTTGATAATGACTTTGGTAACATTTGGAATTCTTATAGTGGTGATAGCAGGATAAAGAGAATGATAAAGTTTGAAAATGTAAATGTAACAATACAAGGGAAAAGAATTCTGTCAGACGTGAATCTGAAGATACAGGATGGAGAGTTCGTATTGATATGCGGGGAAAGTGGATGTGGAAAAACCACAATAACAAAACTGATTAATGGATTGATTCCACATTTTGTGAGGGATGTCAGCGTAGATGGAACGATTACGGTTTGTGGGAAAAATGTTGCAGAGATGCCTATGTATGAAATTGCAGAATTTGTAGGGTCTGTTTTCCAGAATCCAAGGACTCAGTTTTTTTATACGAATTCTAATGCCGAGATGGCATTTGGCCTGGAAAACAGAGGCGTGGAACCGGAATATATACGAAAAAGAATTAAGAATACAATAAATGAATTAGATATAGGGAAGCTGGAAGACCGAAATGTATTTTCCATGTCAGGTGGTGAGAAACAGCTTCTTGCGTTTGCATCAGTATATGCCATGAATCCGCAGATTTATGTGCTTGATGAGCCGTCGGCAAATCTTGACATGGCAGGAATCAAACGGTTGAGTGAAAGACTGAGTGTAATTAAGGAAAAAGGGCATGCGGTAGTTGTGGCGGAGCACAGACTTTCCTGGGTTCAGCAATTTGCAGATCGAATTCTTTATATGAAAGAAGGACATATAGAACGGGAATTTACACCATCGGAGTTCAGGACTTTGTCAGATTCAGAGCGGGAACAGTTGGGATTAAGGAGTATAGTGCCGGAACAGATACAGATTCCGGAAATTTCCTGTGACTTGGAAAATGCAGAGCTTAAGGTGTGCAATCTTTCTTTTAAGAGAAAGAAACAGATGATTTTTCAGAATATTAGTTTATCTGCAAGAGAGGGAGACATCATTGGTATCACAGGGAAAAACGGTGCCGGAAAATCTACTTTTTGCAATTGCTTGTGCGGTCTACTTAAGCCCAAAGGTGGCGAGATTCTGTATCAAGGGAAAAAGCTGTCGGAAAAGGCCCGGACCAAACTGTTCGGGATGGTCATGCAGGAAGTCAATCATCAGTTGTTTTCAGATAGTGTGAAAAATGAATGCCTGCTTGCAAATGAAGACGCTTCCGAACAGAAAATCAGGGAGCTGCTTGAAGAATTTGACTTGAAAGAGTATGCAGAATATCATCCGATGATATTATCTGGCGGACAAAGACAAAGGCTTGCTGTTTGCCAGGCAGTTATGAGTGGAAAAAAACTGCTTATTTTCGATGAACCTACCAGTGGACTGGATTTTAGGCATATGTGTCAGGTGGAAAAATTGATGAAACGGTTGGCAAAAGAAAAATATATTATTATAGTTGTAACACATGACTATGAATTTTTAAATCGAACATGTAAGGGGTATATTAGAATAAATGAAAGAGCTAATATAGACTCTCTTATATAAGAAAAAAGAAATCTTATTAATGGGGCAGAACATGTATTATACGACAGATTGAAAAAGATGTAAAATAGCAAGATTAATGCGTTCTTTGATACGTTCCTTAGTAAAATTTTTTCCTAAAGATTTAGTACTTCCACGCACTGGACGGGACATATCGGGAGAACGAAAGGTAATATATTTTCTGCTGTTTTCGCCAAAACCTGCGTTTTTTATTTCATATCCTTTAGCTTCCATAAATGTAAGAAATTCTGAATAAGTGGAAACGATTCGAATTGTCTGGTTGATATCTTTTCGCAGCTGTGCTTTTTTACTGGATTCAGATTTATTTGCAGCCCATTCATTGTATTTCATTCCCTTTTTACCATTTGGCATAATTGTGGACAGGTTATGTTCCTTGCATAAAGTGTCGCTGAGATTTCGTATTTTCCAGTAATTCTTTTACAGTCATAGTAATGAGAAAAAGTGATGTCATCTGCAGAGCAGAAAATTAAATGGTTATGTACATGACCTTTATCAGTGTGTGTTGTCAGAACATAGGAGCATTCGCCCATTATTATGAGTTTGTTATTGTTTGTAACTTGATTAACCATTGTACAGATGGCTAAAATAAAGGCTTTTTGTGCAAAATATATAAGAAAGTATAGAGAGAAATTTATGATTAGAGTTTTATTCATCTGCCACGGCACTCCAGTTTTATGATAATGCATACCTTTGCAGAATGGGGCAACACAGGCAGAATATGGCGGAAAGCTTTGGAATTACTACGGTTTCGACTACTAAGGCTCATGGGCGGATAAGCCAGAATAGTGGGAGAAATTGGAAATGTTCCTTAGTAGTAACCTACTACTAAGCGATGGCAGATGTACAAGAGTTTGAACAGATAAAGCCACAATCTTTGGTAGTAAGACTACCGGGATTGTGGTTTTATCCGTTTATTAAAATATTTCTTTTTCAAAATTGATAAGAGCATTGGTTTTACATTCATCGGCCTTAGCGCAATAATTATTAGCACCATCTTTGGCATCAAAGTATTTTTTAATTATTTCTTGCTGAATAGGAATGGAAGGAACAGGGATGCGAATGGCACCAATTTCATCACTGTTAATATTACACTGACCTGCTGTCTGTCTACTTACAGCATCTATTTGCTTCCTTACTAATGGCAGCATAAATAGAATATTCACATACTCTGGGAGCACAAGGCTTGTATCAAATCTATATCTAATAAGATAAGAAGCATAAGTATAATCTCCATCTAGATTGAAGATCGCAGATTTGCCAACAAGCTCTTTGCTATTGGTACGATTGATTAGAAAATCCCCCTTTTTTAACAACCATTTATCTGGTTCATTAGCCGTTGTGGCACTACTTTTGGGTAAGTATTTTAGCTGACTACAATCTATTTCACCGTTTACAATGTTTGGCATTCTTAACATCGGAATCATGCCATCTTTTTGTGTTAAAGAAGCCTTTGAGGATAGGCCAAACAAAGATTCTTTCTGCAATTGTGATATTTCATAAGAAGGATATTTGAAGCTTTTATACACTTTTTCAAGTTTTCCTTCCTTGAGAATGTAAGCAACTTCCCACCTGTTCATATCAGAAAATGATATGGTCTGTATTAGATTTGCAACCTCTGTGGTCTTCGGAGGCTCATCTTTTAAGTTTGAAACGTCAGCTTGAATACTTAGCAATAAACCATCGCTGTAATCATTAGCCATTTTGATATTTTCTTCTGCTTCATTAAGCTTAGCATGATATGCGTCAAGAATTATCTGTTGGTCAGACACGTTAGGAACGGGGGCTTTTATAGCTGCTAGTTTTTCAAAATGCAATGTTTGTCTAACTGAACCAGTTGTCGAATCCTTGATAAGCTTATTGAAGAAATCACTTTTCATCATCAGCCACAAATATTCAGGTAGAATAGTATCCTTACAACTAAAAACAACATATGCAGGACTTATATAACTACCTTTCAAATTAGGTGTTTTTATTCCTATTGAACCTACATTAATTCGATATGGGTTGTAGGCTAACCAATTATCTTTTACAACATGGTACTTTTGTTTAATTTTGCTTCCTTTTTCAGTAGAACCATCAAACATACCGATTTTATTTGACACGCCTAATATGGTGAATTCTTTGGTAGGCTCATCAGATAGTTGTATTTTTTCTGTTTGATGAATTAAATGTTTTCCTAATTCCTCCACGGGATATTTTGAAAGTATCTTTGCAAAAAAGAACTGTTTCACATCCCATTGGGAAAATGAAGAAAAAGGAACAGTTGAAAGTAGTGCTGGTTTATTGCTCATTCAACACCACCTCCTGACTACCAATATACCTACAATATTTTCCGTCGGTATTCATGGCATAGATTATTTCATTGTTTAAAACTGGCCATAAATTATTCTGTATTCTATAAGCTGAGTATTCATCTACTAACTGCGGTAACTGATTTCCTTCGGATGCAGCACCAGTCGTTGTGATTCCAGCATCATCAATCTTTGCAATAGGAATATCATAATCAAACTTCTTCTTAACAACCGGTTTGGTCTCTTCATCAATCTGCTTATAAAGTTCCTTCAATTCTTTTTCAGCAGTTTTCTTATTTAGCCTATTGTCAGCTTGCTCTTTTTTGATTGTTGTTATTTCTGTCTCAACTGATGTTGTATTTTTCTTGTCCTTCTTTGCCTGCTTAAGCTTTGTCTGTGCCTTCTTAAGGTCATCTTTAAGTGATTCCGTGAGAGCATCTGCTTTAGCAATAGTGGCTTCTAATTTGTCAATTTCTGCTTGGTGTAAAGCTGTTACTTCAGCAAGTGCTTCAGACTTGCAATTTGCATATTCAGATTCTTCATCATTTGTGAATCTTCGCATAAAAACAAGACTTGGTTTTACAGTTGCGCCTGCAGCTATAAATACATCCTGTGGGATAGAGCAAATCAGAATAATTTTTGCTTTTCCTTCAAAATATTCTCTAACAGCCTGCAGGTTTTTATTGTTTAGAACGCCTTCTGGGAGTACCATCCCCATACGACCTCCTTTTTTTAGAAGTCGTAAGCATCTTTCCATAAATAAAACTTCTGTCAGTGTAGAAGTATTACCTAAATCGTAAAGAGATAGTAATGACTCGCCGATATGGTCATCAACCTGCTTTAGGGCTTCATCGTAAGCTGCACCATATTTTTTCTTATATTTTTTCTTCATTTCTTCGTCAGTGAATTTATCTGCTTCTGAAATGAGCTGACCTCTATCCACATTCTGACCAAAAGGTGGATTTGTTAAGATAACATCAAATCTCTCTTCAAAAATACCATTAACATTAAGCAACCCGTCATGATGATGCACACCACCATGACCATCGCCATGCATAATCATGTTCATTTTAGATGTACGAGCCATACGTGGATTAGCATCTGTACCATAAATGCAATTCCTAGAAAG
Organism: Lachnospiraceae bacterium OF09-6; assembly: GCA_003435055.1. Taxonomy (GTDB): domain Bacteria; phylum Bacillota; class Clostridia; order Lachnospirales; family Lachnospiraceae; genus Marvinbryantia; species Marvinbryantia aceti. The sequence continues at coordinate 20,539 of QUMM01000021.1, forward strand.
CTGATACATTCGACTACCCTCAATGCCAGTATCTAATTCAGTATTTAATGCTGCTTGCATTTTATCTATGGAATGACTTATCTTTACTTGTTTATCTTCTGGAAGAGCATCGTAGTCATTCCCTTCAATGGAAAGTCTTAAAGAATCCTTTTTTGAACGGATATCTGCCTCTATTTTTTCTCTTACATATTCAAAAGCCTTAATTAAGAATCCACCAGAGCCACAGGTAGGGTCACAAATTACCTCACCCTCTTGAGGGTCAAGAATCTCTGTCATAAAATCAACGATAGTTCTAGGGGTGAAGAACTGTCCTAATTCGCCTCTGAATGTTGTTCCGAGGAATTCTTCGAATGCTATTCCTTTAACGTCATCTTGCGTATCGGATAGATTTAAATGTTTCAAGTTTCTCCAAGATTTGAATGAAACTATTCTCTCTGATATTTATTTCGTCTTTATCATCAAATAATCTGTCATCTTTAAAGAACTCTTTAGTAGTTCTAAATAAAAACTGCATGTAAGAGAGTGCGTATAAGTCAGTGCCCTTTAGACCCGGTCTAACATTTTTTTCGTGATTTTGGGCAGCATCAAGGTATTCCTGTTTTGTGAATACTTTCATACCCTTATTGTCACGCTCGAATCTAATTTTCATGAAAAGTAGTTTGCTGATTTCGTCAAACGCAGCCTCTGGAGATAGCTTATCATTATTCCTAATTATGTTATGACAAGCGCGTAACGTCTTTGTGAATTCATCACGTGTAAAAAGCTTGGTTTGATTTTTGATTTGTTCAATTCTTGCAGTATCATCTACATCTTTAGCAGTAGGAATAGCTACAACTTCATCTAATTTTTGAGGTAAATATGCAGGGTCTACATTAAAATATTTTGTTTCTTTTTCGTTTGTTGTTACAAAGAATTCTGCATGTGCCCAAGAAGCATAATTAAATCCTTGGTAATAATCTTCAACTCGAACCTTAACATTTTCAGCTTTGCACTCTACTACAATAAAAGCAGCCTTTTTGTCTTTTTTGTCCTGCTCACTTTTCCAAATTACAATATCTGCGCGAGCTTTACCTTGACCACGTTTGGAGTTATTTACTTTAAGTTCCTGATCCATTTGTTCAAGAGAATATCCATATTTGTTAGCAAGAATAGCGATGTAATATTGACGAACTCTTTCTTCTGGTGTTGATACGTGCCATGCTTTCTTTAAGGGACAATATATTTTCCCGTCTTTTTCTTGTACTTCTAAATCTGCCATTATGTATGTCCTCCGTTAACCCCATGGGGGAGTATTATCTCTGTAACTATTCATCCTAAAGACCGATGCCCCCTCACACACGTTTTTTCGCGAAATTGCATAGGGGGGATTCCGGTGTCTTTTAACATATTTTATATAATATCATAGCACATAATTGCATGTAGCTGGCTGACATTAGATACAATAATCTATTTGCCTTTCCGCCAAATCATATAAATTAATGTGCTTTTTTCTTAATTTTTTGAGCCTTTTCAATGGCTTTTCGCTCACGATAGGCTTTTTGCTTTCGGGCATTTCGAACCTTCTGGCATTCTTCGGCATCACAAAATTCCTGTCGGTTACTTTTTCGGATTATGAATTTACCACAGTTCCGACAACGAATCATAATGCCTTCTGGACGATTATCCGATTTGCCTTTATCTTCTGGTGCAGGGTCTTCGGAAAGCATTCTTGCAAGTGTCAGCCATGCAATATCAAATACAGAATTAATATCGGTAGAAAATTCTAATCGGTTAGTGCGGGGATCTACCTTTAATTTCATGGTAAATTCCGGAATGATGTCAATAAGAGCATTCCGCAATTCATCGTAATCGTCATATGGTGTAGTAGTAAATTCTCCGGTTGGAGGTTTTTCTGCCGGATGATTTTTAATGTACTCATTATCAATTCGCATTTCTTCTATGAGGTTTCCTTTTGCATCCCCATAATCTAAGTCATCCGGTATTGCAACGATAGGATGCTTATATTTATCAAAGAAAGAGTAGCCCTCAAAGTATTTTCCTTCTTTGGATAAATCATATGCAGCTTCGTCATCGGCAATACAGATACCTTCGAGAGCAACATAAAACATGACTGCATTATATAATTTTCCGAGGTCATCTAAGAAGTTGTTAATCTCGAATGTTCCGTCTTTTTCTACCATTTCTGCATCGAAGCTATTTATATCAAACGATTCATTCAATTCAGAATAAATGAAATCAATATTATATGGATGCATATTATTTGTACACCATTCCATGATGAGCTGTGTATATGGAATTTTATTATCAAAGCTGTTTATCTGCATTGCCAGATTGCAAAGGCTGGTAAGCAGTCCCTGTCCGGAAAGAAAATCTTCTTTAGGAAAGATGGGTTCATATCCGGGGCGGCAAAATGGTGTTGCGCAATAATCATCGCTTTTATCAATATCAAGTTCATATTTCTTGAATCGGAAAGGGTGGTAAATCAGTTGCCCGATACCACCGATTTCTTTAAATCCTAATATATCTGTTGTTTTATCTGCTTCTGATGGGATCACCTCATCATTCCAGTTTAATGGCATATCATACCTCATTCCAATCGTTAATTCGTAACCGTTAGCGTTACCGTCAGTTTTTGAACTTCGGTTACATTATAGCTTAAAATATTCATGAAAACAATAAAAAGTTACACAAAATGCTGTAACGGATTTGTACCTTGACAATTCCATCCCGTTCTCAATGAACAAGCCTTTGTTACTGCGGGGACTGGTAGCCGCCATGAGCGGTAGCAGAGAAACGACCATTGAAGAGACGGACGCAACAAAATCTACGAAAGGAGCAACATCTTATGGAGAAAACAACTATGAGTGTGCAGGAATTATCTGCACAGATGGGAATCAGCCTGCCAAAGGCATATGAACTGGTAAAGACACCGGGATTTCCGACAATACGAATCGGAGCAAGAATTCTGATTCCGATTGAAGCCTATAAAGAATGGCTTGTAAGAACATCTATTAATCATTAAACAGGATTGCAGAAAAGGAGGAGGTGAACAGGATGGGAGATATGACAGTGGATGAATTAAAGGATAAAAAGCTGTGGTTTTTATGGTCAGCAAAACCCGGCAGGAATGGGAAAGTTACCAAAGTTCCATTCGCAGCAAACGGAGGAGCTACAGGAACAGATGATGCACATAAGTGTACATGGGTATCTTTTGATGATGCAGAATCAGCCAGAAATCAGTTTCAGGCATCGGGGCTTGGCTTGAAGATTCCGAAAGGCTTCTTCTTATTAGATATAGACCATAAGGATATTTCAGATCCATTTGCACAGCTTATGTTATCTCGCTTTTCTTCCTATGCAGAAGTATCTCCAAGTGGCAAAGGGATTCATATTATTGGTCAGTGTGATATTACAAAACTTCCGGTACATTTTGATGACAGAAGGAAGAGATTTGTGCTGGACAGTGAATATTATCAGAAACGCTCTGATATTGGATTGGAACTTTATATCGGTGATATTACAAACCGATATGGCACTTTTACAGGAAATACGATTAACAGTCTGCCGATAGCTGACTGTACACAGGCGGTTCTTACCACATTGGATAAGGAAATGAGGAAAAAGCCGAAAGCGAAGTATAGTGCAAAGCGTGATGGTGATAGGGCCGTATTTGATATTGTCTGTGATCTTCGTAAGCAGAAGAACGGAGATAAGTTCATCCAGCTTTATGATAAAGGTGATTTCAGTGAATATGGTTCCCAGTCTGAGGCGGATGCTGCCCTTTGTGCTTTGATAGCATTTAGGACAGGAGCAGCCCCGGATGCGATTGATGAAGTGTTTCGCAGCTCTGCTTTATACCGAAGCAAATGGGAAAGGGACGATTACAGGGAAAACACAATCAATGCAGGAATTTCAGCCTGTAATGGTGTATTTCACAGGTCGAAAATGGAACATCCTGATTTCATAAAGTTTAATGAACAGACAGGAGAACCATATGTGAGTGTACCGCTTCTTGCAAAATATGTAAGAGAGCATCTGCAATATATTTTAGTCAGAGACAACGGTAAACAGGGACTTTTGAAATATGTATACGAAGGTGGATGTTACAGGCTTTATGCAGATAATATGCTGCTTGGAATCATAAAGAAGTATATTGCTGATTATGATGAGGAACTTGTGAAGATGAGTAAGGTCAATGAGGTGCTTTTGCATATTACCACAGACCTTACATATGTAAGTCAGGATGCATTGAATGCAGATGAGGATATCATCAATTTCCAGAATGGAATTTTGAAGATTACTGCAACTGATACAGAACTGATACCACATTCAGCAGATATACTTTCCACCATACAACTTCCTTGTGAATGGTCGGATGAGTATATTGATACACCTGTATTTGATTCTTATATGGACACGCTTACTAACGGAGATGAGATGGTAAAGCAGCTGTTGATGGAATTTATTGGTGTCTGTATTTCCAATGTGAAAGGCTGGCGAATGAAAAAAGCATTATTTCTTGTAGGGCAGGGAGATACAGGAAAGTCACAGCTTAAAAGTCTTGTGGAGCGTCTGCTTGGCAGGGGTAACTTTATAGGCATTGATCTGAAAGAAATTGAATCCCGGTTTGGAACAGGGGCAGTGTATGGAACAAGGCTTGCAGGAAGTTCGGATATGAGTTTTTTGTCTGTGGATGAACTGAAAACATTCAAGAAAATGACAGGCGGAGACAGCCTTTTTGCAGAATTTAAAGGACAGCAGGCATTTGAATTTACATTTAATGGATTGCTGTGGTTCTGTATGAACCGGCTGCCGAAGTTCGGGGGAGATGACGGCAAATGGGTATATGACCGCATTATGGTGGTGGATTGCCCGAATGTGATACCGAAAGAACAGCAGGACAAGCAGCTTTTAGAAAAAATGTATGCAGAGCGCAGAGGCATTGTGAAAAAAGCTGTGAAAGCGTTGCAGACTGTTATAGCAAATGGATATCGATTTACAGAGCCGGACAGCATTGCAGAGGCAAGAAGAGATTACCAGAGTGCAAACAGTACAGTGATTTCTTTTTATGAAGAATGCATGTGTCCTTGGGAGAATGGAAAGATTGTCAGACATTGTACCACAGGAAGAATATACAAGGTATATCAGGCTTGGTGCAGGGAGAACAATCATGGTTATGCCAGAACTGCAAAAGAGTTCAGAGAACAGCTTGCAGAATATCTTGGTGGCACATTTGCAGATGTGACAACAAGACAGAAGGGTAATACCTATTATAAAGATTTCACGATAACAGAGGAAACTAAGGAACTTTATGCCAAGGAATACGGATATGAGGAAACAGAGTTCCTTGTCGGGTAGCAGAGGTAGCAGTACGGGTAGCAGTGATTTTAAAGACTGCTACCTATGAAAAGTCAGTAAACACAAGGCTTTGAGTATATTGGTAGCAATGGGTAGCAGAGTTTTTAACTTCTTAGCTGAAAAACAAAAAGTTTAATGTAGAAATAAAACGGCATATAAAAAGAGTAATTGTGATTATAAAACTGTGAGAACTGCTACCTTCTGCTACTGAATAGCCGGAAACCCTTGTTATATAAGGAAAAACGGGGTAGCAGTTACAAAAATTGCTGCTACCCGTACTGCTACCTCGGAAGATAGAACTGCTACCCACAGATAAAAGGAAGGAGTGAAGAACATGACACACAGAATATTTTATGGAACAGACTTCAAGTTGACAGATTCTGATAAGAAGATGTTTTCAAGAGAGGGGTATGAATGCAAGGATTTATTGCAGGGAAGGGCAGGATTGCCTGTGGTGGTATCTCAGAAGCAGGACAAGGATTTTCCAATATGGAAAGTGCAGTATGGATTTTCGTGTCTGGTGTTCCCTACTTATGAAGATGCAATGGATTTCTGCAGAGACAGATTTACAAGATTAGATGGAAAGGCGGTGTAGTGGATGCAGATGATAAGATACCATCCTCTGATTGATGGAGATACAGATGGACTGGAAAAGGTACCGATGTTTTTATCAACAGACAAGGAAACAGTACGGCAGAACAGTAGAATGTACCTGTCGGAGATTATTTCCAATTATTACAGGCTTTATTCAAAAGAGCCGATGAGCCAGAATGCTACTGACAGCATAGAAATTCACTGTCCTCTGTGCGGTGCGGTATTAAGGCAGATGGCTCAAAAACATGATGCAAATAAACTTGGTCTGTACACCTGTGACAGGTGCAGACGATAGAAAGAAGGAGGATTTTACTATGGTATTTCCATTAACAAAACTGAATAAGGAAGGGACATTGCTGAATGCGTCCCATTCTTATTATACTGAAGAATATGCACAGAGAATGTGCAGCTTGTATTTGACGGATGAACTGAGCCGGGATGAGACGGGAAAGATAAAGAGAACGTACAGACTTCATGCGAGCAATGATCATACAGAGGAAATGGCATTTGCGTATGAAATTCATTGCCCGAAGTGTGGCAATCATCTGAAACAGATTGGGAGACAGCTGACATTAAATACACTTGGACTTTATAAATGCCCTGTGTGCGACAGAAATTAAGGAGGAGAAGAACATGATTAGTAATACACAGATTACGGCGCAGCCGGAATATGATATTCAGTTCTGGAATGCGATGAGAAACAAAGAGGCGAGAGAGGATATTCTTGCAAAGGGCAGGGATATTAGCACAGGAACTTACAGTATGCCGACTGTTGCAGCCGGAAAGGTCATGAATGAAATTGAAAAGGAATCTGATTTCAGAAAGATAGCGACAGTTATTCGTGCATATAAAAATGGTTATAGAATCTTTGCGAAGGATTGTAAGGATAAAGCGGAATTTGTAGCGGAGGGATCTGCAATTCCAGTATATGAAAGTGTAGGAGATTTCAATGAAAAAACGATTGAAAGCTATAAGCTGGCATCTATCGTTACATTGGATGAGGATTTTGTAAATGATGCAGGATTTGATATTGAAAAGTATCTGGCACAAAAGCTTGGAAAGTCATTTGGAAAAGCTGAGGATAACGCATTTATTAATGGAACCGGAGCAGATGAACCTACTGGTATTCTTCATAATACAGATGGAGCTAAAACAGCACTGACAGCAGAAACGCTGACTTATGATGATGTGATTTCTTTATATTTTAGTGTTGATAAGGAATATAGAAGAAATGGTATCTGGCTTATGAATGATAAGACAGCACTTGTACTCAGAAAACTGAAGGATAATGATGGCAATTATTTGTGGAATCAGGCAAATGATACAATTCTTGGCAAACAGGTTATTATTTCGGAATATATGCCGGATATCGAAACAGGTACTAAGCCGATTGCATTTGGTGACTTTTCTTATTACTGGATTGTGGGAAGAAAGCCTGTGACGGTAAGAACATTGTTGGAAAAATTTGTACTGTATGATCAGATTGGATATCTTGCATTTGAGTTCCTTGACGGAAAACTTGTAAGAAATGAAGCAATCAAGGTTATCCAGATGGCAGATGCAGGGAAATAATCATAGAATTGTTTGATTTTATTTCTATCATCTTGAATGGGATATATGCCCCTTGTATGGTATTTAGCTGTATTGGGGGTTAATACCCCGTTTAAATTCGCAGTTTTTGTGCGTGAAGGGGCGGCACCGTTGCCCGGCATAAAAGGTGACAGAGATTAAGACCGCCCCTGGGGCAAGTATCACAGAATCAGAGTAAAAATGACAAAAAAGGAAAAATAGTACAAAGGAGTCAGCTGTGTGACCACCTTGTCGGAAGGAGAGATACTATGAATGCAGAAAGCAACGAAACGCTTCCTGTTAGTGAGAAGTATATGCTCACCATCAAGGAGGCAGCAGCTTATTTTAATATTGGTATAAAGAAACTGAGAAGAATTGCAGAGGATAACCTTGGAACGGTAGCGGTGTACTGTGGAAACCGATTCCTGATCATCCGCCCGAAGTTCGAAGAATTCATCCTTAATTCTTCAGAAATATAGTTCTTTTTATCTGCCTAAAGTAGTTGCTATTATAGGGCATAAGAGCGAACATAGGATGACCCCGAAAACCCTTGAAAACAGCCACTTTTGGCAGAAAGGAAGTGCTTTATGGCAAGACCAGATTTAGCAGAAAAGGATATTTTAAATCCTTCTGAGGCAATCGAATATTTTGTTTTGAGCCGGAGAAAATTTTATGATTTATGAATAATACGGATGGAGAAGAGTTTCTGGCATATTACGGAGAACGCAAGCTGATTCTTCGTGTAGCCTTTGAAAGGTATCTGTGTAACCATCCAGAACTGAGGAGGCGGGTATAATGGCAAAGGCAGGAAGAGGACAGACAAGGCGGGATTCCAAGCGTAGAGTATTAAGACCGGGAGAAAGCGTAAGAGCGGATGGAAAATATCAATATAAATATCACATTGATGGAAAACCACATTTTGTATACAGTTGGAAACTGGAGCCTACGGATAAACTTCCAAAGGGCAAGAAACCATGCCTTTCCCTTCGTGAATTGGAAAAACAGGTAAATACAGATTTGGATTTGCTTGTAAATATCGTGGACGGACAGATGACAGTATGTGAACTGGTAGACCGATATTTGAAAACAAAGACCGGAGTAAGGCAAAGCACAAAACAGGGATATGTAACAGTGCAGAGATTACTTGCGAAGGAAGCATTTGGTAAAAAGACGATACGAAGTGTGAAAACTTCCGATGCAAAGCTGTTCCTTATAAAATTGCAACAGGAAGATGGGAAAAGCTACAGTTCCATTCATACCATCCGGGGAGTGCTGCGACCAGCCTTTCAGATGGCGGTGGATGATGACATTTTGGTAAAGAATCCATTCGGATTCCAGCTTGCCGGAGTATTGGTAAATGACGCAGTCACAAGAGAGGCAATCACAAAAGATCAGATGCGAAAGTTTCTGAAGTTTGTGCATGACGATGTGGTTTACTGTAAATATTATGAAGTGGTGTACATATTGTTTCATACTGGAATGCGAATATCAGAATTTTGTGGCTTGACGCTGAAGGACATTGATCTTGAGAACAGAACTGTAAATATTGACCACCAGCTGCAGAGAACATCGGATATGCGATATATCATAGAAACCACAAAGACGGATGCCGGAACAAGAGTATTGCCAATCACAGAGGATGTGGCACAGATGTTTCAGGCGATTATCGAGGATAGAAATGCACCGAAAGTGGAGAAAGCTATAGACGGATATAGCGGATTCCTGTTTTACGATGATAATGGAATGCCACTTGTGGCAATGCACTGGCAACATCGTTTCAATCATATGGTCGGCAGATACAATGACATCTACCGGGTGCAGTTGCCAAATATCACGCCTCATGTATGCCGACACACCTATTGCTCGAATATGGCAAAATCGGGAATGAATCCAAAGACACTGCAGTACCTCATGGGGCATTCGGATATATCGGTTACAATGAATGTGTACACGCATATCGGATTCGATGATGCTGAGGAAGAACTGAAACGAATGGAGGAGTTCCGTAAAGCACAGGCAGAGATTGAAAAGAAAAATGAGAAACCGATATCGCAGAAGATGTTTAAGGTTGTGTAGTAAAAATACATGCATTTTTTGAAAAATGTGATTATAATATTAGTAGTGTAAGTCGATAAAAATTATAGAAAATCAAAAAATAATTGTGTTATTTCGAAATAAAATGTTGTAAAATGTAATTGGAAGTAGTATACTAACTAAATAGCATTTTTGAGAGGAGGAGATTGTATGGCACAGTTATTAGCAGTTGCGAAATACTTGAATGAACTTCATGTTAGCAAGCATGATTGTGAAATGGACCAGATGAAAATGCACAAGATGATGTATTTTTCACAGAGGGAGTCTCTCATGATCTCAGGTAGTCCTCTTTTTGATGGAGATTTTGAAGCTTGGAAGTATGGTCCAGTACTTACCGAAGTTAGAAGTGAGTATATGACTGGAAACATGTTTGCAGGAACTTATGATGCACTTACTGAAGATGAAGTTCAATTGGTAAATGATGTTTTCAATCGTTATGATGAGTATGATTCATGGCAGTTGAGTACACTATCTCATTCCGAAACCTCATGGCTGAAAGCTCGTGAAGGATTGAAAATGGGAGAGCCTGGAAGAAATAAAATGAGTCTAAGCGCAATGAGTGTTGATGCAACAAGAGAAAAATTGCGTAGACAGGGTGTAGTATTTGCGTAATCTAATGGCCCACAGGTATATGCCTGTGGGCTTGTTTGATATATGGGAGGAATCGATTTGACAATTGAGGAACAGAAGAAATATCTTTTTGAGAGACTTGAATTAGAAAGTTTATGTTTTTCAGAGCAGAATAGGGTGGACATCGAACAATTCGAACAAGCAACAAGTGGTAATAAAATTGCTGAATATTTGATAAATGAAGCTTGGGAGGATGATAAAGATAGGAATACGAAGGTGTATCTTGTAAGAGATAAAAACACAAGAGAAATAGCATATTATTTCGCTATAAACTGCGGAATTCTTTACAGCGAAATAGAAGAGATACAGCTTACTGAGGCGGAAAAGGAACCTTTTGAAAGATACATTAAGGCTCTTCAACTGACTAAAAGAAAAAATCTCACTAGTAGTCAACAAGATGAAGCAAATAATAAGTATGCAGAAGCTATGAATGACTTGTATGTTGCTGCAGGTGATCCTGATAGAGCCTCGTATTTGTTTAGTAGGGCAGATGATAAGGCATTGATAAAGGAAGAGGAAAGAGAATTGTTTTCGGATACTGAAGAAAAGGAACATACAATGAATGTTCAAGATACTTTTCCTGCAATAGATATTAAATTTTTGTGTAGAAATAAAAAGTATAATCCCGGCATTAAGCTTGATTTTAAGATAGGAGTATATGTTTTTTGGGAAATAATAGTTCCGCATTTGTTAAAAGTTGCAGGAATGGTGGGGTGCAAGTACATATATTTGTTTGCTGCGGATAATTCAGATAGGAACACTTCAAAAATACAAGAGCCAATTATGTATACACCAGATTATGACCCATATGCAGATGATGAGGAAGAAGAAAGGGAAGAAGTGTTACGATTGGTTGATTATTATCAGAGAGAATTGAAGTTTGAATTTGTAACAAAATATAAGATATTAAAGCCACATTTTGAGAGAACATGTTTTACTTTAGTTCAGGAGGTTGAAGGATTACAAGAAAATAGAGAAAGCGTTTGGTTAACCCATCTTCCTGTGGATGATTCAACAGAAGGTTAATCCTTAGTAGTACCCCCTTTCCCTTTTACTACTAATTTTACTACTAACAGGTAGTCGCAACTTGCATCATCTTGCCCTATTTTGCCAAGATGACAGTCCAAGAACACATTTCATAAATGCCCGAAATTCCTTGCAAAACAGGGCATTTCAAGGCAAAAAGGAGTAAATCAAAACTATGATAAAAGTCTTATTCGTGTGCCACGGCAATATCTGCCGATCAACTTTAGCAGAAAGTGTTTTCACCCATATGGTGAATACTCTTGGTCTTGCCGATCAGTTTCTGATCGACAGTGCGGCGACCAGTACGGAGGAAATCGGTAATCCGCCTCACCGTGGTACAGTAAACAAGTTAAGAGAAGTCGGTATTCCTTTGGTGCCTCACAGAGCCCGGCAGATTACATGGGCGGATTATGACAGGTTTGATTATATCATTGGCATGGATACGGCTAATATTCGGAATCTGAACAGAATGTTAAAAGGAGATCCAGAGGGAAAGATCTATAAGTTCCTTACCTTTGCCGGATCAGGACGGGATATTGCAGATCCATGGTATACGGGCAATTTTGATGAGACTTATAGAGACGTGCTGGAAGGCTGCGAAGGCTTTTTGGATTATCTTAGAGAAAATGGGATGATATAAATGAATCCAAGTGCAATTCGACCGTGAAGAAAAAGAAACAAGTGAAATTCGTGACCAGATGCCAAGAAAGTACCCCGAATGCGACCCTGAAAAAGTAGAAATAAGCGAAATCCGCGGTCATGTGCCGAGCATCCCGGCCAAATGTGACCCCCGAAAAGAAGAAACAAGTGAAATCCGCGGTCATGTGTAGGCTATTCCGATCAAAATCAACCCTGGAAAAGAAAATATAAGTGAAATCCGTGGTCAGGCACCAGGTATCACAGTCTGATTCGCCATCTTGAAAAGCGAAAGAGAGATTTGCAAAAAAGCATATGGACAGAAAAGGCTTTCCCTTTTGGTATAATCTATATTTCCCCTATGAAAAATTTCTTTCACAAAATGATGCGCTAAAGTATTGCATGATGTTTCACTTTTTGATAAAATGGGAAAAAAGGTTTATGAAAGAGAGGAAGTTATAATGAAGAAACTTACAGTTTTAGCAGCAGCAGCTATGTTAGCAGCATTACCTGCTACAGGCGTTTCCGCAGCAGGTGATCTGACATTTGCGACAGGCGGATCTTCAGGAACTTATTATGCATTCGGTAGTGTACTGGCTGGAGAAGTTAGCTCTGATACAGACACCAAGGTCACAGCTGTAGAATCCAATGGTTCAGCAGATAACGTAGACCAGGTAGATGCAGGAGATGCAGATATTGCATTCTGCCAGAGTGATGTTATGGCATATGCCCATGATGGAATCAATCTTTTCGAGGGTGATCCAATTGATTCTTTTTCAACCGTAGCAGCACTGTATCAGGAACAGGTACAGATCATTACCACGAATCCTGATATCAAGACCGTTGCAGATTTGAAGGGCAAGAATGTTTCTATCGGTGCTTCCGGTTCGGGTGTATATTTCAACGCAATCGATCTCCTGAATGCATATGGGCTGACAGAAGAAGACATCAACCCTACATATGAATCTTTCGCAGATTCTGCTGACAGCTTAAAAGATGGCAAGATCGATGCAGCATTCATCACATCAGGTGCGCCTACCACAGCAGTAACAGACCTTGGTACAGCTAAAGATGTATATCTGGTAAGCATTGATGATGAACATATGAAGACTCTTCTGGAAGAGTGCCCATACTACACAGAGAACACCATTTCTGCGGATACTTACGGACTGGATGAAGACGTGAAGACAGTAGCGGTTGGTGCTGTTGTGATTGCAAGTAATGATGTAGCAGAAGATGATATCTACAACTTTGTATCTGCAGTATTTGAGAACACAGATGCGATCGAGACTGCACATGCAAAGGGCGCAGAGCTGGATCTGGACTATGCAGCATCCATTACTTCTGTACCTTATCACGCAGGAGCTGCAAAGTACTTTGAAGAAAAAGGACTTACTGTAGAGACAGAATAAGCATTGATGTTCGATCTGGACAATCAGTGAATACAAAAATGAGCAGCAGGCTGAGACAGGCTGTACTACCTGTCTCAGCCTTTTTAAGATAAGGAAGGAGGAAAACCATATGAGTGATATGAAAAAAAATCATCTGCAGCAAATGTAGAAGTGGGGTCTGCGGCAGATGTGGATGAAGTATTAAAAAAATATGACAGAGAATCCAACACCCGTATCTGGGAGGGAAAACCGAAGCTGGTCATCCGCTGGCTTATGGTATTCTTCTCACTGTATAGTATCTATGTGACACTGTTCAGTACAGCTATGAGGCAGATTCGTCTGATGAATTTCCTTGGGATGATTCTGGTGATAGGATATTTGAATTTCCCGGCGAAAAAGGGAACTCAGAAGGTCAACCATATGCCATGGTATGATATCCTGATCATGGCAGTAGGCGCATTTGGATTCTTCTATGCATCTATTCATGGAGCAGAACTGGTAAATCTGCGGCCAAAGTTTATCAGAGGAGATATGTTCCTGCTGGTGATTGCGTGCCTGTCCATTCTGGCTATGATGGAACTGTGCCGCCGAAGTGTTGGCGTGCCGATTCTGATTGTGGTAGGTATTCTGCTGGTGTATACCTTTGTAACCGTAGATCCTACCAAGGTAATTTATGACCAGTTTTATGCCACATCCGGTATTATGAATACTCCGATTGATGTGTGCGCCAAGTATATTGTGGTGTTCCTGATCTTTGGGGCTTTTCTGGAACGGACGGGTATTTCCACGTTTTTCATTGATCTGGCCAATTCCATAGCAGGAGCTACAGCAGGAGGCCCTGCAAAAGTTGCGGTTATCTCTTCTGGTCTGTGTGGTATGGTATCTGGTTCTTCTGTTGGTAACACCGTAACCACCGGTTCCGTGACGATTCCGATGATGAAGAAGACGGGATATCAGAGTGAGTTTGCCGGAGCAGTAGAAGCAGCTGCATCTACCGGTGGACAGATTATGCCGCCAATCATGGGTGCGGCTGCATTCCTGATGGCAGAGTATATGGGCGTCAGCTATGCAGAAGTCGCATATCGTGCCTTATTGCCGGCTATTCTGTACTTTGTAGGTATTTATATCGCAGTACATCTGGAAGCAAAGAAGCTGGGCTTAAAAGGTATTCCAAAAGACCAGCTGCCGAAGTTCAGCGTTTTGATCCGTAAGATCTATCTGTTATTCCCGCTGGTACTGCTGGTAGTGCTGGTATCTACCAATACCAGATCTATGCAGTTCTCTGCATCTGTTGCGATTGTAGCAACCATTTTTGTTGGTCTTTTTAACAAAGATGACCGCATTACATTTACGAAGATCATTGATGCACTGGAATCTGGCGCAAAGGGAACTATTTCTGTAGCGGTTGCCTGCGCGATGGCAGGTATTGTGGCAGGCTGTGTAACATCCACAGGTTTGGCATCTAAGATGATCACAGCGATCGTATCTGTTGCCAACGGACATGCCATGATCGCACTGGTACTGACGATGCTTTGCTGTATCGTGCTTGGTATGGGTGTACCTACTACAGCGACATATTGTATTATGGCAGCTACCTGTGCACCGATTCTGGTAAGCCCTGAGATCGGTATTCCGGTAATTTCAGCACATTTCTTCGTATTTTACTTTGGTATCGTTGCAGACATTACACCACCGGTAGCCCTGGCAGCTTATGCAGGAAGTGCCATAGCCAAGTCCTCGCCGATGAAGACAGCCTTTACGGCCACCAGACTGGCGATTGCCGGATTTATCGTGCCTTATATCTGTGCACTGAGTCCTGCTATGCTTCTGATTGATGCAGGCCCGGCTGAGGTAGTGATGATTGTCATTACTTCTCTGATCGGTATTTTTGGTGTGGCAGCAGGTCTTAGTGGGTTCGTATACAAAAAGATGAATCCACTGATGAGAGCACTCATTGTAGTAGGTGGTATTACTCTGCTGATTCCTGGAACCATGACAGATGTGATCGGTTTTGTGATGGTAGGCGGTGTGATTCTGCTTCAGAGACTGGGAGCGAAAAAGCAGGCAGCAGCCTGAAATATAACTCATTCCGTGTAAAATGTAGAAAAAAGATTAGGAACCGTATGGGAGATTATGAGATCCTCTGTGCGGTTCCTTTTTTGTTACGGATCAGGAAACACTGTCAGGCTGTGTAAAGGTTTGAACTTGAAACAATTCACAAAACAAATCAAAATGATCATAATAATTTTCAAAACAAAAACTTATTTTTGCTTGCAATTCCAAAAACAGGATGCTATAATGCAAACATGTACTTGATGAACAAACAAATGTCCGTCAAGAAAACACAACCTTGCAATGATGTTCAGGGCGTACTCATAGACCTGAAGGTGGCAGGTGGAAAAGGAAGGGAAAAATTATGAAAAGAAAAGCTTTCACAGCAGTCGCAGCAATTTCAATGGCAATGATGATGATGTCTCAGGCAGCAGCCGATGATAACGTAATCAAGATTGGTATCTTTGAGCCACTGACAGGAGAGAATGGTGGTGGCGGTACACAGGAAGCACAGGCAGCTGATTATGCCAATGAAGTAAGACCAACCGTTACTGTAGATGGCGTAGAGTATACAGTAGAACTTGACAAGGTAGATAACAAGTCGGATAAGACAGAAGCTGTTACCGCAGCACAGAAGCTGGTATCTGATGGGGTAACTGGTGTACTTGGTACATATGGCTCAGGATGTGCTATTGCAGCAGGACCGACATTTGCAGAAGCAAAAGTTCCGGCAATCGGTGCTTCTTGTACGAATCCACAGGTAACCAGTGCATGTGATTATTACTTCCGTGTATGTTTCCTGGATCCATTCCAGGGAAGTGTTCTTGCACAGTACGCATGGGATGAAGGATACACAAAGGTAGCACTGATTGACCAGATCGGTGATGATTATTCCATGGGACAGGCAGGATTCTTTAACAAGAAGTTCACAGAACTTGGCGGAGAAATCGTAACAGAACAGCAGTTCCAGACAAACCAGTCTGATTTCAAGGCAATCCTGACAGAGGTAAAGGCATCTGGAGCAGAAGCGGTATTCGCACCATCCTCCATTACTACAGCGCCACTGCTTCTGAAACAGGCAAAAGAGCTTGGTGTAGACCTTCCATTCATGGCAGGTGATACCTGGTATAACTCAACCATTATCGAAAATGCCGGTGCGGAAAATGCGGAAGGTGTTGTTTGCTCTACATTCTTTGATGAAGCAGATACTTCCAGTCAGATTACAGTAGATTTCGTAAATGGTTATAAAGAATGGTTAAATGCAGACGATTCCCGTATTGAAAAGAATGGTGGAGACGATGCGATTGTTGGTAACTGTGCACTGATGTACGATGCTTACAATGTAATGTTGGATGCAATCGAATCTGCAAATTCACTGGATGGAGAAGCAATCAAGGATGCACTGGCAGCACTTCAGACAGAAGGTGTAACAGGTAAGATCAGCTTTGATGCAAATGGTGATGCAGAAAAAGATACTGCATACATTGATATCGTAGAAAATGGTGCATTCAAATTCCTGAAAACTGTTACAGCAGAATAAATTGGAAAATAAAAGAAAATGAAAGAAGGGGGCGAAACAAAGATGCTTCGCCCCGTCTTTTGTATGTTAGGAGGTAACAGATATGAGTGCTACGACGTTTGCACAGCATTTACTCACCGGTATTTCCCTTGGAGGAGCCTATGCACTGATCGCCATCGGGTATACAATGGTATATGGTATCCTGCGATTGATCAACTTTGCGCATGGTGATATTTTCATGATATCCGGTTATTTTATGATTTTTGCAATGGCATCTTTTCCATGGTTTATTGCTATTCCGGTTGCATTGATCGGAACGGTAATTCTGGGAGTAGTCATCGAAAAAGCAGCTTATAAACCACTGAGAAGTGCACCGCGCATGTCGATTATGATATCTGCAATTGGTGTCAGCTATCTGCTGGAGAATTTGGCTACTTATTTATTTACTGCTATTCCGAAAGCATATCCGGAGATTCCATTTCTGAAAAAGATCCTGACTTTTGGAGGAATTACTACATCACTGGTTACTTTGCTGACACCAGTTCTAACAGTAGTATTGGTAGTTTTGTTAATGCAGCTGATCAATCATACCAAGATTGGTATGGCGATGAGAGCAGTGTCTAAGGATACCGAAGCATCCAGACTGATGGGAATCAAGGTAGATAATACGATTTCCATGACATTTATCATTGGATGTCTCCTGGCAGGTATCGGTGCGATTTTGTATTTTACTGACCGTATGACGGTATATCCATATTCAGGATCACTTCCTGGACTGAAGTGCTTCGTAGCCGCTGTATTAGGTGGAATCGGCTCCATTCCTGGTGCAGTAATCGGTGGATTTATTATAGGTATCTGTGAAACATTCCTGGTTGCTTTGGGATACTCCACATTCTCAGATGCATTCACCTTCTTACTGCTGATTATTATTTTGCTTGTACGCCCGACCGGATTATTCGGTGAGGCTGCAACAGATAAGGTATAGAGGGGTGTGATCATATGAATAAGAAAACAAGAAATACCATATTAAATATTTTGCTGGTCGCACTGGTAGTTGGACTGTTATGTTTCTTTCAGTCAGATACATCATCTCATTCTTATGCGATCTCGATCATTGAGCGTTCTGTAATTTATGCTGTTGTTGCGGTGGCCATGAACCTGTTAAATGGATTTACCGGACTGTTCTCTCTGGGACAGGCGGGATTTATGGCGATCGGAGCCTATGTGACAGCGATTCTCACTATCCCGGTAGAGATGCGTGACAGTGTGTACTATATGAATGGAATTGTCGGATGGCTGCATGATCTGCATGCGCCGATGGTAGTAGCATTGCTGATTGGTGGACTGTTTGCAGCAGCAGCGGCAGCTTTGATTGGTATCCCAATCCTGAGACTGAAAAGTGATTATCTTGCCATCGCTACCCTCGGCTTTGCGGAAATTATCCGTGCCTTTCTGGCAGCTCCAATGATGGATCAGATCACCAATGGATCTTATGGTCTGAACAACATTCCTGGATTTAAGAATATTTTCCAGCCGGTAGCACTGGCCGTTATTTGCATCGGAATTATGGTGCTTCTGATCAATTCCTCTTATGGCCGTGCATTTAAGGCGATCAGAGAAGATGATATTGCAGCAGAAGCTATGGGAATCAACCTGTTTCATCATAAAGAACTGTCCTTTGTGATTTCTTCTTTCTTTACAGGAATCGCAGGCGGCATGCTGGCAATCTATATGAGATCAATTGATACGAAGACATTCCAGGTTATGCTGACTTATAATATTCTGCTGATCGTAGTACTTGGTGGTATCGGAAGTGTGACCGGTTCTGTTATTGGTTCTTTCCTGATTAACGGTGGACAGGAATGGCTCCGTTTCCTCGATGATGATACCTTTAAGATTGCAGGTGTACATATTCCGTTGTTCCGCCCAGGTTTCCGTATGGTGGTGTATTCAATTCTTCTGATGGTAGTGGTACTGTTTTGGAGACGTGGTATTATGGGAACGAATGAGTTTTCCTGGAACGGTTTGTTTGGACTCTTTAAACGAAAAAAGAAAAAAATTTCTGCAGGAGGTGAATCATAATGGCTGAAAATGTACTTCATGTAGAAAATATGACCATGCAGTTTGGTGGTGTGGTTGCAGTAAATAACCTGTCACTAGATGTAAACAGAGGCGAAATCGTTGCATTGATCGGACCAAATGGTGCCGGAAAGACCACTGCATTTAATATGATCACCGGTGTGTATGCACCGACCAATGGAAAGATTTCGTTCAAAGGCGAGGTTATGCTGGAGAACCATCCCCAGGGAAAGATGGTGAAAAACTATCTGGGCGAAAATGATGGCAGATATGATAAGACTATCGTAAAGACACCGGATCAGATTACTAATCTGGGCATTGCCCGTACTTTCCAGAATATTCGACTGTTTAAGAGTCTGACCGTATTTGACAATGTATTGATAGCCAGACATATGCGTTCTAAGGCAAATGTTTTTTCAGCGACTTTCTGCCTGAATAAAAAAGAAGAGCAGGAAAATCGGAAAAAGACACTGGAATTGCTGAGAATGGTAGGGCTGGAAAATGAAAAGGATGAGATCGCAAGTTCTCTTCCTTATGGAAAACAGAGACGTCTGGAGATTGCCCGTGCGCTGGCTACAGAGCCGGAACTCCTTCTTCTGGATGAACCGGCTGCCGGTATGAATCCGCAGGAAACAGATGAGCTTAGTGAATTTATCTTAAAGATCAAAAATGAATTTCACCTGACCGTATTGGTCATTGAACATCATATGGAATTAGTCATGAGCATCTCAGACCGTATCTATGTACTGGATTTTGGTAAGTTGATTGCTCAGGGAACACCGGAAGTCATCCAGAATGATCCGAAGGTTATCAGTGCATATCTGGGGGTACAGGAAGATGAGTAATATATTAGAAGTAAAAGATCTGAAAGTGGCATATGGTGGAATTGAAGCGGTAAGGGGTATTAGTTTTGATGTGCCGGAAGGCCAGATTGTTACACTGATTGGAGCAAACGGTGCAGGAAAAAGCTCTACTTTACGTTCAATTGTAGGACTGGAGAAGCCAAAAGCAGGAAGTATTAAGTTTCAGGATATGGATCTGATCGGTATGGGAACAGAGACGATCGTAACAAAAGGAATCACTCTGGTACCGGAAGGCCGCCGTGTCTTTGTAAACCTGTCTGTTCTGGAGAATCTGAAGATGGGAGCCTATATGCGAAAGGACAACATCGAAGAGGATTTGAACTGGGTTTATGATTTATTCCCGAGACTGAAAGAAAGAAGCTGGCAGGCAGCCGGAACCTTATCAGGAGGCGAACAGCAGATGCTTGCCATTGCCCGTGCGCTGATGTGTAAACCAAAGCTGATCATGATGGATGAGCCATCCCTTGGCCTGGCGCCGATTATTGTACAGGGCGTGTTTGATATTATTCGAGAGATTAATAAACAGGGTGTGACAATACTGCTGGTTGAGCAGAATGCTAATATGGCATTAAATGCAGCTCATTTGGGTTACGTTATGGAGACAGGACGAATTACCATGTCCGGACCTGGAAAGAACTGGCAGCAAATGAAGAGATCAAAGCGGCATACCTGGGAAAAGCAAAAAAGAAAAAAGAAAAGTAAGAAAGGGCGAAAAGAAATCCGGAGTCTGCTATTGACAGGCTTCGGATTCTGTTTTAAGCTGAATAACAGACTAACCGAATGGATTTTACAGGAGGAATCATGAAAGATAATAAGATACAGATCGCAATACTTGGCCTGGGCACCGTAGGAACTGGTGTATACAAGGTGCTAAAGAAGCAGCAGCCGGAGATGCTGCCAAAGCTGGGAGTTGAAGTAGAGGTTCGCCGTGTGCTGGTGAGAAATCTGGAACGTGCGGCTTCCAGAGTGGATGATCCATCTGTTTTGACGAATAACTGGGAAGATATTATTTCTGATGATACCATTGATATTATCGTGGAAGTCATGGGTGGCATGGAACCGGCTCGTACTTATATTCTGGATGCGCTGCATGCAGGAAAGAATGTGGTGACTGCCAATAAGGATTTGATTGCAGCAGATGGCCATGCACTGATGGATGCAGCAAAAGATGCAAATAAGGACTTCTTATTTGAGGCTGCCGTAGCTGGCGGTATCCCAATCATCCAGCCGCTGAAGCAGGCACTTCAAGGCAATTACATTGAAGAGATCGTTGGTATTGTAAATGGAACGACCAATTTTATTTTAACCAAGATGGCAGAAGAAGGCATGGAGTTCCAGGAAGCACTTCAGTTGGCAACTGACCTGGGCTATGCAGAGGCAGATCCTACTGCCGATGTAGAAGGTCTGGATGCAGGAAGAAAAATGGCGATTCTGGCTTCTATCGGTTTTCATTCCAGAGTCACATTCAAAGATGTCTATACAGAAGGCATTACCAAGATTACAGCACGGGATATCCGCTATGCAAAGGAAGTGGGATGCCGGATCAAGCTTCTGGGAAGAGCCCGTAATACAGAGGAGGGTATTGAGGTAGGCGTTTATCCGATGCTGATCGACAGCAGACATCCGCTTGCTTCTGTGAATGATTCCTTTAATGCAGTATTTGTAAAGGGAGATGCGGTAGGCGATACGATGTTTTATGGACGTGGTGCCGGAGAACTGCCGACAGCCAGTGCAGTGGTAGGAGATATTTTTGATGTGATTAAGAATATGCACTTTGGCTGCACCGGACGAATCGGCTGTACCTGTTATAAGCAGATTCCTATGAAAAACAGAGAAAATATTATCAGCAAATATTTTATGAGAATTAAAGTAGAAGACAGACCGGGAGTACTGGCGGCAGTTACCAGTGTATTTGGTAATAACGGAGTCAGCATTGAACAGTTCATCCAGAAACGGAAGAATGATGATCTGGCAGAGATTGTGGTCATCACAGAAGAAGTCTTGGAAAAGAATTTTGATGATTCTGTGAAGATACTGAAGACGATGTCTATGATTAAGCAGATATCTGCAATAATTCGAGTATACTAATTGACAATTAAGAGAAGAATCCTGTAAAATGTACTTTTGGAAACGTATTGGAATGTGAACATAAAGGAGAATGATTATGAGCAAGAAACCAACCGTATTAATGATCCTGGATGGTTATGGATTAAATAAAAGAAAAGATGGCAATGCCGTTGCACTGGCAGATACACCGGTGATGGATAAATTAATGGCAGACTATCCATTTGTAGAAGGACAGGCCAGTGGTCTGGCAGTAGGCCTTCCAGAAGGACAGATGGGTAACTCTGAGGTAGGACATCTGAATATGGGGGCCGGCCGTATTGTATATCAGGAACTGACCAGAATTACCAAAGAGATTGAAGATGGAGATTTCTTTAAGAATGAAGCTCTGTTGGCTGCATGCAAGAATGCAAAAGAGAACAATTCAGCACTGCATCTGTATGGTCTGGTATCTGATGGTGGAGTACACAGCCACATTACACATATTTATGGTCTGCTGGAACTGGCAAAAAGAGAAGGCGTAGAAAAGATATATGTACACTGCTTCCTGGATGGACGTGATACACCTCCTGCATCAGGAAAGGGTTATGTAGAGCAGCTGGAAGCCAAAATGAAAGAGATCGGTGTCGGCGAAGTGGTTTCTGTTATGGGACGTTACTATGCGATGGACCGTGACAATCGCTGGGATCGTGTAGAGCTGGCTTACAATGCACTGGTAAAAGGAGAAGGCGTAGCTACAGATAATATCGTAAAAGCAATCCAGGAATCTTATGACAATGAGAAGACAGATGAGTTCGTGATTCCTGCATATCTGGAAAAGGATGGTAAACCATACGGAAGAATTCAGGACAAGGACTCTATTATCTTCTTCAATTTCCGTCCTGACCGTGCAAGAGAGATCACAAGAACATTCTGCTGTGATGAGTTTGATGGATTCAACAGAGGAAAGAGACTGGATGTGACTTATGTATGCTTTACCGAATACGATGCAACCATTCCAAATAAACTGGTAGCATTCCATAAGGTAGAGATCACCAATACATTTGGAGAATATCTGGCAGCACATCACATGACTCAGGCAAGAATTGCTGAGACTGAGAAGTATGCACATGTAACATTCTTCTTCAATGGTGGTGTAGAAGAACCAAACGAAGGAGAAGACCGTATTCTGGTAAAATCTCCAAAAGTTGCTACTTATGACCTTCAGCCGGAGATGAGTGCATTTGAAGTATGTGATAAATTATGTGAAGCAATACGCTCTGACAAGTATGATGTAATCATCATCAACTTTGCAAATCCGGATATGGTTGGTCATACTGGTGTACAGGAAGCTGCGATTAAAGCAGTAGAAGCAGTAGACAAGTGTGTAGGCAGGGCAGTAGAGGCACTCAAGGAAGCAGACGGCCAGATGTTCATCTGCGCTGATCACGGTAATGCAGAACAGCTGGTGGATTATGAGACTGGTGCTCCATTCACCGCACATACCACAAATCCGGTACCATTTATTCTGGTAAATGCAGATCCTGCTTATACTCTGCGTGAAGGTGGTTGCCTGGCAGATATCATTCCGACGCTGATCGAACTGATGGGTATGGAGCAGCCAAAAGAGATGACAGGAAAGTCTCTGCTGGTACGTAAATAATGAACATCGAATTATCGAGAGATGCGGTACAGCTGAAGCTGAAGTCCAGATGGGATGCACCACTGATTTCTGCATTGGAATACAGCTATGCGGCAGGTCTGGGACTGAAGAAGATGGGAACGGACAGTGAGATGGCCAGAGAGCTTCGGGACATGGATGACTTTACCGAGTTTCGGAAAAAAGTAAAAGAACTGGTCAGAGCTTCGGATGTCTGGACTACATTCGAACACGGAGAAAAGCTGCAGCAGATGCTGCTGGAGTGCCGTGTGAAAGATAAGCTGGATGAACATACACGTACCCTGTTTGATATGGGGTATCAGGGATAAGTTACAGGAAAACAGGGCACAATACTTCCAAAGGAGGTATTGTGCTTTATGTTTAAGTATAAGCAGATTACAGATGTGCTGGGGAGAAGTATACTGGATGGAAGAGGACTTCCTGCCATAGAAGTAGAAGTACTTGGCGAAGATGGAGAAATCGGCAGAGGAGCAGTATCACTGCCAGGTCCGGAAGATAATCTGGAAGAACTGGCAGAGAGCCTGGCGCTGTTTATCAATAGGAATCTTGCAGATAAAATTATTGGCGAGAACCTGCTGGCACAGAAGCATGTTGACCAGATTCTGGAACGGTCAGCAGGAGGCGTACAGGAGATGCAAATGAGAAAGTATGCGATTCGGGCAATATCCTGTGCAGCGGCAAGAACAGCCACAAAGCACCTTGGAATTCCACTGTATCAGTATCTGGGAGGCGTGCAGGCACAAAGTTATCCGATTTTGCGTATAGGAATTCCAGAAGAAAAAACACCAGGAGCAAGGTGCCAGATTCTGATGGACAGATGGAAGAAAAGATATGAAAAGACAGAGATTGGCATGGAGACACTGGAAACGAAAACGGAAAAAGTGATTCATCCAGAACAGTACATTACCGTAACACAGTGTCTGAAAGAGATTCGTGCCTGGAAAGAACAGGGAGAAAAAACGATAGTGATAAAAGACGGTGAATATGTGTTGGATGCATTCCTGGTGGATCTGGCAGTTGCTTCCGGAGCAGATGTGCTGGAGCTGCGACCGCCTGTACGTGGAGAAAATACGGTGAAATATTCACGTCTGATGAGAATTCTGGAACATTTATAAAAAATCAGTTGAAAAAAGCGGGTAGCTATGATACACTGATTTTGTTTGACATAGGAGGTGGAGAAGTGGGAGTTCTTAGAATCATTCTTACCATAATTTTTATTATTGATTGTATCGCTTTATCGGTTATCGTATTAATGCAGGAGGGAAAATCTGCAGGACTTGGAACCATTGGCGGACTGTCCGAGACATACTGGGGCAAGAACAAGGGTCGTTCCATGGAAGGCGCACTGGTTAAGATTACCAAGGCACTGGCAATAGGATTTGTTGTTTTAGCGATTGTATTGAATTTGAACTTTTAGACGTTGAATGGTAAGACACTCTTGTAGAATACAAGAGTGTTTTTGCTACTATTCACAGAGTATGTTCCGTGAGGTGCTTTGTGTGATCTTCGTTCACACAAAACCCGAGACATACTTTTTCCTTATTACAGGAGATATATGGATAATAAATTTGAAAAAAGAAAAGAAATAGTATATTCCCTGATGTGTGATCCTCATTATGTGCCGATGAAGATTAAGGAGATCGCCATTGTAATGCAGGTAGCCAAAGAGGACCGGCCGGAACTGGAGGCCATTCTGGAAGAACTGCAGAGGGAAGGAAAGATAGAATTAACCAAACGGGGCAAGTATAAGAAGGCAGAGCGTGCCATATCCACAGGATTGTTTATTGGTAATGCCAGAGGATTTGGCTTTGTAGAGATCGAAGGAAGAGAAGAAGATCTGTTTATTTCTGAAGACCATATCAATGGAGCAATCCATCATGATACTGTGGAAGTAGAGATTTTGCCAGGTAAAACAGGAAAGAGGCAGGAAGGGATCATCACCCGCATCATTTCCCATGAATTAAAAGAGATCGTCGGTACTTTTGAAAAATGTAAGAATTTCGGGTTTGTGAGACCAGATAATCAGAAATTTTCCAAAGACATCTTTATCCCCATCGAGAGGTCTAAAGGAGCAGTGGATGGACATAAGGTGCTGGTGGAACTGACCAGCTATGGCAGCAGTACGAAGAAGCCAGAAGGAAAGGTTATTAAGATCATTGGGCACGTGAATGATCCTGGAACGGATATTCTATCTGTGATCTATGGACATGAGCTGCCAATGGAATTTCCGGAACGAGTGCTGAATCAGGCGGAACGAGTAGCTAAGGAAGTCAGCGAGGCAGACTGTCAGGGCAGAGAGAATCTGCGGGATCTCACTATTGTGACCATTGATGGGGAAGATGCCAAGGATCTGGATGACGGAGTATCGGTAACCTGGGATGAGGAGCAGCAGATCTGGCATCTTGGAGTGCACATTGCAGATGTAACGAATTATGTACAGGAGAACAGTGCACTGGATCGTGAAGCGTTAAAGCGGGGAACCAGTGTATATCTGGTGGATCGGGTGATACCGATGCTGCCACATACACTTTCCAATGGTATGTGTTCTCTGAATCAGGGAGTAGACCGGCTGGCTCTGAGCTGCCTGATGGACGTGAATGCAAAAGGTGAGGTAGTAGCTCATCGGATTGTGGAGAGCGTGATCTGTGTCAATCGCAGAATGACTTATACCAGTGTAGCAAGGATTCTGACAGATCATGATGAAGAAGAGATAGAAAAATATCAGGAGCTGGTGCCGATGTTTCAGGAGATGGAAAAGCTGGCAGCAGTCCTTCGGGAGAATCGTAAAAAGCGTGGCTCCATTGATTTTAATTTTGCTGAGAGTAAGATCTTGCTGAATGAAAAAGGAGAGCCAATAGAGATCAAACCATATGACCGAAATGTGGCTACCAAGATCATCGAAGACTTCATGCTTCTGGCAAATGAGACTGTAGCGCAGGATTATTACTGGCAGGAACTGCCATTCCTGTATCGTACCCACGAGTCACCGGATCCGGAAAAGATTCAGCAGCTGGCCATGTTTATTGCCAATTTTGGATATGGCATGAAAGGAATCCGGGATGAAGTACATCCAAAGGAGTTACAAAAACTTTTAGCCAGAATTGAAGATTCTCCAGAAGAATCTCTGATTAGCCGACTGACACTCCGGTCCATGAAACAGGCACGTTATACGGTGGACTGTACGGGACATTTTGGACTGGCTGCAAAATATTATTGCCATTTTACTTCGCCGATCCGCCGCTATCCGGACTTGCAGATTCATCGTATTATCAAAGAAAATCTGCGAGGACGTCTGAACGGAGAACGAATCGCTCATTATGAAGAAATTCTTCCGGGTGTGGCAGAACAGACCAGCAAGACTGAGCGCCGTGCCGATGATGCTGAACGGGAAGTAGATAAGATGAAGAAAGTAGAATATATGGAGCGGCATATTGGAGAAACCTTTGAAGGAGTGATTTCCGGTATGAATAGCTATGGATTCTATGTGGAATTGCCAAACACCGTAGAAGGCATGGTACATGTCAGCAATCTCTATGATGATCGTTATTATTATAATGAAGAGACTTACGAGATGTATGGTGTGGAGACCGGAAAAGTATATCAGATGGGACAGCGGGTAAAGGTGCGTGTGCTGGATGCAGATAAAGAGATGCGTACCATAGATTTTTGTATAGGAGAGTAGGAGATGGGAGCACAGACAGTCAAACTCATTGCAAATAATAAAAAAGCATATCATGATTTTTTTGTAGATGATACCTATGAGACAGGGATTTCTCTGGCTGGCACGGAAGTAAAATCCCTTCGAATGGGAAAATGCAGTATCAAAGAAGCATTTGTCCGCATCGAAAACGGAGAAGTGATCATCTATGGCATGCATATCAGCCTTATGAGAAGGGCAATATTTTCAATAAAGATCCTCTGCGACCAAGAAAGCTGCTGATGCATAAGTATGAGATTAATAAGCTGATGGGCAAGATCAAAGAAAAAGGTATGACGCTGGTGCCGTTGAAAGTTTATTTTAAAGGAAGTCTGGTAAAAGTAGAGATTGGCCTGGCGCGAGGCAAGAAGCTTTACGATAAGAGACAGGATATTGCCAAGAAAGATCAGAGAAGAGAAGCAGAAAAAGAATTTAAGGTGAAAAATCTGTATTAGAGAAGTAAGAAAGCCACCGGCAGGTAAAAAAGCCGGTGGCTTATGTTTTACATTGCATCCATGGACTGTAGAATATCTGCCCCGTAGACAGGCTCATGATAATATACGACAGATACATATAATCCGTTGTAAATGCCATTTGGACAGTTGATTTCTCCGTCTTCTTTTGCAAGATTTAGAATTTTGCCATTATTACAGGAAATGGTAATCGTACTCATTCCACTGGAAATGACGGTTCCAAATACCTGTTTTACCGAGCTGCTGTCTGCCGGATTAGAAGAATCAGAGGATGGCTGATTGTTCTGATCATTTCCAGGTACATAATCACTGTAATCCAATGGATCTGTCCAGGAGAGAAGATCTCCGTAAATATAACCAGTGTATCCCTTATAACTGACACGGATCCAGTTATTTGGAGTGTATCCGGTAACACTCACATCATCCCCATAGTTCAGAGTGCCAAGTACACTGGCATCGGTCGAATAATAGGAACGCACATTCGCCTGTGCACTGGTAACATACATAGTTCCTCCCATAGCGGTAACCGGAGCGTTCCAGCTTAAATAATCGCTGGATACATAACCAGTCTGACCATTGTAAGTGATTCGGATCCAGTTGTTATTCGTATATCCGCTGACAGTGACAGTACTGCCGGTACTCAGAGATCCAAGAATAACGCCATCGGTTCCGGCTGCACTGCGGACATAGACTTCTGTAGTCGCATACATAGTACCGGACATGGATTTTACAATCACTGGCTTTTTGTCGCTGACAAAGTCAGCAGATACATAAGCTGTGGCTCCCTGGTAACTGATCTGAATCCAGCCATCGCTGGTATAACCGGTCTGCGTAATCTCGTTTCCTGCTGCAATACCACCAAGCACTGTGGCGGATACATTGTTCTGCGCCCGGACATTCAGATCAGCCGTAGCATAAATGGTTGCTTTTTTTTCGGTGATCTCTACAACCGGTTCTGTCGCCTTGGATTCTTTATAAGAAGATAAATCTGGCATATCAACCGTAATGGCAGTACTATGATTGGTAAATGTGCTCACAGAGTTTGTAGTGCAGGTCTGTGGCTCTTCACCGGAGCGAACCGTGTAAACAGTCTGAATCCTCCGTTTCGTAATCTGTCCCTGCTCATCGGTATTTACATATCCCTGAAGCGTCACCAGGTTAATCTGATGCTCGTCCTGTGCACCTTCCAGAACGTTGTCTTTAAACTCACCCAGAGAACCTTCTGTTGCAGTGAACAGATAGCTGGCGTTATTATAATCCAGAGAATCCAGATACTGTGAATTCAGATTAAGATAGACATACTGGTTCATAAGCTGAATCATCTCTTCCGGTTTCATGGCATACTTTACATTCTCACCGGAATCATTGTCATAAAAATATCCGTCCGTATAATACTGCTCTTTGGTTCCATCATCTGTCTCGATGGAGATAGCTACTTTAAGATTCTTCAGATCCTGAAGTCCGCTGGCCTGCAGATGAATGTTTTTTGTCGCATTGCCTTTGATATCTGGCACATTGGTAGTTTCATTTACTGTAACATCAATACTGTCCTGATGATCCTGAAGATCTACTGCAGAATCGTAAGCCTTTGTTACATCAGATTCAGGAACAGCGGCTGCTGTGGAAGAACCAAGAGCAGCAGATAATAAAAAAGCCTGTAAAAGCATATACTTTCTCTTCATAAAAACTCAACCCCCTTTTGGTATAGTTATTTTCATTATACTGAATATTATAGGTTTTTTCAAGAAAATATGCGGAAACCGGCTTGACGGAAATAAATGAATGCGTTAGAATAAATTACGCTAATATCTGCATAACCCATACACCTGAATTCAGGGGTTGTACTGGTTTCGACGGGGGTTTTGCAATCGAGGCAGCCATCTGTGGGCCGGGACCACATAGTAAACCGGAATTAAATATAAACGCAGACGAAAATTTAGCGTACGCAGCCTAATGGCTGCTGTCGGCCCTGAGCAACCCGCTGCTTAGGATCCCGGCATCAAACTTGCGGGGCACTTTGTCTGTGAAGCTTTGAACAGATAAAAGAATTGATGAAGCTACTGAAGTGACAAGCCTGTCTCTGGGCGTGCCATGGAGGGAATGTTAAAACAGTGACTGTGATGGGAGATACCACGATGAATAGGCTTTCGGACAGGGGTTCGATTCCCCTCAGCTCCATTTAAGAAAAACTGCTAAAATCCAGTGTTTTAGCGGTTTTTTTTGTAGCAGAAGCAAATTTTTGTGTTATACTAAAAAACAAAACTGAAAAATGATGGGAAAACGGACTATGTTATTTAGAAAGAAATGTAAATGCGTTTTTTTTCTGAGCTTGTTATTGATTTTGGGAAGCATGGCTTTTTTTGATGTTCATGCACAGGAGACTGATCCGGCAGAGAAAACGCAGATTCCCTTTGATCTGGAGCGTTTTTTGTTTATTGTAGAAGAACAGGATAACCCTTATCTGGGGTTGAATATTTTTCGCCATACGATTGAGGAGATTCATAAGGAGTGGAAGGAACTGGAGGCCCAGCAACATCACGAAGTATCTCAGATGATTTTTGTGGGAGATTCCAGAGTGGTTGGTATGTCGATGGCAGGTGGCTACAGTTATGTAGGAAAAGAGAGCATTGGTTATGACTGGTTTGTATCTGAGGGCGTTTATCAGATGCTGGATCAGATGAATGCATGGCCGGATGCAGATGTGATCCTGTGTTTTGGAATTAATGATGTGGCCAATATTGGCAGTTACATTTCAGAATATCAGTATCTGGTGGAGGCTTATCCGGATACCAGATTCTGGTTCATGTCGGTGAATCCGGTGAACGATGCTATGGCGTCTTCCTGCGGTTATTTTATCAACAGTGACATGGTCATATCTTTTAATAACGTGTTGCAACAGGCCTTTCCAGAGCAGTATCTGGATGTCTGTTCCTATCTGCAGGAAAATGGATATGGAACCTCAGACGGGGTGCATTACGATGTGGGAACCTGTCTGGTGATTCAGGAGTATACAAAGTATCTGATTAATCAGAAAGAAAGTTAAAAGATTAAGAAATGTTTTTCACAAAACAAACATAATTTTTCGCTATAGTAGTAAAAAGATTCTGGAAGGGATGTTCCCTGATGAAATAATACAGACATATGGGAGGACTTATGGAAAAGCTGAAAATACTGGTAGTAGATGATGAAAGCAGAATGAGAAAGCTGGTCAGAGACTTTCTGGTAAAAAAGGATTTTATTGTATTAGAGGCAGAAGATGGGGCACAGGCAGTGGATATTTTTTTTAGTACAAAAGATATTTCACTGATTATTCTGGATGTAATGATGCCGAAGATGGATGGATGGCAGGTGTGCCGCGAGATACGTGAATTATCGGACGTGCCAATCATCATGCTGACGGCGAAGTCAGATGAGAGAGACGAACTGCTGGGATTTGATCTTGGCGTAGATGAATATATTTCCAAGCCATTCAGCCCAAAGATTCTGGTAGCCCGCGTAGAGGCGATTTTAAGAAGAAGTAATCTGCTGAATGATGACAGTATCATTACCGCAGGAGAGATTACGCTGAACAAGTCAGCACATGAGGTAACTGTTGAAGGCAAACCTGTGGAACTGAGTTTTAAGGAATTTGAACTTCTGAATTATTTTATGGATAATCAGGGACTGGCTCTTTCCAGAGAAAAGATCCTGAACAGTGTATGGAACTATGATTATTTTGGGGATGCCAGAACTATTGATACCCATGTGAAGAAGCTGAGAAGCAAGCTGGGCAAGGAAGGCGACTATATTAAGACCATCTGGGGAATGGGCTATAAGTTCGAGGTGTCATAAGATGAAGCATTCCATAAAAACACAGCTGGCAGTATCATTTATTTCGCTGATGGCCCTGATCCTTGGTGCCAATTTTCTGATTAATAACTTTTTTCTGGAAAAATATTACATTTATCAGAAAGAGCATGCATTGATTGATATTTACGAACAACTGGATGAGATCGGTGATGCATCAGAGTTCAAGAGCAGTGAATTTGATGATGAATTTCAACAGATCAGCGGAACGAATAACGTGGAGATGACCATACTGTCACCGGAGGAGGATGGCTCTTTTGTAGCGGTTTATCAGTCCAGAGATAACCGAATCATGCGGGGGCGTGTGGAAGGATATTTGTTTGGATTCAGTATGGAAAATGATCATCAGGAAGTACTGGTATCCACAGACAATTATACGATTCAGCAATGCGAAGATTCCTTTGAGAAAATCGAATATCTGGAAGCCTGGGGTAAACTCTCATCAGGATGCTATTTCCTGATGCGGATTCCGATTCAGTCGATCAAGGATAATGTCAAGATTTCCAACCGGTTTGTGGCATACACGCTGCTTTTGGGAATTCTGGTGGCGGTAGCCATGATCTGGTGGATGTCAAAGAAGATCACAGAACCGCTTAGTGAACTGACTGCACTTTCCAGGCGTATGGCAAATCTGGAGTTTGATGCCAAATATGTCAGCGGTGGAAAGAATGAGATCGGACAGCTGGGCGAGAATTTCAACCATATGTCTGAGACACTGGAAAAGACGATTTCAGAGCTTAAGACAGCAAATAATGAGCTTCAGACAGACCTGAATCAGAAGATTCAGATTGATGAGATGCGAAAGGAATTTTTATCCAATGTATCCCATGAACTGAAGACACCAATTGCTCTGATCCAGGGCTATGCGGAAGGTCTGCAGGACTGCATCAACGATGATGCGGAAAGCAGAGAATTTTATTGTGAAGTCATTATCGATGAAGCAGCCAAGATGAACAATATGGTGAAAAAGCTGCTTAGTCTGAATCAGCTGGAATTTGGAAATGATGTGGTGAATATCCAGCGTTTTGATCTGACAGAACTGATCAACGGAGTGATTCAGTCATCCACTCTTCTGGCAGAGCAAAAGGGGGCGACCATCAGCTTTGATCAAAAGCAGCCTTTGTATGTGTGGGGCGATGAGTTTAAGCTTGAGGAAGTAGTGACTAACTATATCAGTAATGCTATCAATCATGTAGATGGAGAAAAACAGATTGAAGTAACTGTGCTGCATCAGGATGAGAAAATACGGGTCAGTGTCTTCAACACCGGTCAGCCGATACCGGATGATTCACTTGATAAGGTATGGATCAAATTCTATAAAGTCGATAAGGCAAGAACCAGAGAATATGGAGGCAGTGGAATTGGATTGTCAATTGTGAAAGCAATTATGGATTCCCACCACCAGAAATATGGCGTCTATAATCGAAAAGAAGGCGTTGTGTTCTGGTTTGAACTGGACAGTGCAGAGCGTGGAGGAGAATATGAAACCAATTGAACAGATAGCGGAAAAGATTCAGCAGTCTGACATGGTGCTGATCGGGGTAGGAGATGAATTCACAGAAAAGAAAGGGAAAAACACAAAGGAAGAGATCTTGCAGGCCTATCAGAAAGTCATGGATCTGGTGAAGGGAAAACCATGGTTTCTGGTGACTGTCAATACCGATGATCTGGTGTATGATGCCGGAATGAACCGCTTTTTTGTAGTGGCTCCCTGTGGCAGTGACCGTAGTGGGAATGTGGTTACTAATGAAGACTATGATGAATCTTGTTATCTTTCTCAGTGGCAGTATTATAGGAATTGGCTGACATCGACGATTGGAAAGAAGCTGTGCATTCTGGAGCTTGGCGTGGGTATGGCGTATCCTTCGGTAATCCGTATGCCGTTTGAACGTACAGTTCTGTATAATCAGAAATCATCGATGATCCGCATACATAGTAAACTTGCACAAGTTCCGGAAGAAATACAGAATAGAAGTATTTGCTATGACGAAAATCCGGTAAAATTTCTGAATACTTTATAAAATATATACAAAAATAATTGAATAATAATGAGAATGTGGTATAATCTGACTATAAATTATGTTAGGAGGCCGGCATATGGAATCAAGAGTGATCAGAATACCGTCGAAAGTAAACAGCAATGTGGTGTTACGTGTAATACCTGGCCATTTTGCCACGACACATTCACATATCAATTATTATGTAGATATGACATTTTTAAAATCAAGAAAAAGTGAAGCAGAGAATGCAGCAAAGATCCTGGCACAGAATTATAAGAACAGTACTTATATTGATACTATTGTCTGCATGGATGGATGTGAGATCATAGGAGCTTATCTGGCAGAAGAACTGAGCCAGAACGGAATCCGCTCATTGAATACACATAATACCATGTATATTGCATCACCGGAGATTCATACTGGTGGTCAGCTGATCTTCCGTGATAATATGCAGGCCATGATTGCCAATAAGCATGTACTGCTGGTTCTGGCAACAGCCACTACCGGTATTACAGTAAAACGTGCAGTAGAATGTATCCGTTACTATGGTGGTATTATGGAAGGTGCAGCAGCATTATTCAGTGCTACTGATGAGATAGATGGAATCAAGATCAATTCCCTGTTTTCACCAGCTGATATACCACAGTACCAGACATGGCATGCGACAGAATGTCCGATGTGCGCAAAGAAGGAAAAACTGGATGCGATCGTGAACAGTTATGGATACTCAAGAGTATAATCGCCGGGTATGATATCGACAAGAAACCCCGAATGTGTTATGATAAATAATGCATTTGGGGTATTTTGTTACAGAGGAGAAAAATAATTATGATTGGAATTATCGACTATTATTCCTATCTTTTCTCAAAAATCCAGTAAAATCAATATTTCTAAGGTATAATCCGGCAGAGATTTTGACTTTTACTAAATATTTACTAATTAATTTGTCCCGAATGCACAGTGAAGTTTTGATGAACACAGAATAATAAAAAATACGCAAGAATATTGAAATAATAAGTTATCAGATAATAACAGGCTATAAGGACATTCCAGAAATGGAGTGTCTTTTTTACTTTATAGGAAAGACCGCCTTCGGCGCTCTCTTGAATTAAAATAGCCCGCGCAAAGGCGGGCATGACAAAACGATGATCATGAATCAGAACAGAAAAAAATCTTCTTCTGCAAATTCATCATCAAAAATATCTTCATTTAGGAAATAGTCCATATCCAGAAGTTCCTCCTCGCTCATATGGCGGATGTCCGCAGAGGTCATACCTTCTGGTGGATTATTTATATATTTTTCGCGTAGTTTCTCTATATCAG
>QUMM01000022.1 GCA_003435055.1 Lachnospiraceae bacterium OF09-6
TAAATCCATTTCAGCTTAAAAATCAGCATTAAATTACCAATATAACTTAAATAATTTAAGTGTAAAATAGTTATATATCGTAAAAAAACCAGAAACACGGTAGCTTTTATATTACCATATTTACTTAAACTGACAGTTGATTCATATATTTAAGTATTAACGATTTATATCGTATAAAGAAGAATTTAGCTGATCCCGTGGTCTGGTTCCGGGTTTCCAGAACTGATTCGACCTCGGGAATGAAGAATTTTGTTATATCCGCCGTCTGGTTCCGGGTGTCCAGAACCGATTTGACCTCGGAAATTAAGAATCTAGTTATATCCGCCGTCTGGTTCCGGGTAGCCAGAACCAATTCGGCCACGGATATTAATTCAACCCCATTATATATATGATCAAAGCTACAAGAATCAATATTATCCAACTAACGTATCGTCCTGCAATTTCCCAGTCAGATGGTTCTGCTCCATCCGTATCTCGAATCTGAAAGGCGAGATTCCAGCGGAAGATTTCGTCTGCATACAGAATCGAAAATGCATTGAATATACTAATAATCAAAGCACCAAGCCATGCCGTCCAGTTTCCTTTATGTGTCAGCACAGGATCATTCATCAGTTCCAGTATGTTGCCCGTAGATGGTTCATCTGGATCAATGATATTGCCGTCAGCATCACGTTCTGTCTCATCCTCTGCCATATATGAAAATTCATAATCGTTTCCATCCTCGTTATACAGCCAGTAAGAATCTGCCGTTTGCAGCACACCGCCGCGAAACAGAATATTTTCATCACAGCGAAGTTCCACACCTGTCATGTACTCAGACATATCATCGTTTTGTGGAATTGCTCCAGGATCTTCTTTCAGAGTATAAGGGCCATAGGTTTTATCTCCATATTGAAATACAAGAGTCTTATCTTCTGATACTGTAAAATGTGCCTGCGTCCCATGAATTTTACCTGAATATATGATATTATTGTTTTCCTGTATCGGAACAAAAATAGAATTCTTATATTCATAACCTACTCTGGAGATGGTAATGGGATACAATATCGTAAATACCAGAGACATCAATAACATAATCAATAAAAAACATTTTTGATAACAGTTTAAATTTTTGATTCTCTTTGAAAAAGTCATGTGCCTCACTGCTCCTCTCCTATTTCAACTATTGTATCATTACTGCTGTAAGTTTTCCAGATGATTTATGAATGTTAATTCGCATTTAATGGTACTTCGTAAGTGAGCTGTTTGCCATTTTCTTCATCGTATTCGCTGAAGAGTACTGTTTCTACCTGATCCGGATCAATCACCCGGTCCAGTGGGAATGACACAACATATTCCTGACCTTCTTCACTTGTATATCCCGTGCTTTCACTACCGGAAGAGATATATTTCATCACAGTACCATCTTTTAACCGAATTCCAAAAGCAAATGGTGGTTGTGCAGGCCAGGCGACAGTCTGTATTTCACCGTTTTCATCCTCAAATTCTTCCATTCGTGGCTCTGTTTTTGGAAAATCATATGTGATGCGCATGGAAACCGGTGAAAGTTCTACTCCTGTGACAATTGTTTCCGTATCACCTAATTTTTCATTGGTTTCTATGTATTTAGCTGTATCAGCACCGCCAAGTGTCATATCCAGTTTCC
Source organism: Lachnospiraceae bacterium OF09-6 (assembly GCA_003435055.1). Lineage (GTDB taxonomy): Bacteria > Bacillota > Clostridia > Lachnospirales > Lachnospiraceae > Marvinbryantia > Marvinbryantia aceti. Next base: position 1,646 of record QUMM01000022.1, read on the forward strand.
AGCTCCCTTCTATATCCGGAAAATATTGCGCCTTTGCTACTGTTCCAAGGTTTTCTAATTCTACATGCAGCTGTTTGCCTGTAAAAAATCCTTTTTCATGGCTCTTCAGTATCATATGATACTCCAGACTGCCATCATCCATCACATAATTTTCTATCATGGAGCCATCGGCCTCTGTTTCCGGTGCTGACCCATCTGCATTCACAACCATTCCATCATTGCCCGAAATCATTCCATCATAGAATCTGCCGCCCCAGCTGACATCCTGTCCGTTTGCGGTGACTGAAATAGTTTCAAAGTCTGGCTGCACCCCTTTTTCAACAGAATAGCCCTCTACCTTAAAGGAAAGATAGGTGTAATAATTATCGGTAATACTCTGCTGTGCTGTTACTGTCACACCTGCATCTGTGACGGATGCATCGGAAAATGCTGCCATGCCATTTGCTTCCAGATTCTTTTGCTGTTCCTCTGAAATACGCAGTTCCTCTTTCATTCCATGACTCCAGTTTGTATAAGCGGCATAGGCAGATACTGCCCCAACGGTCATCGTGGCAATAAGTGCCGCAGTCACATATTTTTTCCGGGACTTTTTCACTGGTTTCTGATACGTTACGATTTTATCGCTACTGCTGCCGGCATCCTTCCGGATCTGTTCAAATGCCATATTTGCTTTTTCTGTTACAATATCAGGGATTTCAATGTTTTGCTGTAATGTATAAATCGTATCATTTTTCTTCATTAATTCGCCCTCCTTTGCCGTAATTCAAAAGCTTCTGTCAGGCGGTCACGCCCTCTGGACAGTCTGCTTTTCACCGTGCCTTCTGAAAGATCCAGTATCTGGCTGATTTCACTGACTTTAAATCCTTCCACATAATACAGCATCATAATCAGTCTGTATTTTTCTGAAAGAGAATCTAAGGTCTGCTTCCATTCAATATTTTCATACTCCTGCTCACGGTATGCCGGATCTGGAATATAGTCTTCCCATGCTACGGTTTTATTTGCTCTGATCAGGTCATAACATTTATTAACCAGAATTCTGGTCATCCAGGTACGAAAATATCCATCATGCTTCAAACTCCCCAATTGTTCCCAGCAGGCCAGTATGGTATCTGAAATAGCGTCTGCCACGTCTTCATCCTGTGATAAAATGGATCTGGCAGTTTTATACATGTTTTTGCATCTGATACTGCATCAGCTGTGTGAAAGCTTCTGTATCACCTCTTTTTGCCATATTGACTAACTTCTCCACTTTGCTTCTCCCTTCTGAAAATCTGTACGTACAGGAACATGTTTTTCAACTGTTCTATCTATTAGACGCAGAAAAATGCCAAATGGTTCCAAAATATTTTATAATATGATTACCTGCTGTTTCATAAGCTTATATGACCGTTATACCTGACATTGCCCGATAAGTCCATACCCGGAAGGCTGACTTGCATATATTGGCAGATAAGTTGCAGATTTTTTATTCAGAATACGCAGTCTCTCTGTTATAATATAAAGATGCCAGGTCACTGTTCAGAACCCACTGTTCTGCGAGGTGTTTGGGCATGAATATAGCTGATTCCGCCGTTTGGTACCTGGTGTTCAGAACTGTTTCGGCCCCGGAAATGAAGAATCTAGCTGATTCCGTGGTCAGATACCGGGTGTCCAGAATCGATTCGACCTCGGAAAAGAAGAACTTAACTGAATGATTACGAAAGGACATACATATGGAACAAATACTTATCATGGAAGACGATATGGCATTAAATAAAGGTCTGTGCAAGGCTCTGACAACCGACAGCCGACAGCTGATCTCCTGCACGGATATCCGGTCAGCCAGAGAGCAGATCTTGTGCAGCACTCCATCTCTGATCCTGCTGGACATCAACCTTCCAGATGGCAACGGACTGGATTTCCTGAAGGAAATCAAAAAAGGAAGTGATCCCATCCCTGTTATTCTGCTCACGGCCAATGATACCGATCTGGATATTGTAAACGGACTGGAGCTGGGAGCAGATGATTACATCACCAAGCCCTTCTCTCTCGCTGTTCTGAGAGCCAGAGTAAATACGCAGCTTCGTAAGACTACACCGTGTGACAAGAAAAATGTCATCACCATCGATGATTATTCCTTTGATTTTTTCACCATGGAATTCTCTATCCGCAATAAAAAAGTGGAACTGAGTAAGACGGAGCAAAAGCTTCTCCGTCTGTTGATTGAAAATCGTGGCACGGTCATGAGCCGTTCTGCGCTGGTGGATCGCATCTGGACAGACGGTGCTGAATATGTAGACGAAAATGCGCTTTCTGTGACCGTCAAACGTCTCAGGGACAAGCTGAAAGCCCATTCATACATCAAAACCATTTATGGAATCGGATATAGCTGGGTGAATGAGCCATGACAGATATGATGATTTTTCTATTCATGATACTTGCACTTATCTGTATGCTCCTGCTGGTTTTCCGGTACCGCTGGCGTATGAACAGGACTTTTCATACGATGGAACACATGCTGGATGCAGCAATGAAGGGTGATTTTACCGATACGATGTTCGATGAAAGCCGCCTGTCTGCATTGGAGACGAAATTTGCTCATTATTTTTCCGCTTCTGCCATTTCAGCCAGAAATGTGCAGCAGGAAAAAGATAACATCAAAAAATTAGTGGCGGATATCTCCCACCAGACAAAGACACCCATTGCCAATCTCCTGCTCTACTGCGAGCTTTTACAGGAAGAAGAGTTACCGGAATCTGCTGCCGACAATGTCAATGCATTATATCGACAGACGGAAAGACTTCGTTTCCTGATAGATTCCCTTGTCAGGCTGTCCCGTCTGGAAAATGGCATTATTTCCCTGTCTGTGAAACAGCAGGATCTTCAGCCTGTGCTGGAAACGGTGGTTAGCCAATATATGGCAAAAGCAGATCAGAAAGGCTTGTCTCTTCTCTTAGAGGATACTGAGACAAAAGCTGCTTTTGATGCAAAATGGACGGCAGAAGCACTGGGGATCTTCTCGATAATGCCATAAAATACACGGAGCATGGAAGTATTCGCCTTTCCGTGAAAGCCTATGAAATGTTTGTTCGAATCGATGTATGTGATACAGGTATCGGTATTTCCGAATCTGAGCAGGCACAGATTTTCTCCAGATTTTATCGTTCCAGAGAGGTCAGCGAGCAACAGGGCGTAGGCATCGGCCTGTATCTTTCCAGAGAAATCATCTCCAGTGAAGGGGGATATATGAAAGTGCAGTCTGAACTCGGAAAAGGATCTGTCTTTTCTGTATTTCTGCCAGGATAAATCCTGAAATCTTACAAAACTGTCAGATTTATGCTGCTTCTGGAAAGAATGTGGAAAGAATCGCATGCCATAATTTATACATCATCATATTAGGAGGTAACATTATGGCAATTTTACAGGTTGAAAATTTAAAGAAAATATATGGCACAGGACCCAATGCTGTTCATGCACTGGATGGGGTGAATCTAAGTGTGGAAAAGGGAGAATTCGTAGCGGTAGTCGGCACCTCCGGCTCTGGAAAGTCTACGCTTCTGCATATGCTGGGCGGTCTGGATCGTCCAACCAGCGGAAAAGTACTGGTGGATGGAAAAGACATTTTTTCACTAAAAGAAGAAGCTCTCACGATCTTTCGGAGACGCAAGATCGGTTTTGTTTTCCAGAGCTATAACCTGGTTCCGGTTCTGAATGTATATGAAAACGTAGTGCTTCCTATTGAACTGGACGGTAAAAAAGTGGATAAAACATTCATACAGGCCATCCTGCAGACACTGGGATTAAGAGACCGTCAAACAGCTCTGCCAAACCAGCTCTCCGGTGGTCAGCAGCAACGTGTGGCAATAGCCCGTGCGCTGGCTTCCTCTCCTGCGATCATCCTTGCAGATGAACCGACCGGCAATCTGGATTCCAGGACCAGCCAGGATGTGTTAAGTCTTCTCAAAGTAACCAGTCAGAAATTCTCACAGACAATGGTCATGATTACACACAATGAAGAAATTGCTCAGATGGCTGACCGCATTATCCGAATCGAGGATGGAAAAATTCAAAATCAGCAGACATGGAGGGGACAGGCATGAAGGTAAAAAATCAGGTATGTATCCGCCGCTTAAGCTATCGAACACTCAAAGCTTCCAGGAAAAAACATATCATTGCCATTCTTGCAATTGCTTTGACTACCCTGCTGTTCACTTCACTTTTTACCATCGCAGGATCCATAAACAACAGTTATCAGACGTATACGTTTCGCCAGATTGGCGGATATGCCCATGGAACCTTTAAAGATGTGAATGCGGATCAGATTGCTGCCATTTCCGCCCATTCTAAGGTGCGTGAGACGGGACTGCGAACAGTCATCGGCTATCTGGATACCGGTGTATTTTCAAAATTGCCCGCAGAAGTCAGCTTTATGGACGCAAATTGTACCAAATGGAGCTATGCATCCCCAACCACCGGCCATACTCCGGAACGTGGAAAAGAGATCTCCATGGATACCACCAGCCTGGAGCTCCTTGGAATCACACCGAAAATCGGTGCACAGATTGAGCTGACCTGGCGAGTCGGCACGAAAGATGGTGGTTCGACTTATGAAAAAACAGATACCTTCACCTTAACCGGCTGGTGGGACTATGATGACTTAAGTCCGGTTCATTATATTAATATTTCAGAAGAATATGCAAAAGAAGTAGAAACAGAAGCACAGACTCACGGTATTGCATCCTTTCGTTCGGATCTGAATGTGATGATGAAATCTTCTGTCAATATCCAGGGACAGATGGAACAGGTAGATACAGATCTGGGCTATGACTGGGAAGACACCAGTAAGGAAAACTGTGTACGTATTGGCGTGAACTGGGGATATACTTCCGCCCAGCTTGGACAGACCATGGATGTGCAGACGCTTATTGCGATGATTGCTTTTCTGCTGTTGATCATTTTTACTGGTTATCTGATTATTTACAACATTTTTCAGATTTCGGTTACCGAAGATATCCGATTTTACGGTTTGCTGAAAACGATTGGTGTCACACCACGGCAGCTTCGCCGCATCATCCGCTGGCAGGCACTCTTTCTGTCTGCTGTTGGTATTCCCATTGGATTGCTTCTGGGCTATGCAGCCGGAGCCGTGCTGGCACCGATCGTGATAAAAAACACCACCTTTGGAACGGTTCATACCTCCTTAAGCAATTCCCCACTTATTTTCCTTGGTTCTGCGCTGTTTGCGCTACTCACCGTGTTCTTCTCTGCTTTTCGTCCAGGAAGACTGGCTGGGAAAGTATCGCCTGTGGAAGCAGTAAAATATACGGATACCGGGCACTCCAGAAAAAAGAAACGTCAGACCCGTGGCGCCAAAGTATATCAGATGGCCTATGCCAACCTGGGAAGAAACAAATCTAAGACATTCCTGGTGATTATTTCACTCTCTCTGTCTGTTGTACTTTTGAATATACTGGTCACTTTAACAGGCGGATTTGACATAAACCGCTATCTGGCAAAACAGACCTGTGCAGATTTTATCGTCAGTGATACAGATTATTTCCGCTTTCGGGGAAGCAACGTAGAATGTATTTCCAGAGACACGATTGCGCAGATTCAGGAACATACCACTGCGTCTCTTTCCGGCTGTGCCTATACGCCATCGGTGCAGACCAGTATCTGGATATCCAAGCAGGCCTGGCGTGATAATGTTCAGAATTACCTTACGGAAGAAGAATTTGAGCAAAGCCTTCAGGCGCTTCCCGAAAAAGATGGACTGGTTCAGGACACGTTTCTGCTGGAGGGGATGGATGACACATTGATTGACAGACTGACAGTGCTAGAAGGGAATCTGGAGGATCTTCGTTCTCCTGACAACTCAGCGATCGCTTTCGTTGTTCACGCAGATGATTACGGACACGCATCTGTCCCAGACTCTTATCCGGCCATTGGGGATTCCGTTACGATGAACTATGGGACAAAGAATGTCACTTATAAAGTATGTGCTTATGTTACAGTCCCTTATTCCATGAGCTACCGCTTTTCTACGCTTGGATATGAAGCAGTGATTTCTGCCGATACGATGGAAAAAGACAGTGGTACAGAAATCTATCCTCTGCTCTATCTTTTTGATACGCCAGATAAATCTGCAGAACAGGAAGCGGAACAGTATCTTTCTGAGTTGACCCACCAGGAACTCACTGACATGATGTACGAAAGCAAAGCTGTGCTTCGGGCTGATTTTGAAAACTTCCGGCATATGTTTTTGCTGATCGGCGGGCTTCTCTGCGGTATCATTGGACTGGTTGGCATCCTGAACTTCTTTAACGCTGTTATGACCGGAATTCTTGCACGAAAGAAAGAATTTGCCGTTTTACAGTCTATTGGAATGACCAGAAAACAAATGCAGAACATGCTCATTTACGAAAGCCTGTTTTATACTCTGGGTTCTTTCGTGATTGCGTTGGTACTTTCGATCCTGTTATATACAGCAACCGCACATCTTCTGGAAACTGTGCTCTGGTTCTTCCAGGCACACTTTACGATCCTGCCGGTGCTGCTCATGATCCCGGTATTTCTGCTTCTTGGAATCGGCATCCCTACTGTGGTTTATCATCAGACAGTCAGACACAGTATTGTAGAGCAATTACGGGAACTGGAATAATGCGTTTCAGTTTTCGATCCGCAGCATACGATATCCGATACCGATATGGGTCTGTATATACTGTACTCCATTTTTATCCGGCTGCAGCTTTTTTCGCAGCGTTGCCATAAAGACTCTCAGGGATGCGACATCATTTTCGGATGTCCTTCCCCAGATCTGCTGAGTGATATAGGTATGTGTCAATACCTTTCCCAGATTGTGCGACAACAGACACAGCAGCTTATATTCAATTGGTGTCAGATGCAACTCCGTGTCTTTCAGATAGGTACAGCCAGCGGTATAATCGATTTTCAGATCCCCATTCTGAAACAGAGATGTTTCCTGGCTGTCACCAGCCTGAATGATGGAAAGACGACGCTGTGTCACCCGAATACGTGCCAGCAGTTCTTCTACAGAAAATGGTTTGGTGATGTAATCGTCTGCTCCTGCATCCAGTGCTTCGATCTTATCTGTATCCTCACTCCTTGCACTGATGACAATGATCGGCATATTGGACCAGGTACGGATCTTTTTTATGATATCGACGCCTTCCATATCTGGAAGCCCCAGATCCAGCAGCACAATGTCTGGGTTATGGGAGGATGCCTCCAATAATGCGGTAGCACCGTTTTCTGCTGCCAGATACTTGTAATCATGGGTTTTTAAGGTTGTAATGATCAGGCTGCGGATAGGGCGGTCATCTTCCACAACCAGTATCGTTGTTTTAGTCATGTAATATCACCTCACTGAGCTGTAATGTAAAAGTAAAGATGCATCCATGTGGATGATGATCCGTAAGAACCAGATTTCCATCATGCGCCTGAATGATCGATTTGCAAAGTGCCAGTCCAAGTCCCAGGCTTCGCTGACTGTCTGCAATCGTATTTTTCCCGGTGTAAAACATCTCAAATATATGCGGTTTCATTTCTTCGGAGATGCCTGCTCCGTTATCTTCTACGCAAACCTCCGCTTTTCCATTTATCTTTTTCCCACAAATGCGGATCACGGAACCTGGCGGTGTATACTTTATGGCATTGTCGATCAGATTCACCAGCACCTGAATAATCAGCCGCACATCCACACGTACCAGAAGCAATTCTTCGCACTCAGTCAGGATCTGATATGCTTCGTGTTTACGACTGACATGACGCAGAGATTCCGCAATGATTTCATCCAGAAGCTGATCTGTGAATTTGAATTTCAAACGTCCATCATTCAGCCTGGTAATGGATAACAGATTTTCTACCACCCCGGTCAGCCATTCTGCGTCCTCATAAATATCCGTATAAATCTGCTGCCTGGTGGCATCATCCAGTCCGTTTCCATTGTTCAGAAGCATATCTGCATTCCCGGATATCGAACAAAGAGGAGTTCGCAGGTCATGGGATATCGCACGCAGCAGATCTGCCCGAAGCTGTTCATTTTTAGCCAATACGGCATTTTTTTCTTTTTCCAGTGCATTCCGGGAATTCTCCATAGCCAGCGCACATTCATTTATCACAGAAAGCAACACACTATATTCAAAAGAATCCAGCGGATGGTTCTGTACGGGAATTCCAATAACCCCATATACGTGATCTTCAATACGAATAGCCAGATACAGGCACCTGGCATTACTGAAATATCTGGTAGTTGCCCCTGCTCGCTGGCGGTTTTCATATACCCATCTGGCAGCTTCTGCTTCCGTCTGTACCAGAAGCTGCTCTTCTGCTTTCGTTTTTTCTTCTTCCTCATCCTGATTCTGGCTATGAAATACCATACCATCGGATAATACTTCATTTTCTGACACGTAGGCCACAATGCTGCGATTCAGCAGGCGCACCAGCTGCGTACAGGTTACACTTAAGATCTCGTTACTGCTTTTCGCTTTTTGCAGCAGCTGGTCTGTGTCAAACAGGATCTGCGTACGAAAAGCCAGCTGGGCCGAAAGCCTTGCATGATTTTTTAATTTTCCTGCCAGTGTCCCGGTAAGTACCGAAGCGATCAGCATAATCAGAAGGGTCACAGGATATCCTACTGCATAGGTCTGAAAAGACATCCTTGGCTCTGTAAGGAAAAAACAAAACAACACGACACTTAAAAAAGAACCCGCAAGACTGCAGAGATATCCATTGGTCAAAATGGAGGTAAGCAATACGCCAAGCATATAGGTCGTCACAATATTCGTATCGGTAAAATGATGCTTTTGAAATACCAGACCAATCAGCGTACACACGACAAAGATCGATATGGTCACTAGTATATCTTTCACAGATGGCTTTTCCGTATACAGGGGGAAATGGGACTTGTGATAAGTTACAGTGCCGAACGTATCCGGAATGATATGAATATCAATGTCCGGGATCAGTGATATCAATTTTTCTGTCAGCGTCTGTCGGCTGAAAATATGGTTCTGTCTGACATTACTCTGTCCTATCACAATTGTGGTTACACTGGATAGCTGTGCATATTCAGCAATCTGCACCGGCACGTTTTCTCCGTGCGTCATAACAATCTCAGCTCCCATCTTCTCAGCAAAACGGATATGCTTTTCCAGTCTCTCCTGATCAGAGTGTTCCTGTCGGACCCCATTCTGTACATAAAGCGCTGTAAAGCGTGAATGGAAGGTATGGGCCATCTTTGCTGCAGTAGCTATAATTTTTTCATTGGATGGAGATGCCGACAGACAAACGAGAATATGCTCGTCTGTCTCTTGCTTTTTTTCGTCAGGTATATGAGAATTCATTTTTAGCCACCTTATTTTTCAAATCTTGTTATGAATACTATTCTACAGAAATTTTATCACAAATCCAGTTTATTTTTTTCGTTTTTATATTTATTTTGAATGATGTCCCATTTCCTCACCAGCCAGAATCCAAAACCACCAAATAGAATCATACCGACTATAACTAAAATATCCAGCACGCTTTTTCACCCCTTCTCATTAGATATGAAAACATTTTCGAATTTCTTTGTATTCTCCCAGAACCAGCAGGGTGACATTCTCTGTAAGAAGCGTATCTGCCGATATGGTGATACTGATTTCCCCGTCCTTTTTTGCTGCAAGAATATTAATATTGTGTCTTTTGCGAATATCCAGTTCACCAACGGTTTTTCCCACCCATGTTTCCGGTACCTCTACTTCAAATATAGCATGGGACGCATCGACTTCCATATAGTCCAGGATATGATCATCTGTATAACGGATGGAAGCCCATTTTGCCACTTGTTTTTCCGGGTAGACAACTTTGTCTGCACCATTACGCAAAAGAAACTTTTCCTGTACATCCCGTTCTGCACGGGAAATAACCAGTTTCGCTCCAAGCTCTTTTAACAGGGAGGTTGTTTCCAGAGAACTCTGAAAATCTCCTCCAATGGCCACGAAGCAAATATCATAGTTTCCGATTCCAAGAGACTTTAAAAATTCCGCATCGGTACTATCTCCAATCTGTGCATTGGTGACAAAAGGCAGGACTTTATTTACTCGTTCCTCATTGACATCTACTGCCATCACCTCATGTCCCAGCTGATTCATCTGCATGGCAATGTGTTTTCCAAAGCGTCCCAGTCCAATTAGTAATATATTTTTCATGTCTGTCTCATCTCCATTTTATCCAACTGTTATTTTCTCTAATGGTAATTTTGCATTTCCTGTTTTCTTTTTTGAAAATACCGCATAGATCAGTGTCAGTCCGCCGACCCGTCCCAGATACATCAACACAATCAGCACATACCTGGAAGCAAGATGCAGTCCTGGTGTCACTCCAAGCGTCAGTCCTACTGTTCCCACAGCAGAAGCCGCTTCAAAAAGACTGTCGAGAAGCGGTATTCCATTCTGAACACTGATGAGAAACCCACCACCTAAAAACAGTCCCAGATACATCATAGCGATCGTTGCCGCATTTTTTATCACATTACAGTCTATTCTGCGGCCAAAAGCACTCACTTCTTCCCTGCTGCGAAAAGTAGCAACTGTATTCAATATGAGGATCGTAAATGTGGTTGTTTTCATGCCTCCGGCAGTGGAACCAGGAGAGCCTCCAACGAGCATCAGCAAAATCATGACTGCTTTTGATACCTCTGTCATATTGGAAAGATTTTCTGTATTAAATCCGGCAGTTCTTGGTGTAACCGCCTGGAAAAGAGAAGCGAGAAAACGTTTGCCGGCAGGCATTTCCTGAAAATCAGAAAAGAAGAAAAACAGAGCCGGCAGGATAATCAGGACCAGGGTGGTGCCTAGAATAACTTTGCTCTGCATCCGATATCGTTTCAGTTTCCCCCTGTTCGTACAGATATCTTCCCAGGTAAGAAATCCAATTCCTCCAATGATGATCAATAACATAATCACTACATTGACGATGATATTTCCGGTATATCCGGTAAGGGAAGGATAAGTATTTTCTGTTGTACCTAAAATATCGAATCCAGCATTACAGAATGCGGAGATCGAATGAAAAACAGACATCCAGATTCCTTTTCCTCCGTAGTCACGGAAAAATACAGGTAATAGCAGCAATATTCCACATAGTTCAATCAAAAATGTCCCTTTTAAAATAAATCTGGTCAGTCGGACAATTCCACCTAGCTGAGGCGCTGAAATTGCATCCTGCATGGTGCTGCGCTGCATCAGTGAAATCTTTTTCCCTGACAGTATCGTTACTGCAGAAGCAACTGTGACGACTCCAAGCCCTCCGACCTGAATCAGAATAAGGATCACAGCCTGTCCAAAAACAGACCAGTAACTACCGGTATCACGGACTGCCAATCCAGTCACACACACCGCTGATGTTGCGGTGAAGAGAGCATCGTGGAAAGAAGTGACTGCTCCTTTTGCGGATGAAATAGGGAGCATCAGTATGAATGCTCCAAGCAAAATCACACCTGCAAACCCAAGAATGATTACCTGAAAAGTAGTCAGATGTTTTTTCCTGTGCATATTCTCTGGCATAACACTCTTATACTCCTTTCAAATCTTTTCGCAGTTCATTATATAAAGACACATTCTAAAATAGTGTAAGAGTTTCAGATATGGTATTAAGATTACATAAAGACTATTTACAAGAGAACTTTGGCCTCTACATTTACATTTTTTTCCTGAAATGATATGATTTTGAAAGATAGAATTTTATAAGGAGATCTTAACAATATGTATACCAACTCCGCTTACTGGAATCAGTCGAAAACGGATTTTCACGATCAGACGCACCCGCTTTTTATTGAGAGCTGTGGAATCTGCCGTCTATATACCCTGGACAAACGGCCAACGAACCGGCCAAACGGCCGTCTGGATTATCAGATTCTCTATGTGGCAGCAGGAAAAGCCTATTTTATGATAAATGGAAAAGAACGTATTGTAGAGTCTGGGAACATGGTGATCTATCGTCCCAAAGAGCCTCAGTTGTATTATTATCATGCGGTGGATCAGACAGAGGTCTGCTGGATTCATTTTACGGGAAACGATGTGGAAAATATTTTAAACCGCTATGGAATTCACCCGGACACTCATGTATTTTATACTGGCACTTCCATGGAATATAAGAATCTGTTCCTGTCTGTGATACAGGAATTACAGCTTACCAAAGAAGATTATGAAGAAATGCTGGTTCACTATTTTATGGAGCTTCTGATCCGTATTCACCGCATGTCCTTTGTAAAGCCACATAAAAAGAGCATGCAGATTTTCCGAGATATGGATGAGGCGGTAGAATACTTCCGCCAACACTACAGTGAGCCGATCAGTGTAGAGGCTTACGCAGCGGAGCACAATGTCAATACCGGTGGATTTATAAAGAACTTTAAGGCTTATACCGGAACCACCCCGGCACAGTTCATCCAGTCAGTACGGATGATGAATGCCAGGGTGATGTTGGAAACTACCGATAATAATATTTCTGAGATCGCAGATCTGGTGGGATATGATGATCCACTGTACTTTAGCCGTCTGTTCCGGAAGCAGTTTGGCTGTTCACCTTCCCAGTTCCGGAAACGTGATCTGAGCTGATACAAAAAACCGCTTTCAAAAGGATGTTCCCTCTGAAAGCGGTCATTTCATTTAAGTCAATTTGTTTTTAGTCTTCGTATCCGTTCGGATTCTGTGACTGCCATCTCCAGCTGTCTTCGCACATCTCACGGATACCGTTTTCAGCTTTCCAGCCCAGTTCTTTCTCTGCCTTGGATGCATCAGAATAACAGGTGGCAATATCGCCAGGTCTTCTTGCCTTGATCACATATGGGATCTTTACGCCAGTTGCAGCTTCAAAGTTCTTGACAATATCCAGAACGCTGTAGCCTTTTCCGGTTCCCAGATTGTAGATATTCAGTCCCTGATGTCCTTCCAGCTTCTTCAGAGCCTTTACATGACCCTTGGCCAGGTCTACTACATGGATATAATCTCTGACGCCGGTTCCGTCCGGTGTATCATAGTCATTACCGAATACGCCCAGTTCTTTTAACTTGCCGACTGCAACCTGTGTGATGTATGGCATCAGGTTGTTCGGGATACCATTTGGGTTCTCTCCCATGGTTCCGCTCTTATGTGCACCGATTGGGTTGAAGTATCTCAGTAATACCACATTCCATTCTGGATCTGCCTTCTGAATATCGGTCAGGATCTGCTCCAGCATAGACTTGGTCCATCCATAAGGATTGGTGCACTGTCCCTTCGGGCATTCCTCCGTGATTGGAATGATGGCAGGATCACCATAAACAGTTGCAGAGGAAGAAAAGATAATGTTCTTTACTCCATGCTGTCTCATGACATCTACTAAAGTCAATGTTCCGGCAATATTATTCTCATAATATTCCCATGGCTTTGCTACTGACTCTCCTACTGCCTTCAGTCCTGCAAAATGAATACAGGAATCAATCTGCTCTTTGTCAAATACTTCGTTCATTGCCTCTCTGTCAAGGATATCTGCTTTATAAAAAGTAACTGGCTTGCCTGTGATTGCACTGACTCTGTCCAGCGCTTTTTCACTCGCATTACTTAAATTATCTACAACTACTACATCATAACCTGCGTTCTGAAGTTCTACTACAGTGTGGCTTCCAATATATCCTGCACCACCTGTTACCAAAATTGCCATAATCGGTTCCTCCTTTTTCTCCTGTGATCTCAGATCTTCATGATGTTCTCTGTTATCATCATTTAATCATAAAAGATCATAGTTGTACATAAACAGAATAACACAAAACATGGACAAAATGCTATAATTTTTTTACTTTGCTTTCTGTATTCATCCGATTCTTCGATAGCATGAATCAGATCCACCATCAAAGTATTGTATGGTACCGGTAATTACCCATTTTTTGTCAGCAGTTTTGTGATGGCTCTTTTTAATAGTGGAATATCAATCGGCTTTCCAATATGTTCATTCATCCCGGCATCCAGACATACTTCCGATCTTCCTCAAAAGCGTTTGCCGTCATGGCGATGATCGGAATCGTTTTGGCATCTTCACGTTCCAACATACGCCTTCCTGCGCAAAAACATCAAACGCATGTTTTTGAAATTCTTCACTCATAACAAGACCGGTATCTGAACATGTAAACTGAAAAACAGCCATATTCCCATCATCCGATAATTCTTCGCAATGAACATTCACTGTTCCATGAAAATGATTGTATTTAATCGCATTGGAAGAAAGATTCATTAAAACCCTGCTCAGATGTACCGGACTTCCAAGCAAATATCTGTGGCGGATCGTGCTGGCTTCCACGCCACCTTCAAATCTTACACCATTCTCATAAGCACTCATTGCAACAACCGTCATATTATTACTTAACAATTCTGCCATATCAAAGAATTTATGTTCCAACACAAGGGAACCGGATTCCAGTTTGCTGATATCCAGGACATTGTTGATCAGATTTTGCAGATACTCTGTGGACTGAAGTACCTTCTGCCTGCATTCCCGTAACTTGTTCACATCATTGTTATATTTTTCAGCGATATGGATCATCCCCACGATTCCGTTGAGCGGTGTACGGATATCATGGCTCATACGCTGGAGAAAGGCTGTTTTTGAAAGATTCGCACGATGAGCCTCTTCCATGCTTGCCTTAAGCTGTTTCTGATACATGAATTCTCGTGATTTTTCTTCCGTAATATCTTGTACGTCATAAAGCACGTCCACAGCGTTTCCCTGTGCATCTCTGCTCTTTACAATAAATCTGGACAGCCGCCATTCTCCGTTTACTCCCATAAATTCAATCGAAACAGAATTCGTATTACGAAGTCTCTCTGTCAATGTATCAAAGTCAAGAAACTCCCGGTACTTTTCTCTCCCTTCCATGGCGGCAAATGCTGTTGGAATCCTTTCCATAACATCAAGACAGTGCACGTCATTTCATGCAACTGGCTATCATTTTAAAGGTCCTGTAGCTTTGCGTCCCAGACTTTCATCTGGTTTGCCGATCATCCTATTATAACTTTTAAACTTATGCAAAAATATTGATGTTATTATACTTCCACGTTCCACTGTACACGAGAAAAACCTCACCGCTTTAACGCTTAAAAATAAAAAAAGAACAGTCGATACATATACTCGAACTGTTCTCCTACTTCCGAAGTCCACGCAGCATTAATATTACTGTTTCCTGCTCATTTGCACTCAGATCGTTCCATATCCCCAGAACCTCTTTCTGTATTTCTGTCAGATTCTCTGAATTACCTTCCTGAAAAAAACTGTGATAATGTCACGCTTTTCACATAAAAAATGTTATTTTATCCACAATATACTTCTCTATCTGCAAGTAACTATACCTCATTTCCGCTATTACATATTCTTATTGTACCTGTAATAACGAAAAAAATATTAGTAATTAACTTTACAGGCAATTAGTTTCATGATAGGAAGTATATTCGTAAAATAAAATTTGAAGATACTTTTGTTTCTGCAAAAGTCATTTTCGCTTATATATTTTATAATATCACAGACAGCTATGTTTATCATATAAAAGTTTTGAAACTCAAATAAAAAAACGGAAGTCATAGTGTTATCCGCAATCGCCAGTATCTACAGCTATTTTTTATCTTCCGAATAGTACGGAACGAGTATCTTTTGTCCATACTGTAGTTCACAGCCCAGGTTATTAATCTTTTGAATCTCACTCACATAGGCCCTTCTGGATGTATATTCTTCTGACATGAAGCGATCTGCAATACTCCACAAGGTATCTCCACGATCCACTCGAACCTCAGTATAATATTTAAAAGCAGCAGGCTTCTCTGCAACTACCTGAAAATTGCAGAAAAATATAGCCAATAAGAAAGAAACAGACAATATGGACATGCATAAGGATATTCGTCTGTTTCTCTTTATCTGTTTTCTTCTTAATTTTTTTGTTCTACTCATTTTTCATCCCCCATTCCAAATAAGAACATTTGTTCTGTATGAATGTATTATATTGCAAGAACATATGTTTGTCAATTAGTTTTCGAACATTTGTTCTTGCTTGTTTATTGTGCAAGATGACTTTTAAGCATGTACTAATTACGCAGAAAAAGTTCCGCTCTAAAAAAGAAGCAAACAGCTGATTCCACCGTCTGGTATCGGATAGCCAGAGATGATTCGGCCACGGAAATGAAGAAGCTAGCTGATTCCGCCGTCTGATATGGGAGAACCAGAACCGATTTGGCCACGGAAATGAAGAAATTAGTTGATTCCGTGGTCAGGTATCGGGGAACCAGAACCGATTCGGCCCCGGAAATGAAGAAGCTAGCTGATTCCGCCGTCTGCTTCCGGGTAGCCAGAACCGATTCGACAGCGGAAATGAAGATTCAAGAAAATTTCACAGAACATTTGCTGTGATATGCAACAAAAAATCCCCCAGCCTTTTGACTGAGGGATCTCATAGATTATGTATTTGCTTTTTATTCCACACCCAGATTCATCAGGCTGCTTCCTGTATTTCCAGATGTATTACCCGTTGTGGTTGTTGATATGCTGCTTCCACCAAATACCTGCTTTGCCTTTTCCAGTCCAGGACCAAGTTCTTCTATAGTACGGTCATAGGAATTCTGGGCTTCCTGCTGAATATCACTGATACCGGTTGTCTTTTCAATGTTCGCCACATCATCCAGTGGCAATATATAATACTTGGAGCCGTCATTATCCTGATAACGGTACACCCAGGTTGGCAGCAGATCTATGTCTTTGATCTCTACACTGCCATCGCTGTTCTGATGTAGAGTCAGTGTCACCATAGCTCCGTCTTCTGTATGTCCGGTTGGCATCTCATCCATCAGATATGTGCGCTGGTTGCTCAGTGCATTTCCCTCTGAATAAATACAGAACATATGTCCACTGCCATCGGAAGTATCCAGCACATCGATCGGCTGCTCACAATGAGGATGTCCACCAATGATTGCATTCACGCCAAGATCACACAGTTTCTGCGCCATCTCATCCTGATAGTCCGCTTCCTCCAGCTGATATTCAATGCCCCAATGCATCTGTGCAATGATGAACTGGGCACCATCTGACTTCATAGATGCAATATTGTTCTGCATTTCTTTATAAAAGCTGTCCAGATCATTATAATCAAAAGAATTCACCAGATCCCAGTCTTCTTCTGCCAGCGGAATTCCATTCAGATTGGTACCGGTTCCGTCAGTCTCATAGACATAATCAATGAATCCGACTTTCACACCATTGATCTCTTCCACCACATACTGCTTATCAGAATTCTTTTCCCGAACACCAGAAAATGCAATGTTTTTTTCATCATAGACCTGCATGGTACGATGGAATCCATCTGAACCACCATCGTAAATATGATTGGTAGCCAGAAATTGAAGATCTACACCACTGTCTTTGATGTTTTCAATAATTATATCTGGTGAAAGGAACAACGGATATCCGGAATATCCGGCTTCTGGTCCGGCCAGTGCCCCTTCAAATTCGCAGGTCATAAAATCCGGTGCACTGTAATACGGCGTAATATATTTATAGATGGTAGAAAAATCATAATTTCCTTCTGCATCCGGATAAGAATCAATGAATGGAGAATGAAGCAGCATACATCCTGTACTTCCTATGGTAATATCTTTTTCCGGATATACATAAGCTGTTTCTGATTCGGTTTCGATTTCTGTTTCTGGAGCCGTTTTTACATGACCAACTGCTCCATGGATCACATTGACGCATAAAATCACTATACCCACACCAAGAATCGGAGTAAGAATGCTGGTCTTCCATTCTCCGCCAAACCATTCACGGACAAGATACCTGCCATATTCCTGCGGCGTGAGTTCTGTGCGAATATTGGCATGACGTTTCTTTTGCATCTCCCGTTCAGACTTCCACAGATTCACATTCCTTCTGAATTGTCTCTTAATCTTTCTCAGATCCAGATCTCCTGAAACAGTCTTTCTTATTTTCTTTTTCGTTTTTGGAGTTTCAGTGTTCTCCCCTGTGTCAGAATCTGTCGTTTTTGTTACTTCATTTGTATCTGTCACTGGATCAGATACCGTTTTATTCTCATTTTCTTCTATCTCTGTATCTGATTCTGAATGATCATCCTGAATGTCTTTTTGAGGTTCTTTCTTCGCCTTATTTGTTTTCTGTGAAGCTGCTTCCATGCGCTTTCTGCGCAATTCCTCAAGACGTTTTTCACGACTGTATACCGTGTTCCATGCTTCCCGTACAACCGGCTTGTCTGTTTCCGTTATACTTTTTGTAACAGAATTTTCTTCTGTTCCATGTTCTTTTTCCCTGGTATTTTCTGCATCCATTCCATCTTCAGGAAGGCTTTCTCTGCTATGTTCTTCGTCCATCTTTCTCTCCCTCATGTCCTGTCAGACTTACTCTCTGGTATCATAGCATTTTTTCCATCATTTGTCATCGTTTATTCTTGATTATCACAAAATGGCTTAACAGTGACAAATCGTCTGAAAATGGGTGCAAAGCGGAGAATAAAAAGCCCCAGTGCCGCAGCACTGGGGTAATTTTTTAATGATGGAATAACCGGATTCCGGTAAATGCCATGACCATCTGGTATTTGTTACAGCATTCGATTACCAGATCATCTCTGACAGATCCACCTGGCTGTGCAATGTATTTCACACCACTCTTATGGGCACGTTCAATATTATCGCTGAATGGGAAGAAGGCATCAGATCCCAGTGTCACACCGTCCATCTGATCTAACCATGCACGTTTTTCTTCTCTGGTGAGGACTTCCGGCTTTTCGGTAAATACTTTTTCCCATGCGCCGTCTGCCAGTACATCCATGTATTCTTCACCGATATAGACATCAATGGCATTGTCACGGTCTGCACGGCGGATACCTTCTTTGAATGGAAGGTTCATAACCTTTGGATTCTGGCGGAGCAGCCAGTTATCTGCCTTCTGACCAGCCAGACGGGTACAATGTACGCGGGACTGCTGTCCGGCTCCAATACCGATAGCCTGTCCATCTTTTACAAAGCAGACAGAATTGGACTGCGTGTATTTCAGCGTAATCAAAGCAATCTTCATATCTCGGATCGCATTTTCTGGCAGCTCTTTATTTTCTGTTACAATATTGGATAACAGTTCATCATTAATTGGCAGTTCCTGACGTCCCTGTTCGAAAGTAATGCCAAATACTTCTTTATGTTCGATCGGTGCAGGTCTGTATGCCGGATCAATTTGAATCACATTGTAGTTGCCGTTTTTCTTTGCTTTCAGAATCTCCAGTGCTTCATCGGTATAACCAGGTGCAATCACGCCATCAGACACTTCACGTTTGATCAGCATGGCAGTGTCTTTGTCACAGGTATCGGAAAGTGCAATAAAATCTCCAAAAGAAGACATTCTGTCTGCGCCTCTGGCTCTTGCATAAGCGCTGGCCAGTGGAGAAAGTTCACCGCAGTCATCTACCCAGTAGATCTTTGCCAGTGTATCCGTCAGTGGCAGTCCAATAGCTGCTCCTGCCGGTGATACATGCTTAAATGAGGTAGCTGCCGGAAGCCCTGTTGCTTCTTTTAATTCCTTTACCAGCTGCCAGCCATTCAAGGCATCCAGAAAATTGATATATCCTGGTCTTCCGGATAATACGGTAATTGGCAGCTCTCCTTCTTTCATGTAAATTCTGGAAGGCTTCTGATTCGGGTTACATCCATATTTTAACTGTAATTCTTTCATGAACTTATTCGCTCCTATTCCATTATGCTTCATTTTTATTTACAATCTTCGTCTCATATTCTCCTGTCTCAATATTGATATATCTGACAAACAGGGAAACTTTATTGTCTGCATTCAGACTGTTCCATAAAAGCTCTGTAAAAATCTCGATATTATCCTGAATTGCTACCAGCTTTGGTTCTCCTTCAAAGCTTGGCAGTGGATTGCCGTCACAGAGATAAGTATGAATAAAATGTCCCTCACCGGCTACCGGATTTTCATAAGAAAAAGTATATCGGTTGCAGGCAGCAGGATTGCCGTTGTTGCTCTTTAAAATGGACATCTGATAATCAAATCTGCCATTTTCTACCGTCAGCATACCTGAAATACGTGGTGTATAATTCGGTGCATCCGGTTCGAATTCCCGGCTTCTTAAAGACTGCTCAAAAGTAAGCCCTTTTGAAATACCATCGTATACCGTATCTGTCTGATCTCCGTTGGTTACAATTGTCTCTTTTCCAAGTACACGAACTGGTGCATAAATAATCAGGCTCGGATCAGTCAGCTTCGATGGATCATAGGCCTGTGTACGGATTCCATCGCCTTCGGTTACGAATACACGGTTTCGGCTGTTCTCGCTGCGGCCCATGATAAAATACGCCGTCACTGCATATTTGCCGTCCTCCGATTTTCCAATAACAATTCCTCTTCCAGGATAAGCATTTCCTTTCAATTCCTGTTCCAGTGATAACATTTTCATAAGTGTTCTCCTTTCAGTATGAATTCAAGTGCATATTCCCTGCCCGGCCTTTTCCAGTAAAAATAAGTCTTTTTTGCAATAAAAAAACCTGGGGACGCACTTAATAAACGACGTCACCCAGGCGGTCGGCTCTCAAACGTTGTACTCCCTGCAGGTTTTCCCTGCTCATCCGCCAGTCGTACAACTTCTTTTATCTTACACTATTCTTTTCAAATTCTCAAGCATTTTTTTGCGGGCAACGAGCCAAAGTCTGTGCTGGCACAAGACCCTGGCGACTGCTGCGATAACTTGAGAAACTCGCAAAGCGTATTTCTCATAGTTGCATTTCCATACAAAATATTATATACTGATAACAGAATACATGTTCGGGAGGACACAATACATGTCATATGGAAAAATCAGTCCGAAGCAGACTGAGATCTTAGAATATATTAAAAGTGAAATTATTAACCGTGGCTTTCCCCCAGCTGTCCGTGAGATCTGTGAAGCTGTGAATCTGAAGTCCACTTCTTCTGTTCATTCTCATCTGGAGACCCTGGAGCGAAATGGCTATATCCGCCGTGATCCGACCAAGCCAAGAGCGATCGAGATCGTAGACGATAACTTTAATCTTACCAGAAGGGAACTGGTGAATGTTCCGGTAGTTGGCCGTGTAGCCGCCGGTGAACCGATCCTTGCAGTGGAGAACGTGGAGAACTATTTCCCGATTCCAGCCGAGTTCATGCCGAACAGTCAGACCTTTATGCTGAATGTCAAAGGAGAAAGTATGATCAATGCGGGGATTCTGGATGGAGATCAGATTCTGGTGCAGCAGCAGTCCACGGCAGAGAACGGAGATATTGTAGTAGCCTTGATTGATGACAGCGCTACTGTTAAGACCTTTTACAAAGAAGATGGCTACTATCGTCTTCAACCAGAGAACGATACCATGGAGCCGATCATTGTAAAAGACGATCTGAAGATCCTCGGGAAGGTCATTGGCGTATTCCGATTCTTTCACTGACAGAATAAAAAGACCACACAGAAGCGATATCCATTAAGATCCTTCTATGTGGTCTTTATTCATTTTTCCAACAAATCTATTTCAGTTCATCCAGTGAAATGGTCTTGCCGTCTCTCCAGATTCTCTCCAGATCATAGAACAGACGATTTTCTGAATCAAATACATGTACAATGATATCATTGTAATCCAGCAATACCCAGTTTGCTGTCGCATATCCTTCCATCTGCTTTGCTTCGTAACCTGCTCTTCCCAGTGTCTCATCAACATTGTCTACCAGTGCCTGCACCTGATTCTTATTGGTACCACTGGCAATGATAAAGTAATCAGCCAGTACAGATACTTCTGTGATATCAATGACCTTGATATCCTCGCCCTTTTTATCTTCCAGGGCCTGTACTGCAAGCTTTACCATTTCTTTTGATTTTAAATTTTCCATTCTGCGCTCCTTTACTGTGCAGATTCTCTCTGCGCCCTATAATATTCATAGGTCTGCATGGTCATCGGGTCCATTTTTTTGGAAGACTTCTCCAGATACACCAGGGTATCGGAAAGAATCTTAAACAATGCTTCATCCAGATCTACAAAGGCCATCTTCCGTACCTCTTCCAGATTGGATGCTTTATTTCGCATCGGCTCAATATAATCCGAAATATAGATGATTTTCTCCAGAAGTGTCATCGCCGGTTTGCCTGTGGTATGACATGCGATTGCATCCAGAATCTCTGTATCCTCGATATCATATTTTGCCTTTGCAATATAGGCTCCCACCTTTGCATGCAGCAGAAACGGACTCATCTTTTCTGCTTCTGTAATCTCGATATGATTCTTCTCACAGATCTTCAGTTTCTTGCCATCCGGCATACACTTGGCACAGTCATGAAGAATTCCGGCGATCTGAGCCTTTTCCAGATCCTCTCCATACCGCATTGCCAGTGCTGCTGCTGTATACATGACTCCTTCTGAGTGTTCAAAACGGTCACGATCCAGATATTTCCGCAATGTTTTTTTTGTTTTTGAAAAATTGTAACTCATCTTAGATCTCACACTTCCTAAAGTTTGTTCTGCATTTACATATGATACAAGCCTGTATTTTTAATGTAAGAAATGACCGGATCAGGCAGATAATACCGCACACTTTTTCCCTCTCTGATCCATTCACGGAGCATTCTGGAAGACACATCCATATTCGGTGCATCCAGAATGCGAATATCACACTCAAACTTCTGTGACAGATGCTGAATCTGCAGTTCCAGAGCCTGATCACTGACATGATCCCTTACTGCGGCCACCAGAACAGCCAGCTGCGAGATCCGCTCCGGATCCTTCCACTCTTCAAAAGTAAAAAGGGAATCTGCTCCCATGATAAAATAGTACTCCACATCTGGATTCTGGGCAGTCAGACGCTCCAGTGTTTCTCTGGTATAGGAATACCCCATCTCATGGGCATCATCCAGAGACAGCACCAGATGCGGATTATCCTCTATGGCGAGACGCACCATTTCAATGCGCTCTTCCAGGGATGCCCGGTCACCCAGATTCTTTTTATGCGGTGGATTGCCACATGGCATAATCATCACCTCATCCAGGCCAAACTGATAATAGGCCTCTCAGCGAGAATTAAATGGCCCACATGAATGGGATCAAATGTTCCACCTAAAATACCTATTTTTCTCTTCATTGGATTTACCCCTCATTATTTTGGAAGCATAATCTTCTTTTTGTTTTCTTTTCCCTCTTTGTATAATACGATCTTTTTACCAATCACCTGTACCACCTGTGACTTGGTACGTTCTGCTACCATCTGAGCCAGTTCTTTCGGGTCATCCATACAATTCTGAAGCACGCTGATCTTAATCAGCTCCCGTGCTTCCAGTGCTTCTGCAATCGCTTTGGTGTTCTCCGGTGTCAGGCTGGCCTTTCCAATCTGGAAAATCGGATCCATGGTCATCGCAAGACTTTTCAAATATGCTCTCTGTTTACTTGTCATGCTGTTTTCCTCTATTTATAATAATCAAATGCAAGACCATACATACGGACAGTATCGCCCTCCTGTATGCCTGCGTCTTCAAGTTCCTGTAAAATACCGGTATCCTTTAAGAAATTCTGGAAGAATAGGAAGCCCTTTTCTGACTCCAGATTGGTATAACCCAGCATCTTTTCAATCTTCGGTCCTTCCACAATGTAGGTATGATCGTCTTCCTCAGATTTCGTAACGGTATATGGAAGATTATCATCAATCCGCACTTCATCCGGGAAGAATTCCTGTTCAAATATCATCGGTTCCTGTGGAAGTTCATTTAACAGATCCCGTACATAATACAGCAATTCCTTCAGTCCTTTTCCGGTTACCGCTGAAATCGGGAATACTTTGATACCCTGTGGCTCAAATTCATCCTTCAGTTTCTGTACCGGATCCTCACCATCTTCTGTATAAATGGCATCGATCTTATTCGCTGCAATCACCTGCGGTCTCTTAGAAATCTCCTCATTATAAGCACGTAATTCTTCATTGATCTTGTAAACATCTTCAATCGGATCTCTTCCTTCGGTAGATGCTGCATCTACCAGATGAATCATGACCTTGGTACGCTCAATGTGACGCAAAAACTCATGTCCCAGTCCCACACCTTCGGATGCGCCTTCGATCAGACCAGGAATATCCGCAATGACAAAGCCGCTGCCATCCAGGTCTACTACACCCAGATTCGGGCTTAATGTGGTGAAATGATAGTTGGCAATCTTTGGCTTTGCATTGGTAACATGGGCCAGCAGTGTGGATTTACCCACATTCGGGAATCCTACCAGTCCCACATCTGCGATCACCTTCAGCTCCAGAGATACCACCAGCTCCTGTGCCGGTTTACCTGGCTGTGCATACTTTGGCACCTGCATAGTAGAGGTAGCAAAATGCTGGTTACCCAGGCCACCTCTTCCACCCTTTAAGATGATCTGTCTCATATTGTCGCCAGACATATCGGCAATGACTTTGCCGCTCTCTGCATCTTTAATGACAGTTCCTTCCGGAACCTTTAATACTATATCGGAGCCATTTGCACCATGACATCTTGATTTTCCGCCATTCTCACCCGGTTGTGCGCTGAATTTGTGCTTGTGACGGTAATCTCCCAGCGTCGTCATTCCTTTGTCTACCTCAAAAATGACGTCACCACCTTTGCCTCCGTCACCGCCATCCGGTCCGCCAGCTGCTACAAATAACTCTCTTCGAAAACTGACATGTCCATCGCCGCCCTTGCCGGAACAAATCGTGATTTTCGCTCTATCTGCAAACATATTTTACCTCCGTACAAAAATGGCTTCAAACCGAAACGATTTGAAGCCAACTTTTTACTCTTCTGTTACAGGAATGACAGAAACGATCTTCTTGTCTCTTCCTTTTCTCTGGAATCTTACAACACCATCTGCTGTAGCAAATAATGTGTCATCTCCACCGCGTCCTACATTTAATCCTGGATGGATCTTTGTACCACGCTGTCTGTAAAGGATGTTTCCAGCTTTTACAAACTGTCCGTCAGCTCTTTTCGCACCTAATCTCTTAGATTCGGAGTCTCTACCGTTCTTTGTAGAACCAACACCTTTTTTATGTGCGAAGATTTGAAGGTTCATATTTAACATGTCCTACACCTCCTTGAATACTAATTCAATATACTCATTACCGTAAGTCTTTTGTACAGACTGGATTCCCAATATATAAGCCCGCATCAGAAGCTGACCTTCCTGGGAAAGTTCGCCATCTAATCTCAGTTCGATCAGTCCGTCACCGGACGTCACGTCCATCCCGTCTTCTGTAAACTCCTCAATGGAATTCACCAGATTCACTGACAATACAGACACAGCGGCACAGATAATATCATATCCCTCCTCTGCATATCCTGCATGTCCCTCACTGCGGAACCCTGTATACTGATCCTGTCTGCTATACACAGTAATCTTAATCATAAAGATTAACCATTGATCTTTTCAATCTTAACCTGTGTGTACTGCTGTCTGTGACCATTCTTTTTATGATAGCCAGTTTTTCTCTTGTACTTGTAAACAATCACCTTTTTAGCTTTGCCGTTCTTAACAACTGAAGCTGTAACTGTAGCGTCTGCTACATCAGCACCAACTTTAAGACCATCATTGCTTACAGCAAGAACCTGATCAAAAGTAACAGTCTCACCTGCTTCTACACCAAGCTTCTCTACGTTAATGATATCGCCTTCGGCTACTTTGTACTGTTTACCACCTGTTGCAATAATTGCGTACATATGGCACCTCCTATTATCATTACTCGCTAAATACGGTAGCTGCATCGCAGCATTTGAACCTCATTATGCGGCATACTCCTATAAATTAGCACAACTCTTTTCGGTTGTCAATGTCTTTTTTCAATTTTCCAATCTTTTTTCGGAGACGGATTCCAGCGCTTTCATCTGCTCTGCAACCGTTTTTCTGGTTCGTTTTCTGGTGATCTCCACCAGTCCCAGCGGAGTCATATCTACCAGAACGGTAAGCACAGGATCCTGTCTCAGAAACTTTCGCATTTCAGATAACAGATATTCGTTATTTTCTTCTTTTTTCATATTGATGAAATCAATGATGATGATGCCGGCCAGATTGCGCAGGCGCATCTGTCTGGCAGCCTCTTTTGCAGCTTCCAGATTGATTTTCAGAAAAGTCTCTTCAGACTGCTTCTTTCCATCATATTTTCCGGTATTCACATCAATGCTGGTCAGTGCCTCTGTCATCTGAATCACCAGATAACCACCAGACTTCAGCCAGATGCGTTCCCGCAATGCCTCGTCAATGGAGGCTTCCACCGGATATTTTTTATATAATGGCTGCAGCTTATCCTGGTAAAAGGTCAGTTTGTCCAGATCCTCCGGTTGGAATCCTTCCAGATAAGTCTGTACCTTTTCATACACTTCTCTGGAATCTGTCAGGATCTCCTCCAGTTCTCCGGCTCTGGCTCCTTTGATCAGATCCAGATATTCAGCTCCGGTACTGTGCATACAGGTTCCCCAGACACGGTGTATGGCAGTATCCGTAAGTTTCCTGCAATATTCCTGCAGATACTTCACTTCCCACAGAATCTGCTCTTCTGTGGCTTCCTGTGCATTCGTGCGGACAATCCAGCCAATGCCGTCTTCCAACGGCAGCAGAGAGTGCCACTTAACACCGTCCCCAATGGCTTTTAACTTTGACGAGACGGAAATCTGACGGCTGCCTATGACAGCTACCAAATACCTTCCAGCTACTGACAATTCTGCGGAAAGAGCCAGTGCTTTAGTCTTTACCGCATCTTTTTTGATCTGTACCAGGAGCTCATCTCCCTGCTGAATATTCTGGGAAGCTCCTTTTTTCGTATAGATCGGTGTCATTCGCTGATTCAGCGGATAGTATCCGGTTACACCGTTTCCCAGATCAAGAAAAGCGCAGCGGATATTTTTTACCACATTCTGTACTTTTCCGATATAGATATCACCAACCTGATATCCGGCTTCCGGCTGTTCCAGACAAATATCAACAGGATGACGGTCCAAAAATGTGACAGAGGCCAGTCCTTCATGATAAGGGGTAATGATTAACTTAGAGGACAATGTCTTCACCCAGACTTTCCAGAGACACCAGCTTACGTTCTTCTTCCGTTCCCGTATCTGCGTAGACTTCATCACGGTTCACAGACAGAGCAAAGGAATCCAGTTCAGAACCCTCGTTTTTCAAAAACGCACTCATCACCAGTTCCGGCTTTAAATTAGCTGCACTTCCGGTAGCCAGTGTCATATGCACCTGGTCTCCATCCACAGATAACTGATAAATCATCGGCCGGATATCGGTCTCTACTTCACTCTTCTTTGTCTTTTTCAAAATGACAATGGAATCTTTTTTTGCAAATGCTTCCAAGCGTTCCTGCCAGCCCTCTTTCGGTTCATAACCCGGGCGGAAAGATACGGTGTAATCTGCGGCAGCCACCAGCGACATGGCCTTTCCCGCCTTGCCTTCCTCGATCTGACGGAAACTTAAGACTTCCATTCCTTCTACCATGACTTCATTTAACTGTCTCACTGCATCTGCAGAAGCAATCGGAGACTTGATCTCAATATCCATATATTCCCCGTTACTGGTCAGTCCCACACCGAGAGGCGCTGCAAAAGACATAATCATATGCGGGCTGAAGCCTTCGGTAAACGCAATATCGATATGAGCCCGGCGCATGGCCTTCTGAAAATAACGCATAATATCCAGATGTCCGATAAATCTCATCACACCCTGTTTGGCAAATTTAATTCTGATTTTCAAAGCAGACACCTCCTTTATAACATGCTGCACCGCAGCCGGCGCATTTCTGACGGCAGTTCACGGTTACTTCTTCCTGCCGGGCTCTTTCCCATTCCTTTAACAGATGCTTTTTCGTTACACCGATCTGAATGAAATCCCATGGCAGCTTTTCCTCCAGACTTCTTTCCCGATGTACGTAGAAATTCATATCCGTACCGGT
This sequence comes from Lachnospiraceae bacterium OF09-6, assembly GCA_003435055.1. Classification (GTDB taxonomy): domain Bacteria; phylum Bacillota; class Clostridia; order Lachnospirales; family Lachnospiraceae; genus Marvinbryantia; species Marvinbryantia aceti. The sequence goes on from QUMM01000022.1 coordinate 29,618, forward strand.
ACGTTCCAGGGCATCCACCCATTTCTGATTATCAAAGGTCTCTGACCATGCATCATAGATGCCGCCGTGTTCATACACATCTTTCAATACTTCAGCTACCTTTCGGTCTCCTCTTGCCAGCAGACCTTCCAGTACGGAGACATCTGCCTCATGCCAGTTGTAACGGATACTCTTTTTATTTAACTGATCCTTGATCTCATGATTTACCGTTCTGGCACTGCCAAGAAACTCGTCAATGGTACACATTCTTGCCCACTGGAACGGAGTAAACGGCTTCGGCACAAAGAAAGATGTGCTGACGGTAATCTGGCATTTTCCGTTTCTCTTATCCTTTGGGATCTCATAATACCGTTCTGCAATCTTCTCAGCCAGATGAGCAATCTCTTTCTGATCTTCCTCTGTCTCTGTCGGCAGTCCCAGCATAAAATACAGTTTTACTTTATTCCAGCCACCTTCAAAGGCTTCTCCTGCGCCTTTAATGATGATCTCTTCGGTCAGTCCTTTATTGATCACATCACGCAGTCTCTGGGATCCTGCTTCCGGTGCAAAGGTCAGGCTGCTCTTTCTGACATCCTGTACTTTGTTCATAACATCCAGAGAAAAGGCATCAATTCGCAGAGACGGCAGGGATATATTCACTCCTCGCTGTCTGCATTCATCAATCAGGAAGTTCACCAGTTCCGGAAGCTGTGAATAATCACTGGAGCTCAAGGAACTAAGAGAGATCTCTTCGTGACCAGTGGATTCCAGCATGGCAATCGCTGTCTTTTTCAGCATCTCCACATCACGTTCTCTGGTCGGACGATACAGCATACCAGCCTGGCAGAAACGGCATCCTCGGATACATCCCCGCTGAATCTCCAGAACCACACGATCCTGTGTGGCTTTGATAAATGGAACAATCGGTGCAGTCGGATAGGTAGCATCCGACAAATCCATTACAATTTGTTTTTCGATCTGTTCCGGTACACCCTCTCGATTCGGTGCAAAATCTGCAATGGTTCCGTCTTCGTTATAAGTCACATCATAGAACATCGGTGCATAGATACCAGGAATTTGGGATGCACGATATAAAAACTCTGTTCTTCCCATTCCGGCTTTTTTGCATTCTTTATATAAATCTATCAGTTTAAAATATACGGTTTCCCCTTCACCAATATAAAAAAGGTCAAAAAATTCTGCCAACGGCTCCGGATTATAACTACATGGTCCACCTCCGATGACAATCGGACAGTCTTCTCCTCGCTCTTTTGCCCGCAGTGGAATCTGACTCAAATCAATGACCTGCAGAATATTGGTGTAGCACATCTCATATTGGATCGTAATCCCCAGAAAATCAAAGTCTTTAATTGGATCCTGGGACTCCAGTGCAAACAGCGGAATATTCTGTTCCCGCATCACCTTGTCCAGATCCACCCACGGTGAATAGACACGCTCACACCAGATGTCTTCTCTCTTATTAAACATATCGTAGAGAATCTGAATGCCAAGATGGGACATACCGATCTCATAAACATCCGGGAAACACATGGCAAACCGGACGTCAATCTTTTCTTTATCCTTCATCACTGAGTTCACTTCATTGCCGATATAACGCGCCGGCTTCTCAATGCTCAGTAAAATCTCATCGCTTAATGCTAATTTTCTCATAGTTTTCCTTTCAGAAATAATGTAAAGAACGGGTTTATGTGAAAACCTATTTTTTCACAGTATTCCTATTATATCCGTAATATGGCGGAAATTCAAGGGAAAACAGAGTCCTCCTATGCAAAAATCTTGCCCGGCTAATACCGGGCAAGACCATTAACTTTCACACCACTGTCTGTATTCATCCAGTCTCTGGATATATCCGGCAAATTCCGGAACGGTAAAATCCAGTTCTTTATATCTTACCGGATAGATGATTCCTTTGTTAATCAACTGCGCTCTGGTCGTGGAAATAGAATTTACATTTTTATGAAGATTTTTTGCAACATTGGAAATTGTACAAGGTAATTCACCACATTTTACCATTGCAAAGACAAATTTTTTATCTGTTTCAGCACATCTCTCATATCTTGATTTGAAGAATCCTTCATCTAATGTTTTCAGAAAGTCAGATATACAGGACTCTACATTTGAAATCTCGATCTTGTCAGAATCCGTTTTTTTATATACAATCTGGCAAAGCTGCTGAATAAAGAATGGATAACCTTTCGTAACATCTATGATTTTCGCAACAGCATCTTCTGTATAGGATACACGGAACTTTTTGGCAGGTTCCTCAATTGCTTTTTTAGCCTGATCGTATGTTAAAGAATCCACCTGTTTATACAAAAACAGTCTTTCTGAATAGGACTTTTCATCAGAAAGCATTTTATATATTTTAGGAAGTCCGGCTCCAACTACCATCACAGGATATCCAAGCTGATTCGTCCGGTGAAGCGCTGCTATCAAAGATCCCAGCTGATTCTGCTTCATGTATTGAATCTCGTCAATAAAGAAACAGATCGGAGTCTCTGTTTTCTGCGCAGTCTCTCCAATCGTGGTAAATACATCGGTCAGACTCTGAGTCAGATTACTGGAAAGATACAGTTCTCTATCCTGCAGAGAAAGCGAAAATGTATTGTCATTAGGATTAAATGAAATCATCAGGGACTTGATGGCATCCAACGGCTTCTGCACTAAGTGCTTAAATTTTTCTTTTGCACTTACCGTTCTTAAAAATGCCTGAGAGCATTCTGCTATCTGAGATATAAAATCATTCCGTTCTTCGATCTCAATATGTCTGCAAAAAATTCCTTTTTCTTCGGCAATACTTTGAAGTTTATTGATTAATACCGTTTTCCCAACTCCACGAAGTCCGCTGAAAATGATAGACTGCGTTGGAATATTCAATGTCAAAGCCTCAAACATCTGCTCCACATTCTGAATATCTTCATCTCTTCCTGCTATATATCCAGGCATTAATCCCGCACCCGGTCTGTATGGATTAATCTTAAACATCACGTTCACCTCCGTCTTTTCTTATAGTCTAACGCAACTTTACGCATGTTTCAACTTGAAATCGCTGTTGATCGCAGAAAAATTCCTATACAAGCCCTTCTTATTCTTTTCCCTTCTTTTTCCACTGTGTTCCACCAATAGCCATAATCAATATCGCTATAAATGCCACTGTTTCATAGATCTGTACACCGGTATTTACCGGATCATCATCAATAAAACGTTCATTTGACTGAAGAACTTCATTCATCGCCATCAAATCCATAAAATCTATGTATGCCGCTTCTGTTCGATCAATTTTAAGAACCGTCCGGTAAATATTCGTATAATTGATTTCCAGCAGACTTACGCCATCTCTGCTGATCCTTCCGGTTCCAATCCGGCTGCCGTCTCCGTCATACAGTTCCCATGCGCCTTTGCTGCCGAAATAGTCCAACATCGTGCCATCTGTATCCAGAAAAACCAGAAATGGATCCCTGCTGCCATCCTCCAGATCCAGATACCGTTCCTGTGCATATCCCAGGCAGTTCCCCTCTGCGTCATAATAGCCGTATCCGGTAGCAGACTTTCCGCCCTTTATGTCAGATGTATACTCAACAGAAAACCATTCCTGGTCATCTATATAGACCGTATTCCACTTCACATAACCAGCCACCTTTCCATCTGCCAGAATCTTTGTTTCTCTGCGTTTGGAATACAGATCCGTATAGATCTCGATGGTAGACGCCGTGCTCAATGCTTCTTTCGCCTCATCTGCACTGGCAAATTCCATTTCCGGGGTGTCTCTTCCACATCCGGTCAGCAAAAAAACGACCAGTAACAGCAATACACCAATGCTCCATGTTCTCTTTTGCAAATACGCTCCCCCTTTACTTTCTGGCTTCATTTTAGCAGATGCCTCACCTGGTACATTTTCCTCTGCAAATGTACCATCATAATCAAACAGATCCAGTCTCTCCACTTTGTTTTTTTGCAAACTTCCGCTACTTTAGCAATCACTTCTGATACTGGCATCACATTCATAAGAAACTCCTGACTGATTTTAAATATAGTTTTTATTCTATCACAAATACAAAAAAATGTCACTGATCACCAAAATTGTGTTTTACATGAAAGCTGTGAAGCTATGGGAAGATTATCAACATATGCTTACTGTGCTTCATGAAGCTAAAGTTTCTCATCAACGTGATGATAAAAAACCCTCTTTCTGACATTCCAGGTCAAAAAGAGGGTTTTTGAATCAGTTAAACTTCATTCTGCATTTCGTTTGACTTATTCTGCTTTTTCAAAATATACGATAGAATTTGGTTCTGGTTCAGCACCTTCTTCTTCTGAATCAATATAATCAATATTCTTCAGAAGTCCAGTATCCTGCAGATTCAGGGACAGATTATCCGGGCTCAGGAAGAGACCGAAATGACTCTCGCTATCATCAATGAGTTCCAATTTCAATGTCTGATCCTCCAGTGTACCCTTCAGCTCTGTCTTTGTCGGTTCTGAATCGTTAAACTGATCCTTTAATTCCAGAGATGCTGTACCGTCTTCTTTCACAACTAATGTAGCTTCTATTCCCCAGGTGTCAGAAGACATTACCATCTCATCCATCTCAACAGCAATGATTTTCCAGGTGCCTGCAAAGTCGCTTAGTTCCACTTCGTCTGTCACCGGATTACCGATGATCGATGCCCAGTCGGTTGCTTCCGGTTTTTCTCTGCTGAAAGTCATGATCGTACTGTCGATATCACCAATTAACATTCCTTCTTCATCGATCGACATTTTAACATCCGAAGCTGTATCCGAATGCATAATGATCTCTTCTCCTGCTAATTCCCAGGATCCTTGCGTTGGATCTTCACCAGACATAGTCATTTCCCAGGTATCATTGTCTCCAAATTCCAATGTGGCTTCCAGGCCCATATTAGCCGGACTCATAGTCATTCCTTCGATCTCCATTGTTGTAATATACCAGAGACCGGATACATCTTCTTTTGTCAGATCCTCAGCCAATACTCCTGTTGCCATCATAGCAGCCATCATTCCTGTTACCGCAAAAACTCCCATCTTCTTTGTCATGTGTACACATCTCCTTTCTAATGATGAAATATATTTTTTATTTTCTGCTGCCAGAGAGATTTCTTTTATCTGGCAGCAGGTATTACCGTTTTATGAATGATCCGTCATATTCCGTCAGGAAAGTCCATACGCACTGAGTATCTCTGCGATATCCGGCATTGGATTTTCCGACATCTGGCAGGTACCTCTCTTTACCTGGGACGCATCTGTAATAATCGCAGATCCCTGGAACTTCTGTGCCAGAAGCTGCATCTGTTCATCTGTAGTATCTTCCGGTACCAGAATGGTAACACTGCTGTTCTCTAAGTTTACCCAGTCTGTTTCCAATACATTTGGATCTATCCCTTCCAGACAGATGGTTTCGATTCCTGACAGCATTCCAAATGCTGTCAGATTCAAACGCTCCACTCCACTGCGAATATGAATTTCTTTCAATGACTCAGATCCGATAAAAGCACTGTAATCAATATCCTTTGCATTCACACAAATCTGTTCCAGACCAGTTACTCCGAAACACTGCATTCCGATACGGTCTACCTGATTCTTACACCATACAGTTTTCAGGTTCTTACAGTAATTAAACAGATAATTATCCATCTGACGGACTCCGTTCACAAAGATCACTGTTTTCAGTCCCTGTAATTCCTGGAATACACCATTATTGGTATTTTCTAACGGTGCATAGCAGATGACTGTTTCCAGATCGTGGCAATCCATAAAAGCACTGTCTTCTATGGATTTCAGTGTTTCCGGCAGGATCAGACAGCGCATTGGAATCCAGTCGCCCTCTTCCTGATACGTTGCCATCTCTGAAGTGAGATAATCTCTGGCACATTCAAACGCATTATAGGAAATATTTTCTACCGGCACTCCACCAATCGTGCGCGGTATAATCACATCCACTGCTGTTCCGGTATATGCTGTAATCGTTCTGGTATCCGGATCAAATTCAAAGTTGTCTTCCGCCAATGGTTCATATGGCATTTTTACTAACGATGGTTCTTCTCCGACTCTGTGCAGAGTGTCATACCATGGATAATCTAATACTGCTGCCCATTCTGCCACCTGCTCATCCGTTGCATCGGCACTGATCCTGATACACTCCGTGCTGATACCTTCCAGTGATTCTCCGCTAACCGGAATATTCGTTGGTATAATAAATTCATTCAGTGAAGTCCCTGCAAATGCTCTTGCACCAATAGCCGTCACGCCGTCTCCCATGTGCAGAGTTGTAAGTCCGGATTCTTCGAAAAGTCTTGCCGGAATACTGCCTGTCATCACCGTAGCCTCTGTAAGCTTTTCACATCCGGCAAAAGCTCCTTCCAGAAGCAATCCTACATCGCATAAAATGTTCACCTTCGTCAGGCCGCTACATCCTGCAAAAGCATTTTCTCCAATTTCTGTCACAGATGCCGGAATCGTGATCTCCTTCAACTCTGTACAGTCTCGGAAAGCTTCTGCACCAATGGTAGTCACAGAATCAAACAGATCCACATGCTCCACAATACTTTCTGCAAATGCCTCTTTTCCAATATAAGTAAACAGATCATTATGATTGACTGCAAAATAGGTAATCGTTTGGTCGCCTTTCAACGCACAGTCTGCAACTCCTGTAATTTTCCATTCCTTCTCATCGTCTGAATAAGTACCGTAACTGCGTACCTTAGGCAGATCTTCCTCATATCCACTGATATATAGTGTATTCGGATCATCTGGATTTTCTACTATGGAAAAATGCGCAGCCACCGTTTCTGTGTTCTGATTTCTCCATACCCGGCATTCCAGCCCCTGCGCATCCACAATCTCCTGTACATCCAGCATCTGCTGTCTGGTACAGTGTTCATTCAGGTCAATATCTCTCAGATTGCTGCATTCTGCAAAGGCAGTATCCGCAATCTCCGGCAGAGTCGTACCATCCATATAAACATATGTCAGACTGGCATTCTTAAAGCATTCTTCATCCAGCTTCTCCAGTGTAGATGGAAGATATACATTCGATGTCCATACCATCGAAGCAAATGCAGACGGACCAATTTCTTTTACTCCTTCCGGGATGATCAGATCCTGAGTCGGAGCTGCATAAATGAAAGCTCCTTTTCCAATGTATTCCAGACCTTCCGGCAAATTCAGATCATCTCCGCCATAGCCCCTGAATGCATAATCACCAATTCTTTTTAAGGTAGATGGAAACTCCACATAATACAAAGTCTGTACATCTGTGAAGGCTTCGTCTTCTATTTCTTCCAGTCCTTCCGGAAGTGTCAGATACGACAGAATATCATGAAAAGCAAATGCTCTTTTTCCAATTGACTTTACCGGCACTCCGTCAATCGTTTCCGGAATCGTCAGTCTTGCATTTGTTCCCTCATAACCGGTAATCGTTCCTGTTTCCGGGTCGAAGATCAGATTTTCTGTATCCAGGTATTCATCAGGGGTGTGCAGCACAGCCGGCTTTCCACTTGGCTGAATCTCCAGCAGCAGATCGTTCTCTTCAAACACCTTCTTGTATGCTTCCAGCTGATCATCTGGTACATAAACTACCACATCATCCGGAAGTGCACGCAAGGCTTGTGAATAGAATACAGGGCAGGCTCCTTCAAATACAATCTTTTGCATATTAAAGCAGAAACCGAGCGCATCCCCTCTCATATAACAGACAGATGCCGGTATGGTGATCTCTGTCAGTGCATAGTTACTGCCAAGACACCCACGCCCAATACTGATCAGATTCTCGGATAACGTAATCTGTGTCAGATTCTCACAGAAGCTTAAAGCACCGTTTCGAAGTACCGTCACACTGTCCGGCAGAACCACAGAGGTAAGCGTATCTGAACTTCCCAGACAACTCATATACAGTACTTTGACGGGTACTCCATCCAGTGTATCCGGAACCACCACATTCGTGTCTGTACCCGTATATTCTCGCAATGTATACGCTTCGCTGTCAAAGTTCCAGATGGTTTCTTCTTCTGCCGATACCGTCATTCCAGTCAGCATCAGAATTACAATCAGTCCTGTCAATATTCTTTTCATTATTCTCTTGCCCCCTTTCCTTCATCAGACGACCATACTCTCTCCTTCTTTCTTGTTGTTTTATTATTTTAACGAATTATCCTTTGTTCTCCTATCCTAAAATTAGTACTCTTTCCAAACACAGTGAAAGGCACAGCCAGGGATCTTCATCCACAGGCTGCGCCCTTTATGGTATCTTAATAGCAGCTTATCAGATTTTCTGTCCGCAAAACTCGCAGGTACTTACACGTCCTTTTACTGTTCTGTTATTTGCTCCACAGTATGGACAAATCCGATCCTGATAGATCTGTTCTTCTACCTGTTTGTTCGGCGCCATAATCTCTATGCATTTTTTCTCCATATTTATCTTCAGGTTCTGCAGATATCCCTCCCGAATCAGATATTTTATCTGAGCAGGTACATGACGTCCGAGTTCCGTCTCCAGTTTCTGAAAACTGACTTCCGCTTCTTCATAATAAGATAACCAGCCTGCGATCTTCTGTGTTCTTCGATAACATATGAATTTACGAACGGTACGAAGAATCGGCCACAGGAAAAGTCCCATAAGCACAAGTCCTGCTATGATACCAGAAAGCTCTTCTCCAGTGCAGATATCTTTTTTCACAACCTGAACAGATGCAGCTACGCAAAGCACACAGAAAATGCTGATCATATAGGATGATAATTTCACTTTTTTTGCATTATTTCCAAGATATGGATTCATTTTTTATACTTTCTCCTCAGTTACATTAAAATTTTCCACTGGATCCTCCGTGAGTCTCACCGGACGAGCTGGTATGAGTACTGCTTCCGCCACTGGAACCAGAAGAACTGCTATCCGAACTTGAGATATCTCTGGATGAAACTACACGATTGAGCAGAATTTCTCTGCCGGTTCTGACTTTCAGACTTCCCTGTACGATATAATCTCTTGCACTCACTTTTTTTCTTACTGTCTTCAGACGCTTCTTCTTGCCCTGTGCCCTGAAAAAAGCAATGATACAGCCAATGATAATGTCTATTGGAAGCCAGACAAAAGCCACGGAACCTTTGGGAAGATTGTCTGTATCATAAGGTTCTCCCTCTTTTGCCTGTGTCAGGAACTGATCACATAATTCTGCATATTTCTGAAATCCCTGTGCATACTCTCCATCACTGATATAAGATAAAAAATGATCCGTCATATAGTTCTGGCCTGCATCGGTAAAGGCTGTAATTGCGAAACCATGAGTACTAATCGCCCAATCGCGGTCTTCCATTGACAAAAGCAAAAGAATTCCGTCCCCGTCCTGACCCAGTCCATAACCGTTGTAATCAAAATAATCATCTGCATAGCTTTCGGCTGTTTTGCCATCAAGAGATGCCACCGTTACCACAATGACATCGCAATTCTGTCTTTCACTGATCTCATCCAGCTGCGCCAACAGATTTTCTGCTTCATCTTCACTTAAAAGACCTGCTTCATCTTCCAGACGTTCATAGGACGATACTTCTTTCTGAGGTGTTGACTGTGTGTCGGAAAACATGGCATTTACATTTACAAATTTTCCGGATATTATTGTCAATATCAGTGCCATCGACAATAAGAGCTTTATTTTTGAAATAGTCTTCTTCATCTGTCTGCCCTCCTATACCATATATATAATCATCCACATGAGCGCATACAGTACAGCTCCGATTGCAACGCCTCTGGATGCCACATATTTCCAGAATGCGCCTCTGTCAAACGGCAGATCTCCCACCATTTTTCCAGTCTGTCCATTCATGCAAAAATATATTGATTTTTTTGCCATGTTGTATTTAGAATCCATACCGGATACAACACATACCAGTATCTGGCATCTACAATATGTACATCACTGGATTTGGTTACTACAGAATCATATTTTGAAATTCCAGGTTTTAACGCATCTTCTGCACTTCGTTTGATTCTTTCTTCTGCTCGTTTTCGTCCTTCTGTCATTTCGACATCGTATCGGTCAGCCAAATATCCCGACAAATAAGCGGCCTTAAATGGAACAGCATCCTGAAACTGATAAGGTTCAATAGATTCCATCAGTTTATCATCTATTTTTCTGGAACAGTCTACCGGAAGGTGCTCGAATGACAGGGATCCGCTTCTTCCCAAATCATAAGTTGCCCTTTCGGTATATTCTGTATCACCAGATGTCCAGACTTTCACTTTTTCTGCTTCATAGTTCACATCTGCATGGACTTTCGTATCGAACAGCCAGAACGGTACATACACACCTTTGATTTCATCGATATGATTCTCTTTTGCAAAAATACCAGGCAAGAATTTTTTCTTTGTAAGATGTTTTTTATAGGCTGCTTTTGCCGCTTTTTTGTCCAGCTTAAAAGGTATGATATAATCCGGTTTCAGGTCGCCTGAAAATATACCTTTCATAACTACCTGGTTCCCACAATATGGGCAGGCAGTTGCACCTGTCGTTTTCTCTGCTACAATCTCTCCACCACAGGACTGGCAGGAATAGACAGCCATATTAGCTGTTTCTTCACGGGTCCAGGAAGAATCGCCTCCCATAGCTTCCCAGCAGGTATCTCCCTGACGCATACCGGCCTGTTCTTCCTGAATATCCTCCCATTCATCGATTCCTACTTCCGTAGCACAAAACGGACATTTTAATTTCTGGGTGTTACTGTCAAACTCCATTGAGCCACCACAGGATGGACACTTATATTCCATTGTATCTGCCATACTTCATCACCTCATCTTTTTGATTCTATCTGTTACTTCTGATACATTACATGATCTGATCATTCCAGTCGATTGGATCTCCGCAAAATGGACAGAACTTCGGAATATTGGTCATATCTGTTGGTGTCCATCCACATTTGTCACATTTGATGCTTGCAGCTGGCTGAGTATTCATCTGTTGCTGATAACCTGGCTGCCCCATCTGCTGGTACATCGGTTGTTGTCCCATTGGCTGCTGGTATGGTTGCTGACATTGTGTCAGTGCGGCTACAATCTGATTACCCAGATTTTCTGTATCGAGAATTCGTCCCCTGTCATGTTCCGGTATGGAAAATGTATTCAGCGATATTCTCATTTCATTGAACCATGGAGCGCGAACACCGATTTCTATTTTATAATCATAAGAATAGTTGTATCTTGGCGGATCGTAGCTCTGTTCATTTCCTTCTTTATCCTCGTAGAATTCCTCTGTACGTTCCTGCTCCACATCCAGACGGCAGCTTGTGATCTGAGACAGTTCCAGAATATCCGGATTATTTTCTACATTGATCCGGGATGCGATGGTAAACCATCCGTGTTGATCATCAATAAATACATGCGCATTGCTGCCTTTAAAATCTCTGGTGATCTGGAACATCTGGACTTTTTTCTTGTTGTCTTCCCGATAAGCTAACTGCTGACGAATTTCTTCCACTGTGCTGTGTCTGCGATCAGAAAACCATGGTGAAAGTTCTTTGGCACAATTTTTGCACAGATTTCCATCATCCAGTTTCCTGTTCCCCAGCATTCCAATTTCGCCGCCACAAATATCACATACCTTTTTTTCAAATAATTTTCCTAAAATACCCATACACTACACCTCCCTGGATCTTTTTCTTTATTATAAAAAAAATGAATAAAGGTATCTATCCTAATATTAGTACCCTTTAATAACCAGACCACTTTCTCTTGCAGCTACAGCAAGCTGCGTCCGTGACTTAAACTGTGTTTTTTCCAACATAATCTTTACATATTTCCGCACGGTCCAAATAGACAGATGTAGATTTGCCGCAATTTCCTCATCCGTGTCCCCACTGGTCAGCTCTCTTAAAATTTTCAGTTCCTGATCTGTAAATTCTGTGCTGAGCGCCCCGCCGATCTTCCGGTGCGGAGTACTGTCAGGATAAATATGCTCCCCGTTCATTGTGCGTTCTATCAAATCTAAAATCACTTCAGAAGAAGGTTCTTTATACCAGAAACTATCTACTCCTGCTTCCTTTGCACGGTGAATGAAATCACATTCCGGCTGGCTGGTCACCATTAAAATTTTGATTTCTGGATGATTTTTCTTTATTTTTTCTGCAGCAATAAGTCCACTTGCATGAAATGCCGTACAGACATCCATAATAATCAGATCTACCTGCCTGGTCAGACAATACAATTCTGCCATAGATGCGCTTTCAATTGATCCTGCCAGCACATACCGCTCACTGTTTTTCAGATAAATTTCAAACAATGTTCTGGTCATAGGATCATCTTCTACAATCAGTACCTGTGTTGGTATCATGTTCTCTTCCTTTCTCCGGCAAAGTGACTGCCAGAACAAATTCTGGTTTTGTAAAAATATTCATACTTCCACCGACTTCTTCAAGGCGAATACGCAGAGAACCAAGTCCGCCGCCTTCTGTCACGATGGATTCTGTTTTTTTCCCATTATTTGTAAAAAATATATGCCATCTGGTGTCATGCTGTATTTCAATCTGCAGCTGATCTGCTCCACCATGGCGCACAGCATTCGTCAGTGCTTCTGCCGCAGCAGCCATTAACAGTTCCAGAGTCTTTTCTGCTGTTGGAATATCTCCATATACAATAATCTTCACGCCTGCATCTTCTGCCGTTTTTACAAATTGCTTCCATTCATTTTTTCCTTCTGAAATCTCTGCTTCTTTTTTCAAAAGTAATACCACATATTCCCATCTTTTTCGTACACTTTTTTTTTCGATGACGGATTCAGTCTGTGTCAGATATGCTCTGGATGCCAGGAGCGCCTGCCCCATTTCTTTGTGAATCTGGATCTTGGTTTCCAGAATTTCACGGCTGCGCACATATGCATCCATATTTTCACCATGTTGTCTCAGTCTCTGATTCATTTCTGTAAGCTGACTGTTTTCCCTTTTCAACTGTTGAGATAACTGATACAATTCTGAAATATTTACAGCTGTCAGCTGCCATACATTTTTTGTATCCATTTTCAACAATTGTCTTTCAAAAGACCAGATTTCTCCATTTTTCATACGCAGGCAATGTGTTCGTTCATGCCATACCGGTTCTGCAAGATTCGTTATCTGATCTTGTGATAATCTGGACCAGAAAACATTTCCATTCTGAAGATCCTTTCCCGTCAATTCCTGACATATCTGTTCCATTTTCCAGTTAGACAACAATATAAATCCCTGTTCTGTAAAAAAACAGAGTCCCATCGGAAGATATTCCACACTTTCTTTTATAGCAGATTTTGTCAGTGTATTTCTTTCATAATGAACTACATGCCAGATCATCCTGCCTGTCAGCATTGTCAGACTTAACAGTATGATTATGATTACACAGAAAGGTAATTGGCTGATTTTCATCACTAAGATCTTTCCATCTGATAACCTGTTAAAAAAGAGTTTTTGATTTACATATCGAAATGATAACAATATGATTCCTGTTATCACTAAAATACTCAGACAGAATCTCAGTATCGGTTTTTCTTTCTTCCATACCCCTGTCAGCATGCATCCAAACTGAAGCAGAAAGAGCCCGTACAGACACAGAAGAATCATTCCCCTTGTAACTCCTGACATTTGTGATACCGTAGTCATGCTCAAATTCTCCTCTATTCACACCAAATCTGATTCTATTGTAAATTCTAAATACCAGGTTTTTTCCAGTTGTCTGATATTCACACTTCCGCCCACTGCATACCAGTGGTTCCATTCTGGTATGTTCCAGTCTTTTTCCGGATCCATCTGGATTCTCATACAAATCTGATTATCTGACACACGAACATTCAAAAGCAGTGCCTCAGTCTGATCCAGTATCTGTTCTATCAACTGTTCAAATGTATCATATACAGCAATCAGATATTCTGCCTTTGTTTCTCCCTGGCAAGAGCTGTCCATAGACACCATGGTTCCATAAAGCTGCATCATTTCAACAGACTCTTTCAGGCAAAAACTTAATTCCCTGGCCTGAAGCAGGGCTGTATTCTCTGCAATCAATGCAAGATTGCATCTCCGTTTGATATAAGCACTTAACACACAAATATGCGCCAGCTGCTTCTGTTCTTCCTTTTCGTCTTTCTTTTTTAATAACCGTTCTACCTGATCTAACTGTTCTGTGACTTCTTCTGTCATACGGTCATATAGACGATTTTTTTCTTCGACCTGCAACTTCTTTTCTCGAAGCTCCAGTTCTGCCTTCATCAGATCATTTTTCTCCGATAATTGTTTTCCCGCCTTCTCCAGAGCGTCTGTAAACGCCAGAATCTCCGAGATATCTTCCCACCAGAGGATCCATCCTCTGGTTAACTTACCACATTTCAGCCGTTTTCCATCCATGACGATACCCTCATGTTCCAAACCGGTCATCCAGGTTCGGACTTGCGCTTCCGGTTGTTGTGCCTGACCGGATACATAACGTATCTTTCCTTTTTCATCTGCAATATGTGCTTCAATATTTGCAATTTCAAACAAACGATCATATTGGGAATTCGAACGAATCAATCCACTTTGTATGCAGCTCTCCAGCAAAAGAACAATCATAACACAGTTCAGTGCAGTCACATCACACTTCAATATATTCATGCAATACAAAACTGTAATGACAACTTCTGACAGCATGACAAAAACCGGAATTTTTCGAAACCATGGTCTGCCAGGCGCACGGCATTGCCACAGCAATGACAGAACAAAGTACAATCCAAGCGAAATGCTCCATCCGGAAACCAATAAATAACCTGGACCATATGTATAATATCTGTCTGACAATGCTGCACCGTCCGGAAAGCAAAAAACAAGTTGATGAAGATCATTGGTAAATACCAGTAATAATAATAGGATGGCCGGAAGATACATCCGTTTCCATTTTCCAGGTAATTCATAGTCCTCTGATTTTCCAAGATATTGAATGACAAATACGCCAAACAATGGAACAAAGATCAATGCTATATAATATGCATACCAGCAGTATCGGTTCGCCCAGCTATCAGCTGGAAAAAACATCCATTTGCAGGTTCGTATGTACAGCCATAGTACTAACAGACTTGCAGCTGCCAGCAGATAACGTCTGACAGAAGCCTGCATAATCCGCTGCTTTATGGTACTCATCCAGATAAACAGCAGTCCGGCATGAATCAGATGACGACTGAACTGTAAGATTGTTTCCAGCAAAATGCCATCTTCTTCTCTTGCAAGTTCTCTGCTTACCGCTGCACAGATAAGAAGACAGACACTGATTACCGAATAATATATTTTTTTATTTTTTTTCAGTTCCATTATGTAACCTCATAACTTCCACAGTAACCACAGCTTTTTATTTCCTGATTTTATTCTAACATAAGAACAAAGATGCTGCCAATGTGCATTCGGGCAGATTTTCCTCCTGCATAAAAAAACACAGCAGCCATAGATGCTTTTTCTCATACAGCTGCTGTGTTTTATTCTTTTATTTATAATCCATAACCAGAAACATTGATTTAATCGCCACTACTTCATCGTATTCTTCCTGCTCTACCACGACATTTGAATTTAATGCCTTTAAATCCTGCTTCAGTACCTGAAGAGCACTTTCCAGATTCTCTGCACGTCCTTCCTTTAAGATCTCCGTCATACGTTTCAAAACGACTGGATGGGCATAATAAGCCGGAACCGGAAAATCCGGACAGGATTGTATATAATGTTCCATAGCATTTATGGAATCTTTCAGTTTCTGCTCCACATACTTTCTGTTATTTTTTGATGTTGGCAAAACATTGGCTCCTGCAAACAGAAAAATTGCTGCCAGACCAAATAATAAAAAGTAAATACCAAATCCTGCATGGGTAATTAGTGAATAAACACCATAAGCAAATGACCCTGATCCCATCACTGTAATCGCAAGTGCCACCCATTTGTAAGCCGGATTACTGCGATCATAAATACGCTTCTTCCTGGCTGACTGACTTAAATCCATATACAGATCTGATTTCCTGTGAAGATACTTTTCTGCCTGCTCCAGATTCTGAATACTCATTTTTGCTTCGTCTGACAGATTGGATACATATTTTTTTTCAGCCAGCCGTCTGGCTTTCTCAGCCAGCTTCCGTTCTGCCTCCACACTATGCAGTGGAATATTGGGAAAATTCGTTTCCACAAAAGCAAGCAGACGATCTACATCCTCTTCATGTTTAAAATTACACTGCTTTTGCTTTCCGTTATCATACTCCACCACCAGATATGGCAGTGTGCCAAAAATTCCCTTTCCGGTAAACCCGCCTTTGCTCATAGCTACTCTTTTAAAAATTCTGGTAACCGATTTGACTGGCACATAATATTGACGATCAATGTAAAAGCTATTCAGATATAGTGCCTTCTTTCCGACACCGCACGGTCCAAACTTCCGACAATTCTTTTTATCCTGCTTTATTTCTTCCTCCGGGAGCGATATTGCTCCAAGCTTCTTTGTTAACATCATGATCTGTTCTCTCTTTTCACTTATTCTGATCTGGTGCACGGTATCCGACACTCCATGTCAAAGCTTTATTAAAAACAGACCAGGCGAGAGTCCCTCCCCCGCCTGATCTGTATAAATCAGCTGATTTGTCTCCTGTCGAGTTCTTCCCGGCTACATGATTTTTATGCGGCTTTCACAGGTTTCTTTGTTGCATGAATAAAGATACCCAGAAACAGTGCTGCCAGAATGATTCCTACCGGATATGCAATTGTGGTGGAAAGTCCCAGGCACTCAGATGCACATACAAAATAGGTCATGGATACTGCACTCATGAAAGTTGCCGGAACCGCTGTGATCCAGTAGTTCTTCTGTTCACGATACAGATACATACTTGCGGTCCATAATACGATCATCGCCAGAGTCTGGTTGGTCCAGCTGAAGTATCTCCATACAATCGCATAATCCAGATGTCCGATGAAAGCACCTGCTGCCAGCAGCGGCACACAGAGTACCAGACGTTTCTGAATCTTGTTCTGATCGATCTTGAACCAGTCAGCCAGTACCAGACGGGCACTACGGAATGCCGTATCACCAGAAGTAATAGGGCAAACGATAACACCGACCATAGCCAGAGCCACACCTACAGAGCCCATTGTCTTAATACATACATCATAGATCGCTGCGGACTGACCATTTGCAAGGATCTCTTTTAATCCTGTGCTGAGTCCACCGGTTACTTCGTATACTGCACAGCCTGCTGCTGCCCAGATCAGAGCGATGACACCTTCTGCTACCATGGCACCGTAGAATACGAAATGTCCCTGTTTTTCAGACTTCATACAACGAGCCATCAACGGTGACTGTGTGGAATGGAAACCAGAGATCGCACCACATGCTACGGTAATAAACATGAAGCTCCAGATCGGTTTACCATCCGGATGCATATTGGTAAAGTGGCTCCAGATCTCAGGAATGGTATAGGCCGGATTGGTGAAGATACCAAAGATAACGCCTACTGCCATGATGATCAGGCAGATACCGAATATCGGGTAAATACGTCCGATGATCTTATCGATGGAAATAAAGGTAGCAATAAAATAGTATGCCAGAATGATCCACAGCCATACTTCTGCACTGGCCATAGATCCGCCAACACCAGCATTCTTCAGCAGTGTCACGATCAGGCCAGCAGGTCCAACTGCAAATACGGTACCTACCATAACCAGCAGAACCACGCTGAATACTCGCATGATGTTCTTCATCACACCGCCAAGGTAAATACCACATACCTCAGAAATGGATGCCCCATCATTTCTCTCAGAAAGCATACCGGAGAAATAATCATGTACACCACCGGCAAAAATGGTACCAAACGTGATCCATAAGAACACTACCGGTCCCCAGAGGGCACCCTGCATAGCACCGAAGATCGGTCCCAGTCCTGCAATATTCAGCAGCTGTACCAGGAACAGCTTCCACTGTGGCATGACAACGTAGTCTA
Source organism: Lachnospiraceae bacterium OF09-6 (assembly GCA_003435055.1). Lineage (GTDB taxonomy): Bacteria > Bacillota > Clostridia > Lachnospirales > Lachnospiraceae > Marvinbryantia > Marvinbryantia aceti. Next base: position 47,578 of record QUMM01000022.1, read on the forward strand.
CGCCGTCATTGATTCTGACTGCCGGTGTCTCTCTGTCATCCGGTGCAAAGGTATTCTCTACCACTTTGCCGTAGACAAAGTATCCGCCCAGCAGCAGGGCAAAACAGATAATAAAACTTAACATAACAACACCTCCCACGTGTTTTTCATCATTCTTATTATAGTACAATCTGTACATAATTCAATATGCTTTGTCCTATTATCCGTCAAATCGCTATACTAATTTCATATTCATATCATACCTTTTTGGTATAGAAAGGAAAATTCTTCTTTTCCGGGGATGCCGAAATGTGGTATTGAGGTGTTATAGCCCATACGCATCTACCTCCTCCCCAAAATGGGTATATAAATACCCTGCCAGTCTTCACCGGCAGGGTTGCTCGCATTGTTTACTTGTAGAGATCTTCCAGCGTTATCAGCTGAACTTCACCACACTCCTGTGCTTGAAAATATCTTTTAAGTCCAATTTAAAAATATGAATGAACTCATACAATTTTTTTACCGTTGTTCTGAAATGCTCATATATAGCCTGCCCAATGTTTTCAATTTTTTCTAACTATGCATTCTTTTTTATAGAATGCAATACCATACCACAGTACTTTCCGAAAACCATCCCGTTCCACTTTCCTTGCATACTGCTTTTCTTTTATCTGCAGTAGTGCCTCCTGACATTTTTCTTCCATCTGCTTCTCTGTTTTGGCAATTTTCACTTCTATGACAATCGCCCGGCGATTCCTGCGGTCTTTCATCACGATATCCGATCTTCCCAATCCATTCTCATAATTAGACTCTACAATATAACCCGCACTGGAAAACAGACCAACAAGAAATGCATGATAAAAGTTTTCTTCATAATCGTAGAAACTGATCGTGTCAAATAATAAGTCTGACAACAGCTCTGTCAGTCGTTCTTCCTCTCCATTCCACAATGCTGTAAACAGCATACTTCGATCGCTCTTTGCCGTCTTCTGGTAAAACCATTCCACTACACTCTTTCGGAAAATATCCATTACCTCTGCATTTGGAATACGTAACTCAGTCTTTCCGTTCTCCACTTGCTTTTCGGTCTTTGTCAGATAACCGGTAAGATACAACAGACTCCACAAATTCTCCTCAGACGAAGTCAGCATATCATAGGTCAAATTCTCTGTAATCACTTCTCTGATGCTTTCTCCTGCCAACAGTCTCTCAAACTTCTCCGTCACATCAAAATCTGTTCGTTCCAGAAACATCCGAATTGCTGCATTGTCACTGGTATGCTCCCAGAAATTCTCTGGTCTGTCAATACCTTCGGTCAGCTTCTTTCGAATATAATTCAGTACATCCCACGGACAGTAAATCTCCAGATTTCCAAATCGATATCCATCATACCATTCCCGGATCATCTCAGCCTGCTCCTGACATTCAGTATCTGTCAAAAGCTGCTCCACCTCTTTTTGTGTAAAACCGAAAAACTCATTATAGCGGTTGTCTGATATGGTATCCATTGTAAAATTATTCGTTCCGGTAAAGATACTCTCTTTTCCGATTCGAAGACAGCCAGTTATTACTGCAAAACAAAGTGACGCATTATCCTTTAATGAAGTACTCATCATCGCTTTCATCATATCCAGCATCTTTTCATAATAGCCACCCACATTGGCTTTTGAAATCGGCACATCATATTCATCCAGGATTAAGATCACCTTTTTTCCGTAATATGCCTGCATCATCCGCATCAACAGCAAAATACTCGTTTTTAGCTGCTGAGTTGTTGGTTTTCCATTCACAGTATCTGCCAGCTGCGCAAATACCTTACGATCATTTTCCAACACTTTTTCACTGGTTCCCAGATAGCTATGTTCATTGCATAATTCTGCAATACGTCCCCACAACATCTCTCTGGCTGCCTCAAATGTCAATCCATCAATATCCTTAAAACTGAAAAACAGTGTCGGATACTGGTTCATCCATTTCCGGCATGTTTCCTCATCCTGCTCAATTGTCAGGCCATGAAAAAGCTCCCTGCTATCTTCTCGAATATCAAAGAAATGCGCCAGCATACTCATCCCCAATGTTTTTCCAAAACGTCGCGGTCTGGTAATCAGCGTCACCTCCGTAGACTCAGTCTTCAAAAGTTCTGTAATCAAACTACTTTTATCTATATAATAACAGCCACGCTCCCGAAGCTTTCTAAAATCCGATATGCCTACCGGAATATCCAGATTCCTCATACATACCTCCATCATTTAACAAAATAATATTTTCACTTTTTACTGTACTTGTTTTTAGATCAAAAGGCGAGGTTTCTGACTTTTCCATATTCGCCTATCCATTATTACTTACTCTGTGATCTCTTTCTAATCTAAGCACCTTAAACTTATCACCCTTTCGATAACCAAAACATCTCATTTTGCCACTAAAGCGAATTTTCATAATGGTCTTTTCTGAATATTTGCATCCCTTGAACCAGTTCTTTTCTTTTTCTTTCGGCGTGTATTTTTTATATTCCAAGCCATCATCCAATGCAATGCTCTCCCATGACTCATGTTCTGTAAATTTTTTTAACGATTTGATAAGACTTTCAAATTCTTCTTTTTCCAGAATATTCACACCATATTTTTCTTCTATTGTGCTACAATCAATTCTAGTATCTTCAAACAAGATTTGAAGATATTTTTTTCGATTTACATTCAAGTAATCATTATAATTTTTTACTAAATATTGTGGTGTATTTATCGAATCGACTATGTATTTTTTCGTTTCACTCTGAATTAATAATTCTTTATCATTGAACACATCCAAATCAAACGATAACAATGATCCCTTTTTTACCGCTGCCTCTGCTATAGAAGTAGCTGATATATCTTCTTCATTCCAGAAAAATTTTTGAGATATATCGTGTGCCGGCTCTTGATCCCAATGAGGTTTTTCATAAATTTCCCTGTCCAAACTAGATTTGAAACGCAACAATTCATCGGTAAGCCCGTAGCATTTTAAATCACATAAGGTTTCATCTTTTGTTACATTACAATCATAAAAATTCATGGTCTTATATATTGGTATATCCGTGTTTTGATGTATCAGATCTATGCACCTGACAATTGATTTTGTTGCATGTAAAAAAGATCTGACATCCTGAAACTGACCACATAAAGATTTTTCATTTAGTAAAAACTCCATATTACCACCCTAAAATAACATCTAAATCCTTATTTATCTGATCAAAAAAACCATCTGTATTTCTCAACGCTTTTCCCTCTTCGTTGATAGGAATATTTATCGGAATGCTACATCCTTTTTCATCTTGCATAAAGGAATATATGCTTACTTTTTCAGTGTCTATCTGATCCAAACGAATACTCTTTCTTATTCCGTTATAAATATGGTCACTATGCGTTTCAATCATAATCTGTACCCCACACTGCGCCAGAAACGCAAGAAATCCAACCAGTTCCGATTGTCCTGATGGATGCAGATGAATCTCAGGATTTTCTATTACCAGTAAATCTCCTGCTTTACATGCCAATGCCGCAATAATAAGTTCTGTGATATATGTCACACCTGTACCAACATTTTTAGGGCGCATGTCAAACGGCACCTTATTGTTACTATACAATACCTGTATAAATTCCGTCTGTTCTATCTCTTTTGCCTTAACACGGTATCCCATAATTTTTTCCAGCCAGTAACTTACCTGTCCTCCAAATGTTAATTTAGAAGATTCCATATCATATACAAAATCTTTATCAAGATCCATCTTATCTTCATCATGTGCATTTAAATAATGAAATACATACTCACAATTTTTTCCAATAACTATGCTGTCACCTAAATACTTTCTATAGGTATCTTCGATACCTATTCTGTCTGAAGAACAATATATCACATTTATTGAGTTATCTATTTCTCCTGCCTCTTCGACGCCTTCTTTTGTTATCTTTTTTGACGCTTCTGCCATTTTTCCTTTTGTTTCATACAGAATCTTAAATTCTATATCTCCATTTCCGGTTATTGCATTTTTTACTTCCTCTACTTTTCCAATATTCATAAATTCACCACGGAATGGATTTTTTCCATTTTGAATCATTGCAAAAATTGCCTGAATAACACTTGTCTTTCCCATAGAGTTCCGTCCAGCCAATAATGTGAAATTTTTCAATTCCAATTCTGCATGTTCAAATGATTTAAAATTATTAATTTCTATTTTTCTTAACATATTAAAACTTTCCCCGATCTAACATATCAGCAGTTTCTATAATACTTCTATAACTCATGTCACATGATTCCAATACTTTTTTCAAATTTATTTGAAATATCGACTCATCTCCATAATCTTCTACCTTTGCACGGAACTTATCACATAAATACATGAAACACAAATTTTTCATTCTTGTCTCTGTTGAATACATCTTGAATCTATATCCTCTCATAAAGTTTTGATTCATCCATATATATACATTTTCAAATTCATTATACAAGTCTTTCCAATCCATCGTTGTTAAATATTGAAAACGATCTATTACACTTTCTAATAACTGATACTTATCAGGGTTTCCTTGTATATGTAATTCCAATCCATCGTTGTTAAATATTGAAAACGATCTATTACACTTTCTAATAACTGATACTTATCAGGGTTTCCTTGTATATGTAATTCTCCTTCCTTAAGAAAAACAGCCATTATAAAATAGATAAAATAATACTGCAAAATCAATTTAGAAGTTCTTATCCCCTTAATTGGGTTTATAATTTTTGCTAACGTTTCCATTTTTTCTTCTTTATACAGAATGTTACGTACGGACTGTTCCTGAGACGGCTGCCATTCCTCGACAAACTCTCCAACTTGCATATGCATATATTTGGGATTCATATAATCAATCACATATATAAATATCTGTGAATACAAGATATCTTTTAACATATATCTGTCAATATCCTTGTCCATATTTTCATACCGCAATTGTTCTAACAGAATTCGCAATTTTTCACTTTTATCCAATATCAGCAATTCGCCTGTCTGCAATTCTGATGCATAAACCGGTGGCAATGGAATCCCCATAGCCAGTGCCTTGATAACATCTTTTATTTTTCCCAACTGATCTGCCCTTGTCCAGCTATAACTATGATCACAAAATATAATCTTATTCTGGCTGTACCGGTAAGATATCTCATCTAAGCTATATTTTCTTGTTTCAATTCTTACTCGTTCATTATTATACATTCCGTATCACCTATAAATATCGTTACTTTTTTTAGTATACTCTAAACATCTTAGTATCGTCAATTATTTTCTTTTTGCTATTTTATATCCCATATTGTTTATGCACATTGATAAGGTATGAATCATCACCTACTTGTGAACTCTGCAAAAAAGTTACACTAAAAACTATCAGGGATTCAAAAACAAGGATGCAATTCCTGGAACTACATCCTTGTTTTACTATACAATTATTGCATCCGCATAATTATACTCCATTTTTCTGAAATAATATAAAATATATTCATGAAATTCAACACTCATCAATGTAACAATACTTATATGCATGAATGGTAAAATTCTGTATATGTCGTTCCATTTTTAAGCTGCTCCTTTGCGCTGCATCACAATTTATTTACTCTAAAAACTTATCCATTTTTCCAGATAATATTCATTTCAACATATCA
>QUMM01000023.1 GCA_003435055.1 Lachnospiraceae bacterium OF09-6
ATACTTGCATTCCCATGTTGTATGACTTAAACTGTTCTTATCCATTTTGGATACCTCCTTGATTATATTTTGTGAGTTTTGCGGACCCACTTTTATATTATCACAGGAGGTTTTTTACTTGAAGCTAAAGCTACTCCCTCCACCTGCCGAGCAGGTGGTTTATTTTTCTGCCATACAATGAAAAGGGACCAGATTTGGCTTTACCGCCATCTGGTCCCTTCTCTTTATACTAATCCTATTAAACTGAATACTCCGGTACTTGCCACACCCATGATAATTCCGGCTAAAAGCACTCCTCCCAAAGCTGCCAGTACACTCTTTTTAAAATCCAGATCCAAAATACTGGCTGCCAGTGTTCCGGTCCAGGCACCTGTTCCCGGAATTGGAATTCCCACAAAGAGGAACAATGCCACATATGTGCTTCTTCCTACTTTTGCCATCAACTTCTCGCCACCCTTTTCTCCCTTTTTCAGAATCCAGGTAAATGGCTTCTCCAGCAGTGGTTTTGTTGCTCCCCATTCCAGTACTTTTCTTGCAAAGAAATAGATAAACGGTACCGGAAGCATATTTCCGATAATACAAATAATGTAAGATGCCACCAAAGGAAGCTTCATTCCGACAGCCAGCGGTACAGCCACACGAAGCTCAGCCAACGGAAGCATAGAAACAAAAAAAACAGTCAAAAATTTTGTAAACATAAATTATCCTTTCTGATACATACACTTCAGTTATCAAAATTGTCTTTGAGATTGACTTTATTCAATATAATATATATTAGTCGACATTTCAAGCTATACTGTATTTTAACTTCTTATTTCTGGTGTACATATCGGCTAAGCTGGCATTCGATTACCACGGAAGTTCTCTGCATTCTTGTTTCCGGGGTTGGTTCCCCAACTAAGTCACGAAAAAAGACGTATGAATTATGATTTCTCATCTTCATACGCCTTTTTATTTACGCGAGCAACGAGCCAAAGTCCGTGCTTGCACGAGATCTTGGCAACTGCCGCGATAGCTTGAGAAACTCGCAGAGCGTGTTTCTCATAGTTATTTTATGACACCCTGTTCGGAATTATGTCTTAATCGGTTGATTGCCCTTGCCAGAGATGCCTGTGTGGTCTTGTACTCCCGGATGCTCTGCTTCTGCCGCATTTCTTCCAATGCACGGTCACGCGCTTCCCGAGCCCGCACTGCATCGATATCTTCCGGCAGTTCAGCCGACTCTACAATGGCTGTCACACGGTTATTGGCTGCCTGTACAACACCTACACCAGATACTGCTGTCACCCAGGTACCGTCTTCTTTTTGAAAACGGATTTCTCCAGGTTTTAAGGCCAGCACCATTTCCTCATGATGAGCCATAAATGCTTTTTCGCCATCGGTTGCTGTTACAACTGCAAGCGATACCTGACCTTTAAAAAACACTTTATTACTGGTAATAATTTTTAAAAAAAATGTAGCCATGGAAAGTTATCCTTTCTGCATTGCGTTTGCCTTTTCAATTACTTCATCAATGGTTCCTACATTGAAGAATGCAGCTTCCGGATATTCATCCATTTCACCATCAATGATTGCTTTGAATCCACGGATGGTTTCTTTCACCGGCACATATTTTCCAGGTACACCGGTAAAGTTTTCTGCTACGTGGAATGGCTGGGAAAGGAATCTCTGAATCTTTCTTGCACGGTACACAGTTACTTTATCTTCTGCTGATAATTCTTCCATACCAAGGATTGCGATGATATCCTGCAGTTCTTTGTATTTCTGAAGCATCTCCTGTACCTTCAGAGCAGTTTCATAGTGTTCTTTTCCTACTACGTCTTCCTCCAGAATACGAGAACTGGATTCCAGCGGATCAACAGCCGGATAAATACCCTGTTCAACGATCTTTCTGGAAAGTACGGTGGTAGCATCCAGATGAGCGAATGTGGTCGCCGGAGCCGGGTCTGTCAAGTCATCGGCCGGTACATAAACTGCCTGCACAGATGTTACAGAACCTTTCTTTGTGGATGCAATTCGTTCCTGAAGTGCACCCAGTTCATTTGCCAGTGTCGGCTGATAACCTACTGCGGAAGGCATACGTCCCAGCAGTGCAGATACTTCGGAACCTGCCTGTACGAAACGGAAAATATTATCAATAAAGAGCAGCACGTTCTGATGCTGTTCATCACGGAAATATTCCGCCATGGTCAGTCCTGTCTCAGCCACACGCATACGAGCTCCAGGCGGCTCATTCATCTGTCCAAATACCAGAGCGGTCTTATCCAGAACTCCAGATTCTTTCATTTCTGTCCAAAGGTCATTACCTTCACGGGAACGTTCTCCAACACCAGTGAAGATAGAATATCCACCATGTTCTGTGGCGATGTTACGGATCAGCTCCTGAATCAGCACGGTTTTACCTACACCGGCGCCACCGAACAGACCGATCTTACCACCCTTGGCATAAGGTGCCAGAAGGTCGATAACCTTGATACCAGTCTCCAGCATCTCTACTACCGGGCTCTGATCTTCAAATGTTGGCGGTTCTCTGTGAATACACCAGTGTTCTTCTTTTTCCAGAGATTCCTCTCCGTCTATCGTTTCTCCCAATACGTTAAACAATCGACCAAGGGTCTTTTCCCCAACCGGCACTTTGATACCACTTCCGGTTGCAATGACTTCCATATCTCTGTGAAGTCCCTCACTGGATGCAAGCATAATACAACGTACGGTATTTTTCCCTACATGCTGAGCCACTTCCATAACGCAGCGTTTTCCATCGTTGTTGACTTCCAGGGCGTCCTTGATATAAGGCAGTTCACCGTTCTGGAATTCCACATCGATGACTGGTCCCTGAATCTGTACGATTTTCCCTACATTCATTTTCAGCGGTCTCCTTTCTTCTTACGTTTCTGTGCTTTTGCACCGCTGACTACTTCTGTAATCTCCTGAGTAATGGCGGCCTGACGCACACGGTTATATTCGATTGACAGCTGATGAAGCATATCTTTTGCGCTGTCATTTGCTGCTTCCATTGCCATCATACGGGCATTATGTTCACTGCAGAATGATTCCACAAGAGCTCCGAAAATATATCCTGTAATATAGTTCGGAACTATACTTTCCAGAACGGCCTGTGGAGAAGGAGAAAAGATAAATTCCTCCTGCATGACACCGGCTGTCTGCTGAAGATGATTGGAAAAATCCTGCTGTGTCAATGGAAGCAGACGTTCCATTTTTGTTTCACTTTGCATTCCATTCTTCATGGATGTAAAGATAATATCGATTTCATCCAGTTCCCCGTTATCAAATTTTTCCAGCAGCCTGCTGGTGATGACACGGGCTCTGTCAAAGGTTGGATGCTGGGCGGTATAAAGGAAATGCTCATCTACTGCAATTTTCTTTCCGGCAAAATACTGTCTTCCCAGTTCTCCTACTACGAACAGATTCCATTCTTTTGAATGTTCCAGTTCTTCTTCTGCCAGCTTCAGTACATTGTGATTGTATGCACCAGCCAGTCCCTTATCTGCTGTGATTACAAGAAAGCCTCTCTTTTTTCCCGATCCCACCGGGTCATGAGTCAGATACCGGTGATCCATTTCCGGCATATGACGAACGGTTCTCGCAATCATGCTCTGCATGGTGAAGAAAAACGGTTCCGTATCAGCAAGTTCCTTTTTGGCACGCTGGAGTTTGGTGGATGATATCATATACATTGCATTGGTGATCTTCATCGTATCATTGATACTCTTTATTCTGCCCTGTATCTCTCTTGCATTTGCCATTGGATCACCACCTATACTTCTTTATTCCAGACCTGATCTCTGTACTCTTCTGCTGCCTTTACGATCTGATCGCGAAGGCTGTCACTGAGCTGTCCGGTAGTCTCCAGTTCACGTACAATAGCCGGCTGACTCTTGGCAAAGTAATCCAGCATTCCGGTACGGAATTCTCTGATCTTTTCTACCGGTACATCGATCATGACTTTTCCGGTAGCTGCACACAGCATGATAACCTGCTGTGGCATGGAAAATGGCTTACACAGTGGCTGCTTCAGCAGTTCCATCAGTCCTTTTCCATACTTCAGCTGTTCCACTGTGGCAGGATCCAGATCTGATGAGAACTGAGTAAATACTTCCATCTCACGATACTGTGCCAGATCGATACGGATACTTCCGGCTGCTTTTTTCATAGCCTTTGTCTGAGCTGCACCACCTACACGAGATACAGAAAGACCTACATTGACCGCTGGTCTCATACCGGAGAAGAACAGGTCGCTCTCCAGGAAGATCTGACCATCCGTAATAGAAATGACGTTGGTCGGAATATAGGCAGATACGTCACCTGCCTGAGTCTCAATAATCGGCAATGCAGTAATGGATCCGCCGCCGGCTTTTTCATTCAGACGGCTGGAACGCTCCAGAAGTCTGGAATGCAGATAGAATACATCTCCTGGATAAGCCTCACGTCCCGGTGAACGCTCCAGAAGCAGGGACAGGGCACGGTAAGCCACTGCATGCTTGGACAGGTCATCGTATACGATCAGGACATCTTTTCCCTGATACATAAAATACTCTGCAAGTGCGGTTCCGGAATATGGAGCCATATACTGAAGAGGCGCCGGATCAGATGCAGTAGATACCACAACTGTAGTATATTCCATTGCATCATGCGCCTTTAATGTATGCACAATCTTGGCGACGGTAGACGCTTTCTGTCCGATCGCTACATAAATACATTTTACATCTTTGCCTTTCTGGTTCAGAATGGCATCGATTGCGATAGAAGTCTTACCAGTCTGTCTGTCACCGATGATCAGCTCTCGCTGTCCACGTCCGATTGGGAACATGGAATCGATAGACAAAATACCGGTCTCCAGTGGTACGGATACGGATTTACGATCCACAATACCAGGAGCTTCATTTTCGATTGGACGGTAATCACTGGAAGGAATATCTCCTTCTCCATCGACTGGTGCACCCAGGGCATTGATAACACGGCCAAGGAACTGATCTCCTACCGGGATACCAGCCTTTCTTCCAGTTCTCATAACCCGGCTGCCTTCACGGATCTCACTGTCGCTTCCGAACAGAATACATCCGATCTCGTCACGTTTGATATCCTGTACCATCCCCTTGATACCGTTATCAAAAATAACGATCTCACCATACATGGCATGGTCGATACCATCAATATTTACGATACCGTCACCTACAGATTTTACGGTACCTACTTCTTTATCTTTTGCTTCCAGATCAAAGTCTTCGATCTCACTCTGTAAAATAGAGATAATGCCTTCCAGTGTCTGAGAATGCTTTCCCTCTCTGTTATCACCAAGAATCTTCTCTGTCAGCTGCTTAATTCTGCCTTCTGTGGACCAGTCATATTCTTTATTACCGATCGATAATACAAATCCACCGCCAAGGCTCTCCTCTTTTTCGCAAACCAGCTCAATCTCATCTGATCCGCTTTCTTTTTTTACAAATTCACGGATTCCCTCCAGCTGTGCCTCTGTTGGTTCCGTTACATATTTTAAAATGGCCCGTTCTTTTCCGGTCTTTTTCCACTGTGTCTCTTTATAGGCTTTGCATACTTCAGAAAACAGTTCAATATCCTGATCATCACACATTACCTTGATCATATCACGGATCTGAGATGGGAAAATTTTATCAATTGCTCTGTGCTTTCCAGCCAGGTCTGCAGCTGGATTACAGAACTGTTCCATTAATACCGGAACTGTCTGGAAGATATCAAGGGCCTGCTCGATCACATCTTCAGGAATCTCTAATTCCTTTAACATGGTTGCATACTTTTCTACTGCCTGTATCATCTTCTAATCTCCTTTTACTGCTGGCGAAGAAATTCATCATATAAAGCACGGTCATTATCCGTTCCTTCTTTTTCTCCTGCCACACGTGCTGCTGCTGTCACTACCATATCGCGGACTGCAGTCTCTGCCTGCTGCATAATCTTCTTTTTCTCCTGCTCTGCATCACTGCATGCTTTTTCCACAATAGTTCCGGCTTTTTTCTGAGCCTCATCTACAATACGGCTGTATTCGCCTGCGGCTTCTTCTCTCGCCTTTGCAACGATCTGTGATTTTTCCTGTTCTGCATTTTTGATAGATGCTTCGTATTCTTCCTTGCTCTTTAATGCACTGTTTTTTGCAGCTTCTGCATCAGCCAGTCTTGCATCTTCTTCTTTCTGACGTTTTTCCAGAATCTCATTCACCGGTTTGAACAAAAACTTTCTCATCAGAACATACAGAATTAACAGGTTAATTACTGTAAATACTAAATTCCAGTCTAATCTTAACATCCTGGTTAACCTACCTTCCTGTTATAAATACTGTTCTCTCTTTCGATTAACCAAGGAACATGATACATAAAAGTGCAATAACGAAACCGTAAATAGCAGTTGCCTCGGCCAGTGCACAGCCAAGAAGAAGTAACTTTGTGATCTTGCCTTCTGCTTCCGGCTGACGTGCTACAGCGTCAGTTGCTTTACCTGTTGCGATTCCGATACCAATACCTGCTCCAATACCTGTCAGTACAGCGATACCTGCTCCAATTGCGATTAATGTACTCATTTTTTTATTCTCCTTTACGTGTTTTTCGTTTTTTAAGCTTCTTTAATAAATAATGATGTCAGGAATACGAATACATATGCCTGAATCAGTCCGTCAAAAATATCAAAATAAAAACTGAATGGAAGCGGAAGTACAACTGGCACCAGCTGTTTGATCAGCTCCATGATGACGAATGCACCAAGAACATTACCAAATAATCGCATACACAGCGACAACGGACGGATGAAGATCTCCAATACGTTGATCGGTGCTACAATGGCGATTGGCTCTGCAAAGTTCTTGCACCATCCTTTGACTCCCCTTTTCTGAATTCCCGCTGCCTCAATCAGTATAATACTCATAATCGAAAGTGCAGCTGTCACATTCAGGTCTTTTGTCGGTGGTTTTAAACCAAATAAACCAATGACGTTGGATACTCCGATATAAAGCAGAACCGTTATCAGATACGGTACAAATTTTCGGTTCTCTTTACCAATCATACCCTCGACCATACTGTTCAGTTTTACGACAATAAATTCTGCGGCCGCCTGTCTCTTACTGATATGGTCTACCTTCAGATTTCGTGTCATGAGAATTGCAAATAATAACAGTATTGCCATAATTACCCAGGTAATGACTGTAGACTCTGCTATCCCAATTCCACCGATCTTGAAGACCGTTTCACAGGTAAGCTCTTCTTGCAGTTTTGTCGCAAGGTCACCCATATTATCACCTCTTTCTGACTCTCCTAAGATACGTCTATATTTTATCAATGACGTATTATACTCCCATTTTTTTCATTTGGTAAGACCAAATATATCGAAAATTCATAAATATTTAAGAGTTTTTTATAGCATTTTACCGATTGACACATTGTATTCACAGAAATGCAAAAAGCAGTCTGAAAGATACTGCTCTCTCAAACTGCTTTGTGAAACATTTTGTTCCTGATTGTTTCGTTCTCTTATCCCTGCGTATAACGCGACAAAAACTGCTTCGTACGTTTTTCCTTCGGATATTCGATCACTTCTCTTGCTTTTCCCTGTTCTACAATATAGCCTTCATCCATAAAGATGATCTCATCTGCCACATCCCTGGCAAATGCCATCTCATGGGTAACGATGATCATCGTTGTCTTCTGATCTGCCAGTCCTCTGATCACCTTCAGGACTTCTCCAGTCAGTTCTGGATCCAGTGCAGATGTCGGTTCATCAAAGCAGAGAATATCTGGCTTCAATGCCAGTGCCCTTGCAATCGCCACTCGCTGCTGCTGTCCACCCGAGAGCTGATGTGGATAATGATTCTCTCTCTGCTCCAGCCCCATCTTCTTCAGAAGTGCCTCTCCATGTGCATGGATTTCTTCCAGAATGACCTTTTTATTTTGATTGTAATCTGGTCGTTCTTTTGCCAGCAGCTGCTCAGCCAGCATCACATTTTCCAGCGCCGTATACTGTGGAAACAGATTAAAAGACTGAAATACCATTCCAAAATGGAGTCTCTTTTTTCTCAGTTCTCGTTCATTCTGGCTGGTTCCTCTGGAGGCATCATACAAAGTTTCTCCCTTTACGGTAATACTCCCTTCATTGGGTGTCTCAAGAAAATTCAGACATCTCAGGAGTGTCGTTTTGCCGGATCCGGAAGAACCGATAATAGCCAGCGCACTTCCCTCTTCCATGGAAAAACTGACATCTTTCAGAACCTGGGTACTTCCAAAATGTTTTTCGATATTTTTTACTTCCAATATTGCCATTTTTCAAGCCCCCTATCTGAAATAATCCAGTCGTTTTTCAATGTAATTAAATAATAAGGTAAGAATACCTACGAAGATCAGGTAAAACAGACCGGTATAGAACAACGGCCATACCAGCCCTGCTGATTTCATAAAGGAATATCCCCTCTGTGTCAGTTCCTGTGCTGCAATGATTCTGGCCAGGGAAGTATCCTTTACCAAAGTAATGATCTCATTAGACATCGGTGGTACAACTCTCTTTACCATCTGAAGCAGGGTAATCTTAAAAAAGATCTGGCTTCTGGTCATCCCCAGCACCTGTCCAGCTTCCCTCTGTCCTGCCGGAATCCCCTCGATTCCGCCACGGAAGATCACAGAAAAATAACAGGCATAGTTGATGGTGAATGCCACAACCGTTGCCGTAATACGTCCGGCTTCATTGCCGCCCCAGATATTATGACCAAGCCACATACCCGGTCCATAAAAAATGATAATCAGCTGCAGCATCAGAGGTGTTCCCCTGATGATCCATACCAGTACCTGAATCAGGCCGCTGAGAGGCTTAAACTTGCTCATAGTCCCAAGCGCAAGAATCAGTCCCAGCGGAAGGGAAAATACCAGTGTCAGCAGAAAGATCTGTAACATGGTCCCCATACCACGCAATAATTCCATTGTAACCTGTACAAACATACTTTTTCCCCTTACATGCACAAGGCAGAGAGCCTGCCCTCTGCCTCATGTAGATTTTGTAGTTATGATGTGTATAACTTTTTATTCTGCCGGAACAACCACTACCTGTGCATTGTTACAGTAAGCATTGGTGCATTCCATGGAATTGGTCACTTCATCTGTCAATGTCATACCATTCCATACCACGTCAATATTCTTGGAATCCAGTTCCATGATCTTGTTATCCCAGTCGATCTCCACGAATTCCACGTCAACTCCCAGCTTTTCTGCTACGACACCAGCCATATCTGCATCAAATCCGATCCAGTCACCGTTCTCATCTTTGTAATCCATTGGTTCAAAATCTGTAATACCAACAATCAGCGAACCCTTTTCCTGAATATAAGCCACATCGCTGTCCTCTGCCGCTTCAGTAGCTGCTTCTGTGGCATCCTCAGTCTCTTCTTCTGTCACTTCTGTAGTATCTTCTTCTGTGCTCTGTTCTACCAGTGCATCCTGTACCCCATACTTTTCAGCCAGTTCTTTCATGGAACCGTCTGCATAAGTCTCTGCGAATACTTCATTAATATATGCTGCAAGGTCTGACCCTTTTCTGCATCCTACACCATATTCTTCCGTAGTCAGTTCCTCTGTATGTACCAGATTTGGATAGCTGGTGCCTTCTCCGATCATCGCACCTGCCATCAGAAGGTCAATGATTGCTGCATCAGAAGTACCAGAAGCTACTTCCATCAGTGCATCTGCCTGAGATGCTACAGAATTATACTGAAATCCTTTTTCTTCTGCTGCTGCTTCCCCTGCAGAACCTGCCTCTACTGCATAAACCATATCTGCATCTGCTGCACATGCAGGCATTGCCATACCCATTATCATACCAGCACTTAATACGATAGCCAAACCTTTTTTCATGATCTTATCTCCTCCAAGTGGTCGTTGTTTTTATCACTTTTGCATTTTATCATAGTAGCACGCTAAAGTAAAGTTTTTTTTGTTGCTTTTCTGTTCTTTTTATAGTAGAGTGAGGGTACTGCATTTCGTACATACGAGGGGGAGTTTTTGTGAACAGAAATAATTCTTTTATTAAGAAATTTATAGGAAATAAGAAGTTTTATAAGATGGTTCTGCTGATTGCAGTTCCGATTATGATCCAGAATGGGATTACAAATTTTGTAAGTCTGCTGGATAATATTATGATCGGACGTGTGGGAACGGAGCAGATGTCTGGTGCCGCCATTGTAAATCAGCTGATTTTTGTTTATAATCTGTGCATTTTCGGTGGAGTATCCGGCGCCGGTATTTTTACGGCACAATTTTACGGTCATGGAGATACCGAAGGTGTCCGTCAGACGTTTCGTTTTAAGCTGTGGCTGGCGATGGTTCTGACGGCCTGTACCATTGTGCTGTTTCTGACTGCCGGACCGAATCTGATTCAGTTTTACCTGAGCGGGGAAGGAGAAGCCGCTGATGCCACTGCCATTCTTTCCTATGGAAGTCAGTATTTATATGTAATGCTCCTTGGTCTTCCGGCTTTTCTGGTCAGCCAGGTGTATGCCAGTACTCTGCGGGAATGTGGAGAAACCGTCTTGCCAATGAAAGCGGGAATTGTCTCTGTCCTGGTGAATCTTACTTTTAACTATTTTCTGATCTATGGAAAATTCTTTTTCCCGGAACTGGGTGTAACCGGAGCTGCTATTGCTACTGTTCTTTCCCGTTACGTGGAGGCTGCCATCATTGTGACAGTTACCCACCGCCATTCTGAGAAACATACTTTTGCCAAAGGTCTGTATCACACTTTAAAGGTCCCGGCAGATCTTTGCAAAAAAATTGCCGTCAAAGGATCACCTCTGCTCTTTAATGAGACCCTCTGGGCGGCTGGTATGGCTATGCTGACACAATGTTATTCCGTTCGCGGACTGAATGTGGTCGCCGGACTGAATATCTCCAATACAATCAACAATGTATTTAATATTGTATTTATTGCGCTGGGTGATTCCGTAGCTATCATCGTAGGACAGCTCCTGGGCGCCGGCAAGATGAAGGAAGCCCGGGATACGGATAACAAGATGATTGCATTTTCGGTGTTCTGCTGTACCGGAGTTGCTTTGGTGATGCTGCTTCTCTCTCCATTGTTCCCGCAGCTGTATAATACAACACCGGAAGTAAGGATCCTGGCACGAAACTTCATTATCATTACTGCCATTTTCATGCCGCAGAATGCTTTCTTACATGCCTGCTACTTTACCTTACGTTCCGGTGGAAAAACTATTATTACATTTTTGTTTGACAGTGTCTTTATCTGGTGCGTCAGTGTTACCGTCGCCTATATCTTAAGCCGTTTTACCGGCCTTCCGGTACTTGCGATCTACACCATTATCCAGATCTGCGATCTGATCAAATGTGTCATCGGCTTTATTCTGGTAAAAAAAGGCATCTGGCTTCAGAATATTGTCTCCTAAGTCACCTTATACCTGATATTCCGGACGCTTCAGTTCCCGGTGCATCAGGAAAACTGCCACTGCTCCGGCAAGTCCGTCTGCTATCGGTCCGGCAAAGAGTATTCCGTCAATACCGATAAAAAACGGAAGTATCACAATGAGTGGCAGCAAAAACAGAATTTGTCTTGTCAGTGACAGAAACATTCCAAGTCCCGGCTTTCCAATGGCTGTAAAGCTATTGGAAGTGATGGGCTGGATGAAGTTCAGGAAGGTAAAGAATAAGAAGATCCTGAAGTAACTGACTGCAAAACGTATATACTCTTCACTTCCATTTCCAAAGATCGCAATGATCTGTCTTGGGAAAATCTGAAAAATCAGAAAAGCAATTACTGAAATCGTCAGTCCGGTCTTCGCTGCCAGCAAATATCCTTTTTTCACACGATCATATTGTTTTGCCCCATAATTGTAACTGACAATTGGCTGAAGTCCCTGAGAAATTCCTATGATAATGGAAAAGAATACCTGATTGACTTTTGTAATAATCCCAGCACAGGCCAGCGGAATCTCCTGTCCATAAGAAGACAGGCCGCCATAATAGGTCAGTGACTTGTTCATGACAAGCTGTACCACCATCATAGCAAGCTGGTTGCTGCACGCCGCAGCTCCCAAAGTTACATCCTTTTTCATATAACCTGCTGCTGGTTTCAGATGTTTCGGTTTTAAATCCACGGTTTTGCAATGGCTCAGATAACGAATGACCAGCATCACTGAAATATACTGTCCTATCACAGTCGCCCAGGCAGCTCCTGCCATCCCCCATCCAAATCCAAATACAAACAGAGCATCCAGAATCGTATTGATAATGGCTCCGGTCACATTACAGATCATAGACATCTTCGGACTGCCATCCGCACGGATCAGGTGCCCTCCTCCCGCAGTCAGAATCAGCACCGGAAATCCAAGTGAGGTAATTCGAATATAAGTCTTGGCATATTCCATGATACTGTCCGGTGCACCGAATAATCGGATCATCGGTTCCAAAAATAATTGTGTAATGCATAATAACAGGCATCCTAATACTACCATTCCGGTAATGGCATTTCCCATACAGTGTACTGCTTCCTCTTCATTTCCCCTGCCTTTTGCCAGATTAAATGCAGATGCCCCGCCGATTCCAAACAGCAGGGCAATGGAAATACAGGCGGTGCTTAAGGGAAATGCAATGTTCGTTGCCGCATTTCCCAGTGCACCCACGCTGTTTCCTATGAAAAACTGATCTACAATGTTATACAGTGCTGAAGTAAGCATCGCTATGATACTTGGCACCGCAAACTTCTTCAGCAATACCGGAACAGGCAGAACTCCCAGTGGATTTTCTGTTCTGTTTTCGTATTCCATATTCTTCTCCTTCTATTGGTTGAAATTGCTTGCTTTCACCGGAATCTTGAATTCCGGATGTTCCCCTCTCCAGATGGTCTGTGGCATGCAGGATAATATCTGCATATCTTCTGTAGAAAGCTCGAAGTCAAACACTTCCATGTTCTGCTTCATATGTTCGATGGAAGAAGATTTCACCAGTGGAATAATACCCTTCTGGATCAGGAATCTCAGACAGATCTGGGATGCCGATTTGCCATATTTTTCAGTAAACATGGACATCATTTCATTATGGATCGTATCTCCCCGTCCCAGAGGACTCCATGCCTGCATACGGACACCTTTACTTTGTCCGTAGGCTACTGCCGCCTCCTGGGAATATCCAGGATGAATCTCCAGCTGGTCTACCTGCGGTTTTAGCTTTGCATGTTTCATGATCACATCCAGATGATTTGGCAGGAAATTACTTAAGCCAAGTCCTCTCACTTTTCCAGCCATGCACAGTTCCTCCATGGCACGCCAGGTCTCTATATCCCGTTCTTTCCAGTCGGTTTCTTTCAGCGAAGACTTTGGCCAGTGAATCAGATACAGATCCAGATAATCCATCTGCAGACGCTGAAGACTCCGATCCATAGCTGCCTGCACTTCTCTATATCCTCTTTCATCAATCCAGGCTTTGGTTGCAATAAAGAATTCTTCTCTTGGAATTCCACTTTCTTTGATCGCCTGTCCCAGGACACGCTCTGTCTCGTAGATGGATGCCGTATCAAAATAGCGATAGCCAGCCTTAATCGCACCTTTCAGGACTTCCAGATCACTGCTGCCACCCATCTTGTATGTACCAAATCCGAGTACCGGGATCTTCATGCCATTTTCCAGAGTATAGCAGTCATTGAATGAATTTACCATATTTTACTCCTTAAAATTTACGCACCATGTCACTGGTGATCTCTGCGATGCTGTGTGCGCCACACATAGCCATAGTATCTGACAGCTCTGCTTTGATCTTTTCTATGTAACATTTCACGCCTTCTTCTTCGCCACCGTAGACAGCTGTTACAAACGGTCTTGCAATAATCACTGCATCTGCACCCATGGCCAGTGCCTTGAATACGGTCACACCGTCACGGATGCCACCATCTACCAGGATCTTGATGCCGCTGCCCTTTAATGCTTCCACGATTTCAGGCAGTACTTCTGCGGTTGCCGGGCACTGATCCAGAACACGTCCACCATGATTGGATACCACAATGGCTGCTGCGCCGGCTTCTTTTGCCTTCAGAGCACCTTTTACGGTAATGATTCCTTTTATGATAAATGGAACATCGTGTTCACTGATGATGGCTTTCATCTCTTCCACATTCTTGCTTCCTGCTGGTGGCTGGAAGTTCTTCAGAAATGGCAGGCCTGCCGCATCAATATCCATAGCGACTGCGAATGCATGGCTGTTTTTTACCAGCGCCATTTTGTCCGCTACCATCTCTTTGCTCCATGGTTTTACGGTTGGCACTCCGGCACCGCCTGCTTCCTTGATGGCCTGAGTTGCTGCTACCATAACATTGCTGTCCATACCATCTCCTGTGAATGCTGCTATTCCGTTTGCTGCACAGGCATTTACCAGAATCTTGTTGTACTGCATATCATTGTAACAGTCACCATAATGCAGATTTACCGCTCCTACCGGGCCTGCAAATACCGGCATATCAAACTTCTTTCCAAAGAGACAGACCGAAGTATCAATCGGTGCATTATCACAGATGGTATCCATATTTACACGGATATTCTTCCATGCATCAAAGTTGCGAATGGCTCCGTCTCCGCTTCCCTTCGCTCCAGGTCCCGGCACCAGATTGGTGCAGGCACGGCCATTACATACGTTGCACGCTTTACAATATTTTCCGATACGCCCACGGGCGTTCTGAACTACTTCCTGATAAGTCATTTTTCAACTCTCCTTTGTTTATAATTCTATGTAAAATTATAGCACTTTTTGACTTTCTACTTCAATCCCCAAAAAACAGAGGAGCCGTAGCCCCTCCTACAAATACTCCCGCATTTCTTTGATCATGTGTTCTTCTTCTGCAATGACTTTCTCTGCCAGCTTCTGCACGGATGCGGAAGCTGCCGGATACTGATGCAGATAACGGTACAGGGATTTTACGCCCATATTGCAGCCATCTGTGATCAGATCTGCCACCGTACGATCTGATTCTTCGCCGCCCAGCTTCACATTTGTCTTCATCCAGGACATCATCCTGGCGGTCACCGCCGGTTCTTTGCCCTGATCATGATATTCATTTAAGAATTTGTGAGTTTCATCCCCCAGCTTTTCATGCACATTTTTGCTCTCCTGTAGAATATCCCTCATATGAGTGTCATTCACATGATCCAGCACATCATTCAGAGACGTGACCCCCATTTTGATTCCAGCATTACATTCCCGTAAGAGTTTGATGGTATCGTCTTCCATGAAAAAACACCTCCTTCAGAAATTACTTTTCCCAAAAAGAGATGTTTTTATGTACTCTATTCGATCGGATCCATATCCAGTCCCAGTTCTCTTGGCAGGAATCTCGGACATACGTTTTCTGATGATGTGATGACAGATGCTGCCAGATTCGTTCCAATCTGTGCAGATTCTGCCAGTGTTTTTCCATAGGTCAGTCCGATGGTCACACCTGCAAAGAATGCATCCCCTGCTCCTGTAGTATCCTTCACCATAACCTGACGTGCCGGACAGATTCCTTTCGTTCCGCTCATATCTGCATAGACAGATCCCTTTCCGCCCATAGTCACAATCATGGATGGAATCTTGCCAAGTGTTACGCGTTCCGCCAAGATCTCGCATAATTCTTCCGGCTCTTTTTCACTGTAATCATCCGCAAACAGCATGCCTGCTTCCAGATGGTTGCAGACAAAACAGTCTACTTTCTGCAACAGATCTCGGCGTTCCACCGCAATACTCATATTAGAAACTACACCAAAAATCTTTTTTTCATATTTACTCGCCAGGGCGAATACTTTTTTCATCAGATCCTTATGCATATCTGTCTGCATCACAATCGAATCTGCCTGTGAAAAAATTTCATCCCCATGTTCTTCCAAAACCTTCATAATCGGCATCATGTCCGCCCTCTGAGAAATTGATCCTGCCAGGTCTCCATGACTGTCAAATACTGCCAGCCAGGTTCCCATTCCTCCCGGGATCTTTTGAATATACCTGGTATCCACTCTGTGATTATTCAGCTTTTTCAACACATCTGCTCCCAGTGCCGAATTGTCTACAATACTGATAAAGGTTGGCCGAAGCTCCACATTGGCAATATCCTCTGCCACATTCCGGCAGACACCTCCATGAATATATTCAATTCTTCCCACATTTCGCCCATCCGGTATATAGGCATCATCCGGAAAGCCCTTGATGTCTACAAATACCGCACCAATTACTACTATTCCCATACGTTCCTCCGCTTATTTCGCAATATTGTATCTATTATAATCTGATTCGACTGATTTCACCACTGGTTTTCATTTTTCGAGAGAACTCAGTTGTCCTATACCTCTTCTCTTCGTAATCTACGTTATCTTGCCGGTATGATCTCGATCCAGTAATTATCCGGATCATTGATAAAATAGATTCCCATAGCTGGATTTTCAAAACATACACAGTTCATTTCTTTGTGCAGAGCCAGTGCTGCATCCATATCGTCTACATAAAATGCCAGATGGAATTCATTGTCGCCCAGATTGTAACTGTCCTTCTCCCAGTCACGAAGCCATGTCAGCTCCAGCTGATGCCTGGATTCTCCATCCTCAAGATAGACCAGAATAAAGCTTCCGTCCTCTGCGCATTTTCTGCGTACTTCTTTTAATCCAAGCGCTTTTTCATAAAACTCCAGCGACTTCTCTAAATTCATAACATTAAAATTATTGTGTGCAAATGTAAATTTCATCGTTTTCCTCCGTATTTCTTATTTTGTATTTTCCATTTCCTGCAGTAATTTTCTTTGATAAGCAGGATCTTCCACGCTTCTTTTTAAATCGTCCAGCCGATTTTCCGCCAGGAGTTTTTTCGTTAGTTCCGTCACTGCCTTCTCTCCGATCTGTTTTCCGATTTGTTCACCCTTTTTAATCAGTTTATCTGATTCCAGTTCCAGAACTTTTCCGCCCATACTCTCACCACCTCCACCTTACCATTATCTTAACATAGCTCTGCATGGATAACCATTATTTCTTTTCAATAAAAAAAGAAAAGTCCACAGCCTTTGCCATGGACTTAAATTTTCCTATAAATCTTTCAAATGTGAATGATATATTTTTTTCAGTAAATATAGGGATGTTGCCAGAGATGCAAGCTCTGCCACCGGAAAAGACCACCATACAGCATGCAGTCCAAATGCATGTGCAAAAATATATGCTGCCGGAAGTAATACTACCAGCTGTCTGCATACTGAAACGATCAGGCTGTATAAACCGTTCCCCAGCGCCTGAAATACAGAACCAATTACGATACAGAAGCCTGCCAGCAAAAAGCTGAGACTTATTACACGCAGTGCCGTTATTCCGATTCCAATCATATCCTCTGAAGCATTGAACATACGCAGCAAGGTTGCCGGCATAGTCTGGAAAATCAATGCCCCAAATACCAGTATACAAACTGCTGCACCACATCCCAGCTTTACAGTACGCATAATTCTTTCTTTGTTTTTTGCTCCGTAGTTGTAGGCAATGATCGGCACCAGACTGTTGTTCAGACCGAATACCGGCATGAAAAAGAAGCTCTGAAGCTTGAAATATACACCAAATACAGCCGCTGCTGTAGAGGAGAATCCCAGCAGAATCTTGTTCATTCCATAAGTCATTACCGATCCGATGGACATCATCAGGATGGATGGTACACCTACGATATAGATTTCTTTTACCGTTTCTCCGTCAAAACGCATTCGTTTGAAGGAAAAATGAATTTCTTTGTTTTTTCTTACATTGCAGTAGATACCGATACACATTCCGCAGAACTGTCCGATAACGGTCGCAATCGCAGCTCCGGCTACGCCCATCTTTGGAACAAATCCAATACCGAAGATAAACACCGGATCCAGAATAATATTCACAATAGCCCCTGTTCCCTGAGAGATCATATTAAACAGGGTCAGACCCGTGGATTGCAGCAGTCGTTCCATACAGATCTGCATAAATAATCCAAAGGAACAGACACAGACAATGGTCATGTACTGCACTCCATATTCCAGGATCTCCGGATCAGTTGTCTGTGTTGCAAAGAATGCTCTGGAGCCTGCCAGCCCAATCACTGCAAAAACCAGATAACTGCAGATTGCCAGCAGCACACCATTATTCGCTGCTTTGTTGACTTTATCGATCTCCTTTTCTCCCAAGCTCTTAGATAACAGTGCATTCACGCCCACACCGGTACCGGAAGCCACTGAAATCATCAGATTCTGAATCGGAAAGGCCAGTGACACTGCTGTCAGTGCATTCTCATTAATCTGGGCTACAAAAACACTGTCTACAATATTATACAATGCCTGCACCAGCATAGATAAAATCAATGGCAGTGACATCGTAAACAACAATTTCGGAATGGGCATGATACCCATCTTATTCTCTTTTACATTTTCGCTCATACCTAAACTCCCTCATATCTTCTTATAGTGCCTTCGGCAAATTCCATTCATAATGCTTGGCCAGCACACGGATCACTACCACCAAAATAACAGACAATACCATAGCCGTTCCAGAACGCAGCCAGTCATACAAGATTATATAACAGACAGCTCCTGCAATCGAAGCACATGCATATACATGCTTACGCAAAATTCCCGGGGTCGCATTGGCCATCATATCTCGTATCAGGCCGCCCCCCACTCCGGTGATTACCCCGAGAAAAATCTTCAGAAACAGCATATGATTCATATCATTATTCATAACAGAATTTACCCCTACAACGGTAAAAACCCCCAACCCGATGGCATCCATCAGGTTAAAGAGGGTTTCATATAAGGCTGATTCCAGGAATTTAGGTGAGGAATGATTGACTTTGATGATCAGGAAAAGAATCAGTATAAAGATCGCAGAGACCACTACATAAACCGGCTTGACAAACATCATTGGCGGATGAACCCCGATAATCAGGTCACGGATCATTCCACCACCGACAGCCGTTGTGATCCCCAGTACCAGAATCCCCAGCAGATCCAGTCTTTTCTGTATGGCAACCATGGCACCGGAAAGCGCAAATGCAACTGTTCCTATCATTTCCAGAACAAAAGTCAGGTCGATCGTTCCAGGCATAAAAAATCCTCCAGCTACTTATTTTGTACCGAAAATACGGTCACCTGCATCTCCGAGTCCCGGGCAGATATATGCATTTTCATTTAATTCACGGTCAATATGTCCAACATAAATCTGGATATCCGGATGTGCTTCCTGGAGCTTTTTCAGTCCTTCCGGAGCTGCTATGATGGACATGAATTTAATCTTCTTCCCGCCATGCTGTTTGATAAAATCTACCGCTGCAATGGCAGAGCCACCTGTAGCCAACATCGGATCCGTCACTACGATCAGACGTTCAGAGATCGGATCCGGCAGCTTACAGTAATATTCATGAGGAATATGTGTCACTTCATCACGGTACAGACCGATATGTCCAATCTTTGCAGTCGGTACAAGCGCCTGTACACCACTTACCATTCCAAGACCTGCACGCAGGATCGGAACAATCGCCAGCTTCTTACCTGAAATAACAGGAGATTTACAGGTCTCAATCGGAGTCTCAATCTCGATGTCTTCCAGCGGAAGATCCTTCAGTGCTTCGTATCCCATCAACATGGCAATCTCTTCTACCAGAGAACTGAACTCTGCTGTTCCCGTATTCTTATCACGCAGTCTGGTGATCTTGTGCTGAATCAATGGATGTGTCATTTCAATTACGTTACTCATTTTTTTCCTCCATAATGATCTTATTCGTAACTATTCAGAACCCACTGTTCCGCGAGGTGTTTTGGCATGAAAATGCCAAAATCCCGAGACATGCAAGTCAAAATCCCATCGCCGAAGGCGATTTTCGATGGATTTTGACTCGTAACTGTGAAGGAACTGAACAGTTACTCTTATTCTAAATTTACGCCTGCTTACCTTTTCTCAGATCTGAATTCTGAGGATTGATACCAATTCCTCTGCTGATATCTCCGGTGGAATTCTTACCGAATTCATAATCATTTCCAGGAAGAATGGCATTCAGTAAAATACCAGCAATTGCTGCAATAGCGAGACTGGTCAGTGTCACATCCGTTCCTAAAACATGGAAAGTCAGACCATCAGAGAATCCCAGTCCACATACCAGAATCACTGCCGCAATAATCAGATTTCTGGACTTGGTAAAGTCTACTTTATTTTCTACAATGTTACGTACACCAATAGCGGAAATCATACCATATAAGATAAAGCTTACACCGCCGACGATCGCTGATGGCATGGAACCAATGATCTCAGCCATCTTTGGAATCATACTCAACACCACTGCATAAATGGCTGCCAAACGGATAACCTTCGGATCATACACATGGCTCAGTTCCAGTACACCGGTATTCTCTCCGTAAGTGGTGTTGGCAGGTCCGCCAATCAATGCAGACAGAGAAGTAGCCAGACCATCACCGATCAATGTACGGTGAAGTCCTGGATCCTCAATAAAATTCTCACCAACAGTAGCAGAAATTGCACTGATATCTCCGATATGTTCCATCATAGAAGCCAGTGCAATCGGTGCCATGATCAGAATCGGAGTCAGATGGAACTTACAGATCTCAAATGGTGGCAGGCCCACAAATCCTGCTGTTGCTACCCTGGAAAAATCCAGAATTGCACTGCCATCTGCATTGGTCACACCTGCTGCATTTAAGATCAGAGCCAGACCATAAGAAATCAATACTCCCATCAGAATCGGGATGATCTTGAACATTCCCTTACCCCAGATATTAAAGATAATGACCACTGCCAGTGCTGTGAACGCCAGAAGCCAGTTGATGATGCATTGCTGATCGCAGACGGTGCCAGACTCAGTCCGATACAGATAATGATTGGACCTGTCACGATTGGTGGCAGGAAATACATGACTCTCTTAACGCCTGCTATTTTTACAATCAGTGCCAGTACCAGATATAACAGTCCTGCTACTACAATACCACCGCATGCATACGGAAGCTTTTCTCCCATGGTCATATCCGCAAAGATTCCAGTATCCAGCTGTGAAACCGTGTAAAATCCACCCAGAAATGCGAAAGATGAGCCAAGAAATGCAGGTACCTTCAGCTTCGTACAGCAATGAAAAAATAACGTGCCCAGACCGGCACAGAACAGGGTCACCTGTATGGAGAGTCCCTCTCCCTCAAAATAGTTGTTTACCAGAATCGGCACCAGAATCGTGGCACCAAACATGGCAAACATATGCTGTAGTCCCAAAAGCAGAGTCTTTGGAAGACCGATCTTTGAGACATCGCGTATTGCTTCATTTCGCTCGTTCATTGTAATCTCCTCTTTCTCTTGTATGCAGATGCAGACTCCCCCTGCATCCGTTATTTTTCTGTTACCTATTATAGTAGTTAACGATCATTTGGTCAATTGGAAGTGTTTGCTGTAAATTCATTCTGTTTTTGTATGTTTTTCACTCCTACTGCCATGGCATACTGTGCCTTATGA
The DNA here is from genome assembly GCA_003435055.1 of Lachnospiraceae bacterium OF09-6. Classification (GTDB taxonomy): domain Bacteria; phylum Bacillota; class Clostridia; order Lachnospirales; family Lachnospiraceae; genus Marvinbryantia; species Marvinbryantia aceti. The sequence continues at coordinate 21,494 of QUMM01000023.1, forward strand.
CGCCGTTCCACCAATTCTTTTTCATATCGAATCACTCCATGATTCTCATATGGATCATTGAAGTAATATCCGATTTCATCATATCCCACCAGCAACATACAATGTTCGTTGGAGATCCAGGTAAATGTCTTCTCCGGTTCGTCTTCCAGCTGCCAGTCTGGTCCGGTCACAGGTTCTTTCATATCAATACAGGCCCAGAACACTACCGGCATCCCCCGGTCAATATACTTTTTCCTGAGCTTTGTCATGGACGTTCCGGTCTCATCCACTGCCTGAAAGGAACTTCCTGTTACAGAAACTTTATCTGAAAATACTCTGTCCAGCGTCTTGCAGATGACTGGAGCATAACACCCCATACCATCTTCCCGGTATGGATTTCCGCAAAATACCTTTCTCGGATCTCCGCCATAAATGATTCCATCTTTGGTCTCAAATTCCTGCTGTTCCAGATACTGCTCAATCCACTCATCCACCGTAATTTCATATCCCAGATGCTGTAACAGCATAACCGACGAGACGCTTTCGCACCCCGTCGGATATCTTGGGCTCTGGCTGAGGTACGGAACTTTAATCAGCTGTTTTTCCATTTCCCGCACGCTCTCCCTCGCTCGTATATTTTCTCATAAAGGTCAGTACTACAAGCAGCATGGCAACACTGACTGCCAGCGTAATCCACCAGATTCTGACAAACCCTGCAATCACATAGCCGATCACACATACTACAGCCACAACCGCTGCATACTGCATCTGTGTGGACACATGATTGATATGATTGCTCTGGCTCCTGCCGAAGACATAACCGTAGTATCGGAAATCGGAGATACATGATCTCCACAAACTGCACCTGCCAGGACAGCAGATACTGAGATGATCATCATCTCCAGCTGCTTTGCATCCGGGAACATGGCCACCACGATCGGAACAAGAATCGCAAAAGTACCCCAGCTGGTTCCTGTAGAAAATGCAAGGAATACTCCAACCATGAACATCACCGCCGGAATAATCACACCGGCTGAAGTATGTGCGCCTACCACACCTCCCACAAATTCTGCCAGTCCCAGGGTATCACTGACTCCTTTCAGTGTCCATGCGAAAATCAGAATCGCTACGGCCGGAATCATCAGCCGGAAGCCTTCTACAAAACTATCCATAAAGCCCTTAAATGTAACTACTTTTCGTGGCAGATAAAGAATCAGCATAAAGAAAATAGTAACCATAGTAGCAAAGATCAGGCTGGTCTCCGCATCGCATCCTGCAAAAGCAGATACCACATCGGCTGCACCGCCAAGGAAACCGGTATAGACCATAGCTCCGATCGCTGAAACAATCAATACCAGCACTGGAAGGATCAGATCATATACTTTTCCATTCGGACATACATCTTCCGTTTTTACATTTTCAAACTCTTCTGCTCCACTGGTGAACAGATCCCCTTTTTGCGCATTTTCTTCATGTTTTTTCATCAGGCCAAAATCAAATCCTGTCACACAGATATAGACTACCATGATAATGGTCAGAATGGCATACAGATTATACGGTATGGTTCTGAGGAACAGCTGAAATCCAGTAATACCGGCATCAGCCGGCACATAGGAATTGACTGCTGCCGCCCAGCTGGAAACTGGTGCTATGATGCAGATCGGTGCTGCTGTCGCATCAATGATATAGGCCAGCTTTGCTCTTGAGATCTTGAAACGGTCTGTCACCGGACGCATGACAGATCCCACAGTCAGACAGTTAAAGTAGTCATCCACGAAAATCAGCACACCAAGTCCTGTGGTCGCCAGCATCGCCGTCTTTCTGGACTTAATATGCTTTCCAGCCCAGTTACCGTAAGCCGCTGATCCGCCTGACTTTGACATCAATACAATGATCATGCCAAGCAGTACGTCAAAAATCAAAATGTTCAGATTCATGCTGCTTTTCATAATATCAAACAACGTCACAAATGCATTCCATGGATGAAATCCTGTGCAAAGCAGTGCCCCTAAAGCCACTCCCAGGAACAGGGAACTATATACTTCTTTCGTTACCAGTGCCAGAACAATAGCCAGTAATGGCGGCAATAGCGCCCAGGCTGTTCCGATAAAAATTGATCCGTCCATACTCTCTTTCCCTTCTCTTTGAAAACGGTTCAGAATCTGAATCCTGAACCGTTTATAATTTATATTACTCTGTCTCAGCTTCTGTGCCTGTATCAACTGGCATTTCTTCCTCTGCCAGTCCCCATTTTTCCATCCAGCTTTCCGCATTATTCTGCAGTTCCATCATAAGTCCCATCACATCTGTGGTATCCATATCGGCCAGCATATCTACCTCTGCCGGTGTTTCGATCTTCTCATACTCTGCATTGATCGTCACATATCCGCTTAAAATCGGTATTTGTTCTCCGTCTGCAGATACGGTTACATTATTTAATGTCCATGTGAATCCCTTTCCTGCAGTCACATCTCCAAAGGTGCTGTCAATGGCCATACCTACATCCGATCCGCTCTCTTCATCTGGAACAGATACTTTGATGTTCATTGCGCCTGACTCCGCATCAAAATTCATAGTGAAAATATCCGCATCCAGATACGTCTCTTCTGCATCGGAAACCTTCATATTTACGTTCATGTCCATGGAAGTATCTGTCATTTCATTGTCAAACGCGTAAGCCAGATGCATGACATTGGCCTCATCGCCTTCTTCATAAATATCCATATCCATGTCAAATCCGGCTGCCATATTGGACGGATCTGCAAAAGTATATAACATATCCATAACCACAATAGTCGGTTCCTGTGCTTCTGTTGCAGCGGTCACTTCTTCTGTCTCAGATTCAGCTTCTGCATCATCATACAGATCAGAAACAGTGTCATTCTGTTCTTCCATCAGACTTTCATCCATCTTCATGGTCATAGACATCTTCGTTACCTGATCATTCTCTACCCAATAGGTGACCGTAAACTGATCTCCCAGTATTGCTTTGCTCTGTTCCAGTGCTTCTTCCATGGTCTGGTTGAAATCTTCCACGTCAGATATACCAGAAGCGCTCAATACAGAGGAAAGCTCTGTCAGCAGATCACGATAAATATTTACCACGCTCTCGGTATCGTACGTAGCATCATAGAACGTTACTCCTGGGTACTTCTCATCTTCTCTTGTTTCCACATTCATGGCATCTTCTGCTGACTTTGTTGCTTTTTCCAGAATTGCTTTAATATTTCCAACAAGATCTGTGGTATCGGCAGCAGAAGCAGTTCCATCCGGGAAGAACTTCAGATCAATATCTTCTGGCATATTCAGTTCTCCAAACATCTGCTCCCACACAGAACCATTATACTGATCCTGAAAACTTCCAGCCTTCAGTCCCACCGTCTTTGATAAGAATTCTGGCAAAGTCAACGCCAGCTGATTCTCATCTCCATAGAGAGAAAGACTCGCAATATCTTCTGAATTCACCGCTGCAGCCAGCTTAAACAGCCACTGCTTATCCGTCAGATCCACTGTGGTATCTGCTGTCAGTCCCAAATCACCCTGTAATTCTTCCGGCAGTCCTGCATCTTTCAGAAGTTCTTCTGGGATTGTCAGATTCGCTGCCACCTGAGCACCGCCCGCATTCATAGCCTCTACCAGTGCATCCCAGTCCAGCATATCGCTGATCGGAGATGGAGTCTCTGCCTCATTCTGCTTTTCGAGAATTGCATTCAAATCATCCAACGGTGCTGCTCCTGCTGAAGCCTGTAAGGAAACCACACCCACTGCTGTAGCAACTACCGTCTTGCCTAACCATTTTTTTAATTTGCTCATGTCTTCCTCCCATATAGTAGAAATTTTTTATGATCTTATTTGAATCATACATGAAAATATGATTTCTTGCAATATAAATATAGCAATTTCACCAATTACCCGCTATAATAGAATGTGATCTGATAAAAAATAACTTTACCATAACAGGGGGACTGGGAATATGAATTTTTCTATTGCTGAAATGAAGGAAACGTTTCAGAAACTTTATCACACAGAGGCTGACCTTCCGGTTTATTTTGCACCGGGTCGTGTGAATCTGATCGGAGAACATACCGATTATAATGGTGGACATGTATTTCCATGTGCACTGACTCTTGGTACCTATGGTATGATTCTTCCAAGGGAAGATCGTGTGTTACGTTTTTATTCCATGAATTTTTCCAGGGCAGGTGTGATTGAGTCTTCGCTGGATGACCTGACTCCTTCTGATCAGGCTGGATGGACCAACTATCCAAAGGGCGTAATGTGGACTTTTGCCAAACGTGGCTGTCCGATTCCAAAGGGTGCTGATATCTTAATCTACGGAGATATTCCTGCAGGTTCCGGGCTCTCTTCTTCCGCATCTCTGGAAGTTCTCACTGGGCTGATGCTGCGTGAAACCTTTGGATTTGATTTTACCAATCAGGATCTTGCTCTCATCGGTCAGTATTCTGAGAATAATTTTAATGGCTGCAACTGTGGTATCATGGATCAGTTTGCCAGTGCTATGGGTAAAAAGGACTGTGCTATCTTCCTGGATACCAACACTCTGAATTATGAATACGCACCAGTGAAACTGGAAGATGCCAAGATCGTCATTACCAACAGTAATGTAAAACACAGCCTGGTTGGCTCTGCATATAATGACAGAAGAAATGAATGTGAGACTGCGTTGAAGGATCTTCAGAAAGTAGCAAACATCGCCTCCCTTGGGGATCTGACGGAAGAGCAGTTTGAAAAGCTTAAGATTCATATCGTAGATCCGATCTGCCAGCGCCGTGCCAAACATGCTGTTTATGAAAACCAGCGTACGATCCAGGCAGTAAAAGCCTTAAAAGAAAATCGTATCGATGAGTTCGGAAAGCTGATGAACGCTTCCCATATTTCTCTTCGTGATGACTATGAAGTATCCTGCAAAGAAACAGATATTCTTGCAGAACTGGCATGGACGATTCCTGGAGTGATCGGTTCCCGTATCACCGGTGGAGGATTTGGCGGATGTACCGTCAGCATTGTAAAAAATGATGCTGTAGATACTTTTATCGACACTATCAAGCCTGCATATAAAAAACAGACAGGTATCGACGCAGATTTCTATATTGTAGATATCGGAGATGGCGCAAGAAAATTATAATCTGGAAATTGTTTCTGACAGAAATTCCGGCATCGATTGGAAAGTTTAAACTTTTCTCGATGCCAGTATTTCTGTTTTATTTTTTCAGATACTGATCTATCTTCTCCTGGTTCAGCTGTTCACCGATGGCAATAATAACTTCCTGTCCATTTGTGATCGGTTCCACTGACATCTGATCATGCGTGATATTGCACTCCAGCCAGCTTCCATCTTTTTCTTTTAAAAATCCTTTGATCCGGAATACTCTTCCACATTCCCCATCTTTCAGAATTGCCTCTGCTGCTTTCTTCAGTTCTTCTGGCTGAATTGGCAGATTCATATAATAAACAGACGAATATGCCTCCTTCTGATCCATCCAAAGTTTGGCACAATGATCTGTGCGATATCCACTTTTGGTCAATTCTTCAAAATCTTCCGCCTGCATTTCGTTCCAGTTTTTTCGACAAATGTCCTTTTCCAGTACCCGGTTGCACTGAAATTCTTCCAACGCATTCTGCAAGAAATTTTCCGTAGCTTTCTCCTGTGCCTCACTGACACACTGAATCCTGCTCATGAGTACTTTTCCTGCACAGGCCAGTTGCTGCGCCAGCATATATCTGGAGCTTTCTGACAGATCCAGATTCAGCCCGGCATCTACAATCGTAAAGACAGAACCAATCTCATACCAGCGATCCAGTGGCTCCTCCCGAAGGATATCAAAGAATTCATCCACATCAAAAATTCCGGATGGTTCAATCAAAACCCGATCGTATCCACACATTCCCATAGCGATCAGCTTCGTCTTAAACCTCCGTCTGTGACAGTCTTCATCACAGCCACCTGCCACCATCTCCAGCTCACATTTTTCTCCCATCAGATCCTGCAGCAACATCATATCTACATTCACAGCACCAAAATCATTCTCCAGTATACAGATATTTTTTCCTAAATTTATCAGATATTTTGCATATTTTTTTATAAACGTGGTTTTTCCGGATCCCAGAAATCCGGTAATCAAATCTACTTTTACCATATCTTCCCTCATATCAACGCGGCATCTGCATTCCGCTCTTCATTTCACTTCGGTCGGTACCCGCGTAAAAAGAATCGGGTGTGAAAATTCACACCCGATTCATATTAATCTTCACTATGCAATTTGCATCTTACAGCTGTGGTCCTGCTGCAACCAGTGCTTTACCAGCTTCATTTCCTTCGTATTTAGCGAAGTTCTTGATGAATCTGCCAGCCAGGTCTTTTGCTTTTTCTTCCCATTCAGAAGCGTCTGCATATGTGTCACGAGGATCCAGGATTCCTGTATCAACACCATTCAGTTCTGTAGGAACTTCGAAGTTGAACATTGGAATTGTCTTTGTAGGAGCTGTCTTGATATCTCCGTTCAGGATTGCATCAATGATACCACGAGTATCTTTGATGGAGATACGTTTTCCAGTTCCGTTCCATCCTGTGTTAACCAGGTAAGCTTTTGCTCCGCTCTTTTCCATCTTCTTAACCAGCTCTTCTGCATATTTTGTAGGATGCAGTTCCAGGAATGCCTGACCAAAGCAAGCTGAGAAAGTAGGTGTAGGTTCTGTAATTCCACGTTCTGTACCAGCCAGTTTAGCTGTGAAACCAGACAGGAAGTAGTACTGTGTCTGTTCTGGTGTCAGAATAGATACTGGAGGAAGTACTCCAAATGCATCTGCTGACAGGAAGATTACGTTCTTAGCTGCCGGGGCTGAAGAAACTGGACGAACAATGTTTTCGATGTGATCGATTGGGTAGGAACACGAGTGTTTTCTGTTACGCTCTTATCAGCGAAATCGATCTTGCCATCTGCTGCAACTGTAACGTTCTCAAGAAGAGCGTCACGTCTGATTGCATTGTAGATATCTGGTTCAGATTCTTTATCCAGGTTGATAACTTTTGCGTAGCATCCACCTTCAAAGTTGAATACGCCGTTGTCATCCCAGCCGTGTTCGTCATCACCGATCAGAAGTCTCTTAGGATCTGTGGAAAGTGTTGTCTTACCTGTTCCAGACAGACCAAAGAAGATTGCGGTGTTTTCACCATTCTTATCTGTGTTAGCTGAGCAGTGCATTGCTGCGATGCCCTTCAGTGGCAGGTAGTAGTTCATCATAGAGAACATACCTTTTTTCATTTCTCCGCCGTACCATGTGTTAATGATAACCTGTTCACGGCTTGTGATGTTGAATGCTACACATGTTTCGGAGTTCAGTCCTAATTCTTTGTAGTTTTCAACTTTTGCTTTAGAAGCGTTATATACAACGAAGTCTGGCTCGAATGTTTCAAGTTCTTCAGCTGATGGTGTGATGAACATGTTTGTGATGAAGTGTGCCTGCCATGCTACTTCAACGATGAAACGAACTGCCATACGTGTATCTTTGTTAGCTCCACAGAAAGCATCTACTACGAACAGTCTCTTGTTGCAAAGTTCTTTCTTAGCAATGTCTTTTACTGTTGCCCATACGTTTTCTGGCATTGGATGGTTGTCGTTCTTGTATTCATCTGTTGTCCACCATACAGTATCTTTGGAATTCTCATCCATAACAATGTATTTATCTTTAGGAGAACGTCCTGTGTAAATACCTGTCATAACGTTCACTGCACCAAGTTCTGTAACCTTTCCTACTTCATAGCCTTCCAGTCCAGCTTTTGTTTCTTCTTCAAACAGCTGTTCATATGAAGGATTGTGAACGATTTCTGTTGTTCCGGTGATGCCATACTTGCTTAAATTGATCTCTGCCATCTTCCATTAACCTCTTTTCTTTCCTAGTATCTAATTTTGATAACCGCCTGCAAATGCAGGAAATACGGTATCTTTCTCATCAACGGGAGATTGTTATCTTCTCCACAGATGTTAGTATACAAAATAAGTTTGAAGAAATCAACTAAAATTATTCATAATTTTTGTATACATTTTCTTATTCCTCTCAGCAGGATTTCTCATATCTTCTGTTCATATTTTAATTGTAAATCTATTTTCAATATGCTAACATATGCGAAGCGAAAACTTTGATTTTATTGAGGATGGGTATTATGAACACACATGAAATGGACATGACCACAGGTTCTCTGTGGAAAAAAATATTTATTTTTTCGATCCCACTGATGTTTTCCAACCTGCTGCAGGTATTTTTTAATATGGCGGATGTGGCAGTTATCGGTCGTTTTGTCGGTGCCATTGCGCTGGGAGCTGTGGGATCTACCACGATTATTGTGACACTGACTACCGGCATTTTGCTCGGTATGGCCAGTGGTGTAAATGCTGTTACCGCTCTCTTTGTAGGATCTCGTGACAGTGAGCGAGTAAAGGCAACTGTGCATACAGCCATTCTGATTTGCCTGGCTGCAGGTATTTTGCTTCTTCTAAGCGGACTGTTTTTTACAAGACCTCTTCTGACTTTAATGAATACCAAGCCGGAGCTGATTGATGGAGCTGCACTTTATCTGACTGTCTATCTGTGCGGCTCTCCGGCCCTTGCGATCTATAACTATGGAAATGCTATTTTAAGTGCCATTGGCGATACAAAGCGGCCACTGACCTATCTGTCGATTGCCGGTGTGATCAACGTGATACTGAATCTGATCTTTGTACTGGTGTTTCATCTGGGTGTACTGGGCGTGGCTCTGGCCAGCATTATCTCCCAGTATATCTCTGCATTCCTGGTTCTTAAGTTCCTGCTTCAGTGTAAACAAGATTATGGTCTACGTATTCGTGAGATCTCATTTGACCGTGCCATTGCAGGCCAAATTCTGAAAATCAGTGTACCAAGTGCTGTGCAGTATTCTCTGTTTGCTGTTGCCAATCTCTGTATCCAGACCGCGGTAAACAGCTTTGACCATGTGATTGTAGAAGGCAATTCAGCAGCTTCCAATGCCGATACTCTGGTTTACAATATGATGGCTGCTTTTTACACAGCATGTACCAGCTTTATTGCCCAGAATCTGGGAGCCGGAAAAAAGAAACGAATCTGGCACTCCTACCTGATCACTACCTTGTATTCTTTTCTAGTAGGACTAATCCTGGGGCTGTGTATTTTCATTCTGCAAAAGCCATTCCTGTCACTGTTTACCAGTGATCCTGATGTAATGAAATATGCACGTGTCCGTATCTCTATCATGGGCCTGTGCTACTGTGTTTCTGCTTTTATGGATAATGCCACTGCCGCAGCAAGAGGCCTTGGAAAGAGCATAGAACCGACCCTGATCGTCATTCTGGGATCCGTAGTTTTCCGCGTTATCTGGATCTATACCGTATTTGCTTACTTCCATACATTGCAGTCCCTGTATCTGGTCTATATCAGTGCATGGATCCTGACCGCCATTTGCGGAAATCTGTTTTTCATTCACCATTACCGGAAGTTACAGACTGCGCCATAATCTTGATTTAGATAGAAAAGAGCTGCCATTTCATTGAAATCTTAAATGAAATGGCAGCTCCCACTATTTATTGTTACTTTTCTAATACTCTTTCACTGATTACAGAAGCTTCACAGTCTATCCCATTTTCTTGAATAAGTGTATATATTTTCTGAATCAATTGCTGATCTTCCTCTAACAATTCTGCTATCTGCTCCGCTGTGTCTCCCTTTCGCATTCTTTTTGCTACCAGTTCAGCCAGCTTTTCGATAGATCCCCGTGCTAATCCGATCTGTTCTCCTTTTTTTATCAGTCTGTCTGATTCCAGTTCCAGCACTTGTCCTCCCATAATCTCACCTAACCCTTCTTTGATTTTTTCCGATTTTGAGAAAATGTAACCTGTAATCCGGTTGATTAATTCCATCATATCCCGGAAGCTTTTTTCCTGACCATTTTGTAAAAAGAGCTTTTCGAGGTACCTTTCTATATTTCTGTATTCCGTATACAGCTCTTTTCTTAACGTCCCATCCATCTCCAACTGTTCTCTCAGCTTTTCATAACGGATGATATAAAACGGCAACAGCATCACCAGATTTTTTTCTAACAGTTCTTCCAGTGAATACCACTGCATTCTCAGCACTGGCACCTTGTAATCTACTGATTGTCCATCTGGGAATACTAATTTCAGAACCATACAGTCTTTTGGATTGTCTCCACGTAAATATAATACACAGGAATGCGGGAAACGGATCTGATAGAGCCCCTCTTCTTTTTCTGCATATTCTAGCCCAATTGCAAAATCGTATTCGATCATCCGCAGAATCATCGTACTGTCTTCTGTACTCTGACATTCCAGATGATATTTTCGCGATCCAATAATCAAATAAGAATCCGTAATGATTTTTCCATTGGCGGTATGATGCTCATTTTCACCTCGCAAAATCGGTGCATCCAGTGCATATGTAGTTCCAAACGCCTCATTAATCAATGGTATCACCAGTTCCGGCATTTTCTCTTTTATAGTCTGAAAAACATCATCAAATATGGTACTATTCTCCATGAGTTCACTCCTTGTTGTTTTTTACTGTCTCATGTACTTTTCACCATTCATCTTTTGCATATTTGATCTGTTTTTATTCAGATATTATCTTTTGTAACGTATTTCTCTCAGTTACCTCCTGTACTGATTATAACATAGCACTGGACTTTCAAATATAAAACTTTTGTAAATGCTTGTTTCGAATCTGTCTTTATCCCCACAGTTCTTTCGGATCCGGATACTTCTTACTGTCGCATCCCCATCCATTCTGGTATTTGATGGTCATATAAATCGGATCTTTTCCGTCTTTTACCTGAACATAACAGATACCGTCTTCATCAAATTTATCTGTGATGTCAATTTTCTGATCCCGATAATATACCCAGACGCTTCCATCATCCAGATATTCCACATCTGGTGAATCCCATTCTTCCAGATATTCTTCCGCGGTCAGTGGACGCTCTTTCCCATTTGCTTCATAGGCGATTCCTCCTCCGCTGACTTCTCTTTCTTTTCCATTTTCATCCTTCCATGTGATACTGTAACCGGTTCCGTCATCGGTCACATCCAGCACCGCATCCGTTCGTTCTCCATGCATCCAGATCTGTACCATGCGCTGAATTCCGCCCACATTCATGGCATAGGCTGTCCCAGTTCCACCAAGAAGGACACAGCCTGTTACTATAGCTGCTGCTATCTTCATTTTTATTTTTTTCTGTAAAGCTGCCATCTGTTCTACCTCCTGAAATGAGCATTCACGAGGCTCTAATGCAGAAAATGCGTCCTTATACTTTTCTTTATTCGTCATCTTCCCATTCCTCCTTCAATGAATCCTTCAGCATAGCCCGTCCACGGGAAAGCCGCACTTTCACGTTGCTCTCTGATAATTTCAGAATATCGGCAATTTCCCGCACCGAATAATCTTCGTAATAAAACAGATGAATCACAATCCGATATTTCTCTGGAAGCTTCATGACTTCTTCAAACAGATCTCTGGATTGTGGATCTGGAAATGTCAGTGTTTCCATATAATCTTCCAGAGAACATTTATGCTTTTTCCAAAACGTCACAGTAAGATTCTTTGCTTTATTAATCGCAACTCGTAAAAGCCATGCCCTGATATGCTGCTCACTTTCAAATTCTTTCTTTGTTGTATAATACTGAACGAACGTCTCCTGAACCACATCCTCCGCATCCATCTGATTCTTACAGATGTTAAATGCAGCAGCGTAAAGATTCTTCTGGTAACGCTCTATCAGTTCCTGTACTGGTTGTCTCATGAGTACTCCCCTTTGTTCTGTTTCAGGTACCTTCAATTATAATACAAATGAGCAGATGAAAAGGTTACAGAAAAAACTGCCGTCTCACTTAATTTTAGTGAACACGGCAGCCTCAGTTTTTCAACAGAGCCTCGCTCTATGCCTATTTTTTATCATTCAGCTTTTGCATATTTGATCTGTTTTTCTACTTGTGCAAGTGTCGGCATTGCCGGGATCGCACCTTTTTTCTCTACGCAAAGATTTGCCACTGCATTACCAAACCGTACATACTCTTCCAATTCATCCATGGTAAAAACTTCTGGTCTCTTTCCATCTTTGCTGATACAATATAAAAAACCTCCCACGAACGAGTCTCCTGCACCATTAGTATCCACGGCTTTGCTTAGAAATCCGGGAATATATACGCCGCCATCTTGGCAATACAGATATGCTCCATCACTTCCAAGTGTAACTATCACGATCTTAACACCTTTCTGGAACAAAATTTTTGCTGCTTCTTCCGGACTTTCTTTGTCAGTCAACAGTTTCGTTTCTTCATCTGATATTTTCATGATATCCACGTAAGGAATCAGGCTTCGCATATGTTTCTTTGCAGTCTCCTCATCCTGCCATAATGAAGCTCTGTAATTGGGATCATACGAGATAATACTTCCTTTTTCTTTCCAATCATCATTTCCTCCTAAGCAAATATGCTGATAACCAAAGCGCAGATAAGACCGGTAAATCCAATAATCGTCTCCATCATCGCCCATGATTTTAAGGTTGTCTTCTCATCGATTTCAAGCAAGGAACTTACCAGCCAGAAACCAGAATCATTCACATGGCTGAATGCAGTTGCACCACCAGTAATTGCACATACCATTGCCGCACCTACAGATGCTCTTACGAGAGCTGCGATCAGAAATGCAACTAAAATTAGCGGAAGTCCGCTCTCTTGCAGGGCTGGTCCGATGATATCTCCCATTCCACAGTTCTGAAGCACCCAGCGGATAATCCCACCTCCGGTAATTACTAAAAGGATCTGTCCTGTCGGTCGAAGGGATCTGTCCATGATCTTTTTCAGCTGTTCTCCATCATATCCCTGTTTTTTTCCAAGAAAATACATTGCAAACAAGACCGCAATGATCAGTGCTACAAATGGTGTTCCGATAAATTCCAGTACTGGCCGTATTCTGTAAAGCACCGGAATATATTCTGAAAGTGTACTGCACAGAATGAGTACCAGCGGAACAAGAATGATCGCAATAACGGTTGAAAATTGTGGAAGATTCGCTTCTTCCTCTTCCCTTACTTCTGAAACTGTGGTTGGCAGTCCGGTATGGATTCTGGTTCCGATAAATTTAGACCATATAATTCCGGCAAAAATAAGTGATAAAATTCCAGTCGGCACGCCAACTGCGATCATAACTCCCACATCTACTCCAAGCATATTAGCGACCAGGACCGATCCTGCTGATGGAGGTATGAAAGCAAATCCTGTTGCAAGACCTGCAATAATACAACGTTGATTTTTTTGTTTTCTTTGCCAGTCCAAAAGCAAGTGGAATCAGAATCACAACTCCTGCCTCAAAAAACACGCTCGTCCCAACTACAAGTCCGGTAATCCCAAGCGCAATCCCTGCTTTTTTCTCACCAAACCGATTTACCAGAGTCTGCGCAACGCACTGTGCGCCACCCGATATTTCCAGTATTCCTCCAAACAGGGATCCCAGACCAATCAGTAATACGATTCCCTGCAGGGTCTCTCCTGCACCTTTTTCTACTGTGTTTACCAAAATCGGAACTGACATCCCAGCTCCGAGACCGATAACCAGCGCAGAAATCAGCAGAGACAGTACTGGATGAATTTTAAATTTGATAATCAGCAGTAATAATAGTATAATTCCTGCTTCGGCTGCAATCAGCAGTCTTGCCGGATCTGCTGCAAATACTGTTTCTGACATTTTTATTTCCTCCCGTATCTTTTCTGATTAGTGAACATATTAGTGAACATATTTGTGGATTGTTGCTTTTACTGCACCCGGTCCTGCAATCATTTCACGGAACATTTCTTCAATCTTTTCCCCAATGCCATCTTTATAAAGATCAGTGAAGAACAAACGCTCATTGGACAAAATTGGTTTCAGCTGATCTTTAAATGTCTCCGGCTTTCCGACTACGATATCACTGAACTGTTCCCCTATTTCTTCATTCATTGGATCTGGTGCAAGTCCAAGTGGGAACTTGCATCCCCAAATGTCAGGAGCTCCGGCTTCTTTTCTCCTCTGGTGAATGGATTGGCGTAAAAGAGCAGAATTCCTTTTCTTGTTTCTGCGCCAAACCTTATCCAGTGATAGGTTTCCTGCGCCGAAAAAGTAATCGTTCCATTGTATTGTCTCCATCCATCTTTTCGTACTTCTTCCAGCAGCACCATCTTTTCCCCATCATTCAGATAAAAGACCTGCGCATTTCGTTCTCTGGTTTTTATCTTCAGTTCGAATCCCATAATTGCGCATTGATCCGGCAGTCTGTCCCCGAAACGATATGCGCCCGGTATCCGCTCTCCGGATGCCTTATAGCATTCACAGAAAAATTGTACTTCGCAGTTTCTGGTTACATAGACGTGACAAGCCTGTATGCTCTTCAGAAACTGTGCCGGTGTCATCTCTTCCATATAACACCATGTAGAAGGGTCTCCCGGTTTTGGTGACACAGCTGCATCTCCATAATGTTCTGTTTCTTTCAGATGCACATCACTTCCGCCTACCGCACAGATCCTGTGACCGTCAGCCCACAGAAGATCTGATAAAGCCACTGCTTTTTTATTGGCTTTTTCTGCATGCTGGTTTGCATCGTGCTCAAATGTAGGATTATTATCCACCTCCAGACAAGTCAGTTTTGACAGCTTTAAATCCATCCATTTCCAGCTCCACTGATCCAGAAATGGATGGTTCAGACTGAGATCTCATGGTTTCCCACTTTGATCCGGTTGGCATGTCCAATCTCCTGCGTCATCTCCATCCCAGGCAACACCATACAACTGGTCAGTGGCCATTTTTTCTGCCACACATTGTGATCGGTAACCGCATAAAAATCCAGGTCTTCTTTTTCTGCCCTGATCTTCATCTCTCTTGGAGTGTCATGTCCGTCTGACATGGTCGTATGAATATGAAGATCTCCACGGTACCATCGGCTCTCTTCCGCAAAAATCTGCTCCTGCTGCAAGCCCTCATATATTTCCTGTATACCTTCTTTGTTTTCTGTTGCGCTTTGTTGTATCCAGTTATGCGTTGTGAATTCTTCTGAATTATTCAGTCTTTGCCTTTTCAATATTTTCGCAAGATCTTTTACGGAATTCAGACAGATATCGGCCTTGTTTCTGGCATTTTTCTCTTCTCCGGTTAAAACCAGGCAGGTAGCAATTCCAGCCTGCTGTCCGCAGGCAATATCCGTATAGCACCGGTCTCCCACCAGAAGTGCTTCTTCTCTGGTACAGTCATATTTTGCAAGAACATATTCTGCCATCTCCGGATGTGGTTTGCCCAGAAACTGTGGCTTGCGGTTTACCGCAAGAGATATCATATAACTGATTGCCCCGCAGTCCGGTAACATGATGCCATCTTCATAAGGACAACACAGATCTTCATTTGTCGCATACCATGGAACTTTATACTTCTGCAGCACCCGGCACACCGTGGTCAGTGTCTCATAGGTCAGTTCCCGGTTATAGGTGGTCAGCACTGCTGCGATGCCTGTTTCTTCCCGCTCTGTCACATTCAATCCCATCCTGCGGCACTCCCACAGAAATGCTCTGGTTCCAAATACAAAAATTTTCTGGTCACCGTATTGTTTTTTCAGTACCGAGATTGCAAATGTACCGGCTGTGACAAATTCCTCCTCCGATACCCGGATTCCCCAGTTCTGAAACTTATCCACATATTCTGCCACACCTCTGGATGAATTGTTCGTAAAATAACAGCAGATTCCGTGCTGTCTGTGAATCTCTTCAATCAGTTCGGCAGCACCGTCTATAAGCTGTTTCCCCAATGCCAGGGTTCCGTCGATATCCATAATAAATAATCTTTTTTTCATCACTATTTAATCCCCGAATGTACAAAACTCTCAATAAACTGTTTCTGAAATACTACAAACAGAATCAGAAGCGGTGCACACACCAGAAATGTAGCTGCACTGACATCACTCCACTGTGCACCAGTCTCAAAGGACATGGCAAACATGGCAAGTCCCAGAGACAATGGTCTTTTAGATACAGAATCCGTCATAACCAATGGCCATAAGAAGTTATTCCACTGATAGGATACAGAAATCATACCAAACGCCACGAACGCCGGTTTGAGCAGCGGTACATAGACTTTCGTGATAATCTGCATAAAAGATGCGCCCTCTACCTGGGCTGCCTCTTCCAGTTCATAGGGAATGGTCTTGATCGTCTGTCGAACAATCAGTGTTCCCATAGCCGATGCAAAAAACGGAAGAGCGATTCCGATCCGGCTGTCATTTAAGCCAAGTTTTACCATCAGGCTGTAGTTTGGCAGAATCAATACTTCCGGTGCAATCATCATCTGTGCCAGAAAAATCACAAAAAGTACTTTGCTTCCATAGAAGTCCATTCTGGCAAAGGCATATCCTGCAAATGTAACCAATACCAGCTGCACCACAAGCACCAGTAAGGTGATCAGAATTGTGTTGCCATAATATTGTAAAAAAGGAACCGTCTCAAATACGTGACGGATATTTTCCAGTGTGGGTGCTGCCAGCGCAAAAAGATTCAACGCTTTCCCTGATGGGATAAATGCAGTCCGGATAACCCAGATCAGAGGAATCACAGATACTGCCATCAGAATCCACATCAGAGAACGGTAAAAAATATCTCCGATACTCAATTTCTTCATCATTTTTCTTTCCTCATTTTCTCATGTCTAGTATGGTTAATTTTTGTATGATGTACTAGTTGTAATAAGCATGTCTGTCATCATAGAAGAATTTTACTGCTGTCACAATCAGCAGAATTCCTACCAGTATCACTGTCATTGCAGATGCTTTTCCGTTGTTCCAGTAATCAAATCCGGTCTGATAAATGTAAAACAGCAGCATGTTTGTTGCATTGCCGGGGCCACCCTTTGTCATAATATATAAGTGATCTACAGTCTTAAAAGCACTGGTCAGTGCAATAATAAATACATACATGGTAGTCGGTTTTAACAGTGGCCAGGTAATGGCCTTAAATCTGCGAAATCCGGTTGCACCATCTATTTCTGCCGCTTCAAACACTTCTTTTGAAATGCCATTTAACCCGGCAATATAAAATAGCATCAGATAGCCTGCCTGCTTCCAGATCAGCATGACAATAATTGCCCAGATTGCCGTTTTCCCATCTGTCAAAAGCCGCCAATTAGAATTGATATATCCCAGAGGCCGTAGATCGGTGTATAAATAAACATCCAGATATTGGCAGCTGCCACAAGTGGGATGAAGGTCGGATAAATAAAGCCAATTCGTGTGACTGTTTTTCCCAGTTTCCCCAGTGCATTGGAAAAAGATGCCATCGCTACGCCCAATAAGATACTGGCCGGCACAGTCACCACTGCAATCAAAAGGTTATTTCTTAATGATTCCCAGAATACTGGATCAGAAGCCAGTGCCTGATAATTGGACAGACCTGCAAATACCGGCTGAATCGTTGTCAAATCATCTTTATAAAAACTGGAAATCAAGCTCTGTATAATCGGATATACGGTAAAGATTCCAAGGAAAATCAGGGATGGCAATAGCAACATCCATGCCCTTATACTGGTTCTCCATTTCTTTTTTCTTGCCCGTTCCTGAATCACAGTCAGGGACACCCGAGATGTCCCTGACTGTATGACCGGACCGGCAAGTACCTGCTGCGCTGTACTCATAGGGTCCTCCTGTTATCTGTATGCCTGAAGAATACCATCTGCAGTCTGCTGTGCGGCAGCCAGTGCTGTTTCTACATCCTGCTGATCAGTCATCACATAAGAAATGGCATCGTCAATGGCTTTCTGTACTTCTGCCTGATTGTAAGTGGACAGTTCTGCATATCCATATTCCAGCTGGTCTCTTGCTACCAGACAGTATGGGAATTCTTCTGCATACTGTTTCATACGTTCTGTTTCATAAGCGCTTGGTCTGGTTGCCACATATCCGGTATCAATGCTCCACTGAGCTACACGTTCATCATCTGTCATCCATTTAATGAAGTCAAATGCTGCCTGCTGGCGTTCTTCCGATACCCCTTTGAAAATATAGAAGTTACCGCCACCTGTCGGAGAACCGAAGGATTCATTTTCCGGAAGCATTGCCACACCAAAATCAAAAGTAGCATTGTTTTTCACATTGGTCAGGTTACCGGTTGTGTGATACATCATGGCTGTTTTTCCTTCCAGAAAATCAGAAGGTGTGGTTGCCCATGCTACGATACCAGATGGCTGTGATCCATCCTCTGACAGGCTCTTCCAGAATTTCAACCCGGTTGCTGTTCGGTCATCGTCATAATAGGTCTCTGTTCCAGTATCATTCATCAGATTGAATCCGTCCTGCTGTACACAGAATGTCTGAAGCATCCAGTATGCATAACCATCAGATGGAATCTGAATACCGTACTGGGTGGTCTGTCCGTTTTCGGTAATCGTCAGCTTCTGTGCATCTTCATACAGTTCATCCCAGGTTGTTGGAGGCTGTTCCGGATCCAGACCGGCTGCTTCAAATGCGTCTTTATTATAGTAGAGAACAATGGTACTTCTCTGCCACGGAATACCATAAGTGATCTCTCCGTCACGGCTGTTCATCATGAATCCATCGTAAAATCCATTCAGCCATTCCTGATCTTCTTCTGTGGTACAGAAGCTGTCAATGTCTGCAATGGCATCCATAGCCAGCAGAGAATACAAATCTATGGAAAACATAATCGCCAGATCCGGTGTATTGCCGCCTTTGATGGCTGCCTGTACTTTTGTTCTGGTATCTGCATAACTTCCCGCATAAACCGGTGTCACGGTAATATTCGGATTTTCTTCATGATACTGCGCACACAGATCATCAATTAGTGCATCCGGACCGCCTCCTACAGAAACTGGGAAATACATGGTCAGTTCCATTGGTTCTGTTGTTGTCGTTTCTTCCTGTGCGAATCCTGTGGTTCCAAGGCTGCCTGCCAGCATCGTTCCTGCCAGAAGCATACAAATTTTTTTCTTCATCTTTTTCTCCTCTCCTGATCGTTATCAGATGAATCCAGTATAAAGAAAAAAGTTCTACCCCACTATCATAATGGGGTAAAACTTCTGTAAAATCTATGGAAAAGATTGTAAAAATTCTGTGAAGTTCTGAACTGAAAATGCCATTCCACTATCTAACCAGACTGTGGAACAGCATTTTTTACTTTTACTACTTCTTCAAACTCCTGCATACAGATCGGCCGGTAATAGTAATAACCCTGCAGTTCGTCACACCCTTCCTGAATCAAAAAATCTGCGGCTTCTTTGGTCTCTACACCTTCGCAGACTATACTCTTCCCGGTTCGTTTTAACAGATGGAAGATCTCCTGTAATACAATACGTCCCTTTTCCGTCAGACTGCCGTCCAGAAACCGCTTGTCTATCTTGACTTCATCAAAAGCGATATCTTTCAATGTATTCAGGGAAGAGTAGCCGGAACCGAAATCATCCATGGAGATGCGGATCTTATACTGATGCATGATGTCGATCATCTGGTTTACCGCCTCCCGGTTACGGATATAGGCACTTTCTGTAATCTCAAAGACCAGATATCTGGTATCTATGCCATATTCTTCGATCAGCGCCAGAAGCTTTTGTGTAAATGCCTCAATATTGCGGAAATGACATGGGGAAATATTGAGAGACAATGTTATCTTTCCTGCGGACTGTTCTCTCTGCTTTACCATCCACTGAAATGCCTGCTCATATACATAGAAATCCAGCTGTTCTACTTTTCCGCATTCTTCCAGCACCGGAATAAATCTGTCCGGTGCCCAGATCTCCCCGTCGCTTCTCTGCCAGCGTACCAGTACTTCTGCACTGGTAATTTCTGCTTCTTTCCCGGAGATCTTGGGCTGAAAATAGAGCTGGAACTCATGCTTCTCCAATGCACTCTGGAATGAATGCAGCACATCCGCACGCCTCTGTTCTGCCTGCTGCAGTTCCTCTGTATAGGCACAGATTCCTTCCACCTGCTCTTTTGCTTTTCTTCGTGCTGTATTGGTATGGGAAATGATTTTTTCCGTATTCTCTTCCCTGTTCAAATCATAATAAATTCCGGTATTCATAGAGAAATACTGAATTGGATAATTCTCCAGTACCTCGCATGCAATCGCATGATTATTTTTTTCAATCAGTTGCCTGCAGCTGTCAAAATCTTCCCCACTCACATCAATAATTGCCACAAACACATCGGAATGAAATCTTCCGGCAAATACTACTTTGGGAAAAGCCTCCAGTCTCTTGCATACATAATGCAAAATCTCATTTCCCATCTGATATCCCCAGAACTCATTAATCAGATGAAAGTCTTTGACATCCATCATCAACAGCATATAAGTCTTATGTTCTTCCCCATTATTTTTCAGGGTAAACAGCTTTCCGGCCAGCTCTTTCATCGTGATCATGTGCCCGGCATCCAGCGTCACTGTTCTTGCTATCTGTATTTTGCTGCTGTTGCCTTTCTTAAATGCCTTGTCCCGGTACATCTTCTCATCTGCATGTTTCATCAAATCCTGCACCAGATAATAATGATTCTTATAGCTGACTTCATAGCCCACTGCATAACTGATCTCATGTACCGCCTGCATATTATATGCATCCACAACCTTCTGTAGCTGCATATTCATTTTTTCCAGTTCGTCCAGAGATGTATGCTCCTGAATGATAACAAATTCATCCCCACCATATCTGGCCAGGAAGCTGTTTTCTGTCAGGATTCTGGTCAGGCATGCTGCAAATATCCTGATAAAACGGTCCCCCTCATCATGACCGAAGGTGTCATTAATATACTTCAGGCCATTCATGTCAAACATCATAATCCCCACATCCAGAGTATCATCCAGTTCCTGGATCTGGTTCAGCTTCTTTTCCAGTGCTTTTTTATTATGGATCCCTACCGCATCTGTTGCTTCGCTCTGCATCATATTCTGTACATAATCTTTCAGGGCCAGCGTCAGGGAACATCCAAATAAGGCAATTCCAATCAGTATCACACGTACCAGCACTGCCACTGTAGTATCATAATGAATCAGATTATCCAGATGAAAAGCCACCACAAGTAAAAACAGCAGGAATAATACCAGCTGTATATTACATAAATCAATCAGTTTCTTATTAAATTTCACGCTTCTTCTCCCTTTAGTCTTTTCTATCTGCTATTATTCTGCAATCAAAATCACATTCTGTGCCAGCCGCTTCTCCAGCCCGATCTTACTCTCTTTAATTAGTACAATAAAATAACCATGTAATTCAGACAATACTTCAATCGTAGCACCTGTCGTAAATCCCAGTGTCTCCAGATAATGCTTCTGTTTATCCAGTCCACAGATTCTAGCTATCGTATATATTTTATGAAATTCTGCCAGATTCAATGGCATAACAACACCTCACTATTCGTGACTTATGAAAGTTAGCTTTTGCTAACTATGAATGTACCATGTTTTTTTGCATCTGTAAACTATTTTTTCAGTATTCTTTAACAAAAAAAGGAAATCCGAGCCGAAACTTTTCGTTTGGTCGGATTCCTTTTTACTTGTTTTTACTTTGTATCTTCCAGTGTTTTTATTTCTTGTATTGTCGGTATCGATGACTGCGCCCCATGTCGTGTCACGACAATGGATGATACCAGGCTTGCAAATTCTGCCGCCTCTGTCAATGATTTCTTTTCCAGCAACATAACCGCCAGCGCCGCCGTAAATGCATCTCCTGCCGCAGTTGTATCTACTGCTTTCACTTTTCTTGACGGTATCAAAACTACTGATTTATCTTTCTCTTTCAAATATGCGCCTTGTTCCCCCAACGTAACTAAAATGTTCTGTACACCCTTGTTCTCTAATTGCCCGACAGCTTTTCTGATCGATTCCAGTTCGCAGCCTTCTCCAGTCAGTCTCGCCATTTCGGTCTCATTCGGCTTTATAATGTCTATATACTGATATAATTCTTCTGGAAACGTTGATGGCACCGGTGCCGGATCGAGAATCACAGTTTTTTCAAGGCTTTTAGCAAGCTTAGCAGCATAACACACTGTCTGCAATGGTATTTCCAACTGCAGGATCACTATTTCACATGTCTCTATCAGTTCTCTATGTGCATCAATATCTTCTGGGGAGAACGTTGCATTTGCTCCCGGAACTACAACAATACTATTATTCCCTTTACTGTTCACTGTAATGAAAGCCATTCCTGTATGTTCTGTCGGTTTGCAAATAATTCCAGATACATTTACTCCTGCATGTGTCAAACTTTCTATCTGCAGTTCCCCATATTCGTCATCACCGATACATCCAAACATTGTCACATCACTTCCAAGACGCCCAACTGCACATGCCTGATTTGCCCCTTTTCCGCCTGGAACAAAAGTCATTTTATCGCATAAAATAGTCTCACCCTCCGCAGGCATATGATCCACATTCATAACCATATCCACATTCAGGCTGCCAATTACTAATATCTTTCCCATATGCTTTTACTCCATCTCTTTATACAATTAAAGAGCTTTTACGATTCTCTGTATTTTAATAAAATCATTCGATCTAACAGCTTCTTTTCTTCTTCCTTCGTCAGATTCTCCATAGGTCTTCGCATCTTTGTAGTGGCAATTACCCCTTCCTTCTTTAAGATTACTTTATAAGCTGCAATATTGTTTATTTCACACATAATTGCATTTAAAACATTCGTTTTTCTCTGAATCTGAGTTGCCAGTTCAAAATCCTTTTCTTCCATTGCTTTCCATAATGCAGCATAATGTTCCGGTATACACATTGCATTTCCAGATACTACACCTTCGCCTCCCACTGCAACAACCGCTTCAAAGAGATGATCTGGTCCCACCAAGACATGAAACTCACCATTTTTAACCGTCATTAACTGCTGAAGCCTTGTCATATCCGGGAAACTATATTTTGCTCCAATGACATTCGGACATTCTGCCGCTACTTTTTCGCATACGGCTACTGATAAATCATTTACCGCATTCTGTGGGATTCCATACAAATACATCGGAAAATCTTCCGGAAGTGATTTCGCAATCGTAATATAATAGTCCGCAATACCTGCATCACTCAATTTATAAAATACCGGTGTCACCACTCCTATTCCATCTGCTCCGATCTCTACTGCATGTCTTGCAAGTTCCATCGTATCAGCCAGATTCCATGCTCCAACATGAATAAATACCGGTACTCTTCCTTTTGCATGTTTTACCACCGTTTCTGCAATTAGTTTTCTTTCTTCTATTGTCAGATACATCATTTCTCCGGTAGTTCCACATGGATATAATCCCTGTAATCCCCCCTCAATACAATGATCTGTCAATTTCTTCAGTGATTCTATATCAATGGTATCTTCCTCCGTCAGAGGTGTAATAATTGGAACGACCGTACCATATAATTTTTTCATTTTTCTTTTCTAGTCCTTTCTATGTCACTATTCTTTCCTGTTTTCCAAAATGATTTTTCTTTCTTCTTCCGCTGACTGGTAAGCAGCATAAATGACTTTTAAGGTATCTCTGGCCAGTGCAAAATCAGATTGCGGTTTTCTTCCATATGCTATACATTCCATGAAATCCTGCAGCTGCCCTGCATATCCGCGTATTACATCTTCTATCACAAGCGTATGCTGCCAGCCAGTGTTGCCTTCGCTTTTCTCCATGAGTTCTTCCTGCTCAATTCCTGTATCATTTGCCATGTAGGTTTCCAACAGATTATTCGGGGTCATATTAATCTGATATACGGAATCATTTCCAAAAACTTCCATCCGATTGTATATCTGCCCAAGTAGCATATCCCCTGACATAATAGTTGCCTTCGTTCCATCTGAAAATGTGATCACTACCTGCGCCCAATCTTCTACGTCAAAGCTGCTTGTATGTAACGCTCCTTTTTCCTGCTCTGACCATTCTTTCGTAATACAGGATGCATCGCAAAATACAGACTGTATTCCAAATCTTTCTTCCCGTGCCTCCAATTCCTTTTTCTTCAGATAAATAGCAGCAGCAATCGGATGTGATCCCTGTCGAATCAGTGTTCCTCCGCCATTGGCTTTCCAATAAGCGGCATGCTTCGCATGAGATCCTTTATGTCCTGTCTGACCATAAATAAGTGGTACCACTGTTTTCTTTTTTTCTATCAATTCCACAGCCCTCATGAATGGCGGACTGTAGATCCAGTTTTCTGCATAGCATAAAATTTTTCCGCTTTTTTCTATTTCCGCCTGAATTTCTTTTAATTTTTGTTCTGCATCCTTCAACATCTTTTTCCCAGAACTTTTATCAAAGCTTCCCGTTAGAGGTTTTTCACAGATTACATGTTTTCCGGCTTTCAATGCCTGTTTTACCATTTCTTCATGGAGATTTGGAGGTGTCACTATATCAATCACATCTATCAACGGATCTTTCAAAACCTTTTCATAGCTATTTGTAAAAGACTCAAAGTTCCATTTAAAAGCAAATTCTTCCAAATTTGGTTCCAAAGAGCATACTGTTTTCAGGCTGCACAACCTTCCTGTCACTTTTTGATAGCTTCTCGCATGCATTGCTCCGGCCCATCCGGTTCCTATCAATGCTACATTTACTTTTTTCATATCTTTTTTCCTTAATTTTATACAGATGTCTTTGCCATACGATTCATCTCATCTAATATTTCTCTCGTTGCTTCCAGTTCCGGCAATCCCGCTCTTGGCGTTTCCTGTTCCAGATACTGCCGCAGACTCTCTAATACAAAATCTGCATAATACACATCACTGTCTGTACTCATCGGAATCGAAACTGTCTTTTCTCCAAATCTTCTTTTCTCAAATCTATTATCTCCAAGCGTATAGTATCCATCTGTCGTTACAATGTTCCAACGATTATCCCGTTGTTCCTCATCCATTGGAAAAGCATATCCTGTCTCCAGTAAAAGTGTTGCACCACTTGAAAGCTTTACCAGTGATGTTGCATAGGTCTCGATATCGTATTTGCTGGCATAATGATAACTGCTTGCCAGTACTTCTGCATGATCTGAATTCGTTAAAAACATGGCCATATCAATAAAATGAACGCCCAGATTCGTCATACATCCTCCACCTGCCTGCTTACTGTCCAGCATCCATGGTGATGGTTTTTCATATCTGCTGGTAGGACCTGCTATAAATTTAAACGCAAGGTGCAGAATATCCTTTGGATTTACTTCTTTTTTAAAATTTTGAATAAGATCACTGTATCTCCATACAAATGGAATGGCACAGAATAGCTTTTTTTCTTCTGCCAGTCTTTCTACTTCTCTTACATCCTCTACAGAAAGTCCCAACGGCTTTTCTATTGTAAATGGTATATTTTTCTTTATCAGCAGCTTCGCCAGTTCTGGCATTTTATTATGAGGTGCAAATGCAAATACAAAGTCTGGCTGTTCTTTTTCCAATAATATTTCTGCATTGGTATAGCATATGCAATCCAATTCATCCGCTACTTTTTGAGCTTTTTCTTCATCAGGATCTGATACTGCCACAATATTCAAGTTCTGTTTCTTCAATGCTCTGAGATATAGTGGTACATGCCAGTGGCTTACACCTATAAATGCAATTCTTAATTCTTCCATTTTTTTCATATTTGTACAGTTCCTTTCCATATTATAAAAGGCTGCTGCAAAACACAGCAGCCCTCCTGATATTTACTTGTACTGTTCTCTCTTAGAGGTAAGCAGTTCATAAAGTTCTTTTTGTTTATCAGATGCAGAACTTAAGAAATCATCTACTACACTCTGAGTTGCCTCTTTAAATGGTTCCTTATCTACTCCAGTAATTTCAACCCCCTGTGCTTCCAGTTCTGACATTGCTTCTGCTTCTGCATTTGGCCAAAGCTCTGTATTATACCATTCTGTATATCTTTCTCCTGCTTTAATGATTGCCTGCTGGTTTTCCTCTGACAAACTATCATACCAGCTCTTGGAAATTACTACTGGATCTGGGATAGAGAACTGCTCTGTTAATGACAGATATTTTGCCACTTCCTGCATACCATTAGCAAGAATAACAGGTGCTGAATTTTCCAGTCCATCAATTGTTCCCTGCTGCAAAGCGGTATATACCTCGCCCCATGCCATTGGAATTGCGGAGCCGCCCATCGCATTAATTGTTCCGGCTAAAACAGAGTCCTGCATGCAACGAATAGTTAAGCCATTCATATCATCTGGAGAATTTACCGTATGCTTGGAATTCAGAATACTTCTGGTTCCAAGATTCTGCCAGGAAATGATCATCATGCCATATTCTTCTGCGTTTTCTTCCAGATAGGCTGAAACATCAGGATCCGTCAGTGTACCAATTGCCTGTTCCTCAGAATCCCACAGATAAGGCAACGATAATACAGACCACATATCATCATAGTTGGAAAAATCTGTTGCAGCAAATTCACTCATCTCAATAGTTCCTGCTATCATGCCTTCCATTGCTGCGATTTTATCTCCAAGCTGAGAAGATGGATATAATTCCATTACAATGTTTCCATTACTCTCTTCTTTAATGAATTCACCCAGCTGATTGATACCTTCTGCCTGTGTTCCGGTTGCCGGGAATGTTGCTGAGAATTTTGCTGCAATTTCTCCATCTGCCAGTGCTGCTGTTCCAGCCATCAGAGTCATAACTACCGTTGCTGCTGATACCATCCATCTCTTTTTCATTTGTAAAACCCTCCTTAATCTTATTGTTTTATTTTAATCCCTCTATACATTTTCGTACATATTTTGCTGATTCCTTCATCCCAATGGATGCGTCCGGAATATCATCCGGGTGCCATCTTCTCTCATATTCCAGAGACAGCCATTCTCCATCATAGCCGTAATCTGTCATCATCTGAAGAATTCCTGGCCAGTCCAGACATCCCTGTCCCACAATTCTCGTCACAACGTTACGGTCCTCTTCTTTTGGATGAGACACTTCATCTGAGATAAATTCATGTGAACCGACTTTAAAATCCAAATCTTTTACATGTACATATCTCACTTTTTTCATCTGTAACGGAATTGCCGTTTTATAATCTTCCTGTAGCGTAAACGCCAGATTTGCCTGATCATATAAAATTCCAACATTTTCACGATGAATTCTTTCGGATATGTCAATACTTTGTCTGGCAGATACTGTCATTGTGTTAAAATGATTTTCAAGTACCAGTATTACACCTGCTTTTCTTGCATCTTCTCCCAATTCCTGCATACTTTCTATCAGCTTCTCTGCTTTTTTTCCATCTTCATCCGTTTCATTTGCTAAATAATTTCCGGCATAGATTCGAATATATCTGGCTCCCAGATATTCTGCATACTGAATTACTTTTCTTATCCCTGCCATTTCTGCTTGCCTGATTGATTCATCCAATGCATTAAATCTGGAATTATATGGTGTCAGTGCTGCAATCTCAAGTCCGGTACTTTTGGCTTTTTCCTTCACAGCTTTTAATAATTCCAGAGAGCATTCTGTCGGCAATCCGCTATGATATCCGTCCTGCACCACAATCTCTGCCCCGTCAAGTCCAATATCAGAAAATAACTGTAATGCTTCTAACACAGAATATTCTGGTGTTCCCATCGTATGTCCTGCTATCTTGTATGGCTTCATCCTCCTATCCCTCCTTTCTCTCTTTTTCTATTTTTACTGCTCCAGATTCGGTAAACCCGCTTTTGTTAAAATTCGGTTCATTAATTCATGTGTCTTATAAGCATCTGCTGCACTTGTTAATGGCACTGTTCTATTCTTCAAGCATTCAAAGAAATGATTATCCTGGGCTGTAAATCCCAGTTTGTCTTCTACCCTTGCCCAGCCCATTGCAAGCGGTGTAAGCGTAGTTACATGTGCTTCTTTATCATCCACAATCTTTACGCTATCTGGTGAATTTACATACACACTTTTGTTATTCCCATGTATCTCCATTGTCTCCACCCACTGACCGGATGCTCTGTCTGCCACCAACATACCAATGGTGCCATTTTCAAATTCCAGCTGTGCAGTACAAAGTGTCTCATAATTCGGATCTATGAAGATACTACGCGCCTCTACTGATACACATTCTCCCGACAGATATCGCATCAGATCTACCATATGAATCGCATTTTCCAGCGTAGCCCTGTACTCTGATGCTGGTCTGTTTTTCTGCGCGATAATAACATCCGGGGCAATTCCCTCATATACTGATTTGGCTTTCTGATACACCGGTGCATATCTTCTGTTAAAACCAATCATCAGCATTTTTCCGCTCTTTTCTGCCTGTTCTGCCATATCATGAGATTCCCGCAACGTCATTCCCATCGGCTTTTCGCAAAATACATCTACACCACCTTCCAGAAGTTCTTTTACCTGTTCCGGATGATTCTGCTTTGGGGATAATACAAATGCACAGTCCAGATCCAGATTTAACAGTTCTTTTACACTGGATACCGCATGCTGAATTCCATACCTTGCCTTTGCCTTTTCCGCACTTTCTATATGCTTCGCCATGCAGCCGACCAATTCTACGTCTTCTCTTGCACTTAAAATCGGTAAATGAGAAATCTGTGCAATACTGCCTACTCCAATTACCCCTACTCTGAATTTTTTCTCCATTGTGTTCTCCTTTTCTATTTTATACTGCATATCCCAGAATCGTTGGAAGGAACGTTGCCAGCATCGGTATGTACGTTACTAAAAGCAATACAGCAAGTTCTCCTACCAGATATGGTGCAATACCCTTTGCACACCGCTCTACGGATATTCCCGATATTTTACTTGCAATAAACAGGCATGCTCCCATAGGCGGGGTTCCAGCACCGATTACCAGATTCAGTACCATTATGATTCCAAGGTGAATCGTACTGATTCCTAAGGATGCTGCTATTGGCTGAAAAATTGGTGCAAGAATGATCAGCGCTGCTGCACCATCCATAAACATTCCCATAATCAGAAGTAAAATATTTACCATAAGAAGAAATACGTATTTATTGGTCGTCAATGATAAGAACAGATTTGCTACAATCGTTCCCATCTGCAACGCACTCAAAGAGTACGCAAGAATCTTTGCACAGCTGATAATTAATAAGATTGCTCCTGACTGTGCTCCGGCTTCCAGTAACATGCCCCACAGATCTTTTACCTTCACTGTCTTTGTTACAAAAATACTCATAATCAGACTGTAAACCACTGCTACTGCTCCAGCCTCTGTCGGTGTACATACACCTGTTAAAATTCCACCTACAATAATTACTGGCATTCCCAATGGGATAAGACCTTCACGCAAAATTTTTATTTTCTCTTCCTTTGTAAAACTCTCTGTTCTTCTTGGAAAATGGTGTTTTCTATCTCTAATTGCCACAACCACCATGAGGCCCAGACCGATCAGAATTCCAGGTACTGCTCCAGCCATAAACAAAGAGCCAATGGAACAATTAACCGTTACGGCAAATACTACCATCATGATACTTGGTGGAATAATCGGTCCACATGTAGATGAGGATGCGGTAACTCCCACTGCTTCTTCTGGTGTATATCCCTGATTTACCATAGCAGGAATCAGGATTCCACCAATACAAGATGTATCTGCCTGTGCAGATCCGGTAATTCCACCAAAAAACATACTTGCTACAATATTAGCCTGTGCCAGACTTGCCGGCATCTTTCCGATTACTAATAATGCCAGATTGATCAGTTTCTCTGTTATTCCACCTTCATTCATAATGATTCCTGCAAGAATATAAAACGGAATGGCAAGCAAGGTATTTGCGCTTACACCTGTATAAACGGAAGAGCACATTACACCCAATGCCAGTGGCGTATTCTTTGTTATGCTTAGTAATAAAAGACTGAAAAATCCAGACAAGCCCAAGCTAATATATACCGGTATTCCAAGAAGTATAAAAATGAATACCATTAATACAAGTCCGATAATTAATGCACTGTTCATATGGTCATCCTCCTTAATAATCTGATGGTGGATCATTCTTGATCCTTCCCGGCATCTTTTTCAAAAACTCATATAAGTTTAGTCCAAGACCAATTGGCAAAAACATGTAAAAATATTTATATGGAATCTTTAACATGATTGTCTTCAATGCGCCTGTATTCAATGTATACTGTAAACTGGCCCAAAAAAATACAATCAGGAAAAAGGCCGATGCCAGAGAAGTCAGTGTACGAATGAATACTCTTCCTTTTCTTGGAAATAATGATGTTAACGCAGTCAGTTCTGTGTGTCCGCCTTCTCTGGTCGCTTTTGCACATCCAAACATGGCCATTGCCACCACAAGGACTTCCTGAATCTCTGCACTCCATAAAATTCCACTTTTCAGAACGTACCTGCAAAATACAGATACACTCACCAGCACTACAATACAACCGAAGCTGATTCCTGTTCCAAGATTCTCAATTGTCTTAATTACTGTATCAAACCTTTTCAAAAACGTATTATTTTTCATGACAGCTCCTTTCACTTTTCATTTTTAAATCGTTTACAATTTTCTCTAAAAAAAAATAATACTGCTTTTATCTTTCCCCCTTCTGTGCAAGTTTTTATTTATAATTCTGTTACTTTTATTTCATTTTTCTTGTTTAT
>QUMM01000024.1 GCA_003435055.1 Lachnospiraceae bacterium OF09-6
TATTATCTCTGTCTCCAAAGTTTCTCTGACCCTGGCCTCCACGGTTGTTGTCTCTGTCTCCGAAAGATCTTCCCTGACCTCCACGGTTATTATCTCTGTCTCCAAAGCTTCTTCCCTGACCGCCGCGGTTATTATTGTTGTTGTTTCTGAAGTTCTGACGATCCCCTCTGGAGGTCTCTTCATTTCTGGTATTCTCTGCTTTTACCGGTTCTGCTGGCTTTGTCTGACTTTCTGCTTTTGGTACTGCCACCTTAGCTGCAGAAGCCTGTACCGCCGGTTTCACTGCATTTGCAGCAGCTACAGTTTTTTCTGTATTCTGTACCGGTGCTTCCGGCTTTACCTCTGTCTGAGCTGGCTTTGCAGCTGCCGGGCGATTCTGTGGTGCTGCTGCCGGGCGCTGTCCAGCAGGTCTGCTGCCTGCTGCCGGACGCTGTCCCTGTGTACGCATACCGGATGGTCTCTGAATTCCGGTACGGCTGTTCTGAGAATGGAAGACTCTGGAAATATTCTTTTTCTTCGGTGCTTCCCCTGTCTTTGCAGCTTCTGCTGCAGGTGCTGCTTCTGCAGCCGGCTTTCTTACAACTTCTTTTACCGGTACCTGACGTTTTACAGTCTGTATCTGATCCTCTTCCAGCACACTCATATGACTCTTTACTTCAATGCCGTTTGCTGTCAGACAGTTGATGATTTCTTTATTATCTCTACCTAATTCTTTTGCTAATTCATATACTCTTATTTTTGACATACTCACTACCTCCGTTAGCCAATGTTAACTGCTTTCTGATTGCATCGGAAAGACCCTGATCGGTCACTGCCATGGATGCTCGGAATTCTTTTCCCATAGCTCCCCCCAGTTCTGTCTTCGTACCGTAAAAATATACGGGAACCTGATAATAATCGCACATATTCCTGAACTTCTTTTTTGTATTATCAGAGGCCTCATCTGAAACAATGACGAGATATGC
This sequence comes from Lachnospiraceae bacterium OF09-6, assembly GCA_003435055.1. Classification (GTDB taxonomy): domain Bacteria; phylum Bacillota; class Clostridia; order Lachnospirales; family Lachnospiraceae; genus Marvinbryantia; species Marvinbryantia aceti. The sequence continues at coordinate 966 of QUMM01000024.1, forward strand.
AGTTCCAGTCTTCACAGCTTTTTCTGTAGAAAACTCACCGCTCACGGTTTTACCGGCCTTCGTTGCCAAACCTACGAGAGAGAGTACTCTATTCTGCTTCAATCTGCTCGATCTCCTTCTTCAAACTTTCATATATTTCCGCCGGAATATTCATCTTCAGTGAACGTTCCAGTCCCTTATTTTTACACGCTTTTTCAAAACAGGCGGACTGTTTGCAAAGATATGCTCCCCGTCCGTTCTTACGTCCTGTTGTGTCAATCACAAGTTCTTCCTCCGGTGTCCGGATGACGCGCAGCATCTCTTTTTTGCTCTTCATTTCCTGACACCCGATGCATTTGCGCATAGGGATTTTTCTTGCCTGACTCATATACTCACTCCTGCCTTATTCTTCTGATGATTCTGCCGGAGCTTCTGCGTCAGCAGTCGGTTCTTCTTCATAGTATTCATCGTATCCGTCTTCATAATACTCATCTTCATCGTATGCTTCGAAATCGCCTGCCTCGATAGCCTGTGTCTCACTCTTGATATCAATCTTGAAGCCGGTCAGTCTTGCTGCCAGTCTCGCGTTCTGTCCTTCCTTACCGATTGCAAGAGATAACTGATAATCAGGAACTACTACCTTGGCTGTCTTCTCATCATTATCTGCTGCAACGTAGATAACTTTTGCAGGACTTAATGCATTCTCGATCAGAATTGCAGGATTCTCATCCCAGTTAATGATATCGATCTTCTCACCTTTGAGTTCATCCACAATCGCATTGACTCTGGCACCGTTTACACCAACACACGCTCCTACCGGATCTACATCTGGATCATTAGACCATACTGCCATCTTGGTTCTGTTGCCAGCTTCTCTGGAAATGCATTTGATCTCTACTGTACCATCTCTTACTTCAGTTACTTCGTTTTCAAATAAACGTTTTACCAGTTCCGGATGGGTTCTGGATACCAGGATCTTCGGTCCCTTTGGTGTATCTTTTACTTCCAGTACATAGACTTTTACTCTCTCGTTTGGCTTGAATGTCTCACCTTTAACCATTTCGTTTTCATTTAAAATAGCATCTACTTTACCAAGATTGATGCTGACATTTCTTCCCAGATATCTCTGCACAATACCGGTTACTACTTCTCTTTCTTTGCTGTAGTATTCATTGTACAGTACCTTTCTCTCTTCTTCACGGATCTTCTGCAGAATCACATTTTTTGCATTCTGAGTAGCAATACGTCCGAATTCTTTGGATTTGATCTCTACATTTACGATATCACCCAGCTCATACTTGGAGTCTTTCATCTTTGCATCTGTCAGACTGATCTCCGTTACCGGATCTTCTACCTCTTCTACTACTGTCTTGGCAGCCATAACAGTGAAATCTCCGGTTTCCGGATTGATGGTTACTTTTACGTTGTCTGCTTTTCCGAAATGGTTCTTACATGCCTGAAGCAGAGACTGTTCAATCGCTTCCAGTAAAGTGCTTTTGCTGATATTTTTTTCTTTCTCCAGAATATCCAATGCTTCGATTAATTCGCTGTTCATTTTCCTCATTCCTCCTTAAAAATCAAATGCGAGCCGGATCAACGCTATGTCAGACCGGTTGATCTGCATCTTTTCTTCCTCTTCAAGCTCAATGGTTACGGTTTCTTTATCGTAGGCTTCCAGTATGCCGATAAATTCTTTCTGTCTGTTAATCGGGCGGAAAGTGCGGATCTCCACCTCTTCCCCGATACTTCTGGCGAAGTCTTTTTCTTTCTTCAGCGGTCTTCCAAGACCAGGAGAGCTTACCTCGAATACATAAGAATCTTCTACAAAATCTTTCTCATCCAGAATATCATTTGCTGCTCTGCTTACCAGTTCACAGTCATCTACGGTAATTCCACCCGGCTTATCGATATATGCTCTCAGGTACCAGGTACCGCCTTCTTTCACATACTCCACATCTACCAGTTCAAATCCGTTGGCATCCACGATTGGCTGCAGAATTTCTTCTGTCTTCTGTTCATATTCTTCTCGTTTTGTCATTCGACCTGTCTCTCCTCCTTTATTTCTCAACTGAAACATAAAAGAATGAGTGAACTTTTCGTCCACTCATTCACGTCAGTTACATATATATCATTGTTATCATAACACGCTTTTTTCAAAAAAACAAGAGTTTTTCAGCTTTTTTGTGCCTCAATTTTCTCAGCAAGCTCTGTCAGATACTCCCAGCGCTCCATTTTCTGTTCCAGAAGTGCCTCTGTCTCTTCTTTTTCTTTCGTCAGATCTGACAGCTTTCCGTAGCTGCTGGCATTGGCCATCATCTCTGCTTCCAGATCAGCAATTTTCGTTTCCAGTTCTTCGATATCACTCTCAATCGTCTCAAATTCCCGCTGTTCTTTGTAGCTGAACTTTAACTTCGATGGCTGCTTTCTTCCTGCATTTTTCTGTTCTCTGACCGAAAGGGTATCTGCTTTTTTCTGAACTGATGTGTTCTTCCATCCACCAGGCTCCTGACCATAGCGTCGTTCAAAGGCAATCAGATAATCGCTGTAACCACCTTCATATTGCCGGATATGCCCATTTTCTTCAAAGGCAAAGATCCGCCGTACAATCCGGTCAAGGAAATAACGGTCATGGGATACCGTAATCACAATGCCATCAAAATGATCCAGATAATCTTCCAGAATTGTCAGAGTCTGAATATCCAGATCGTTTGTCGGCTCATCCAGAATCAGTACATTCGGAGCACTCATCAATACACGGAGCAGCTGCAGTCTTCTGCGTTCCCCACCAGATAATTTTCCAATCAGACTATACTGCATATTACCATCAAATAAAAATCGTTCCAGCATCATAGCCGCCGTGATCTTGCCTTCTGTAGTGGTGATATATTCTCCCACTTCTTTGACATAATCGATCACACGCATATTCTCATCCATTTTTCGGCTGTCCTGGGAAAAATAGCCGATTTTCACAGTATCACCGATCGTGACTGTTCCTTCTTTCGGCTGTTCTTCTCCTACGATAATTTTCAACAGAGTACTTTTTCCACATCCGTTTTCTCCTATGATGCCGATGCGGTCATTTTTCAGGAAAATATAGCTGTAGTCTCGGAACAGCACCCGGTCGCCGTAGGCCATTGACACGTTCTCCAGTTCAATGGTTTTTCGACCCATTCTGGTGCTGACCGAACTCATTTCAATGACAGAATCCTCCACAGGTCCTTTTTGTGCCTGCATCTCTTCAATACGCTGAATATGGGCCTTCTGCTTGGTAGATCTGGCTCTGGCACCTCTGGCCAGCCATTCCAGTTCGGTACGAAGCATACTCTGGCGCTTCCGCTCTGATGCAATCTCAATATTCTGCCTCGCCTCTTTCAGACGAATGAATTCTGAATAATTTCCCGGATAAGTATAAATCTTCCCCTTATCCAGTTCCACGATCCGGTTGGATACCCGGTCCAGAAAATAACGATCATGAGTAACCATCACCACCGCACTTTTGGAATTCGTCAGATAATCTTCCAGCCATTCAGACATGGCATTATCCAGATGGTTGGTCGGCTCATCCAGAATCAGGATATCCGCTTCAGATAACAATACCTGTGCCAGTGCCACACGCTTTTTCTGTCCGCCGGACAGTTCACTCATTGGCTGGTCAAAGTTCGGTACCTTCAGCTGATTCAGCATAGTTTTCGCATCACTTTCCAGTGTCCAGGCATTCCATTCATTCTGATTGCCTTCCATCACTGCCTCCAGCGCTGTCATATGCTCTGGGAAAGTCTGCTGCTGTGTCAGAAAGCGAATCTGTACCTTGTTTCCTTTTGTCACCTTCCCCGCATCCGATTCTTCCTGTCCGGCAAGAATCTTCAGCAACGTAGACTTGCCGGTTCCATTGATGCCAATGATTCCGATCTTGTCTCCTTCCTGAATACTGAAATCTGTATCATCAAACAGCTTTCGTTCCGTATACGCTTTCGTCAGATGTTCTATGGTCAGTAAATTCATACTCGGATCCTCGTTCCTTTCGTATCGCGGCCTGCGATCTTTAACTTATCCAGATGTACTTCTTTTTCTTTATAGTAAATGACTTTATCCTTTTCACTGTCCGGATAGTATACCTCTTCAATCCGGTCCTCTCCGTCCAGTTTCATACCGCGAACGCCAATCGCCGCTTTCTTCTTCTGTGGTATCTCACTGATGGCAATTCGCAGGCACATACCCTGATGGCTGCGAAATACACAGGTCTGCGCTTCTCCCAAAGTTGCGATCGATACTACTTTATCTTCTTCTCCCAGCTTCGTTGCTGCAATGGTACGTTTGGCTACGTCAAATTCCGTACCCTCTACCTGCTTGATCATTCCCTTTTCCGTAACAAAAATCAGTACTGACATTCTTATTTTCTGCAGAGTATCTACAAAAATAATTCGTTCCGTCTTACCATCATAATTACAGATATTATCAATCGGCTTGCCCTTATCACGGAACTTGCCATATGGCACATCCATGACTTTTAACAGATGCTGACTTCCTGTATCGGTCATGACACAAAGCTTATCCGTATTCATGCAGAACAGCACATACTTGCTTTCTGCATCCGCTGCTTCTTTATTTCTCTCATAAACAGCCGGATCCACGGTTCTGGCATAGCCGAAACGATCCATGAGGAATACCACTTCCATGGCTTCTGCTTTCTTTTCTTCGTAAACAGCTTCTTCGCCATTCTCCACTACCGTCCGGCGCTCTCTGCCATATTCCTTCTTGATTGCTTTTAATTCTTTTACAATCAGGTTCGCCATGGAATCATAGTTATTCAACAGATCCTGATAGGTCTCAATATGTTCCAGTGTGATCTCGTATTCCTTCTGCAGTGCCTCGATCTCCAGTCCGATCAGCTTATACAGGCGCATTTCCAGAATTGCTGCCGCCTGGGCTTCTGTAAACTTCAGCTGCTCTGCCTGCTTCCTGGATGCTCTGGACTTGAACTTGATTCCATCTGTCACGCCCAGTACCAGGCAGTCCTTTACCTGCTGCTGGCTCTTGCTGCCTCGCAGGATCTCGATAATCAGATCAATCACATCACAGGCCTTGATCAGACCTTCCTGAATCTCTTTCCTGTGCAGCTCTTTATCTAATAAAGTCTGGTATTTTCTTGTATTGACTTCAAACTGAAAATCAATATGATGCTCAATAATCCGCTTCAGACTCAAAGTCTCCGGTCTGCCTTCTGCCACCGCCAGCATATTCACTCCAAAGGTATCTTCCAGCCTGGTCTTTTTATAGAGCATATTGATCAGATTCTTCACATCCGCATTCTTGCGCAGCTCCAGTACAATACGGATACCGTCTTTGGAAGACTGGTTGGAAATATCTGTGATATCTGTGGTCTTTTTTGACTCTACCAGATTCGCAATATCATTTAAGAACTTGCCAATATTCGCTCCCATCATGGTGTACGGGATCTCCGTAATGACCAGATTCTCTTTTCCGCCCTTCGTCTGTTCCACTTCCACTTTTCCACGCAGACGAATCTTGCCGGTTCCTGTTTCATAGATCTCCAGCAAATCGTCTTTATTGACTACCAATCCGCCAGTCGGGAAATCCGGTCCCTGGATATATTTCATCAGTTCTTTTGTGGTAATGTCGCCATTTTTGATCGTAGCAATCACCGCATCGATCACTTCTCCCAGATTGTGAGGAGGAATGCTAGTCACCATACCAACCGCAATACCATCTGATCCATTGACCAGAAGATTCGGCAGACGTACCGGAAGCACCTCCGGTTCTTTTTCCGTCTCATCAAAGTTCGGCAGAAAATTCACTACGTTTTTGTCCAGGTCACCCAGGAATGCCTCCTGGGTGATCTTCTGCAGTCTGGCCTCCGTATATCGCATAGCCGCTGCCCCGTCTCCTTCGATGGAACCAAAGTTACCATGTCCGTCTACCAAAGGCAGTTCTTTTTTGAATTCCTGTGCCATCACCACCAGTGCGTCATAAATCGAGCTGTCACCATGAGGATGATACTTACCCATAGTATCTCCCACAATACGGGCACTTTTTCGATAAGGCCGATCATAGCGGATACCCAATTCATACATATCATACAGAGTTCTTCTCTGTACCGGTTTTAATCCATCCCGGACATCCGGAAGTGCTCTGGATATGATAACACTCATGGCATAGTCGATGTAAGACTTCTGCATCACTTCCGAATATTCGGTACGAATGATCTGTTCTCCTGTTCTCTCCATATATCACACTACCTCTTTCTTTGCAAATTCGTGTAAGTTATCTATACTTTATCAGATATCCAGTTCTGCATCCTGTGCATGTTCATAGATGAAGGCCCTTCTTGGCGGAACTTCTGACCCCATCAGCATCTCCGTTACGCTGGAAGCCATACGGGCATCCTCGATCTCCACCCGTTTCAGAATTCTGGTCTCTGGATTCAGTGTCGTCTCCCACAGCTGTTCTGCATCCATTTCACCCAGACCTTTGTATCGCTGAAGAGTAAAATTCTTATGTGTCTTTCTATACTTTTCCAGTGCTTTATCATCATAGAGATATTCTTCTTTTCCTCTGGCCGGCATAGCCTTATAAAGAGGTGGCATGGCAATATAGACATGGCCTTCAAAGATCAGTTCCGGCATAAAACGATAGAATAATGTCAAAAGCAGAGTGCTGATATGGGCGCCATCCACATCCGCATCGGCCATAATAATAATCTTGTCATAACGCAGCTTTGTAATATCAAAGTCATTGCCGTATCCTTCTGAAAATCCACATCCAAATGCGTTGATCATGGTCTTAATTTCAGCATTGGCCAATACTTTATCGATGCTGGCTTTCTCCACGTTCAGAATCTTTCCCCGGATCGGCATGATTGCCTGATAATTTCGATTTCTTGCCATCTTAGCTGAACCGCCCGCCGAATCTCCCTCTACGATAAAGATCTCACACAGTTCCGGCTTTCTGCTTTCACAGTTCGCCAGCTTACCATTGGAATCAAAGGAATACTTCTGCTTCGTCAGCATATTCGTCTTGGCTTTTTCCTCTGTCTTCCGAATCTTTGCTGCCCGTTCTGCACAACTCAGCACCTGCTTCAGCACTTCCAGATTACGGTCAAAATACAGCACTGCTTCATCACTGACTACCTTGGCAACCGCCTTGGAAGCATCCTGATTATCCAGCTTTGTCTTAGTCTGACCTTCAAATCGCGGTGCCGGATGTTTGATTGACACGACAGCTGTCATTCCATTTCGGATATCTGCTCCGGTGAAATTCACATCTTTTTCTTTCAGAATACCTATTTCTCTGGCATAGGTATTCATGATGCCTGTAAATGCCGTCTTGAAACCGGTCAGGTGAGTACCGCCCTCTGCATTGTAAATATTGTTACAGAAGCCCAGCACATTCTCATGGAACTCATTCACATACTGAATAGCACATTCCACAGTAATCCCGTCACTTTCTCCCTTGAAATACACTGGTTCTTCATTTACCAGTTCTTTGTTCTTATTCAGATCCTTCACAAATCCCAGAATGCCATCTGGTTCATGAAATTCTTCATGATCCAGCTCTGCCTGTCTTCTGTCTTCAAAGATGATGGTCAGAGCAGGATTCAGATAAGCCGTCTCATGAAGACGGCTTTTGATCTCATCTGCAGAGAAATACGTCTTTTCGAAAATCTCCGGATCCGGTAAGAAATTAATGCAGGTTCCGGTCTCTTTGGTCTTTCCCAGTGTAGGGAGAAGTCCATTCACCAGATCAATGATCGGAACTCCCCGTTCAAACCGGTCATGGTGCACATATCCTTCCCGACTGATCTTCACATCCAGATAAACAGACAGCGCATTCACCACCGAAGAACCTACCCCATGCAGACCGCCACTGGTCTTGTAATTACTGTTATCGAATTTTCCTCCCGCATGGAGTGTGGTAAATACCAGACGCTCTGCAGGCATTCCCTTCTCATGCATGCCAACCGGAATACCCCGGCCATTATCGATGACTGTGGCGGAACCATCCTTTTCCAGATACACCTGGATCTGGTCACATTCCCCTGCCAGATGTTCATCCACCGCATTATCCACGATCTCATACACCAGATGGTTCAGACCTTTTCGTGAAACACTTCCGATGTACATACCAGGTCTCTTCCGAACTGCCTCCAGTCCTTCCAATACGGATATACTTGCTGCATCATAAGTCTTCTTCTTTGCCATACCAACGCTCCATTTCTCAATACAATCCTACTGTGTCAAAAAAAGCTCCCCTTAATCTCTTAAGGAGAGCTTTCTATTTTGTGAGCAGTTCGTAGGGGAATCGAACCCCTGTTTCCGCCGTGAGAGGGCGGCGTCTTAACCGCTTGACCAACGAACCGTACTTGCATATAATACAATGCTATCTTCTAAATGTCAACACTTTTTTTTAATTTTTTTATTTTGACTGACTTTATTTTTTAATTATACCAGAGGTACTAATCAAATTTCCATGACTAACCCTACACCGGAAAGGCAAAACCATGCTGAATCCGTGGTCATATACCCGATTGGCAATACAAGCTCGACCCCGGAAAACAAAAATCACGCTGAACCCGTGGCTGTTTACTGGTTTTTCCAGGTAAATTTCTTCTATGGAAAAGAATCTTCAAAAAAGGCCTCATTCCAGGTACTAATTCGTACCAAGATATGGGGCCTTTAAGATCCATTTCTATTTTAGATCCATTTTAATTTTATTTTACAATCATTCCGGTCTTTCTGTCACTGAACAGTGCTACTTCGATCAGGAAGATAATTCCAAGGATCAGCTGCTGCAGCTGTGTCGGGATCATCAGCATAACCAGACCACTGGAAAGTACTTTGTAGGTCATAACCCCAAGAATGATGTTATAGAACCGCACTTTCGCGCCGCCATTTACCGGCATTCCGCCAAGTACCAGTGCGATCATAATCTGTGTCTCCAGCTGATTACCTGCTGTAGATGTTACAGAACCTACTTTGACAGAGTTGATGAATGCTGCCAGTCCGGTAATACATCCTGCTGTCATGTAGATCAGCATCTTGGTGCGGTCTACACGGATACCTGCAAATCTTGCTGCGGTCTCTCCTGCTCCGATTGCTTTCAGTCTGGATCCCAGTCCTGTGTAAGTAAATGCAAGATAAGCCACTACGAAGATGACAATGGTAAAGGTAAGCATAAACGGCAGTGTATTGTATTTGGAAATATCACTGACACCATATACCGGAGAATTGGTGGTTGCATACGCACACACTCCACGGAACAGGTACATATTACAGATTGTTACAATGAAGCTGGTGATTTTACGTTTTACATTGAAATATCCATTCATCAGCCAATCAGTCCACCGGCTATTACACCGCCGATAATGGCAAGAATAATATTGTAATGTGACAGCCAGCATACTACGATAGAGCATACGCCCAGCATGGATCCCTGTGAGAAATCCAGTCCGCCCATGGTCATGATCATGAACACTCCGATGGATGAAATCAGAAGCATATAGGACTGACTCAGCAGCAGAGAAATATTTTTCGGTTTAAACAGCTTTCCATCTGTCAGAATTGCAAACAATATACAGATAATTACAAATCCCGCGATCGGAAGAATTGTTCTTACTATGGGCCGTTCCAGAAAAGGAATCTTTTCTGCCGACTCTTTTTTTACTGTTGATTCCATTCTATGTACCCCCTAAATCATATTATCAATCAGATCCGTATCACGAAGTTCTTCGGATCGCAGGAACTCACCGCTTATTTTACCGTCTTTCATAATCAGAATACGGTCTGCCATACCAAGCAGTTCCATGATCTCTTCCGAAATCATAATAATAGACTTTCCTTCTTTACGCATACGGTTCATCATCGCATAAATATCAGCTTTTACTTTGACATCAATACCACGGGTCGGGGAATCCAGGATAATCAGATCTGAGTCCTTACCGATCCATCTGGCCAGTACTACCTTCTGTTTGTTACCACCGGAAAGTGCGGAAACGAACTGGTCTACGCCGGTCATCTTAGTACTCATCTGCTTTGCAAACCTGTCCGCAAATTCCTTCATGGTTTTGCCTCTTAAAATGCCGCCCTTTTTCAGATCCTCCAGGGATGGCAGGCAGATGTTTTCACAAATGGTATCATTAATGACCAGAGATTCATTATCTCTGTCCTTTGATGCATAAGCCATACTGTGTTTGATGGCATCCGGAATGGAATTGATCGGTGTTCCGTCTCCCAGAGTGACACTTCCTTCACGGAAATAAGATGCTCCGAAAATAGCTTTTCCAACTTCATGCATACCGCATTCGGAAAGTCCTCCGATACCAAGAATCTCGCCCTTGTGCAGCTCCAGAGAAAGGTTATCGATCTGTCCCTTTACGCTTACATTCTTTACAGAGATTACTACTTCATCAGAGATCTTCTCACCATAATCGGTACGATAATAGTTATTACCGATCTCACGTCCTACCATCAGCTGTTTCAGACGATCTGGTGTTGCTTCTTCTTTGGTAATGGTTCCAATATAAACACCGTCTCGCAGTACGCTGATCTGGTCAGACTGCTCGATGACCTCTTCCAGGTCATGGGAAATGAAGATCACACAGCTTCCCATATCGCGCATCTTGTGCATGACCTTGAAAAGTTCTTCACGGCCTTTCTGTCCAAGAGCTGTGGTAGTCTCGTCAACAACCAGTACCTTCGGATTAAAGTAAGTGGATTTTACAATCTCGATCAGCTTACGATCTTCAAAATTATAATCATCAATCGTCTTAGCCGCATCGATGTAGTTGAATCCATAACTGTCCAGATATTCCTGAGCTTTTTTGTTCATGGCTGCCGTATTCTTAATACCGAACTTCGTGAACTGATCCTCGTTGCCAAGGAAAATATTTTCTGCTACGGTCAGACCAGACAGGGTTCCAATCTCCTGTACGATAATTGCCACACCCTGATGATTACCATCTACCTGGTTTGCTGCCGAAACTTCTTTGCCATCCAGGATAAAAGTTCCGGAATCTTTCTTGTAAATACCGGTCAGGCAGGAAGTCAGTGTGGACTTTCCAGATCCGTTTTCTCCAATCAGTGCATGAATCTCGCCTTTATGAAAAGTAATGGAGACATGATCCAGAGCATGTGTGATTCCAAAATGTTTATCAATTTTTTCTGCTTTTAATAATACTTCACCCATACTGTCTCCCTCCTACTTCACAACCATGCCTTTAACCGGCTTGGTGGTAAGTGCTACAATCAGAAGCAGTGCTGCACCTGTTACCACATTCTGAATGGTAGTCGGTGCTCCCAGTGCTACGAATCCGTTAAACATCAGCTGAATAATCATCTCTCCAATGACGATAGCAATAACCGGATGACCATATTTCTTAAAAGCCAGTCCGAAGAAAGTTCCCATCAGTGGTGTGAAGTTACGGCTCATGGATGACAGATTCGCTGCCGATGTCATAGATGTACCAAAACTGATGGTCAGAATAGACTGCAGTCCGAAGAACAGACCTGCCAGAGTGAAAGCTACAACTTTATACTTTGGTACATTGACGCCCATATTCTTGGCAATAACTTCATTACTTCCGATAGCGTAAGTATAAGTACCAACTTCGTGTACTTCAGGATAAATGCACAAAGCAGATAGGCCAGCACAGCCAGAATCAGGTTTGCCGGATAATCTCCAAATGCGCGGAAACCGATATCCAAAATTACGTTCTTACCATTGGTCGCATATACACTTAAAGCCTCATAGATCAGGGAAAGTGCCACCGTAACAATCAGGGAAGAAATATGTAACTTAATATAAACAAGACCATTGATCAGTCCAATCAGGGTACCGCAGAGAATCGGTGCAATGATCAGTCCCAAGTATCCAAAACGTACACTTGCATTACATGCGATAATTGAGGAAAGTACGATGTTGGCACCAACACTCATATCAAACGGTCCCATTACACAAATGAAATACAGACCGCAGCCACCTACTGCATAAATCAGTGCTGACTTCATATAAGTAGCCAGCTTGTCCGGTGATCCGAATGTCGCCGGAGCCAGAAGTTTAAATACGGCCCAAAAAGCCACCAGCATTACCAGCAAAAGGATAATACCGAAATACTGGTTTTGTTTCAGTTTCTTCATATCTGTTCTCTTTCTCCTTTCTGGTGATCCGACGCAGGGATCTACGCGGAACTTTTTCTTCTCGTTCAGAGAAGGACACAACACGAGCCACACGGGCCGCTGCCACTATACAGCCGGTCATCCGGTGGCTCGTTTGGGTTTTATACATCTGTGAGGACAGCCTCACCAGTTCTTATTAATTGCTGTGTCTTGAGATTACATCATCAATAGAAAGTGAAGTAGCTGCTTTGTTCAGATCATCAAAGCTATATCCAGCCATTTCTACGATTTCTTCATCGGTATAAGGATCAGCATCTACGAAGTACTGTTCATAGTTTGCATAGTCTTCCGGGGAAGATACATACAGATATGGGAAGAGAATCTCATAACCAAATGTTCCTTCCTCTTTTACATAATTGCCCTTGATTGCATTGTATGTGGTAAGGAATGCAAACAGAGGGTCACAGAAGTGTCCGCCTGATTCTGCAAACATTCCGCCACTTTCCAGCTGTTCAGCCAGGTCATCCAGGAAGTCTGTAGACACTACATCAATCTTGCCTGTCAGTCCTTCATTTGCAAATGCACCGATAGAACCTACCAGTGGATCTCCACCACCACCTGCAACAATCAGAGCATCCATATCAGGATTGGAGTTATACAGTGATAATGCAGCTGCTGCACCTTCTTCAGATGAAGTATTTGCATATACCGGTTCAGTCAGAGTTGCCTGATCATCTGGATTTGCTTCGTTCCATTCGTCAACTGCTTTCTTGTAACCAGTCCATCTCTGCTGGAATGTAGCATCACCAACGGTCCATGCTTCCAGACCGATGTTGCGGTCGCCGTTTTCCAGAAGGAGATTTACCAGGGTGTAACCATTGGTTACTTCGTCTTCATGAACTGCTCCAAGGTAATATGGAGAATTGCATGCAGTCTGATATACTTCCGGGCTGTTCTCTTCAGAAATAATACGGAAGAACTGTGTCAGATATACGCTGTTTGCATCACAGGTCTGAATAGCGGATGTCATTTCAGAATCAGCTGAGTTACAGATGATGATACCGTCACATCCTGCTGCACATAACTGTTCTACAGAAGCGGTAACCTGCTCAGATACATGTCCCTGGTCTACATACATTACATTTACGCCAAGTGCATCGGCTGCTTTGTCGATAATCTTCTTACACTGACTTCCCAGAACGTCTGTAGAACTCCAGATGGATACACCGATGGTGATATCATCTTCTGCTGCTACAGGAACTGCTGCAGATCCTGCAAAGGATGCTACCATAGCTGCTGTCATCATAGCTGCTGTGACTTTCTTCATTGATTTTCTCATTTTTCAAAAACCCTCCCTTAATTTTTTAGCCGGACTGTGATTTGTCGTTCCAACTAAGTATGGTCTTATTTAATCACAATCCGGCTAAAATCTGTTAGGACATATTTGCGTTTCTGATGTTGCACATTTTTGAACGGTTATTTTTTGCCACGGTATTCACTCGGACTGATTCCCATCTTCTTGCGGAAAACCCTGCTGAAATAATGATAATCATCATATCCCACCAGGAAAGAGATTGCCTCCAGTGTCCGGTCTGAGTCTTTCATCAGTTCTGCCGCTTTTTCCATACGGATTCTGGTCAGGAACGCAATTACCGATTCCCCATAGGTGCGGCTGAAGGTTCTGGACAGATGGCTGGCATCCCGATGATACTGCTCTGCCAGCCAGGTCAGAGTAATACTCTCCGGATAATTTTCCTCTATATAACAATGAACCTGTTCCATCAGATCTGGCACGGACTCTGGCTGCTTCTGTTCTTCTTTTTCCACCATGCTTTCCAGCATCATATTAAGTGTTGCCAGCAATTCACCGGCATTCAGACATTTCAGATCATAATCCGCTGTCTCCATGGCTTCTTCCATGAGGCTCATAAGCTGAGGCCGTTCTTTTCGAATGTAAGAAAACAGGATATTATTCACCCTTCCCACCAGCTGCTTCACTTCCAGATAGGTCCACCCATTTTCTATACAATGACTCAATCCCATGGTATCAAAGATCAGCTTCTGTGCCACGGAAATTTGTCCTTCCTGAAAGCTGTGCAGCAGCTCTTCCTCCATCCTGGCATGACCACCCCTGGAAATCGCCTGCTGACTGTCCTGAATCGTCTCATGACAGAACTGGATATTGTGTATTCGCTGAAATGGACGCTGTACCAGTGCGGTGATCAGTTCCCGGTAGATTTTTCCAATATTCTGCCACAGATCTGCTTCTTCTTTTTCCTCCTTCCGGTACAGTACCACAGATATCGGTCCGTACTCTTCTATCGGGAAAGCCTGTTCTACACGCTGTGCAAATTCTCGCATTTCGGTCTGACTGCTGCTGCCAATCATTACAAACTCACTCATTTTCTGCGTATAGTGAAATATCTGTACTGCTTCTTTTTTTACGCATTCCTTCAGCAGCTTCTGCTTGATATCCCAGGCCGCCTGCAAAATATCATGATCTGATTTCTCTGTAATCCCGGCAATATCATAATATTTCACCAGCGCCACCGTATTTCCAGATACTTTGTCATCAAATTCTTCCGTCTCTTTTTCCCGACCATACAGCTGACCGTTCAACCATGCTGAAAATGCTCCATCTGCCAGAAAAGAAGCTACTCTTTCATCACGGACATTCTGCATCTCTTCCAGTTTTTTCTGCTGCTTTCTCTGTTCCAGAATACCTGTCACTTTCTCAATCACCTGTTCCAGATCTTCTTTTCCCACCGGCTTAAGCAGATAGTCAATCCCGCCTGCCAGAAATGTGCCCTTTACTTTTTCAAAATCATCATATCCGCTGACTGCCACCGCTATCACATCTGGATACTCCTTCTGTACCCGGCTTAACAGCTCGAGCCCGTCCATAAACGGCATATTAATATCGGTCAGCAATATATCCGGATGTTCCTGTGCCATTCGCTCCAGCACTTCTTCTCCATCGC
The DNA here is from genome assembly GCA_003435055.1 of Lachnospiraceae bacterium OF09-6. GTDB lineage: Bacteria > Bacillota > Clostridia > Lachnospirales > Lachnospiraceae > Marvinbryantia > Marvinbryantia aceti. The sequence continues at coordinate 16,057 of QUMM01000024.1, forward strand.
AGGCCGGCTCCAGGAATTCCATTTCATAGTCTTCCCAGGACAAAAGATTTCTTAAATTTTCACGGCTCCAATATTCATCATCAGCGGCCAGCACCCTGATTTTGTTTAACTGACTCATGTTTTTCTCCCTCTTGTTCTTGTTTTTTTAATATTGGAACCCGGATAAATACTTTTGTCCCTTCTCCTATCCTGCTGTCAATCAGGATTCCATATGCTTCTCCAAACACTCTTTTTAACCTTGCATTTACATTTAAAATACCAATGGATACCCCCGTCTCCACCCGCTTCGGATCATTCTTTTCCAGCAGATGGTTCATCTCTTCTGCATCCATTCCTGTCCCATTATCTTCTATGCAGATCACCAGAAGACCCTCTTCATGTACAGCGGAAATCTTCAGTTTTTTATCCTTCCGTCTGACATTTCGAAGACCATGGGTAATGGCATTTTCCACAATCGGCTGCAGGCAGATTCTTGGCAGCTGATCCTGCAGTGTCTCTTCCGCGACCTGATATTCATGCATCACATCCGAACCGCTTCGCACATCCATCACATACAGATAATTTCGTACATGTTCCATCTCTTTCTGTACGGTAGAAAACTCATCTGTCATGTTCAGACTATAACGAAACACTGCAGACAGGGAATGACACAAACCACTGACCAGCGGACAATTCTGTGCTGTGGCAATACCACTCATAGTGTTTAATGTATTATACAGGAAATGTGGATTGATCTGTGCCTGAAGCATCTTATACTCTGTCCGTTCCACCAGAAGCCGATACTTATATTCCTCCTGTGCCATTGCCTGTACCCGGTCCAGCATATCATTAAATTCTGTTCCCAATACCTTCAGTTCTTCAGACCATCCCACTGGCTGCACGCGCAGCTGCGTTTCTCCATTCTTAATCCTCTCAATCGTCTCCAGCATCTGTTCCGTCGGTCTTGTCAGCCAGCGTGACAGCAGCATCACAAACACCACAACCAATCCCAGCATCATCGCCATAATCACCAGCAGAGAACGTGTCAGTGACCTCTGTGCTGCAGTCAACAGAGACTGGGAAACCAGGGCACAGGCCTCCAGATTATTTTCTGCCTGTCCTACATGAATCAGATAGTAATCTCCGTATTCCTGATCCAGTGTACTGCTGTCATAGTAGTTCTGAATCACACGGGATAACTGTTTCTGAATCCGTTTCTGATCCTCGTCGGCTTCCCCTGTCACCACAATCGTCCGGTCATTCACCGGCTGCATCCACAGATAAACATGGGACAGATCCACATATTTATTCATAATCGATGCAAAGGCCATACTGTCAATCTCGCAGACCAGATATCCGATCTTCTGTCGTTCTTCATCATAATTATGAAGCTTCAATACAAACCGGATAATATTTTTTTCTTCCAGCGGATTATAATACCCGGAGATCATCAGATCCGTCCGGTCTCCATTCACATATTCCAGTACTCTTCCGGTATTGGCATCGTATTCACTCTTATAGATATCCCTGGGGAACATCTGGCAATTATAACGATACGCACTTACCATCTGGTTCTTCGCATCATACAGGTACATGGCCATCAGTCTGTCTTCCGAAGAAAAACGTTTTCTGCCCAGGTACCAGTTCCGCCACCAGTAACCATCGGCCGGAACCTTCTCCTGTCCTCCCTGCGCCACTTCTCTTAGTTCGCTGATCAGATCATATTCACTGTAGATCGTCAGCATCTCTGTTCGCATATTATGAATAAAAGTGGTCAGCTCCGCCTGCATCTTCGTCAGTGTATTTTCATTATCCGCAATGCTCTCCGTACGGATCTGTCTCTTCAATGACTGTTGAAACAGAAACGTCTGCATAAGAAGAGCTGCCATGACACAGCCAACACAAAATACCATGATTGCTTTTCGCATTGTCCAGCCGCTTTTTTTCACTTTTCTCCCCCCTGATCCCCCAACAGTTTCTTCTGCTTCTATGGTACCGTTTGGACCTTACTTTGTCAATTTTTTAATTACTTGTATTTGCCTTCCATTTCGTTTATAATCCAATCAGCATCTTATATTTATCTGGAGGCATTTATGACACATACATCCATTGATCTGCATGTCCATTCCACTGCTTCCGATGGAACTTTCACACCAACTCAGCTGGTACACTATGCCATTTCCAGGGGGCTGGCTGCTTTTGCCCTGACGGATCACGACAGCGTGGCCGGTCTGAACGAAGCCATGTCTGCTGCAGCAGGCACCTCTCTGGAAGTCATCCGTGGAATTGAATTTTCTACCGTTTATCAGGGAAGTGATGTCCATATTGTAGGGCTGGATATCGATCCAGCTCATCCGGATTTTTCGAACCGGCTGCATCAGTTTCTTCATTCCCGGGAGACACGCAATCTCCGTATGATAGAAAAGATGCGGAAAGATGGCATGATCATTTCTCTGGAACTGCTGCAAAGGCGCTTTGGAGATACTGTTCTGACCCGTGCACATATTGCCCGGTTCCTTATGGAAGCCGGCTATGTATCCCAGATGTCAGAAGCTTTTGACCGCTTCTTAAATCCTGGATGCCCTTATTATATCGAACGGGAAAAAGTGACACCTGCGGATGCCGTACAGCTGATCTGCTCCACTGGAGGGATCCCGATTCTTGCACACCCAATTCTGTACCATTTCACCGATGAAAAGCTTCGTCAGCTGATCGTTTCTCTGAAAAAAATGGGTCTGATGGGAATCGAGGCTATCTATTCTACCTATTCTGTCAGTGAAGAAGCCTATATTCGTGATCTGGCTGCTGAATTGGATCTTTGTATTTCCGGCGGTTCTGATTTTCACGGGGATAATAAGCCGGGGCTGGATCTTGGCTGTGGGTACGGACACCTGGACATTCCTCATTCTATTTTAGATACATTACGCGAAAGAAGGAAATACTATGAAGACTGAAACAAAAATTCTGTTTACGGATCTGGACGGCACACTGCTAAATGATCAGAAGCAGATCTCAGAAGGCAATCTGGCTGCGATCCGTCAGGCACTGGATCTTGGACATAAAGTGGTGATCTCCACCGGCCGGGCTCTGGCCAGTGCAAAGAAGCAGGCTGAAACTCTTGGTCTCACCATGCCCGGATGTTATATCATTGCATTTAATGGTGCCTGTATCTATGACAGTTATGAGCAAAAAGTAGTGTTCTCTCAGACTATCCCAATGGAGTATGTCTGCCACCTTTTTGAAGCAGCTCACAGCCATGGCATTCATATTCAGACCTATGATGATACACAGGTAGTGACAGAGACTGAAAATGAAGATCTGTATGAATACTGCCGCAATACCAGTATGGATTATAAGATTGTTCCATCCATTCGCGAGGCACTTACCACGGATCCTTACAAGGTTCTGGCAGTCGATTATCAGCACCATGAACCACTGATTCAGTTTCAGAAAGATATCAGCGACTGGGCACAGGGAAAAATCGATGATTACTTTTCCTGCGACTCCCTGCTGGAGATCATTGCACCAGGCATTTCCAAAGGAAATGCTATCCTGCGGTTATGCGAACAGCTTCAGATTCCACTGGAGCATACCATTTCTGCCGGAGATGCTGACAATGATATCTCCATGCTGCAGACCACTCCGGTCAGTGTCGTGATGAAAAATGCTGATTCTCATATGCATACCTATGCTACTTATATTACCGAACATGACAACAATCATGATGGAGTGGCAGAGGCTATATATAAGTTTATGATATAAGAAAGCGAGGACACAATTATGAAAAAAACAAAAATCATCTGTACTCTTGGTCCATCTACTGACAAACCAGGCATTCTGGAAGCATTAATTGACTCTGGTATGGATGTTGCAAGATTTAACTTTTCTCACGGAGATCACGAGGAACAGAAAAAACGGTTTCTGGAACTGAAGCATGCCAGAAATAAGGCAAAAAAACCGATTGCCGCACTTCTGGACACCAAGGGCCCTGAAATCCGTCTGAAAGATTTTAAAGAAGGGAAAGTCATTCTGGAAAAAGGCCAGACATTTTCTCTTACTACCCGTGATATCGAAGGTGACGCTTCTGCAGTTGCCATCACCTATACCAATCTGCTTCATGATGTGAAGCCGGGTGACAGTATTCTGATCGACGATGGTCTGATCGGGCTGACCGTCAAAGAAATCACTGATACAGACATTGTCTGTACCGTAGAAAATCCTGGCCCTGTATCCAACCATAAAGGTGTGAATGTTCCAAACGTATCTCTGACCATGCCGTTTATCAGCCCCAAAGATCATGATGATATCCTTTTCGGTATTAAAATGGGCTATGACTTTATTGCTGCTTCTTTCACAAGAACTGCCAGTGATATTCTGGAAATCCGCAAAATTCTGGAAGAGGAAAACTGCGATACAATCCGCATCATTGCAAAGATTGAGAACAAAGAAGGGGTAGATAATATCGATGAAATTCTGAAAGTTGCTGATGGTATCATGGTAGCCCGTGGCGATATGGGTGTGGAGATCCCTTTGGAAGATCTTCCTGTTATCCAGAAAAGTCTGATTAAAAAAGCCATGTTCGCAGGCAAAATTGTCATCACAGCGACGCAGATGCTGGATTCCATGATAAATAATCCACGTCCTACCAGAGCTGAGACTACTGATGTAGCCAATGCAATCTTCGATGGAACCAGTGCCATTATGCTTTCTGGAGAAACTGCTGCCGGCAAATATCCGGTAGAAACCCTGCAGACTATGGTACGTATTGCTGAAAGAACCGAACGTTCCATCAATTATGTCAATCGATTTAATCACCGGTCTACTGCATCCAATCATGACAATGTAACAGAAGCCATTTCCTATGCCACCTGTTCCACTGCTCATGACTTAAATGCAGCCGCCATTGTAAGCGTTACCAAATCAGGAAGTACCGCTCAGATGATCGCCAAATTCCGTCCGGACAGACCGATCATCGGATGTGCCACACATCCACATGTATGTCGCCAGCTGAGCCTTTGCTGGGGTGTCATTCCAATTCAGACAAAAGAAGAACAGGATACCTTCGAACTGTTCGAACACTCCATTGATGAAGCTGTTCGTGCCGGTCTGTTAAAAGAAGGTGATGTGGCAGTTATTACCGCAGGTGTTCCTCTTGGTCGTCCTGGAACTACTAATCTGATCAACGTACATGTCGTTGGAGAAGAATACTAAAATTCAATGCCATAAAACCATCCCGGGTGTTTGACGCACCCGGGATTTTCTATTACATACTCATTTAATTCCAGCTTTCCGGCACAATTCCTATGATATCATCCATCTCCAGCATCTTCAGCATATCTGCTTTTGTCGCTATGCAGACAAATCCATAAGAGCTGATACCATTCTCCTCGATATAATCCGCTATACTCTTGTCAAATATGCTACTTGTATATTCCTCCATCATATTGACGAATTTGTGCTGGTCTCCCATATACCGCAGCATGCTGACCAGATGCTGGGTCATCACCGATTCATCCTGCAGCTTCTGCTCTGCCTTCTCATAATCTGCATCATCATATCCATTCTTTTCATATAAGGTCAATTCCGGATATTTTTCATTCCATGCTACCGGTGCCAGTGCCTGTGGCGCATCACCGGCATATCCAACCACTTCTCCCCCATCCTCACTGCCATACACAGCGACCCAGACAAGTGATGGCCAGACATCCTGCTCTTTCAGGGAATCCATGATCTCATTTACTTCTGTAAATGTCTTTGGACGGTCAAAGGACACATAAGCCTGATACATGGTATGATCATCTTCCAGTTCATCAATGGCTGCCTTTCCGTCCTCCAGTGTTCCGTAAAACCATCGATTATAAATCGTCAATTCTCCATCTTCTTCGATCACATTTTCTTTCATCTGAGATACAAAATCCCGATCCCGGTTCAGCCCGTATCCCACAAAATAATTTGCTGGGCCTCCCTGAAGGTAATCCGGATTATACAGTTCCAGTTTGCCCTTTCGAATCTGTCCGGCTGTAGTAGTTCCCCGCTTCGTTCCAAAACTGATGACTGGAGATATTAGAATCTGATAGTTTCCATATCCATTGGAAAATGCCTGTACATTATCACAGCTTTTGCACGGAAGGCTCAGTTCTGCATATACATGAAAATCCACCTCGATCTGAGAGTAGGAAGTCTGATAAGTAATATCTCCCGACTTCGTCTCCAATATCTCGGTTTTCGCCGGATTATAGTAAAGCGAAGACATCAGTGGTGACATGCCAAACTGTATAAAAAGAACTACTGCCAGCACGACTCCACCTACCGCCATTCCCATTCTTCGGAAGCTTCTGTGAATGGATTTCTTTACATAGGCTTCAAACTCTTTTGCTGAGGCGGTGTTCTGCTCCATCTTCTCTTTTGCATCTGTCTGTTCACCACTGTCTTTACTGAAAAACTCCTTATCCAGATCATCCATCAGCCGATCTGCCAGATAATCACTGATGGCTTCTGTCTTTTCAATCTCTGCTTCTACTTCTTTTGTTTCTTCTTCCGTCAGCTGATGCTTCTTATATCGTTCTATCTTTTCTCTATAACTCATATCCATCGCCCTCCATCTCATTTCGCAGCTGCTTTTTCGCCCGATATGCCAGCACCCGTACATTTTCAGATGTCAATGACAGAACTGCTGCAATCTCTTTGATGCTCATTTCTGAAAAATAAAACAATTCCAATATCTCCCTCTGTCTGTCCGGCAGCTTCATCATTGCCCGATACAGTTGTTTTTTCTGCTCATTCTGTATGACATTTCCAAGAATGGTCTTATCAGACACTGCCAGTTGCTCATCCAGTTCTGTCTCCCGGTTTCGTTTTCGTAATTCATTCAAACAGGTATTTCTGGCTACTTTATAAAGCCAGGCCCGTATGTTGGTATGAGAATCTGAAAGAGAGAGAAGCGCTTTTAAGAATACATCCTGCATCAGATCTTCTGCCAGCTCTCTGCTCTTACACAGAGAATACAGATACAGATAGATCTCCGATGCATAGCGTCCGTAAAATTGACGCAGCATCTCACTGTCCATAAGCACTCCTCCCTCCTCTTTGGTTCTTCTATAGATATAACACATCAAGATGGAGTTTGTTACAATATTTTTCTTTTTATCGTTCTGTTTTGTTTTTCTGTACCGAAATACAAATATAAATGATATATACTACTCCAACGAACAGCATCAAATTCTGAGGCATCCATTCGATTCCTCTATAACCAGGCGCTTTAAAAATACCTATAAAATTGCTGATTCCAAGATCTGCATTTTTATAAATCGTCACCCATGGCACACCTATTCCGATTCGATACATATACAAATTGCTTCCATCTGCTACTGCTGAAACTGGCAAAAACAACGACAGTAATGCCAGACTTACACAGATTATAAAATATACTTTTAATGAAAAGACCTCTTTTATTTGTTGATATATAGCTTCTACTCTCATAGTCTCTTCTCCATTACTCTCTGAATTATTCAGTTTTCTTCAACGCAACCTCTTCGGTCTGTTCTCCACCTTTCCACTTCATAGTTACCGTAATATGATTTAACGCCTGATCAAGTTCCTCCATTGGTGTCTCTGCCGGTAATTCTACCTCAATCTCATGACTAATCGCAGATGCATCTTCCAATTCCTCTACTTTATAATCAAGATTTCCATCTGGAATATACTTTCTGATGTTTTCATCTAAAGTAATTTCAAAGGTAAGATTCTGGAATTTCTCATCTGTCACCGGCATCATATCTACATCGATGGAAAGAATTTTTCTTCGGTCATTTTCCAGTTCTGACGATGCAGTGATCAGAAACGGTTTACTGGTATCTACCGGATCTATCTGAATGCGAAACGGTTCTCCCACTTCTTGCCAGCCATAATTTTCTTCTGCGGATGGAATGAACCTCTCTCCCCACTCATATTCATCATCTTCCTGGCTGTCAACCTGTTCATACTCTATTTTCCGTTCATAGAGCTGCAGTTCCAGATAACTGCAATCTTTATCTGGCAGGGACATCTGAATTTTACCATCCGGTATGGACTCTCCTGATTCATAATCTCCTACAAAATCAGAACGAAATTCCAGATCATCAGAATCCCATCTTGTCTGTAATTCCATAGATACCGGGTTTCCAAAGTTATCCTTTCCCTTTAATTTATACTCATAATCCATCCAAAACTCCAGGTCTCGATCCTCATCTGCCAGCGGGACGTTGATTACAGTATAGAGATCATTCATAGTCAGTTCCTGCAATCTCATTTTTCCAGAAGGGAACCTCGGCATAGGAATCTCTATATCCAGTTCCTGTGTCCTCGTTTTTGCTTCCAGAGCTTTTGCATCTACGATAAAATCAAACGCAAATTCTGCTATACTGCCTGTATCATCCAGTCCTACTCCTGTACCAGGATCTTTTCCGGCTTCTACTACTAAATGGACTTTCGCTGTTCCATCTGTCAATATATCTTCTGAATATCTTTCCACATAGATGAACTCACCACTTTTACTCGTACTGTAAGTTTCCTCAATCGGATGAAATACTCTTCCATTAAAAGTTGTCTTTTCACTGTTGATCCATGATGCCAGTATTCCATCTGGCATCACAATATTAGCTTCCACCATCAGTATACGCTCATCTGCAATGGCTTCTTTTAAGGTTACGGTAATCCCATTTTTCGTCTGGCTCTGTTCCTGAATATCTGACGTATAGCTCAGTAAATCTTTCTGGAATCCCATAATTCTTCCAATCTCGCTGGTGATCTTTTCCACCGTTGCCTGTACAATCGGGCTTCTGACTGCAGCTATTCCCAGAATAAATACAAGCAGCACACAGGCTATCTTTCGACTATAAAACTGCAACACTGGATATTTCCTCGGATGCCATTCTTTTCCAGCCTCCTCAATTATCTGATCACTGATATTTCCAAACTCTTCTGAAAAATTGAATTCTTTCTTCATCGGAACCCCTCCTTCTGTAAGATACGCTGCAGTTTCTTCCTGTTTCTGCACAGATTGGTTTTGATGCACCCTTCGGAAACCTTATGTCTTTTGGCAATCTCTCTGATCGGATCCAGATACCAGTACCGCCGGATAAAAATATCTCGGTCTGTCTCAGACAGTTTCTCCAAAAACTGTTCGATGACCTGCATCAGTTCTTTCCTGGCTATCTCTTCATCCACGGAATAAACTCCATTTAATTCTTCCATCTCGTCGCATAGATCCGCTATGTGCGTATCCGGCCGTCTCACTGCCCGTTTCTTTCGAAACAGATCGATCGCCTGTCTTCTGGTAATTCTCCCTACAAATGCAGACAATACCGAAGGTCTGTGAGGCGGTATTGTCTTCCACGCTGCATACCAGGTACTGCTTAAGCATTCCTCTGAGTCCTCATGATTCTCCAGAAGATTCCATGCGATCTTATAACAGTATCCGGAATATTTATTACTTAGTTCCGTCACCGCCCGTTCTTCCCTTTTCCAAAATAAATCAATGATTTGTGTATCTTCCACCTTTTCCTCCTGCTTGATTACAAGTATTTCTTCCATTCTGTAATCTGATTTTATCATAGTATCTGTTCAGTATCTTCACAGATACTATGCCAAAATTCAATAAAATTGCCTCTGGCAATGGAATTTTGGCGTGTATGTCTCGGGATTTTGGCATGTTCATGCCAAAACACCTCGCGGGATAGTGAATCATGAACAATCACTATCTTCTACTTTATAAGTCGTATCTTTTTTCAAAAGGTTACCAGAAAAATAAAAAAAGTTCAGTTTCCTGAATTTCAGGATTCTGAACCTTTCTTTTTAATTTCTATCTAAAAGTTGCCGTTCTATATTTACTCTATCATCTCTTCAATCTCATTCAATTCCTGCATAATTCCCTTCTGGCGTTCGCTGAACAGCAGGCTCTTGTTATACTGATAGTAGCGGTCGCAGCCGTTCTGATCCACATACCAGACTGCATAGTAGTCGGTATTTAATTCTGTCAGGAAAATAACCATTTCCTGGCTGTCTCCAAAGGTCCTTTCCATAAAGTCGAACGCATAATTCAGCATCTGATCGGTAGCATCGATGATCTGTTCTCTCTGCTGTGTCTCCGCCGCGAATTTTTCCTTGATGCATGAAAAGGCTTCCTCACCGTCCAGGTGTGCTGTCTTCACTTCATCCCGATATGATTCCAGTCTCTGCTGAATCTGCATTCTCCTGTGCAGACTATTTTTATCCAGCTGTTCTGCTTTTTTCAGCTGCTCCGTTTCTGCCTCATACTGCTGGCACAGGTCTTCCAAAATGCCGGATACCTGCTCCGTCTCCATCCGACTCTTTACCTGCTTCATTTTTTCATATAATTCTGTCACCAGCGCATCCACCTCAGAGGACTTACGGAAATATTCATGAAGTCTTGCGATCAACAGGCCAATGACACTGAGTTTTTCATCAAAGGCCGCTCTTCGGATCTTATCACATGCTTCTTCTGTAATATGGCCCTGCAGGATCTCTTCTACCTTATAGTCCTTCTGGTACTTGTAATACAGCTCCAGATAATTGGCAAAATCCTTTGCTATCTTCCAGTGCTGAATATACTGATAGACTACCTCTCGATCCATCGGAAGTCCCAGATCTTCATAGACGCCGATCATCTGGGACAAATCCTCCCATCCACGGGCGGTGGCAAACATCTTGCCATCTACCGTCGTCTCCACTCGATAGAAGTTCTCTTTCTTCAATTCCAGATAAGAGATCACTGCCTGATGAACCCCTGCCTGATATGCATATTCCTTCCAGACAGAAAAATCGGCTTCCACATCGATCTTCTTGATACGGTCCAGCGTCACTACATCGAATTCCCGCACCGAGCGGTTGTATTCTGGTGGATTTCCTGCCGCCACGATTACCCAGCCTTCCGGCACCTTCTGATTACCAAAGGTCTTACACTGCAGGAACTGTAGCATAGTCGGAGCCAGCGTCTCGGATACACAGTTAATCTCATCAATAAAAAGAATCCCTTCTTTTAAGCCTGTCTGCTCAATCTTCTCATAAACCGATGCGATAATCTCACTCATGGTATATTCCGTTACGGAATAGGTCTTACCACCAAATTCCTTTTCCCGGATAAACGGCAGGCCTACCGCACTCTGTCTGGTATGATGCGTGATGGTATAAGACACCAGTGCTACCTTACATTCCCTTGCCACCTGCTCCATGATCTGGGTTTTCCCGATTCCAGGAGGTCCGATCAGCAGCAGCGGTCTCTGACGGATCGCCGGTATACGGTACTCTCCATATTCATTTTTGCTCAAATATGCATGGATCGAATGTTCGATCTCTTCTTTTGCTCTCTTGATATTCATAATCCGACTCCTCTATGATTTTTTGCTTCATGGCAGCTTTTTCTAACATTTCTCAATTTCAAGAATGCAACGCCATTCTTGCCGGAGGCTTCTCAGGAGTGAGATAACATCTCACTTCTGAGAACGATTTTCATTGCCCACGGCGGTACATCTGTCTGAGACTGTTCTTCATCCATGAAGACAAAAGCTGTCTGAAATGGTGGCATCCGCCTCGGATACATGCCGAAGCCATCCGTAAAATACAACAGTCCTTTCAGATTGGAAAACTCTTTTTTTCTGCACAGTTCTTCCACGTAAGTAAACGCCGGTCGAAAATCCGTACCGCCACCGCCTGCCACTTCAAAATGCTCCATGTAGTCTTTTAATTCTTCCTCAGAAGCAATCTTCACATCCGCCTGTACTTTTTCATCACACTGAATGATATGAATATTAATCTTTCGAAAAAAGCTTTCCTGTTCTTTTAAAATGCTATAAGTTTCTTCCAGAAAGGTCTTCACCAGATCTCCGGAACAGGACATGGAAGTATCAATGACAATAGCAAACTCTTCCACTTTCATCACCTCTCTGGATTCCTGTGGTTCAATCAGTGGCATATTGCCATACATGGACAATCCATAACTGTAAAAAATATAATCAAAGTTATCCGGATCGATCTGCATCTCTTCCCGAAGCACCGCAAACTTACGCAAAAATGTCCGATAATCAATAGTCTCCCGGTTCGCCACTTTCAGCTGATCCCGCAGATTCCCTTCCGCATCCACTGCTTCTTTGGAAAAGGAGTTCAGATCCATCTCCATCTTCTCACGAACATCCTTCCATTTATCACGCTGCTGCTCAGTCTTTGGCTGCTGATTCTGGTGATTCACCCAGTAACGATGATCATCTACTGTAAATTCCCGTACCAGCTGCTGCAGCTTCTTTTCCCCCGGCAGTTCTGTAGTCAATACATGATAGATACCTTCCGCTGTCAGCACCTTCAGTTTTTTTCGCAGTTCTTTATAGGTACTCTCTCTCAGCCAGGAAATAGGCACCGTTACACAACGTATCTGCATACCGTCAATGATGGATTCCATGGCAATATCACATGCCAGATTCCAATATATCGTATCCTCTTTGGGCGGTGTAAAGACATGGCAGAACAGACAGTGTAACACCATATGCAGATACGCACGGTTCACCCGCTTTCTGTCATCCCTGTAATAACTCCCCAGATATCTTGCATTATAATAAATCACATTTCCGTCTGTAGCCACGGTATCTACCGTACTGTCCATGGCATAATCCAGAGAGGACAGCGCCACATCCAGGAATCGCATATGCAGATATAATTCATTTCGCGCGGTAAACAGAATATGTCGTCCCACAGATTCCATTCTCCGTGCAAATTCTTTTTCCTTTTCAAATATATCTTCCATTTTTCTCCTCTTACAGATCAAATGTCTTCTTTTTCTTTCCAAAATGCTGATGCTTGTAATCCATCAGAAAGCTCTGGATTTCCAGTCGTCCCTTCTGATTGGCTTCTTCTATCAGATCAGACAGTTCCTCTTCTCGCCAGTCAATAAATCCGGTCAGGAATTCCAGAATCTCATTCTGTTCGAACTCGATACACCATCCCGCAGCTGACATACGGTGCTCCATAAGGTAAGACTGATAGACTCCTTCCGCATCTCTGGAAAGTTGTTCTTTCTCCATCAATCTGGTCACCGCCAGTTCAATACAAAAGTCCTCGCTTTCCAGATTCTGTGCTTCCTGAAAAAGCCGGTCATATTCTCCAAACTGGAATACTCCATCCTGAAAACACTGACGATAACTGTATCCAGAACCGTGAAACTGCGTCTCCAGCATACGTGCCGGTGTATTTTCCACTGCCTCTTCATAATATTCCGGAAACAACAACGTGCATATTCGATCCTTATAAACCATACTTGCTTTCAGCTCATGATGCACTTCACTGAGTACATCCTTCATGCAATATCCCTCCGCCTGATCCATTCGAAAAGTAAGTTTTTTCAGATGATGGCATCCGGTAAATGCGCCTCCTGCAATATCTCGGGTACGGTGAGTGATGGTCAGTGCCTCCAGATAATAACATCCATAAAATGCATAGCCGCCAATCTCCCGTATGGAATCCGGAAGAAGGATCTCTTTCACCTGATTGCCACAGATCGCCGCTTTCTGATCTGGTTCCCGCCTGTCCTGGGAAAAGATATACGGAGCCAGTGCCGTCACCGGCAGTCCTTCGATCTGTGCCGGAACTGCCACACGTTCTTCACTGCCGTATATACGCTTCAGCAGTATTTCCCCATCTTTTACTTCATATTCAAATTCCATATTTCCCCCTGTGTTCGGTCCAGGCGCATGGAAATTCATGCGCGCAACGATAAAAAGCGGGGAAACTGCTCCCCGCTTGTCCCTTTTATCTTATTCTTCTTCATTCAGTCCATTCAGATAATCATCAATGGCGCCTGTGGATACCTCATAGCTTTTTGCTACTGGTACATGTACCTTACCATACACGGAAAAACCGATCCAGCAGACTACCAGTGCACATACTACATATCCGCCAATCTTCCATGCAAGACGTTCTCTTTTCTCCTTGCGCATAATCTTCTGTCTGTTTGCTTTTTTCTGCTTGTATTTATCTACTTTTGCCTGACTCATTTTACTACTCCTGTCATCGACACCTGCATATCACAGGCCTGATTGGGAAATGTGATTTCCTTTTGTTATTGTAGCACAGATCCGGCGGAATTTCATCCCTTTTTTGTCTACATCCTCAGCTTTTTATGAAATTCCCGGAAAGTATCTTTTTTCTGAAAAATCATAAGACCTGTCAGTACCAGAAAACTGATACCACTGCAAATCACCGATAGATACACAAATCGAATCAGATTCAGCCATACCAGCACAATCGGAATACATCCTGCCATCGCTGCCTGAATCAGATAAAACAGATATTCCTCCCGTTCCAGGTGCTGTACCTTTGCGATCACTGCCATAGAACAAAGCACGCCTAACGCTCCAATTGGCAGTACAAAGTCCAGAGACCATCCCATCCAGCCGGTATAACGATCCCACACTATGGCCAATATGGTTATCAAAAGCAGCTGCCACATTTCATTTTTCAAAATATTCCGCCGCTTGCTGTAGGCGACTGCCACCAAAAGCCAGGTGCAGGCGATCCCTGCCACTGCGAACCCAAACCAGTTTAATGCTCCGGTGAACAGATAGTCCGATACAGCACAGATGACTGCTGCTGCAATACACAGGAAGCTAAAGATCCGAAAGATCTGCCTTTCCTCTTTCTTCTGTTGCTCATTTCTTCCAGGGAAATCCTGTTTTTCTTCCCGAAATCCAACGGATTCTTCTTTTAAAATCCTCTGAAAATTCCGTTGTATATTATCATTTGGCAGCTTGGAAGTAAATCCCAGCAGCATCTGATCCTGATAAGAACAGGAACAGAGCTGTAAAATATCGGTACTGGCAAAAATGCCAAAATGTTCGATATATGCTTCATAGCCAGGTGGAAAACGTAAAATCCCGATATTGGAATATACTGCAGTAATGCTGCGACTGCCGAGGGACGCCCCTATCATCAGAAAATACCTTTTAATTTCCAGTGGTACTGCACGTACAAACGGATTTTTTTCCAATCTGACATACCCATTCATACGACGTGCCACATTTTCCCTGATCAGTTCTTTTCCAAACTGTTCTTTCACATGATTCACCACGTCCTTTAGCGTGGTATTCGCCTCAAAGGTATAGCCTACTTCAATCCAGCCAAAGAAATTCGCCATGGACTGAGACGGGAAATAATTACGCAGGTTCACCGGCACCATCAGTGTCACAGGCTTTTTCTGCCGGCTTCTCGGGATCTCTTCTCCAATTGCACACAGCATCACAGCCGCCAGAAATACCGTGATGGATACACCATAGGATTTTGCCTTTGCATGGATCTCTTTCACCGGAATATTCAGTTCCGTGATCTGCATCTCTTCGTGAGGAAGTTTTTCTCCTTTTAATCTGACAGCTGTCGGCTTCTTCTCGCTTTTTCCTTCTGGTAATGAATAATACTGGGAAAAGCTGTCTTCCTCCTGATCCCATGGCGTACTCTCTTCTCCAGACTCCATTCTGGAAAGATGTGCTTCCGGGTGCTTTCGGATCAGATAATTCTGCACCAGTTCCTGCAAAAAGTGCATCGCACCGGTTCCGTCTGTCAATGCATGATAAACTTCAAAATTAATCCTGTTCTTATAATAGGTTACTTCAAAAAGCAGTGTTTTTTTATCCGGTATATAGAGCCTGCTGCATGGCGGCTTTTTTTCTTCTGTTACCACAGATTTAATCTCTCTTCGCTCCAGATAAAACCAGAACAGCCCCTTTCGCAGCACTGCCTGAAACAATGGATATTTCTTCATAGTCTCATCCAGTGCTTTCTGCAGGATCTCAGGATCTACCGGTTCTTTACATTCACAGTAAAACCGAAACACTCTGGTGTCGTGCTTTCCGGTCACCAGTGGAAATGCCAACGCTGCGTTATCCAGCTTTCTCCATCTTGAATAGCCTGTCTCCATTATTCTTCGCTTCCCTTCAGAAATGCATTGATGTACGTAAAGCTCTCCCGCACATGCAGAAAACGAATTCCCAGAGCAAAAAATCCATGAAAGGCATTCTCGATCCGGTGCAGTTCTACGTCATTTCCTGCTGCCTGCAGTTTTTTCGCATAGTCCTCTCCCTCATCCCGCAGGGGATCCAGCTGTGCTGTCAAAATCAATGTCTTCGGGAGATGTGAAAAATCCTCGGCCAGGAGCGGCGCAAAATATGGATTCTGCCGGTCCTGTGGACAGCTCTCATACAACTTCAGATAATCTTCCATCTTTACTGCTGTCAGGAGATACTCTGTACCGTTTTCCTGTACAGAAGGATATGGAGATTGCTCTGTATAGCAGTTATACAGCGCCGGATAGATCAAGATCTGACGCTTTGGAGCAAAGTCTCCTGTATCTCTTGCCTTCAGACATACCGCTGCTGTCAGATTGCCCCCTGCGGAGTCCCCCATAATCGTAATCTGATCCGGGTGAATCTTCAAAATACTGTGATTCGTGTACAATGCCTTTGCCGCTGCGTAACAGTCATCCAATGCTGTCGGAAAGCGGTATTCCGGCGCCAGCCGGTATTCCACCGATGCTACAATACAGCCGGTAGCCTGCGCCATTCTGGCACAAACTCTGTTATATGTGGCAACACTCTCTGTTACCCATCCTCCGCCATGGAAAAACAGCAGTACAGAAAAGTGACTGCGTTGATCCGGCTCCAGATGCATGGCTTCCTCAGTAGGAAAATACAGACGCACCGGAACCTCATACTCCCCATTATAGATCTTTGTATCCAGTTTCTTTAAAAAGATAGCCAGGGCATCTAATTTTTTCAGATCTGCCAGTCGGCGTGAAGACTCTACTTCAATATTTCCACTGGACAATGCCTGTAAAACGGAATGCATCGTTTTTGAAATCAAATCTTTTTCCTCATCTTTTTCTTTTATAGTCAAAACGGGCATGATGTTCTCCTGCACCATACCCGTCTGCTTTCTATTCTTCTGCTTCAGACGCTGCCTCTACGATCAGCTTCACGCAAAGATCATATCCAAGCTTTCCGCTGTCCAGTGTCATATCATAATTATGACTGTCGCCCCATTTCTGGCCGCCGCTGTAATGATTGTAATAGTTATGTCTGGCACGATCTCTCTTGGTCAGCATCTTCTGGATCTCTGTAGCGTTCTTTGTTCCGGTCAGTTCGGTCACCCGCACGCCTCGGTGCAGTTCATCTGCATGGATGAATATATCCAGTGTGTCAATCTCTGCTTCTTTTAAGATCACATCTGCACAGCGTCCCAGAATCACGCAAGGTCCCTTCTGCGCCATTTTGATGATAATTGCTTTCTGAATCTCATGAATAGCATCCTGAGAATCATTAAAGTAGGAACTGGAAATCGAACTGATCTTTTTCCAGATATCATCGCTGGTAGAGCGGTCTTCCTCTTCCTTTTCAATCAGTTTCTTTTCAAATCCACTTTCTTCTGCCGTCGCACGGACAATGTCACGGTCATAAAACGGAATTCCCAGTGCTTCTGCTACCTTTGTTCCGATGGAATGTCCTCCTGCACCGTATTCACGGCTGATTGTGATTACTTTATTCATGGTAAATACCTCCCTTTCTTAATCCAGCAGCGCATTGACCATCTCTTTGTCAAACACTACCTGTGGTACATGATCTACCTCAATCTGATACAATGCATTGGCTGCAATATGCTCTGCTGCCTGCTCCAGATCACGAATACCGGAAGTACTTCGATAACGGTCAATTACCGCATCCAGTGCCTCCCCGGTTACCACACATTCTTCCTCTCTGAGGCTCATGCGCTTCAGTACTTTTGGAAGTGCAAATCTGGAGAATATCACTTTTTTCTCTTCTGTCGTATAATCCGGAATCTCAATCACTGCAAATCGGGACATCAGCGGCGCACTGATCTGATCTTTTTCATTGGCCGTTGCAATCGGATATACACCGACTGTCGGGATCATACATTCCATATAATTATCCGTAAAGCCCAGATTATCTAAAAGTGTCAGAAGCACATCTGCCGGGTTGCCATTTCCTTTACCGGAATTTGCCTTATCCAGCTCATTGATGATAAATACCAGATTCGATGTTCCAGCCATGGAAAATGCATCCATGATGATACCCGGCTTGGCATTGGCATAAATTCTGGAGCTTCCGGTAAGCTGTTCCGGGTCATTAATGGAACTCATATCCAGTGTGGTCCACGGAAGCTTCAGGATTCTGGCAACCGCATAGGCAATCTGAGACTTTCCGGTACCTGCCGGTCCGATCAGCAACAATCCGTAAGCCGGAAGGGTATTGGTACGGTTGATCTGTATAATGGTTTCTATGATACGCTGCTTTACCCGCTCCATTCCATAGAGCTCTTCATCCAGAATTCTTCTGGCTTCTTTCGGATCAATGGCTTCAAAATAATTATTCTTCCACTGAATATTCATCATAATCGACAGAGCTCTCTGTGCATGGCGCCGTTCTTCCTGAGACACTTCATGGGATCTGGCCACCGCCAGATTCCTTCTTGCCCACAGACGGATATTATCCGGCATGGTTCTGCCTGCACAGGTCATAAAATCTGTGATGCTCTGGATGCTGGTCAGCTTCATATCGTCGCCGATCTCTTCCTTGTCATCCTCTTCGATCTCTTCTTCCGGTGCGTTGCTGGCCAGGAGCCGTTCAATCATGAACTGAAGAAATCCGTCTTCCGCCGACAGCTTGGTACCGCCGCCAAATGCAATCTCCCGGATCTTGTAGACTGCATAACCCTCCTTTTCCAGATTCGCTCCTGAAAGACGAACCGTAATATGATTCTCTCCCAGCCAACGAAGCAGACTGATAAATCTTGCATCGATCTTCAGAATATCTGCCTGAATTGTCTCATCCTCTTCTTTAAATTCGAATGCAGTTCTCTTTGTCGGATTCAGAAAAATCCCACAGGAATGATGCTTCCACTGTCTTTTGCTGTTATCCAGCACCATAATCGGCTGCTCCGGTGTCGGCTGTGGATTATCTGAGTAGAAAACTTCATAAGTACACTCGGTGATCTTCTTACTCTCTGATGCCCCGCTAAAATCAAATACTGGCATATTTATTTTCCTCTTTCGTAACTGCTCAGTACCTTCACAGTTACAGTGGGTTCTGAACAGTTCCTCTCTTTTATTTAATTCCGGGTATGTTTTTTCATCACTTTTCGTGCTGCACATACCAGTATTACTATACCAAGAATTATGGTAATTGTCCATATCCAGACAGGCACATCATGAATATTAAAACATCTGACGCTGACCCACATCTGATTGATATCCTGATTCTGTTTCTCATCAAAATAAATCATGATCGAAGACCGAGCCATGGCATCTGCATCCGGATACTGGGCATAGAGCTGTCTTTTTACCTGCTCCGCCGGTGCCGTGATAATATAATCCTCACTGTCTGTATCTTCTGTGAAAAAATAGGCCAGATCATAATCTACCGTATCTTCTTCCTCCTCTTCTGCGCTATAATTCCAGTCTGCATATTCAAATACTCTCGGGTCATCCCCGCCTGAAATTACAGAGGTATAACCGATATAATACATATTCCTGATGGCATTGTCCGGACGGGAATTGAAGTTAATAAATGCTTCTGCTGCCTGCTGTTTATCTTTGTCTTCTCCGACTCCGTTTTTCAGCATTACCCATCCGTCAAAATAAATATTGGTAGCTTCTTCCGGTACTGCATAGTCCAGAAATACCCCGTCTTCTTCTGCCTGATCCATGGTATAGACCGCATCACCGGACCACTGATAATTAGCCAGGACTTTTCCGGTAATCATATCTGCTTTCCCAGAATCTGTTTCAAAAGAATAGGCATTATTTTTCACATCCTGCAGATAATCCTGTACAGCCTGAATGGTCTCAGGCGAGGTGTCGTTCATCTCATCCACCAGTTTTTGCCTGTAATCCGGGTCATTTCGGAAACTTTCTGACGTGAGCAGATCAGATTTCAGTGCACCAACGGCTGCAAAATAAGAATCTCTTACATTATCCTTGATGGTTACCTGACGCTTATAGTCCGGGTTATCGAGAATCTTCCAGCTGCTGGCATCCTCTTCACTGACTTCTTCCGGATTATATACAATACCGGTCAGCCCCCACATATAGCCGGCTGCATATTTGCTCCAGGCTTCTCCGTTAATTTCATTTTTCTCAAAAATATTACGGATGTATGGGGATACTCCTTTACTGTAATAATTATTCTCATCTGACGTATCAAAAAAATGTTCGGATAATGGAACAAGCTTATCTTCCGCCATCAGCTTCATGATCATATATTCTGACGGGCAGACAATATCATATACATCTCCCAGTGTCAGCATATTATACAGATCTTCATTGGTTCCAAAGGTCGAATACTCTACCTTTACTTTTACTCCATACGTCTCATAATACCACTGTTCAAAGTCTTCCACCATAGAGTTTTCTCCTATGATATCTCCACTTTCCAGATCAATGGTTTCTTCTTCGTCCCAGTCCCCCAGGTCAATGTATTCTTCCCAGTTACATACCCGTAAGGTTACTTCTTTCGCAGCTGTTGTACCATCTCCCGCACAAACACGGCTGTCATACAAAGATCCAAAAGGATTCATGCCAACTGCCAGCGCCACTGCGGCTGCCAGAGTCATACCGATTTTGATTTTCTTCATTTTATGCATCCGCCCTTTCTGACACTTTTTTATTGGCCTTCAGATTCATCACTGCCACAAGGATCAGTACGATCAGGAAAATGACGGTGGACAATGCCCACAACGCTGTTTTAATCGTAGTCTGAGCTCCTTTGGTCGCATTTACCACGTAGGTACTGATGGTATCAAAGGTAGCCGGTTTGGTATAGGTTGCTACAAAATAATCATCTAAAGATAATGTGATGGCCAGGGCAAATCCTGAGATGATACCCGGCAGAATCTGTGGAATCACTACCTGTGTCAATGCCACAAATGGGGTTGCGCCCAGATCCAGTGCCGCCTCATAGATACTTGGATCCATCTGCCGGATCTTCGGCATAACAGAGAGGTATACAAATGGTGCACATAAAATCACATGACCAACAACCAGCGGTACAAACGTATCTTTACTGACACCGAATACGACTACCAGTAAAATACACAGCGAAAATCCGGTCACCACATCTGCATTGACTACCGGCACCTGATTCATTGTGGAAATCGCCTGAGACACTCCTTTTTTCGAATAGAATGCTCCGATTGCTCCCAGAGTGCCAAGCAATGTAGCCAGAATGGCCGCTCCTACTGCAAGCAGCAACGTTCCGCCGATCATCCCAAGAAGCTCTGGCGTAGTAAATAATGTCACATAATTGTGAAGGGAAAAGCCCGAATAGAGCCAATATTGGCAGCATCTGTAAAGCTATATACCGCCAGAATAAAAATCGGCAGATAGAGGAATAACAACACCAGTATCAAGAACGCACTTTTGATATATTTTTTCATTATAACAGGGCACCTCCTCTCGTATTTTCTTCTCCTGATCCATTGGTCAGTAAGGTAAACAGGCAGATGATTCCCAGCAGAATCAGAGCAATCATGGAGCCGCCATGCCAGTTGTAGGCTGCAAAATAGCTTCCAATCAGACTTCCCATAATATAAGTGCTATTATACAGCATATCCAGTACAACATAGTTTGTCATTGCCGGCAGAAATACCATCGACACCCCACTGATAATACCAGGTACCGACAGTGGTAGTGTAATCTTCAAAAATGTCTCCAGTTCACTGGCTCCCAGATCCATAGCCGCTTCGCGCAGCGACTTATCCAGCTTGGAGATTGTGGTATAGATCGGGAGAATCATAAATGGCAGGAAGTCATAGGTCATACCAATCACTGCATTTAAAAATGGATGCATGGCCAGATTTCCTTCCAGTACTGTCAAGACTTCCTTTAATGCTGTGATACGCAGGGAAAAGTTGATCCACATCGGCATCACAAACAGCATCAGTATTACAGATTTACTTTTCATATTACTAAATGCAAGAATATAGCAATCGGATAGGCCAGAAGAAGACATACTGCGGTAGTGACGATTGCCAGTGCAAAACTATAGCATAGAGTTCCCACTGTGTTCGGATTGGTGAAAAAGCCAGTCAGATTGGCAACAGTGAACTGCCCCTGTCCGTCTGTAAATGCATAATAAAATAACACCAGCAGAGGAGCAATTACGAATACCAGTAAAAACAATGCATAAGGGATGCCCAGGCTTTTTCTGGAAAATGATAATTTACGCATGGTCTCCTCCTTATCTCTTTAAAGCAAATTTCATTTTATCTACTGGCATCAGAAGACCTACCTGGTCATCCATGTTCCACAGATATTCATCATTTACAATAAAATCCTGTTCCAGATCTGTATGGATCACATAACTGTAATGATCTCCTTTATAGATCAGGTTGCTGATGTATCCCTGTACAATTCCCTCTTCCATATTATCTGTCATCCGGATATCAGAAGGCTGGATGGATACCATAATTTTGGTTTTCTTCGGATCAATTACTTCTCCGTGAGCATCCAGAAGCGTACCGTCCTCTGTACGTCTGCTTCCTTTGATGATCCTGGTCACACTGGTATCCAGGATATGTCCATTGTATTCCAGATGAAAGTCCGGATTAATATCTGCCGCAAAAATGTTAGTATGATCCTCGGCAATCATAATATGAATATTCTCAGGGTCTACCCGCATTCCCACACGTTCTCCAGGTATCGCAGATTTAACAGTCTGAATCACCATCTCATTCTTTCCGGATACCACCGTAATCTCATAATGCATTCCTTTAAAGATCACCGAATCTACCACACCAGAAATGATTCCCTCTTCAGGAGCAGTAAGTTCCACATCCTCCGGACGGACAACAGCAGTAATATGCGTTCCCTGTTCCACATCATCCACACAGGCAAATTCTCCGCCGCAGAAACGAGCCTTTAATTTACCGGTCATGATACCATTAAAGATATTACTTTCTCCGATAAAGTCTGCAACAAAAGCATTTTTCGGTTCATTGTAGATGTCTTCCGGGGTACCGATCTGCTGCATCTTACCTTCTGACATAACAACAATCTTATCTGACATGGTCAGTGCCTCTTCCTGGTCATGGGTAACATAGATAAACGTAATGCCCAGTTCATCATGCATAGCCTTCAGCTCGATCTGCATTTCTTTTCTCATCTTCAGATCCAGTGCCCCAAGCGGTTCATCCAGAAGCAGAATCTCCGGTTCATTTACCAGAGCTCTCGCAATAGCAATTCTCTGCTGCTGCCCACCGGAAAGCGTTGCCACACTTCGATTCTCAAATCCTTCCAGGTCTACCAACGCCAGGACTTTTTTTACTTTCTTTTCGATCACATCCTTCGGCGTCTTCTTCTGTTTCAGACCAAAGGCAATATTCTCATAAATGTTCATATGAGGAAATAGCGCATAACGCTGAAACACAGTATTGATCGGTCGTTTATTCGGAGGCAGATTGGTAATCGGCTCTCCGTTTAACAGAATCTCTCCTGATGTTGGAAGGTCAAATCCGGCTATCATACGCAAGGTTGTGGTCTTTCCACAGCCAGATGGACCTAAAAAGGTCACAAATTCTCCTCTTTTTACTTCCAGATTGAAATCAGATACTGCTGAAAATCCGTCTTCATAGGTTCTGGTGATATGTTTCAGTTCAATAATATTGTCTGATTTTCCCATGTTGCTCCCTCTCTTTTTCACTAATATTTTAAAATTTGGATTACACGAATTGTTACGTGCTTCGCACTCTCACTTCTCCGTTCCACTTCGGTCGGTGCTAAGCATGTGCCACTGGCACATAGCACCCTCCACCAACATTCGCATATCGTGAAGCTTACGCTCCACTTTTATGCTCATTTTGGTGCGTGTCCCAAGGTCATTCCCCCACCCTTGTGCAAGCACAAGTGGGCTCAGACCTTTTGACACTGTAATCAGAACATCGGCGGCGTGCTGACCCAGATAAACTTTGCCGGACGCTGCCCAGGATTCTCAATACGGTGAATCTTCTTTGCCGGATAATAAAAACTCTCTCCTGCCTTTACATGATAGATCTGGTCTCCCAGAATGACATTCAGCCTTCCCGACATCACATAGCCGAATTCCTCTCCGTCATGGGGCTTATCTTCTTCCAGGCTCTGATGCGGTTGCACCACCACCAGGAGCGGTTCCATTCGATAACGCTGAGCAGTGGGGACAATCCACTGAATACTGTTTCCCGCTTCATCAATCTTTTCAAAATAGCCCTGTTCGGAAAATACTACCTGTTCTTCTTCTGTCTCTTTGAAAAAGTCAGCTGCAGTCGTTCCCAGACATTCGATCAGATCCAGCAATGTCACCACAGACGGAGATACCTGCCCTCTTTCCAGCTGAGAGATAAATCCCTTTGTCAGTTCTGTCCGGTCCGCCAGTTCCTGCTGTGTCAGTCCGTTCCGGTTTCGCAGATCCCTGATTTTCCTGCCAATCTTCTCATTAATATATTCCAGTTCCATTTTTGAAACTTTCGCCTCCAATTCTTTAATGCTAAACTAAAAATATGTTTTTACTAAACTTTTCTCCAAGAAAAAATTATACTACTAATAAACTTTCTGTCAATTATTAATATGATTTTCTTTCTTTTTTCTTTGTATTTATTTAGATACAATCTCACTTCTTTTCCATTTTGTAAAACAGGGGTATAATAATGGTGATTTTGATGTAAATTCACAAAGGAGACCTGATATATGAACTGGATGGATCAGCTGGGCATTCGCCCGGAATTACAAAAAGAGGTGGCTCATTTTCGAGAACGATTTGACAAAGACACCGCACCCTCTTCTGTCAGAGATGCTGCGGAAGTTCCGCGTTTTCACTATCTTGGAAAAGATATTTTTGAAAAAGCTATCTGTGCCCTGTTGTGTGAAAAGAATCTTCTGCTGGCCGGCCCAAAAGCAACCGGGAAAAATGTTCTTGCAGAGAACCTGGCCTGGATCTTTGGCCGTCCCTGCTGGAATGTTTCTTTTCATATCAATGTGGATGCTTCTTATCTGATCGGAACGGATACTTTTGATGGAGAAAAAGTAGTATTCCGTCCAGGTCCAGTCTACCAGTGTGTAAGATATGGCGGTTTCGGTATCCTGGACGAGATCAATATGGCAAAGAATGAAGCCATGGCCGTTCTCCACGCTACCCTGGACTATCGGCGGATTCTGGAAGTCTCCGGCTATGACCGAATCGTCCTGCATCCTGCTGCCCGCTTCATTGGTACTATGAATTATGGCTATGCCGGTACCAGAGAGCTGAACGAAGCTCTCGGATCCCGTTTTCTGGTTCTTCAGATGCCGACCATCTCAGAGAAACAGCTGGATCTGCTTCTGAAAACGGAATATCCGGAAATCGGACGGAATATGTGCCGCCAGCTCAGTGCCATTTTTTATGAACTGGATGCCAAAGCAGAAAGTGCCGAGATCAGCCCAAGAGCCGTAGACCTGCGGGGACTTCTGGATGCAGTCGCCTGATGCGTCTCGGTCTTTCCCCTCTGGATGCCTGTGATATGGGACTGACGAATAAAGTCTTTGATGCAACGGAACGCGCTATCATTCATGATGTCATTGCAGCGAGGATACCAAAATCATGGAATTAACACATTCTCTGAAAAAAAGAGCCACGAACATGGTATGGACTGCTGCAGGACGTTATGATTTTGAACCAGTCTATCTGTTCTTTCACAGTAATAACGAACCATCCCTCTATCTGAATACCCTGGAAGGACTGGCTTATCGTACCATGAATCCGGATATTTTACTGCCATTTTTAAAGGGTCTGGACTTTGGCCGTAAGCCGGAAAAATTCCGTTCTCTGGCTCAACTGATTCTGGAACAGGCAGTCTTCTCACGGGAATGCAGCAGGCGTTCCTCTCTTTCTGCTCTTAGGGAAGAGTATGCCAGACTGCATCTGACCGAATTTCTTCCTGCCGGAAGATACACAGAATTGGGCTGGGAACGTCAGGCACTGATTCACTGGAAACGGGTTCTTCACATGGATCTGACTGATTTTTCCAGGCGAGAACTTTCCCTGGCGGATGCTATGGAAAGCATTGCGACTCTCCCGGATGCAGAACTGGTTCGATCTACAAAAGCAATCTTTCGCAAATATTATTATTATCAGCCTCTGGACGCCAGGAAATCTGAAACGACAAAGTTTGTAGGGGCCGGTCTGTTCCTTGTGATTCTTGGTCAGTTATTTTCCGGTGATCTGCATATCCGGCTCTCTGATCCTGATAAAACTGGCTTTTCTCCTGTCTTTTCCCGCCTCTATGTAATGGGAAAGCATCTGCTTAGCCAGACCACGGCAAAAGAAGATCATGATTATATGCTCCATACCTTTGGTCCCTGTCTCTTTTCTGACAGCCAGATGGCGCTTTTTGAAAAAACATTTTGTACCGGTTACCATTCCAGAAGTCTTCTCTGGTATGCAGGTGCAACTTCTCCGGACCTGATCTTCGGTGCAGAACAGGAAACACAATATCGAAAAAATCTGCAATATTATCAGAAAGATAAACGCTACTATGAGCGAAGTATCCATCAGATTACAGAACATCTGAAGCAGGTGCTGGAAGAACAGCAGGAACCAGATCTGGTACAGGTACAAAGCGGCCATCTCAATCCGGGACAGGTCTACCGTATTCCTGCCATGCATGATCTGTCTGTCTTCTATCGGGAAATCATCTGGCCTATGCCAGATTTTACCGTTGATCTGGTGCTGGATGCCTCCAGCTCCCGCTGTCAGGAGCAGGAAAGTATTGCTGCGCAGGCGTATCTGATCACCCAAAGTCTGCTGGAGCTCCAGATTCCGGTTCAGGTCACCAGTTTCCGCAGTATTCGTGGATATACGATTCTCCAGTTGCTGAAAACTTATAGGGAAACTGGCACTGCTGATGGTATCTTTCACTTTTTTACTGCCGGCAACAACCGGGACGGACTGGCTTTTCGCGCCATTCGCCCACTTATGGAGCAATATGATACGTCCCATGCCAAACGAATTGTTCTGATTCTGACCGATGTCCTGCCTTCAGATTCCAGACGGGCAGCTTCTGATCATGGCTTATTACGTGGAAAAGATTACCGAGACACTCTGGCCATTGATGATACAAGGGAAGCCATCCGCCAGCTCCGGTCAGAAGGGATCTGTGTGGCTGCCATTTTCTGGGGCGGTGATTATGCTGTCCCATCTCTTCGCAGGATCTATGGGGATTCTTTTATCCGCATCAAACAGATTCAACAGTTCCCGGATGCTGTATCCGGCCTCCTGATGCGCCTTCTGGATCAGATGCATGAGCAGTAACCCCCATGGCTTATTTTTTCATTTTAGGCTGACAGATCAGACTGGCGATATAAGAAAAAATCAGCGCCGATGAAGTTCCTGTGGCCGCTGCCGTAAATCCGCCCTTGAATAACCCTAAAAAGCCGTCTTCGTCCACGGCTTTTTTTACGCCTTCCCACAGATTGTTGCCAAATCCCAGCAGTGGAACTGTCACACCTGCCCCTGCATATTCTTTTAAATACGGGAACAGACCAAAAGCGCCTAAAAAAGTACCGGTCACTACCAGAATGACCATGATTCTTCCAGGCATCAGCTTCGTATTTTCAATCAGAATCTGCACCAGCACACAGACCAGTCCCCCTACCCAGAACGCATTGAAGTATTCCATATTCTTTCATCTCCTTTCTCAGCAATGTTCCAGTATAATGCCATGGGCAATCCCAGGCACGCTCTGGCCTTCATTGAAACTCACCGGAGACATCAGAGCTCCTGTAGGCACGAACAGTACCTGTTTCCAGATTCCTTTCCGAAGATTTGGCAGAATCAGTGCTGACAATACCGTTGCGGAGCAGCCACAGCCACTTCCTCCTGCATGGGTATCCTGTGTCTCCCTATCATAGATCTCGATTCCGCAGTCCATATGCTTCTGGCTGATGTCATAGCCTTCTTTTTTCAGAAGATTCAGCAAAATCTCCTGGCCTACATATCCCAGATCCCCTGTGATGATCTTATCATAATCCAAAGGACCTCTCCCAAAGTCCCGAAAATGTCCCGCTATAGTATCGCACGCCGCCGGTGCCATAGTCAAGTTAACACCATAATTTTATTATGCTCCCAGTAAAATTTCTGTTTTATTCTTGTCTAATATATCTTTATTATTCTTAATATATTCTAATGCCTCTAAATATGGATTCTGATACTTAAATACGATTTTAACTTTCTTGTTCTCATAAATATATATAGTATCTATAAGTGCCACCACTACTTCCCTTGTCAGTTTATCTATATTTTGATATTTTACAAATTGGTCAAGGAATTCATTTTTGCTGTCTGCACCTTTTTCAGTCTTTTCTATCTGATCTTGATATTCCATAACTTTCTGAAGTGCATTCTGTTTCTGTAATTCAAAACGCTCCTTCAATTTGACATATTCATTTTTTGTTATCACGCCGCTTTTCCAGTCTGGATACAGATCACAAAGCATATCCTCAGCTTTTTGAACATCACTCCTTGATTTTTCTAACATTTTTCTCAATCTTACTGCTTCTCTGTTTGCATTTTCATTCATATTAATCTCATTGATTGCCTGTTCCATATCTACAGCCAGCGCAATCTGACTTTGAATTGCTGAAAGCACGATTTTTTCCAGATTATCTATTCGAGTGGAATGTTTGGTGCATGCATTTTTATCAATCTTTACATATGTGCTACAAACATAATAAGCATATTCTCCATAACTATGATGGTGGCATTTACGTGACATACTCCGGCCACAGTCACCACACTTCACAAATCCTGATAATGCATAAAGCTTATTATTTTGAGGTGCCTTTCTTCCCCTTCGTTTTAATAATGACTGAACTATTTCAAAATCTTCTTTTGATATAATTGCTTCATGTGTACCTTTTACTATAATCCAATCATCTTGATTCACTCGTTGCGCCACCTGTACTTTATAACTTTTAATTTTAAGCACTCCCTGTACCAAGTCTCCAATATACATCTGGTTGCCGAGAATTTTTCTAACGGTACTATACCCCCATTTTCCATCCGATATTTTTGCATACTGATTTTTATAATTTATCCCCAGTTCCTTTTTATAAGCCGATGGATTTTTTACTCCCATTTCATTTAATTTTTTTACAATTGATATTATACTTATCCCTGAAATATACCATTTATATATGTCACGTACTACGTATGCCGCTTCTTCATCAACAACAAGATGATTATGATCTTGTGGATCTTTTTTATAGCCATAGCAGGCAAATGATCCAATATGCTTTCCCTGCTTTCTTTTC
The DNA here is from genome assembly GCA_003435055.1 of Lachnospiraceae bacterium OF09-6. Lineage (GTDB taxonomy): Bacteria > Bacillota > Clostridia > Lachnospirales > Lachnospiraceae > Marvinbryantia > Marvinbryantia aceti. Next base: position 45,398 of record QUMM01000024.1, read on the forward strand.
ATATCCAGTGAACTTCTTACTTTATTTGATATATCTCTACAATATTCGTCATTTATCAAATTTTTAAAAGGTACTATGATATTATTCATTGACTGGGGATTTTTATAGCTGTCCAATCTGTCTGTTATCGAAATAAACCGTATATCCATCAATGGAAATGTCTTTTCTATATACTGTCCTACCTCAATATAATTTCTCCCAAATCTGGACAAATCCTTTACAATAACGCAATCTATTTTTTTTGCTTTTATATCATTTATCATGCGTTTAAATTCTGGTCTTTCAAAATTTGTTCCGCTCCATCCATCATCCACATATACATCAAATACAGATATATCTGATTCTAACTCTACAAACTGGTGCAATAACTCCTTCTGGTTTCCTATACTATCACTTTCTGCTTTATCCCCGTCTTCTCTTGATAAACGCACATAAAGAGCCGCCTGCCAAATCTTCATAGCTCTGCCAGACCGCTCTTTTTCATTTTCATACAATAATAATTCATTTACCATAGACACAGTATCATCCTCCACTCATAATGAATGGCGTACTATGCTAATGTTCTACACGCTTTTATTATACACGCCATTCCGGACTAATACAATATTTATCTGATTCATCACTATGGTACTTTTTGTTAATTATCCGTAATTACACCTTCCAATAATTTCTGCAAAGTTTTTTCACTATTGTCCCAGATAAGTTCCACCTGATACCCTTCCATCACATATTTATTCACAGATGTTATATTCGGAAGCAACGATTTCATTCTTTTTGAAGGCGGAGATCGAAAATCAATACTATCTGATATCCCATATACATCTTTTAAAACATTCCTATTAATTGAATCATCGTAGTTCAAATCCAAGTTCTCACTTCCTCTCATCCATATTATTCCATTTCTTTCAAACCCTATTCAGTCAACTGACATTCCACTTTTTATAATAAAAACAGCCACATACATTTCTGTACATGACTGCCTTTTTCTACTTCCATGCTGTTTCATAACGCCCGATATAAATCGGAACCTGGTCTGACAGAAATGCTTCTTCCTGTCTCTGTCCCCTGTATCTCTTCGTACACATGAATATCTTCCCGTCCCTGCTCCTGCTGCAGAGCCAGTAATCCCGTTCACCGGTTCCTGCGACTTCTTCCCGGACATCCACGTAATACTCATCCGATACTTTGTACCGTTCTGCTGTTATGATCTGTTTTTCCACTTTGGCAAACCTCCACTTCCTCTTTTGGCTGCCCCTTAATTTTCCCCATTGCAGTCTATCATACCACGAAAACAGGAAAAGGAAAGTATTGACTTTTTGATAAAATTGCAGTATGGATAGCATTTGTCTCCCTACAGGGCTGTCTGTGTTTTTACTTGTTTCTTTTATGGCAGGCTTTTTCCAATTTCTGTCAGCCACTTTTCCAGTCTGTCCCAGGATGGCTTTTCTTTCGGGCGGATTTCCGTATTCAGCAGTACTTCCGGATCTATTTCCAGGATGACTGCTTTTCCCTGTTTCTCCAGTTCCCGGAAATACTTCAGGTCTGTCTCATTGATCAGCTTCAGGTTTTCCATCTTCTTTTTTCGTCTGCTCCTTTTTTGCTTTCTTTTTGAACCCAAATACCAGTGACCGGTTTTCCGGACAGAAAAAGGCAGCTGCCTCTTTTGGTGACATTTCATGGAACACGGCATTTTCCTCTGTCCAGTCTTTCTGCATATCCGCTTTGGAAAATGCCCGACAATTGTATGTGCATGCAGGATACCGTCTGCCGCTTTTACCGTTTTTGCTTCGACTGACAGTGCCACGCTCATGAGATGTTCCAGCTTGCCGGTCTGGTTATAGCAGACATGGCTAAGCAGGTAGGCATTCCCGGCACGTACCTTTTCCAGTTCCTGAAATACTTTGGATTCTTCATAAACACAGTGGTACTTTTCAATCTGCCGGACATAGGATTTTACCAGTGTCACACCACCTCCATCCAGATAAAACCGTTTCTGCCCTTCCCGCAAAAGACTCTCCTTTTCTGCCTTTGACATATACGGGCCAAGCTGTTCGGATTCCAGATAGGCTTTGCTCTCCCAGGTATGGTACTTGTCATCCATGACGGCATCGTAGCCCTTGATAAAGATCAGGCATCTGCGGTTGTCCATCTTTCTTACCTCATCCGGCATCAGGATCTCCCGGCCAAGGACATCATAATTGTTCGAACTGCTTCCATGACTTCCTTTTGTTTCCCCATGTGATTTCTTGTCAATCGTATACTTGCCAAGCAGCTTGCTGATGTATTCATGTGTCCCCTGCTCGTTGCCGCCAAGGTAAACAAGCGTGTCACAGTTACCTGTCAGCGATTCCCAGTCATCCTTAAACATGGATTTGATCTGTGCAATGTTCTGGATGATGATATTGGCACTCATGTTTCTGGAACGCATGGTAGCCAGCACGTTGATAAAGTTTTTTGGCAATGCGATATTGGCAAATTCATCGAGCCAGAATGCCACATGGACCGGAAGCTTCCCTTTGTGTTTTTTGTCCGCAATCAGTTCCAGTTCCTGGAACATCTGCGTATACAGCATCCCGCAGATAAAGTTGTAGGACTTGTCGTTATCCGGGATCTTCAGAAACAATGCCACTTTCCGCTCCGGGTTTTCAAAGACGCCTTCCCCAAAGGATGCAAAGTCCATGTCATCGGTTTCCAGAATGCGCAGAACCTTTGGATTCTGCAAAAATGCAAGCCTTGCATGGGCGGATATGAAAATCGACCGGATCGTATCCTGTGCCCCGCCACGCACCTTTTCATAGGTGACACGGGCCGGATGGTCTGCCGGGAGTTGTTCCATCAGCCTGTCCAGGTCAGACTTTTCGCCCTCTTTTGCCGGGACTTTTGCCATGTTCAGCATTTCCATAAAACCGGGCATGTTCGCTTCTCTTCCCATTTTGGGAAACTCGTACCAGACGTAGGACATTAACGCCTGGTGCAGCATGGACTCCGCATGTTCCCAAAACGGATCAGACGGGCTGGATTCCTTTGGCGTGGTATTGGCCATCATGTTGGTAATCAGCTTAATGATGTCTTCATCCGAATGGATGTATCGGAACGGGTTGTACCGGTCCGATCCGTCAAAATCAATCAGGTCAAGGACACGCACCTCATAACCATGCTGCTCCAGATAGCTGCCGCAGTCACGAAGCAGTTCTCCTTTCGGGTCTGTCACGACAAAACTGGTTCCGCACTGGTACAGGTTCGGTTTCACCTCATAAAATGATTTACCGGAACCGGAGCCGCCAATGATGACCGAATTGGCATTGACATTCTGCATGTCGTATTGAAGCCTGGCTGTCTGAGACAGAATCTTGTTTTTCTCCGGCTGCTGGAAGTTACAGGTATAACGGTTCAGTTCCTTTGCCGTCAGCAGCCTGCTGGTGCCAAACTCTCTGCCCGGCATGAAGATCCTGGTATCTGCCATTTTGTACAGAAAGAAGAGACCCCACAAAAAGGATAAAAACACCGTCAGTAAAACTGAATTTTTTGTGATGAGCGGGGCGCTCCATGGATCGGTCAGGGCAAGGATCATGGTGTCCTCGAAATTCTCTATCGTTACTTGATGGAAGTCCACCCGCTCGACAGCCAGTCCAACATAAATCAGGAACAGCAGAAGGATCACGTAAAGACCAGCATTCTTTTTCTGGATGTTTCGGTTGTCCATGTTACCTTACCTTCTGTCTGCCCTGTTCCCGCAACTTTTCCGGGAAATTTTTGATGGTTTCTGCCAGAGTGCCAAACGGCTTTTCCTGACTGAACACAGGCATTCCCTCTGTCTGCTCTTCTGCTTCCTGCTTTGACAAATTCAGCATCTGCATGATCTGGCTGCCACTGTCATAAGAAACCTCTGGCCGTGTTCCTTTTTTCGCTGTTTCTCTGACCTCCTCCAGATCTACCACAGGGTAGCTCTCCTGGCTGTCAAGAATGCAGATATCTTTTCTGCGTCTTTTCCCAGCCTCTGCATATAGCTCCACTTCCGCCTCTTCCTTGTCTGCTTTTTCCGAACCTTGTGTTTTGGAATCCCGCTCTCTCAAATCCATATAGACAAGTTCCGTTTCAGCGCCTGCTTTTTGGATCAGCTCTTTATAAAAATTCCGATTTCTCAGTTTCAAAAACTGGAAGTTATAAACATTTTTGCAAATATACCATATCTATTAACTGTACACCACACTCATAAATTGGGTGGTCATAATTGTCCGTAAAGAAATTCGGAATATTGTGAGATCGGACAAATCCGCATTTTTCATAAAACGGTACGGTCAACGGGCTGTCACCTGTTCCAACCTGCAAAATAGAATATTCATCTGCATATTTACTTACAAGGAAGTCAATCAATGCTTTCCCATAGCCCTGTCCTTGATTCTGAGGATCAACTGCAATATTTTTAATTTCAAGTATTCCATTATCTTCATCAGTAACGACACATTCAGCTTTTACATTACCATCTTCAAGTACATACATAGTACCTTTTTCAAGATAGTGATCAATCATATTTTCCTGCTCATCAGCTAATAACAATAATGCTATAAATTGCTTTTTATTCTCATTCACTTCTCGGATTTTCATATTTATTACTCCGTCAAACTGAAAGTTTCTTTTTCTTGATAAATGGGGATTAGTTTTCCTTTTTTCCAATCAGCAATAACCACCTATGGTCAAAGCATATTTGTCCCTCCTTGATATAGGGATTAAAACCTGTTTTATCTCCACCATTCAAATCGTATTCCATTTTATCAATAATATCTTTTTGAATATCCTCTGGTGTACTTGTCAAATCCATCCAACTTTGTAGATTTACAGGAACAAGTGTTGTTTCTTCAAGCTGAAGCTCAAAAGCATCCTCAAACAATGCTTCAAATTCTTCTCTGCTAAGTATTCTTGTATGTGAGTTATCACGCATCGTTTCAATAGCGTCATTAGTTTCACGCAATTCTTCTGTAGTCGCTACCATATCCCAAATAACAAGTTTTCCACCTTTTTTCAAAACTCGTTGCATCTCCCGAAAAGGCTTTTCAGGCTCAACAAAATGGTGCAATGAAAGTCTTGTAATCACAAGGTCAAATGTTTCATCTTCAAAAGGTAAGCATTCCGCATTCCCCGATACAAATGATATGTTCTGAATACCTTCTTGCTTTGCCAGTTTTTTTCCCTGCTCCAACATTGCTTCTGTCAAATCCAAACAAGTAATGTCCTTAACATAAGGAGCCACTGCTCTTCCACATATACAGGTTCCAGCAGCAACCTCCAATGCATGTTCATTGCCCTTTGCCTGAATACTACGAATCAAATAATCAGTATATTCTGCCTTAGACATATGATATGAAGCAAATTTCTCTGCTTGTGTACCAAATGATTTTTTCACTTCATTATAGTTATTCATAAACTTTTACCTCGCTGTAAACTTCAAAGTTTCTGTTCCTTACAGTCGAGTAGACTTACACCTCACAATGTAAGCCCCTCACAGAACCGTACGTGCGGCTTTCCCGCATACGGCTCTTCATAATAATATTTACAGTCTCAAAACAAGCTG
>QUMM01000025.1 GCA_003435055.1 Lachnospiraceae bacterium OF09-6
TGCCCGTGAAGAGAGTCAAAGGCGCCGGAGAAGAAGCAAGATAAGCAATCCGGGGTCAGTGACCGCCCGGAAAGAGAAATAAAGACGCCGGAAAAGAAGCAAGATAAGCAATCCGGGGTCAGTGGTCACCCAAGAAGAGGAACAGGAACTCTCCATGCTCTTGAGATGGGATTTCGAGATGGAAAAATGCAAGATGATACTTTATAATAGAGGCTAAACAATGCATTTATGCATCACAACGAGGAGGAACACTATGAATAAGGTTACATTAGGAAAAACAGGTATTACAGTGCCACAGAATGCGTTTGGCGCACTGCCGATCCAGCGTGTCTGTCAGGACTATGCGGTGAAATTGCTGCGCAGAGCTTATGAAGGCGGCATGCGTTTCTTTGATACGGCAAGAGCGTACAGTGACAGCGAAATCAAAGTAGGGGAAGCTTTTGATGGTATGCGCGAGAAAGTTTATATCGCGACCAAGACAGCTGCCAAGACCCCGGAAGACTTCTGGAAAGATCTGGAGACCTCTTTGAAAAATCTTCGGACAGACTATATCGACCTGTACCAGCTCCACTGTGTACCACAGTGCTATCGTCCGGGAGATGGTACCGGAATGTATGAATGTCTGGTAAAGGCCAAAGAAGAAGGGAAAATCCGTCATATTGGTATTACGGCGCATAAGCTGGGAGTAGCAGAAGAGATTATTGAAAGCGGCCTGTATGAGACACTTCAGTATCCATTCAGCTATCTCTCTTCTGAAAGAGAGCAGAATCTGGTAAGAGCGTGCAAAGAAAAGAATATGGGATTCATCGCTATGAAAGGGCTGGCGGGAGGACTGATCAACCGTTCCGAAGCGGCAATGGCTTATATGAGTCAGTATGACAATGCCCTTCCAATCTGGGGAATCCAGAAAGAAACGGAGCTGGAAGAATGGCTGAGCTATATGGAACAGACTCCATCCATGACGCCGGAACTGACAGCATACATCGAAAAAGAACAGAAAGAGCTGAATGGTGATTTCTGCCGCGGCTGTGGATATTGTATGCCATGTCCGGCAGGCATCCAGATCAACAACTGTGCAAGAATGTCACTGATGCTCCGCCGTGCACCATCCAAGAACTGGCTGACACCTGCCATGCAGGAAGAGATGCGCAAGATCGAAGGGTGTCTGCATTGCGGCAAATGCAAAAAGAAGTGTCCATATGAACTGAACACACCGGAACTGCTGAAAAAGAACTATGAAGATTACAAGAAAGTGCTGGCTGGAGAAGTGAAGGTACAGTAAAATATGAAAATCGTATCTGTGAAGATACTGAACAGCTAAAAAAATCATGCTTTACAGGAATTCTATCTCTGTAGAGCATGATTTTTAAATGTGCGCCGGGAATCAAAATTACAGATTCAAAGCTTCTTCTATTTCTGAAAATGCTTTTACCTCCGGTTGCTTTTCTTTATGTTCCCCAATCGTTTTTTCCATCCAGACGATATCATACCAGCGGTTAAATTTGTATCCGCATTTATGAAAATGAGCGGTATGTGTATATCCCAGATGCTCATGAAAATGTACGCTGTCTTCCGTCAGGTAAGGATCTTTACCAATCGGAAAAGCAATACAGGCGTATAGATTCAATATACCCATAGCAGACAATGCCTGCTCCAGAGCATCATGGAGCTTACGTCCAATGCCCATTCTCTTACAATTCTGATTTATATAGATGGAAGTCTCCACCGACCAGTCATAGGCCTGACGGCCATGCATAATCCCTACATAACAGTAGCCGACGATCTGTCCATTTACTTCGGCAACCAGATAAGGATATTTTTTTAAAGTCCCCCGGATGCGGTCCGCGAATTCTTCAACAGACGGGACATCATATTCAAAAGACACTGCGGTATCCGTAATATAAGGGGCATAAATGGCAAGTAATGCAGGGGCATCAGCCGGGGTAGCGGTGCGGATGGTAATAGTTGTTGTATTCATGGAAAACCTCCTGCTTGAGTCAAATATGTGTGTAACCTTGTGCTCTGCAAAGCGTTTATCTGTCTACTATTATAGGACGAGTGTAATAGATGTCAATAAAGAAGGCAGGATGAACAGATTATGTTAGAAGAAACTGTATATGTTATCTGTAAATAGTTATTACATGCAAAGGAAACGGTTACATATTTGAAAATCACATTTTTATTGTGTATTATTTACAATAAAACAAATGAAAAACTATTGCAAATATACGAAAAGCAAATAATGTATTGACAGAAATACAAAACTGATATATGCTTTAAATAACAAGAAAAGGAAACGGTTTCACAATTATGATAACGATCAAAGATGTAGCAGAACTTGCAGGAGTTTCGAAAGCGACAGTATCAAGAACATTAAATAATAGTGGCTATGTGTCACCAGAGACAAAGAAGAAGATAGATGAGATTATTGAGAAGTATCATTATCTTCCTTCAGCATCTGCGGTAAATTTATCAAAGCAGGAGACAACCACAATCGGAGTGGTTGTGCCTGAGATAGGAAATCTTTTTTATGCAGATATTGTTCAGGGAATTACCCGCAAGGCAGATGAGTTGGATCTTTCATTGGTCTTGTTTGATACAGGGAATAACATGGAGCGGGAAGAAAAAGCGATTCGAGTGTTGCAGCAGCAGCGTGTAAAAGGAATCATTTTGGGACCCTCCATTGATTATGCAGAGAGCAAGCGCGGAAAGAAGTTGCTAAAGCAGCTGACAGATATGCATCTTCCAATTGTAATTATTGACCGAGACTTTGAGCAGATGCCATGGGATGCGGTAATCTATGAGAATTATCAGAGTTCTTATCGCGCAGCGCAGGAGTTATATAGAGCGGGGAATCGTACTGCGGCAATGATTGCCGGCGATATGAATCTTAAAATTGGACGAGATCGTTTAGATGGATTCCGAAAAGGTGCTCAGGATTGTGGATTGGAATTAAAAGAAGAAGATATATTTTACGGGAATTTTTCAATGGAAGATAGTTATCAACTGGCGAAGAAATTATTGACAAGAGAAGAACTTCCGGATGCACTTTATACTTGTAATAATGCTACAACACTTGGATTTTTGAAGGCAGCCAAAGAAGTAAAAAGAAAAGCGGGAGTAGATATTGCTCTTATAGGAAATGACCGTATTGATATTGTAGATATTCTTGGAATGAATATCAGCTGGATTTACAGAGATACATATAATATGGGGTATACTGCGATGCAGCTTCTACAGGAAAGATTTGAGCATCCAGATAAACCAAGAAGCCTGTGTATGATACCATATCAGGTTGAGTTGAACGGATCAGAAAAAAAGAAAAAGTAATTTTTCTTTTTTTTAAAATATGAAACCGGTTACACTACATAGGGACAAAATTCCCTATTATATATTTTTTGAAATATGAAACCGGTTACACCAACAGATAGAATATAGAAAGGAAGAAAAATATGATTTACAAAAAAGTCGCAAAGATAAACGAAGAAATATCAGCAATCGGTATTGGATGCTGGAACATGGGCGGTGACTGGGATTCATCAGAGGAAAGTAAGTCTATTGACGTAATACATGCAGCTATCGATATGGGAGTGAATTTATTTGATGTCGCACCTGTATATGGATGGGGAAATTCAGAAAAAGTTCTCGGAAAGGCATTAAAACAGGATGGCCTGAGAAATAAAGTCCTGATTGCATCAAAAGCCGGATTGACATGGGATAAACCGCATCATACTGCCAACAATCTATCAAAAGAAAGTCTGTTAAAAGAAATCGATGATTCTCTGATGCGCCTTCAGACAGATCATATAGATATTTATCAGATGCACTGGCCAGATCCGAACGTGCCATTGGAAGAAACGGCAGAAGCATTGAATATTATGAAAAAAGCGGGAAAAATCCGTTACGTAGGATTGAGTAATTTCGCACAGAAAGATGTAGAAAAAATGATGGAATACATTTCTGTTGACTGTCAGCAGAGTTTATACAATATGCTTGAGAGAAATCCGGCAACCTATCATGGAATTCCACTGGATTATCGAACAGAGAAAGAAGTATTTCCGGTAGTAAAGAAATATGGTCAGGCATTTTTGCCTTACAGCCCATTGATGCAGGGACTTTTGGCAGGAAAGTTCCTGGATGGAATGACGATTTCAAAGCATGATATCCGTAATGAAAACCCTAAATTTTCAGGAGAAACTTTTAAAGTATATCAGGAAGGTGCCAGAAAATTAAAGGCATTTGCAGATGAGATTGGAAAACCGATGAATGAAATGACGCTGAACTGGACAAGACAGCGTGAAGAAGTGACATCCATTATTGGAGGTGCATCTTCTCTGGAACAGCTGAAGCACAATATTCATTGTACAGAATGGAATCTGACAGATGAAGAAATTGCAAAGATTAATGAAATTTTAGTACCATTTGAAAATATGGATTAAAGTTTTATTGATGTAATGGGGGAATGAAATGACAAAGTTTTTAATTGCACATGACCTGGGGACTTCGGGAGATAAGGCAACGTTATTTACCACAGATGGAGAACTGGTAAAAAGTATTACATATGTGTATGATACACATTTTTTTAACAGTACCTGGGCAGAACAGAATCCAGATGACTGGTGGAAAGCAATTTGTGAAAATAATGAGGAACTGCTGAAAGAAATAGATAAGAAACAGGTAGCCGGTATGGCTTTCAGTGGTCAGATGATGGGATGCGTTCCGGTTGATAAAAATGGAAGAGCTTTAAGACCGGCGATTATCTGGGCAGATCAGAGGAGTCAGGATCAGGAGAAGCAGATCAAAGATAAAATTGATGAACAGGAATTTTACCGGATTGTAGGACATAAAATAAGTGCTTCTTATAGCATTGAAAAATTGATGTGGATAAGAGATCACGAACCGGAAGTATTTCAGAATACTTATAAGATGCTTCAGCCAAAGGATTATGTGATTTATAAACTGACAGGAAAATTTCTGACAGATTATACGGATGCATCTGGTACAAACTGTTTGGATTTGAATGAACTCAAATGGTCAGAAAGAATTTTGGAAGCGGCAGAAATCGGAGAAGAAAAATTACCGGATTTGTATCCATCTACGCATGTGGCTGGTGAAGTAACAGGCAGTGTTGCAGCAGAATGCGGACTGGCACCGGGAACACCGATCATCATTGGAGGCGGTGATGGAGTATGCGCTGCAGTTGGTGCCGGAAGTGTCAGAGAAGGAGATACTTTTAATTATCTTGGATCCTCCTCCTGGGTAGCAATGACCAGTGCAAAACCGATTTTTGATCCACAGCTTCGAACATATAACTGGGCACATATGGTTCCTGGTATGTATTCACCAAATGGAACCATGCAGGCAGCAGGTAATTCCTATCAGTTTATTAAGAAAACGATCTGCAAAGATCTGGAAAAAGAGGCAGCAGAAAACGGTATCAGTGCATACGAACTGATGAACCGGGAAATAGAGAAATCACCGGTTGGAGCAAATGGATTATTGTATCTGCCATACATTCTGGGAGAGCGAAGTCCAAGATGGAATACGAATGCAAGAGGCGCTTTTGTAGGCTTGAAAATGGAACATACCAGAGGTGATATGCTCCGTGCCACAATTGAAGGAATTTTGATGAATTTATGTATTATACTTGATGTTTTCCGAAAGGACATGGACATCACAGAGTTAAACGTAATTGGCGGATTAGCAAAAGGCGATGTGGTAAGAAGGGCATTGGCAGACATCTATGGAGTTCGAGCAAAGAGATTAAACTGGCTGGATGAGGCAACTTCCATGGGAGCAGCTGTTTGTGCCGGAGTAGGTGCAGGAGTATTGGAAGATTTTGGAGCAATTCATCGTTTCATCAAAGTAGATGATGTGCTTGAACCAGATATGGAACACCATAAACGCTATAATGAACTAAAACAATATTTTGACGAATGTTACACTGGATTGCTGAAAACTTATGATAATTTGGCACAGTGGAAATAAGAAAGGAGCATGAATATGAACAAAAATGAAATCACACCGGAGAAACTTGCAAAAATGATTGATCAGACGTTACTGAAACCTTATGTAACACTGGACGATCTGAGAGAGCACTGTGAAAAAGCAAAAGAATACAATTTTAAAACCGTTGCGATCAATAATGCACCAGTTCCATTTTGTAAAAAAGTGCTGGAAGGTTCTGATGTGCTCTGTGATGCAGCAGTAAGCTTCCCACTTGGTCAGTGCACGATTGATACGAAAGTGTTTGAAGCAAAGGATGTTATCGAAAAAGGTGCCGGCGAAGTAGATTATGTAGTGAATATCGTAGAATTAAAGAGCGGTAACTGGGATTATGTTGAAGAAGAAATGAGACGAATTGTAGAAGCCTGCAATGAAAAAGGTGTTACCAGTAAAGTGATTTTTGAGAACTGTTATCTTACAGATGATGAGAAGAAGAAACTTTGTGAGATCGCTTTGAAAGTAAAACCTACCTTTATAAAAACTTCTACAGGTTTCGGTACAGGCGGAGCAACCGTAGAAGACGTAAAACTGATGAAGTCCTGTGTAGGAGATGCAGTGAAGATCAAAGCGGCAGGAGGCATTCGAGATTATGACACTGCAATGGCAATGATTGAAGCCGGTGCGAGCAGAATCGGAACCAGCGCAGGAGTTAAAATTGTAGATGAATGCAGAGCCAGGATGGCAGAAAAATAGGAGATAGTTAATTTGATGAAATACGGAATCTATTATGCTTACTGGGAAAAGCAGTGGGGTGCAGATTATCTGAAATATGTAAAAAAGGTAAAAGATCAGGGATTTGATATCCTGGAAATATCCTGTGCCGGGTTAAAAGATATGCCGAAAGAAGAAATAGAGAAACTTAAAGCATATAAAGATGAACTTGGTATTGAATTAACAGCAGGATATGGACCAAAGCCAACAGAAGATATTTCTTCATCCGATCCGGAAATTGTAAAAAATGCATTTCAGTTTTGGAAAGAGACATTTCCGATATTAAAAGAACTGGATGTACATATTGTGGGAGGTGGACTCTACTCCAGCTGGCCGGCAGACTATTCTAAGGTGCCGGATAAAGAGGGAGATCTGAATCGAAGTATTCGAAATATGAAAGAACTTGCAAAAATGGCACAGGAATATGAACTGATCCTGGGAATGGAAGTCTTGAACAGACACGAAGGATACTTGATTAATACAGCAAAAGAAGGTGTTGCATATGTAGATGCGGTAGGAGCAGAAAATGTGAAAGTAATGCTGGATACCTATCACATGAATATGGAAGAAGATGATTTTGCAGAAGCAATCCTTACTGCAGGAAAAAAACTGGGACATTTTCATGTAGGAGAAAACAACCGAAAATTGCCTGGTCAGGGTCACATTATTCCGTGGAATCAAATCGGAGACGCATTAAGAAAAATCGAATATCAGGGAGCAGTGGTTATGGAACCGTTTGTCATCTGCGGAGGACAGGTGGGGAAAGATATACGAATTTGGCGAGATCTGAAAGATGATTGTAGCGAAGCAATTTTGGATCAGGAAGCAGCCCAATCCGTGCAGTATCTCAGAAAAACATTCGAACAGCAGTAATCTAAATATTTATGAAACAAAGTATCGTTGGTGATACTTAAAAATAAAAAGTAAAGGAGAAACAAAAAATGAAAAGAAGGTATTTATCAACACTGGCGGGAACAATGGCAGCAGCAATGATGGTTTGTGGGGGAACTGTATTTGCTGAAGAGACTCCGGACTCACTGGACATTGTGTGGGTAACCTGCTCAACAGAATCAGAATTCTGGCAGTATCAGCAGATTGGTATGGAAAATGCCGTAAAGGATATGGCAGAGAAATACGGTATTGAAATCAACTTTACGACCGTAGGACCTGCAACTGAAGCAGAAACAGAAGCTTATATCCGTGCATTTGAAAATGCAGTAGCATCTAAACCAAATGCAATTATTTCAGCAACACAGGTTCCGGATTCTACCATCGCAGTATCCAAAGAAGCAATGGATCAGGGTATTGTAGTAAACTTCACAAACTGTGGACTGGAACCAATGGATTCTGATGAATATTCAGACTGTTACAATCAGTTCTATACCACAGTCAGTGCAGACATCGGTGATATGGCTGGAAAGGTTATGCTGGAATTAATGGAAAAAGCCGGAATTGAAGCAAAGGGAACCGTAGCTATGGAATTTTCAAATGTAAACCCTGCACTTCAGCCACGTATGGATAACTTCAAAGCTTATCTTGAGGCTAATTCAGAATTAACCGTTTTGGATACACTGTACAACAACAACGACCTGAATCAGGGACAGGCAGATATTGAAAATGAAATCGCTACATATGGTGATGATTTAGTTGGTATTTATGGAGCAAATAATACATCTGGTGACGCAATTGCTCTGGCAGTAGAAAATGCAGGCATCAAAGATAAGGTCATTACAATTGGTGTTGACTCTGATCCTACTGAAATTGCAGCACTGGAAGCAGGAACTATTGATTGTATTATCGTTCAGGATGCTTATGGACAGGGATATGCAGCATTGGAAAATGCAGTAGAAACGATTATGGAAGGTGCAAATCCTGAATCAGAACAGAAAGTAGCAATGGCACCTGTAGCAGTTACCACAGATAATATGCATGAAGATGAATATGCAGCTATGCTGGATCCTACTCTTAAAAAAGCAGAATAAGATGTATATTATGTGAGAATGTGAGCTGGCGGAATATCATTTCCGCCAGTCATATAAAAGGTAAGCTCAAAGACAGTGGGAGGTTATAGCATGGAACAGGAAGTACTGTTAAAAAATCGAAAATGTTGTAAAAAACTATCCTGGCGTTCAAGCTTTAAAGGGAATTACGACAACTATCAAAAAGGGGGAAGTCAGGGCACTCGTAGGTGAGAATGGTGCAGGGAAATCAACATTGATTAAATGTATCATGGGTGTAGAATCTCCAACTGAAGGAAAAGTAGAAATCAATGTAGACGGGACATGGAAGAGTCCGAAAAATGCGATCGAAGCAAAAGATTATGGCATGCATGCCAATTATCAAAATGTAAATATTGCAAAGAACTTAAGTATTGCAGAAAATTATTTCCTTGGAAGAGTTCCATTAAAAGGAAAATTTGTGGATTGGAACACCATGTATACAGAAAGCCAGAAGGTTATTGACAAGTTCCAGTTAAATGTAAATCCAAAAGATACCATAGTATCCTTGCCGGTAGCGATGCAGGCTATGATTACCATCAGTAAAATATCTGTAAATGATAATATCAGATTGGTTATTTTTGATGAACCGACAGCGTTACTGGAAAATGATAAAGTAGAAACATTATTTAAATATATCAGAGAATTGAAAGAAAGTGGTGTCAGCGTAATCTATGTTTCCCACAGGCTGGAAGAAATTATGGAGATCTGTGACAGCGTAACCATTATGAAAGATGGAAGCTATGTGGAAACGAAGGATATTAAAGAGGTGGATAAGGACTATTTGATTTCGAAGATGGTTGGAAGATCCATGGTTGACATTTATAATATTGAACGCCAGAAGCCTGGAAAAGAGCTTCTTCGTGTGGAACATTTAAGCGGTGATAAATTTACAGATGTAAGTTTTACGCTTAGAGAAGGAGAGATTCTTGGCTTCTTCGGTCTGGTAGGTGCCGGACGAAGTGAAGTCATGCGGGCAATTTTTGGTGTAGATAAAATACATTCAGGGAAAATATTTGTAAAAGGTGAAGAAGTCAGTATTAACAGTCCGAAACAGGCAATTTTAAAAGGTATAGGTTTCCTGACAGAAGATAGACGAAAAGATGGACTGGCACTTCAGCAAAGTGTAAAACTGAATACAAATATGTATTCTTACGATATGATCAGTAAAAATGGAATTATTAATCTGAAAAAAGAAACGGATCGTGCCGAGGAATATCGAAAGAAAGTGGCTGTAAAAACACCTTCTGTGAATCAGATTGTAAATAATCTTTCAGGTGGAAATCAGCAGAAAGTAGTTATAGCAAAACTGCTTTGCAGAAATCCGGATATTCTGATCTTTGATGAACCGACCGTTGGCGTAGATGTCGGTGCGAAAGACGAGATATTTAAAATTATCGAAAAACTGACTGCCCAGGGAAAAGGTGTCATCATTGTATCGTCCTATCTGCCAGAGGCAATGGGATTGTCAGATCGGATGATTGTCATGTCAGAAGGGCATCTGGCAGGAAGTCTTGACAGTCAGGAGTTACGTTCTCTTCAGGAAGAAGACGTATTAAGACTGGCGTCTACTGTAAATTTTGATTAGAAATAAAAGTGGCAGAGGAGGTTCGTTCATAATGAATGCAGAACAACAGAAAAAGAATAAAATTATGTCAATTCTCATGAAGACAGAAGTGTCTATGGTTGCGATTATAGCGATAATTTTTATTGCAGCGAGTCTGGGAACTCAGAATTTCCTGACAGCATATAATTTGACCAATATTTTAAAACAGTGCGCAATTATCGGCATCATTTCCATTGCAGAAACTTATGTTATCATCACAGCAGGTATTGATATCAGTTGTGGAGCAATTGTCGGTATGAGTACCCTGATTGTAGCAATGTCTCAGGCAAAATGGGGATTAAGTGTACCGGTGTCTTTGTTACTTGGTATTTTAGTAGCGATTATTTCAGGTGTATTTAATGCAGCATTAGTATATGAATTCCGTGTTCCGGCGTTTGTAGCAACCCTTGGATCACAGACAATTCTTCGAGGTTTGATCAAAGTAATTTCCAATGGTGGTACTGTAGCGGGCATTAACAAATCCTTTGCAGGATTTGCATCAACTTCTGTTGGATTTATTCCGAATCTTGCGATTGTATGGTTTGTGATTGCAGTAATCTGTTTCCTGATTTTGAAATATACGATCTTTGGAAGAAACTTATTTGTACTTGGTTCAGGAGAAGAAGTGGCAAAACTGAATGGTATATCCATCAGAAAAACAATTTATTCCACATATGCTTTTGCAGGACTGCTTTATGGAATTGCCGGTATTCTGTTGTGCGCACGTATCAATTCAGCAATCCCAACCGCAGGCGAAGCGTATGAAACCAATGCAATTGCTGCAAGCGTGTTAGGAGGTGCATCACTGGCAGGAGGCTGTGGATCTGTTTTTGGTACTGTCCTTGGAACAATTCTGATTATACTGATTGACAATGTTGGTACTCAGTTCGGTATTGGAGCATTTGTAATGCAGGTGATTACAGGATGTGTTATCGTAATCGCAATTGTAGTTGACCAGTTAAAGAAACGGGGAAAACGTTAAATAATTTATTAGAACAGCAGGAGGATAAGCTCCGGTTGCCAGATTGTAGACAAAGTTGGTGCCTGGTTATGAACCAGGCACCATTGTGTTGTCAGGGTTAAGCGCTGCTTAAAAGAATGCTTTCCAAACGAATTCCTCCCTAGCCCTTCGATCGGTTTTGTGCTATGATAATGGAAGAAAATGACAGGAGGAAATCGAATATGGCATTTCGAGAAATCAAACCGGAAGAACTGAATTTTAATCCATTTCAGAGAATTGGAAAACAGTGGATGCTGATCACTGCCGGAACCGAAGAAGGCTACAACACCATGACAGCCAGTTGGGGCGGTGCAGGAGTAATGTGGGGAAAACCGGCAGCGACCGCTTATATCCGTCCACAGAGATATACGAAAGAGTTTGTTGACAGAGAAGAGACTTTTACC
Organism: Lachnospiraceae bacterium OF09-6; assembly: GCA_003435055.1. Taxonomy (GTDB): domain Bacteria; phylum Bacillota; class Clostridia; order Lachnospirales; family Lachnospiraceae; genus Marvinbryantia; species Marvinbryantia aceti. The sequence continues at coordinate 11,725 of QUMM01000025.1, forward strand.
CTGTCCTTTTATGGGGAGGAGTATAGAAAGGCTCTGAACCTGTTCGGAACGGTATCTGGAAAAGATCGTGATAAGATCAAGGAAGCTGGATTTACCCCATATTTTACAGACGGAACGGTAGCTTTTGAAGAAGCAGAGGTGATTCTGGTCTGCCGCAAGATGTACGCAGATGAGATCAGCCGGAAAAGTTCATTGATAAACAGGCAGAAGAGAAATGGTATCCACAGAAGGATTATCACACGATGTATATTGCAGAGATTGAAAAAGTTCTGGTAAAAGAATAGGAGTATTCTATGGTTAAGATTCTTTCAGACAGTACCTGTGATCTTTCACAGGAGTTACTGGAAAAGTATGATATTTCCATACTGCCGTTGCATATTTTGCTTGGAGAAAAAGAGTATTGTGACGGCGTGGACATTACACCAGATGAGATTTTTCAGTGGTCAGATGCACAAAAGACCACACCGAAGACGTCAGCTCCGGCGCTGGACATGGCGATGGAGATGCTGGAGCCTTTTGTTAAAGAAAAACAACCTGTAATCTGTTTTTCCATATCGGAGGATATGTCTACTTCTGCTAATGTGATGCGTATGGCAGTCAGTGAACTGGAAGCAGAAGATCTGGTGACCGTGATAGATTCCGCCAGTCTGTCTACCGGAATTGGTCTTCTGGTGCTTCACGCAGCAGAGATGGCGCAGGCAGGAAAGACGGTGGAAGAGATTCAGACAGAGATCGAAGAACTGAAGTCAAAAGTGCGGGCCAGCTTTGTAGTAGATACACTGCTCTATCTTTATCGAGGCGGACGCTGCAGCGGACTGGCTGCCATGTTTGGCAGTGCCCTGCATTTGCATCCGATGATTGTTGTGGAGAACGGTAAGATGCACAGTAGTAAAAAATACAGAGGAAAGCTTTCCAAAGTGATTCTGGACTATGCAAAAGATCTGAAAGAACAAATGGAACAGGCAAGATCAGAACGAGTCTTCATCACCCATTCCGGCTGCAGCCCGGAAGTGGTGGAAAAGGTGCGAAGTTACTTAGAAGAACTGCACATTTTTGATGAGATTCTGATTACCAGAGCCGGTGGCGTGATTTCCAGTCACTGTGGACCTGGTACACTGGGAGTTTTGTTTATTGAAAAATAATAATGATAAATATTGGGAGGATAAGAAAATGGCAAAATTAATGGATTATTGTGATGGAGTACAGCATATCGGTATTCCGACAGCGGACATGGAAGCAACCTGTGAGTTCTATGGGGAACTGGGATTTGAAAATGTACATCAGGCAGAATTTGGAGAAGGCCCTCAGCATGTCTGCTTCCTGAAATTCCAGAATCTGGTTCTGGAATGCTACGACGAACCAAATCCGGCAGGACAGGCTGGCGCAATCAATCATTTTGCGATCAACTGTACGGATATTGATGGCGCTTACAAGCTGGCACAGGAAAAAGGTTATAAAGTAGTCAGTGAGGGGATTGAAGCACTGCCGTTCTGGGAGAAAGGAATCCGTTTCTTTATTATTGAAGGACCAAATAAAGAAAGAGTAGAGATCGATCAGATTCTGTAATCATGTGGGAAAAATATGTGAAGGTACTGAACAGATACGGGAGAATTTTATGTATACTATTAAAAATGAAAAACTGAAAGTAGAGATCAAACAGCCAGGTGCAGAATTACATTCTATTCAGACAACGGATGGATGTGAGTATCTCTGGCAGGGAATTCCGGAAGTATGGGATGGACAGGCGCCGAACCTGTTCCCGTATATAGCAAGACTGACGAATGAGACCTATGTGTATGAGGGAAAAGAATATCACATGAAGATCCATGGATTTATCAAAGACAGTGATCTGACAGTGGATAGTGCAACGGAGAGCAGTGTCACATTTCGTTATGACAGTAATGAAAAGACATTGGTGCAGTATCCATTCGCATTTTCTTATTTCCTGACTTATGAGCTGGATGGCAGTACATTGAAGATTACAAATAAAGTAGAGAATCATGATGAAAAAGCAATGCTTTTTGGCATTGGTGGTCATCCTGGATTCAATGTACCGCTGGAAGAAGGACTTCGCTTTGAAGATTATGTTCTGGAATTTGGCAATCCGGCACATCCGACTCGTGTGGGATTTACGGAAGACTGTCACCTGAATGGTCAGGATGAATTGTATGCACTGGAAGAAGAACGCCGGATTCCGTTGCAGCACAATCTCTTTGATCAGGATGCAATTGTACTGAAGAATATGGATCGGTGTGTGACGCTTCGTTCCGATAAGGGTACCAGGGCTGTAAAGGTAAGATTTCCTCAGTATACGCATCTGGGATTCTGGCATATGCCGCACACCACAGCCCCATATGTCTGCATTGAACCATGGAGTTCATTGCCATCCAGATATGGAGTGGTAGAAGATCTGTCTCAGCAGTCAGATCTGGTTCGCCTGGAGGCAGGAAAGATCTATGAGAACCAGTGGAGTATCGAGATTATAGAATAAAATAATGAGAATCAGAACAAAAATGCCCATGCCGAATGTATTTTATTTCAGCATGGGCATTTTGTTGTGAGTTATGGTTCTATCGCGGTAGCATGAAGAAAAATCTTCAGTAACAAACTTACATGAACAAAATACATCCCCCAATGGGGCTTGCGGCAGATATTTCTTTCTGATAAAATATTCACAACTTAGTGCCTGCGGAGTGAATACGGCACAGAGAAGCTAAAAATAAGATGACTGTTCAGTTTCTATCGATGAAGGTACTGAACAGATATGAAAGAGGTATGATATGGAGTTATTACAGGAGATTGAGTCCTACTGGACTACCCGGACGGACGGCTATTCTGAGGTAAACCAGAAGGAACTGGCAGGAATGCAGAAAGCAGCATGGCTGAAGGTGCTGACAGAACATTTTCCCCAAAAAGAGAAGAAAGATTTACGGATTCTGGATATTGGTACCGGACCTGGATTTTTCCCGACAATTCTGTCAGAGGCCGGATATGAGATTGATGCGGCAGACTATACCCCTGGTATGCTGGAAAAGGCAAAAGAAAATGTAGGAAAATATGCGGATCATGTGCGGTTCTGGAGAGAAGATGCGCAGAATCTGGATTTTGAAAATGAGACCTTTGATGTGATCATTTCCAGAAATCTGACCTGGAATCTGGAAGAACCGGCAAGAGCCTATGCAGAATGGATGCGTGTGTTAAAGCCGGGAGGAAAGCTGCTGAATTTTGATGCCAACTGGTATGGGTATCTGTATGATGACAACAAGCGGGAGGCTTATGAGGAAGATCGGAAAAATGTAGAGAGTGCAGCATTGGATGATCACTATACCTGTACAGATATCGACCGTATGGAGCAGATCGCCCTTCAGATGCCACTGTCAGCGATCCACAGACCGGTGTGGGATGCAAAAGTTCTTCGTAGTATTGGCTTTACTGAGATCGCTATTGACCAGGAGATCTGGAAAACGGTATGGAGTGAGGAAGAGAAGCTGAATTATGCATCGACACCGATGTTTATGATTGAGGCAGTAAAGCCGGAGATAGAGACAAAGAAGAGAGTGACCAGTTACTGGAGCAAACGAAGCGATGACTTTATGAAGCATAAGAGGGCAGAACTGCACAGTGTACAGGCAGAACGCTGGATGAATGAGATTCATAGATTTCTGCCTGCAGAGCGCCCGTTGAAGATTCTGGATATCGGATGCGGAGCAGGATTCTTCAGTATTCTGCTGGCGAAAGAAGGCCATCAGGTGACTGGTGTGGATCTGACTCCGGATATGGTAGAACGGGCCAGATTTCTGGCGCTGGAAGAGGGAATTAGTGAGGATATTGCCGAAGGAAGCTGTCGTTTTATGGTGATGGATGCAGAAAATCCGGAATTTGCTGATGAGAGCTTTGATGTGGTGATCTCCCGTAACCTGACATGGACATTGCCTCATGCTGACCGGGCTTATGAACAGTGGATTCGGGTGCTGAAAAAGGGCGGATGTCTGATCAATGCGGATGCAGACTATGGTGCAGATAATTTCGCAGATACCTCTGCACTGCCCAAAAGTCATGTACATCATATGGTAGGAAATGAACTGATGGAAGAGTGCGAGACGATCAAGCAGCTGATGTCGATCAGCGAATGCAGGAGACCGGCGTGGGATGTACAGGCATTAAAGTATTTTGGAATGGAAGAAGTGCAGGCGGATACAGAGCTGAGTAGTCGTTTATATAAGGAAAAAGACGAATTTTATAATCCGACACCAATGTTTCTGGTGTATGGAAAGAAAAAGAGGTAAGATATGACGGATCTCAGACAACTGCAATATTTTATCGCCTGCGTGGAGACAGGATCTTTCAGTGAAGCCGCCAGGATACTGTATACCACCCAGTCCAGTGTGAGTAAGGCTATGAAGGCAATGGAAGAATCCATGGGGTTTCTGCTGTTTGAGCGAATGCCAAAGGGCATTGTCCCTACAGCACAGGGAAGAAAGGTATACCGCTATGCCTGCAGAATTCTCAAAGAAGTGGAAGCTCTGAACCATATTTCCGCATCGGGGGAGACGAAATGGCTGAGGGTATCTACCAATCCAAGTTCCTGGTTTGCAACGCAGTTCGTTTCGTTTTATAATCAGAATTATGAGAAGAATTATCACTGTCAGGTCTATACATCTGGTGTGCGTACTGTGATGGAGCGGGTACGGGATTACAAAGATGATGTAGGGTTTATCTATCTGATGGAACATCGGGAGCAGGGATTTCAGTATGAACTTGGGAGAAATCATATGGAATTTGTGCCACTTCATCAGGTAGATGCCATGTTGTATCTGGGAGAACAGCATCCGGATTATGGGGACAACCGGGAGGTACCATCCTTATCCAGTCTGCGTTTTATTCAGAATTATCAGGATGAGTTCCTGAATGATGATATCTGGGAAGGAGAAGATGGAAGTCTCCTTTCCGAAAAGATGGATGTGTCGGTAGTCACCAACAGTGATTACATTATGGAAAGGATGCTGCGGGACGGAAAACTTGCCAACATCAGCGGCAATTATCTTCCTGGCAGTGAACGTAAAACAGACCGGGGAATTTCCCTGAATCTGGAAGGCAGCAAGGTGACATTTGGCTACTTAAAACGAAAAAGAGAACCATTGGATGAGTTGGCACAGGAGTTTGTAGAATTCCTGAAGAAACAGCTGGCAGGGCCAATGGGGACGGAGTTTAATGGCTCTTTAGAGCCAGAAAACTCCGTCCCCACTGGCCTCCGGCAGAGGAGTGCAGAATATGAAGATTAAGATTTGCGGACTGACAGATCTGAAAGAAGCGGAATATGTGAATCAAAATTACGTAGATTTTATAGGAATGGTTCTGTTTTTCCCGAAAAGTAAGCGTAATATTACACTGGAGCAGGCAGCAGGTATTGTGAAGTGTCTGGATCCGAAGATCCAGAAGGTAGCTGTTGTGGTTTCACCTTCTCTGGAACAGGTGAGAGCAATTGAGCAGACTGGATTTGATTATATTCAGATCCATGGGGAGATACCATCCGGATATGCAGAAAGCTGTTGTTTGCCAGTATTAAAAGCATTTAACATTCGTGACATGAAAGATTTCTCGCAATACTCTGCAGATCCTGCCGTGGCCGGTTATGTGTTTGATGCCATCGAGCCTGGCAGTGGCCAGGTATTTGACTGGAGCCTGGTAAAAGAAGTGCCGCGGGATGGGAAACTTTTCTTTCTGGCTGGAGGCCTGAATCCTGATAATGTGGCAGAGGCTATCCGTTCGGTTCATCCAGATGGAGTAGATGTATCCTCCGGAGTGGAATATGGCAGAGAACGCACTGGGAAAGATCCGGAAAAGGTCAGGAAGTTTGTCGAAGCTGCCCGGAAAGCCATTGGGGATAAGGCTGTTTGTGATCAGGTATATTGCAGACCGGAATCATGGTAAGGAATGAGAAAATGAAAAAAGAATTATTGAGACTGGAGCATGTAGTACAGAAGTATGAAGGGCGAAAAGTTCTGAATGATTTCAAGCTTAATTTGTTTTGTGGTGAAATCGTCAATCTGGTCGGAATAAGAGACTATGAAAATGATTGCTTAATGGATTTGTTTGCGGGAAAGATTCGGCTTATGGAGGGAAATTCCTTTTTAGAGGAAAAAACCATAGATTTAATGAAAAAAACCATTCCGGCTGTGATGAAGGTAATATGTATTCAGAAAAAGAATACATTGATTTCCCAGATGACAGTCGGTGAAAATCTGTTTGTTATAAAATCCAATGGTCATAAGTTGTTTCTGAATCATCATGCCTTGCGTCATCAGACGCATTATTTATTGGAGAAAGCGGGAATATCATTACAGGGAAGTGAACTGGTGTCAGATCTTCGACTTGCACAATGCCATTTTATTGAAATATTAAGGGCACAGATACAAAATGCAAGATTGATTGTACTTGAAGATATTACAGGTACTTACAGTGATGTAGAAAAATCTCACTTATGTCAGATGCTGAAAGCAGCAGCAAAAGAAAATGTTGCTATATTGTATTTATCTTTTTACCCGAATGAAATATCTCAAATAGCAGACAGAACAATTCTGGTACACAGAGGACAGCATATTCGAACATATTATAAAGGTGAAATAGAAAATGAAAAACTGACAGAATTAGTTCAGAAATTGAATTATGGAGGAAATACACCTGTTTTGGAACATTCAACAGGGCGGGTTATTTTTGAAATAAAACATCTTAAAACAGAAAGTATGGCTGAACCATTTTCATATGCCTTGCGTGAGGGAGAAATCGCAGGACTTTATGACAATGGACAGAAAATATGTGACGAAATCATGAAAACAATATTTGAAAAAAGAAATTGGAAATCAGGAAATCTGTTATTAGATGGAAAAATAGTAAAGCCATTTCAGAATGTGAATCAGCTGGTTAACAGCGGGATCATATTTCTTCCTGATGCAATAAAAAAGAATATATATATGGATAATTTCTCAGAACAGGAAAATGTATTTTTCCCAATTTTGAAAAAAAATTCTCGATTCTTTTTTCAGAAAAATGAAAGAATGCAGAAATATGTATGGAACGCATTCCAGGAGCTGTTAATGACATATTTTCCGGATGAGACACTAAATGGGAAATATCTCGAGATGAGTATTGGATATTACCGATATATTATAATGAATCCATATCTGATAGTATGTATCAATCCATATCGTTATGCAGACTCACTCATGTGTCGTATAATAGCTTTTTTTATAAAATATGCAGCATCAAAGGGGATTGCAGTTTTAATTATTTCAGGTGAGTATAAAGAAATGTTGCAGGTATGCGATCAGATTGTGGAATTAAAGTAGACAGGGAGCGTAAAGCTCCCCGTTTTAGTTTTGGATGCAGTGTTTAAAAAAATCAGCCATAGAATTGATCGCTTCTATAGCAGAAGGAGTGTTATCGTAGGTAAATCCGTGAAGCTCGTCTGGATATTGATGCAGTGAGACCGAGACACCTGATTTTTCTAACATAGAAGCGTACTGTATCCCTTCTTCATAAAGAGAATCGTGACCACAGGTAATAATGAATGCTGGTGGCATATTGTGTAAGTTTTCTGCTTTGGTAAAAATAGGACTTATTTCTGGAAAAGCAGCATCATAAGAACCAACATAGCAGGCATTAAATAATTCGGCAAGATCAGGCGGAATACAACCGGTCGGAGCAGGCTTCTCTTTGGCTGGTGTTTTTAGATCTAAAGGTGGATAATCCAGTATCTGTCCTTTAAAGAAAAACTCTCTTCTTTCCTGGCAACGCAGGCAGGTAACAGTAGCAAGATTTGCTCCGGCAGAATGACCGCCAATCACCATTTTTTCAGTATCAATGCCCAGATCCTGTGCATGCTCAACATAGAATCGAATGGTTTCATAGATAGAATCGAGTGCAGCTGGAAAAGGATATTCTGGTGCCTTTGGGTAGTCAATGCTGATAAATTTTGCATGTGGGACTACTCTGCGCATTTGCAGAATGATTTGCTCATCAACATCTGCGGTATTAAAGATGAAGCCGCCTCCGTGCAAATCAATCATGAATGGCTCTGGTGTATCGGAGCCAAATCCATATTCTAACACGGTAATATCACCAACAGTTGTGGGAACGATACGCTTGCGTGCCATATGTGCAACATCCAGCCCTTTCGCACAATTCTTTTTATGTTCGCTTTCTCTGGCTTGTTTTACAAGTGTTGAGATATCTGCTTTTATATCTGACATATCATAATCCTCCTTATCGTAAGAGAATCCTGAGATTGTGTTAAAAACTGAGATTATTATAACATACAAACAACATCTGTGGCTGCAAACAGTGAAAAAAGTGAAATTTACCTACCAAAAGATAAAATTGTCACATTGAGAAGAAATGTGCATAATGCTACAATAATTCCAGAATCATTGATGATTTGTGTTAAAAACTACAATGCATGGAAGACATGAAGGGGGAAAAAAGATGAAAAAGAGATTTAAAAAGAAAGTTTTGTTGTCATTGGTGACAGCTGCTGTGACATGTGTTTCAGCAATGGGAATGGTAAATGCAGAAGAAACAAATAGTACAGAAGAAGCAAAAGGTGTGGATGGTTCACTGGTAGGATTCTGTGCACTGGATACAGGAAATGCTTTTGTTGCAGGTCTGGCGGAGGATACGAAGTCACTCTTAGAAGCTGATGGGGCGGAAGTTCAGATTGCGGATGCGTCACTGGATTCATCCAAACAGATAAGTCAGATTGAAAATTTTGCTGTAATGGGAGCTGATGCAATTATTGTAATTCCAGTAGATCCAGACAGCCTTACAGATTCCATAAAATATGCACAGGAGCAGGGAGCCAAAGTACTGGTTATGAATGGTGATACAAAAGCGTATGACTGCTTTATGACATCAGATCGATATGAAATAGGAAAGGCTGCGGCACAGCTTGCTGCAAACTGGATTGATGAAACGTTTCCAGATGCTGAAGATGGATCTGTAGAAGTAGCTATTTTTGAAAGTAGAACAAATCCGGAAGAGGCAAACAATTCAGATGGAATGCATGAGATTACGAATTTGTGTCCTAAGGCCAACATTGTAAAAGTAGTGGATGGAATCGCAACAAATCAGGCGGCACAGGAGGCTGCATCTACACTTTTCCAGACAAATCCAGATGTAAAGGTGGTATTGTGTTTTAATGGAGAAGGATGCCTTGGGGTAAATGAATATGCTATGTCAAGCGGAAATGTGGAAAAAAGTGAATTCGCAACGTTTGGAGCTGACTGGTCAGATCAGATTGCAGAAGAAATACATAAATCTCTGACGGATGAGAGTCTGTATCGTGGAAGTGTAAAATTTGGAAGTGATAATATTCCACAAAATGCATATGAAATTGTTACGAAGATGCTGACTGGACAGCCATATGAAAAAGTTCAGCTTGATCCAATTGTTACTGTTGACAAAACCAATATTGATAAATATTATAAGGCGGAATAGTAAAAGCAGAGAGCAGTGTGGAACTTTTCCCACTGCTCTTTACTATAACAGGGGGGATTAAATTTGGAAAAAGAAATATCTCTGGCATTAAAAAATATTACAAAGCGTTATCCTGGTGTTGTTGCCTTAAATGATTATTCTATCGAATTTTACAAAGGAGAAATTCATGCTCTTGTGGGAGAAAATGGAGCAGGAAAATCAACGTTAATAAAAGTAATATCAGGTGCTATTGAACCTGATGAGGGAAGAATCTGGATAGAAGGAAACGAATATCATGCAATGAACCCTGCAAAAGCAAGAGAACTTGGAATAGAAGTGATTTATCAGGAGTTTAATCTGATCGAAACACTTTCAGCAGCTGAAAATATTTTTCTTGGATGTAAAACAGGAAAATTAGTGAATCAGAAGATCATGAATGATAAGGCAAAGCAATTGTTTCAGGAATTTGAAATTGATATAGCTCCGGATTCTATGATTCGAGATTTGTCACCAGCGCAGCAGCAGATAATAGAGATCCTGAAAGCAGTTTCAAAAAATGCACAGATACTGATTATGGATGAGCCAACAGCACCACTTACGATGAAAGAGGTGGAACTCCTTTTTAAAATTATAAATAAGCTTCAGAAAGAAGGAGTAACGATTATTTACATTTCACATCGGCTGGACGAAATTTTTGAAATTGCAGATCGTGTAACGGTTATGCGAGATGGAAATTACATAGGGACAAAATTGATATCAGAAACAAATAAAAAGCAATTAGTAGCAGAAATGGTTGGAAGAGAATTGCAAGAAACTTATCCAGATGCTAAGATGGTATTGGGAGAAACTGCATTAGAGTTACAGAATGTAAGTGGAAATGGATGTAACAATATCTCATTCAATGTAAAACATGGTGAAATCCTTGGTATTGCAGGACTTGTGGGGGCAGGAAGAACCGAATTAATGCGTATGGTATATGGCGCAGATCATATGGTAAGCGGAACCATTCTTGTTGATGGAAAGAAAGTGAAAATCCATCACCCCAAAGATGCCATTCGCTATGGAATAGGATTAATACCGGAAGACCGAAAGAATCAGGGATGCTTCTTAAATATGGATGTTTCCTGGAATATTTCCCTTATGAATATTCGTGAATTACAACGATATGGTGTACTGAGCAATGAAAAGATACGCAATAATGCAAATAAGTATGTAGATGCGCTGCATATCAAAGTGCCTGATATTTTAGTGAAGGCTTCCACATTAAGTGGTGGAAATCAGCAGAAAGTAGCGTTAGCCAAGACACTTGCCGCAAAATGCAATATATTGATTTTCGATGAGCCAACAAGAGGTATTGATGTGGGAGCTAAACATGAAATATATCTGTTGATGCGTGAGTACGTGAATCAGGGAAATACAATTATTATGATATCCTCTGACATGGAAGAACTGCTTGGTATGTCTGACAGAATCGTGGTTATTCGAAATGGAGAAAAAGCGGGCGAATTGGAAAAAGAGGATTTCTCACAGGTAAAAGTTCTGGAATATGCATCCGGGCTGGTAGAATAAGAGAGGTGAATGAGATGTTGGAAAAAAATGAGAAACATGGACTGTTGTTTTATATGAAGGAATTAACTCTGGTAATAGTGTTGTTTGTCCTTTTGCTGCTATTTTATTGCTTTGCACCGAAGTTTATGACGATAGAAAATATAAAAAATATTTTAGTACAAAATGCTTATATTATCGTATCATCCATTGGAATGGCCTTTGTTATCATCGGTGGTGGAATAGATCTTTCGGTTGGATACCAGATTTCTCTGGTAGGGGTAATCACTACCATATCAATACAATGGTTTCATTTACCGGTATGGTGTTCTGTATTAATCGGATTGATGATAGGAACATTATTAGGTGCAATAAACGGGTTTTTGTCAGTAAAGCTGCAGGTACATCCGATGGTTATTACATTGGCAACAATGGCCATATATCAGGGAATTTCCTATATCATAACAAATTCAAATTCCATCTATGGTTTGCCAGACTCTTTCAAATTTATTGGACAGGGAAAAATATTGGAAATCCCAGTTAGTATTATCATAACTGTTATAGTATTAATAGGTGCGACATTTTTCCTTTCCAAGACTTATCCGGGACGCTATATTTATGCATTAGGAGGAAATGGAGAGGCGGCCAGACTTTCCGGAGTGAATACATCAGCCATGAGGGTAATTTCATTTGCAATATGTGGTTTCTTTGTAGCAGTGGCATCTATTTTGCTGGTGTCCAGAAGTGGATCTATGAACTCATCAGTAGGTGCAGGAACAGAGTTTACCTGTATTACAGCAGCAGTGCTCGGAGGAGTAAGCATGGCAGGTGGGGAAGGAAAAGTCTGGAAAGTGTGCGTCGGGGCCATTATTTTAGGTGTATTGTCTAATGGAATGCAGTTTGTTGGACTTGGCGTTTACCCACAATATGTGGCGAAAGGTATTATTCTTATGGCAGCCATCAGTTTTGATACTTATCAGAAAACTGCAAAAAGTAAGTAATTTGGAGGCAAATCTATGTGCAAAGTATTGATTGTAGATGATGAGGTGTATATATGTAAATTAATTGAAAACCTGATTGACTGGGATCAGCTTGGCATGTGGATTGTCGGAATTGCAAATGATGGATTAATGGCATATCAGATGATACAGGATAAACAGCCAGATATTGTGATCTCTGATATTCGGATGGCAGGATATGATGGAATCGATCTGATACGCCATGTAAGGGAAAACGGGCAGCATACGCATTTTATTTTTATAAGTGGCTATCGACAGTTTGAGTATGCTCAAAGTGCAATGAAATATGGTGCGGCAGATTATTTATTAAAACCAATTAATAAAGAAGAACTGAATACTGTATTGATCCGTATTCAGAAACAGATTGCAGAGGACTCCATATATCAGCTGGAAAAAGAAAAAATCCGTGAAATACAAAGGATGAATGAAAAGCTGACAGGAAAGCAGCTGATTGATTATCTAAATCGAAGAGAAGATGCCGATGAACTATTATTAAAAAGAGATTATGGATTGTTGATGGAAGAATGTAAAGCTCGTTTTGCTGTAATAAAACTATTTACAGAATCCGAGGGAGCAGAACACAGACAAATTGAGTTCGTTATTCGAAAAACAATACAAAGCCTGGAAACAGAGTGCCAGGTTTTGAAAAATAACTGTACCATAGCAAAACTGGAAGATGATATTGTTGCGCTTTTTGTTTATCGTAATTCTCAGGCTGATGAAGCACGAGAGATCATACAATCTTTGTGGAGACGGTTAAAAAATCTTACCAGAGAATATGGTAACTATTGTGTATCAGTAGGGTGTGGACCTGAAGCAGATACAACACAACAACTTCAGCAGTCATTTCGTATTGCTCGTCAGGCTTCCAATATGCGATTTATGCGGAATGCAGACAGCCAGATTGAATTAGATAGAATGTTGCCAAAAGAACTTTCATTTCATGATACATTTCCTCAGGGAATGCGAGAAATTTCGACTGCTTTATTATCATTTAATACGGAAGTCGTATGGCAGGTTATAGAAAGAAGATTTGATGCAATTCGTGAAAATAAAAAGGCAATTCCAGAGAATTTTTCTGAAGGAATAGATATGATCGTTCATTGTATCCGGGAACAGTATAGCAATGTGAAAAAAGAGCAGCTGGAAGAGTTGTGTACGATTCCTCGAAGAAAAGGATCCTATCTGCAGATGAAGCAGGCGGTGAAAGAGATTGTTTCCAAAATAATGAGAGATAGTTATGAGGAAAAACGTTATCAGGAAGAACAGCCAATACGAATTGCAAAAAAATATATAGAAGAAAACTATGCAGAAAATGTTTGCCTGGAAGAAGTTGCAGAATTGGCCTGCCTGAATGCGAATTATTTCAGTGCGTTGTTTAAGAAAATCACGGGAAAAAATTTTAGTGAATATCTTACAGACTGGAGGATGGAGGAAGCAAAGAAACTATTGAGAACAACCACTAAAAACATGTCACAAATTTCTCTTTCAGTAGGGTATAAGGATGCAAAATATTTCAGTAAATTGTTTACGAAAACAGTGGGATTGAAGCCAAATGAGTATCGTAAACTCTACTCATAGAGAGGCAGATAAGAACATGAAAAACAAAAATCCAAATTATGAAAAAGGTCTGAAGGTAGTATTAGGGATATCAGGCGTATTAGTACTACTGTTTTTGTTAATATCATGTTATACAGTAATGGCTCAGTGGAAATCAGGAAAATTCATAGTATGTGTTATTTTAACTGGAATATTCTGTAATGTCATACTTCTTATTTTTCTTGTAAAAAAATGGAGAGAGCAGTTCCGTGGTATTATGGCGGAATTCCGAAAAATGTATAGTGATTTACTTCAGCTGCCGTCACCGTGTATAAAGGAAAAAAGTGTATTAAATGAGCTGTCAGATATGATAGATTATCTGGAGAAAGGGCTGGACAAAGCACTGATTTCATCATTGGCTTTAAAACAGGCAGAAATAAATGTATTGCAAAGTCAAATTAATCCGCATTTTTTATACAATATCCTGGATTCCATAAGAGGGCAGGCTTTATCAGAGGGAGTGCCAGAAATAGCAGATATGACAGAATCCCTGGCAAATTATTTTCGCTATTGTGTCACAAAGGATGATGGAATAGTTACATTGGCAGATGAATTAAAAAATGTGCAAAATTATTGGAAAATACAACAATATCGTTTGGTGGTAAGATTTCAATGGAAATTTTGCTGGATGGTACGTCACTTTACCCGGAAGAATATGAAATACCTAAGCTAATACTTCAGCCAATTGTTGAAAATGCCATTTTTCATGGTTTGGAGACAAAAACCGGAAAAGGGCATGTCGTCATACGTATCGAAAATACAAGCACATTGTTAATGATTACAGTTATGGATGATGGAACTGGTATGGACGAAGAGGAACTGGAAAAACTAAGGACACATTTAAAAGAGAAACAGCATGTAATAGGAAAAAATGAATATGGGGCTCAGAGAAATTCTGGAATTGCATTACTGAATGTGAATGAAAGAATTAAGCTTCATTATGGTGACGAATATGGGCTGCAAATATCCAGTTCCAGACTTGTTGGAACAGAAGTAGAATTTATATTGCCGGTAAAATCACCAGTTTATAAATAAAATTATGGGAGGAGAAAAATGAATATACAGGCAGAAGAGATTATGCGATTGCATGTGAATATTGAAAAGGAATTAGAAGTTGGTGAGCATCCAGAAGGGTTCTTGCGTGTCATTCCAATTACAGGAGGTACGTTTACAGGAAAGATGTTTAACGGAAAAATATTACCTGGAGGAGCAGACTGGAATACACAAATAAAATCGGATTATACACATGTTCATGCAAAATATTGTATAAAAGAAAACGATGGAACTATTATTTCCGTGGATAATGAGGGATATATCAATTTTACAGAAGAACGAAGAATCAGAACGATTCCGAGGTTTACCGTTTCTTCCTGTGATGCAAAGTATCAGGTTTTTCTAACAGGGGTATTGGTTGGAGAACTGGATGCGTCAATGTCTGAGCAGGGGAAGATTGAAATAATAATATATAAATTAGAATAAGCCATTGGGGACGGAGTTTTCTGGCTCTAAAGAGCCAGAAAACTCCGTCCCCGATGGCTTCCTTAACTTTTTCTCATGAAATTTTAATTTTTCTCCACGGATTCTTTCATGTTGACAGGATATACTGACATCATCGAAACGGAGAACAGGACAAAAAAGAGATGAATCTGAAATAATCCGTTATAATGGGAAAGGCAGAGGAGATAAGATGATGGAACATATGGAAATGGTGGAAAAATTACGGGAAAAAGCCAATATCACAATTGAGGAAGCAAAAGTAGTTCTGGAGAAAAACAACTGGGATATGCTGGATGCGCTGATTGAACTGGAGCGTCAGGGAAAAATCGCAGATGGAGTGAAGATGTCCACGGAAAATCAGAACAGCGCCGCGTATGAAACGGTCAGTCCGACTGTCACCGGACAGGCATTTGAGGGGGAGGCAGAGGGAAGCACCGCGGAGAAAAAGAACAGAGGTAAAATCAAACGTACTCTGAAACAGATCCTTCGTATGAGCATTGATAACAGTTTTGTAGTAAAGCGAAATGGAGAAGTACTGGTTCGAGTGCCGGTGCTGATACCGATTGTATGTGCGGCAGCATCCTTCTGGATCACAGCCATTGTATTATTTGCAGGATTGATTTTTGGACTGAAATATTCTTTTGAAGGAAAAGAACTTGGAAAAGACACCATTAATGATACAATGGAAAAGGCAAGTGATTTTGCACAGAATATTGTGGATGAGATCAAAGAATAAGGAGACAGGAATGGCTGCAATTTTAATTGTAGAAGATGAAGAGAAAATTGCACGTTTTGTGGAATTGGAACTACAGCATGAAGGATATGAAACAGGAAAGGCAACTGACGGGCTCAGTGGCCTTTCTCTTGCGGAAAGCGGTAAGTATGATCTGATGATTCTGGATATTATGCTTCCGGGCATTAACGGACTGGAAGTGCTGAGGCGTCTCCGGAAAACATCAGACATGCCGGTGATCCTGCTGACTGCCAGAGATGCCGTGATGGATAAAGTAAGCGGTCTGGAAATGGGAGCGGATGACTATATGACGAAGCCGTTTGCCATAGAAGAACTTCTGGCAAGAATCCGGGTTGCACTGAGAAAAGCAGCAAAACAGAAGGACAGGGCAGTGGAAACGGTGCTTTCCTGCAAGGGCGTGGAACTGCGCCCTGATGCCCATGAAGTGGCGGTGTGCGGAGAAAAAGTAGAACTGACTATCCGGGAATTCACTTTACTGCAGACATTGTTGGAGCACAAGAATATTGTGCTGTCCAGAGATACACTGATTGATCAGGTATGGGGCTATGATTATTATGTGGAAACTAATATTGTAGATGTGTATATCCGGTATCTGCGTCATAAGATTGATGACCGGTTTCAGATTCATCTGATCAGTACAGTCAGAGGAATCGGCTATGTGATCAAGGAAGACTAATGGAGGAATGGTATGGAACAGAAGCCAAAGACATCATCGGTAATCTGGAAAATCAACCGTTCCATTCAGTGGAAAAGACTGAAAACCTATATTTTATGGGACATACTGTTTGGAATCGGAGCCATTCTGAGTGCATGTGCAGCGGCAGAGAGCAGGTATGGTGCACTGGAACTGGCAAGAGAGCGCAGCGCCACATGGAAAGGATATCTTCCATTCTGGCAGAGACTGGAAAGCTGGCAGTATGTGTGTAAGATTGGAAACCAGGATGTTACGGTGGAGATCGGACAGATGGCAGTGGTTGCCTGTACAGTGATTGGCGTGGTATTTTGTATACAGTTTTTAAGCTGGCTGATAGACTGGTCCTCCCAGAACCACCGACTGAGAGAATATATGCGCCCTATCGATGAACTGGCAATGACGGCGGAAAAACTGTCTGTGCAGGGCATTGATGAGGAGCGTATTCAGAATCTGGAAGAAGCCATTGATCAGCTTACCGCATCAGAAAATAATATCAGTACCGGGGATTCGGATCTGAAGGGAATTGAGAATGCGATCAACAACCTGTTAAAGCGTCTACAGGCAAGTTACCGGGAGCAGACCCGTTTTGTGGATGATGCCAGTCATGAGCTGCGGACCCCGATTGCAGTGATTCAAGGGTATGCATCTATGCTGGAACGCTGGGGAATGGATGACCGTGCCACACTGGAAGAAGCGGTACATGCTATCAGCGAAGAATCTGCTCATATGAAAGAACTGGTGGATCAGCTTCTTTTCCTGGCGAGAGGAGACGGAGGACGGCAGCAGTTCCATCCGGAGCCGATTCAGGCAGAAGAGCTGATGAAGGAGATCTGTGAGGAATCAGAGATGATCGATCATCGACATCAGTATATGTTGGTACAGAAATGGGACGGATACATTCAGGCAGATGTGGCAATGATCAAACAGGCAATCCGGATACTGGTGGACAATGCAGCCAAATATACTCCGGAAGGAGGAAAAATCACCCTGCGCCTGGAGTTATGTGAGGATGGCAGGGCAGGTCTTGGTGTACAGGATGAAGGAATCGGACTGAAGGCAGAAGAGGCAGCCCATATGTTTGAACGTTTTTTCCGTGGAGATGCAGTTCGGGGAACCACACAGGGAAGCGGACTGGGACTGTCCATTGCCAAATGGATCGCAGACCGTCATCATGCAGTGATTGATGTGGTCAGTTTTAAAGGCGTGGGAAGCCGGATTACTGTAAAATTACCGATATATTCGCAAGAAAAGCCAGTCGGGGACGGAGTTTAGTGGCTCTTCAGAGCCACTAACTCCGTCCCCACTGGCAATTTTCCGTTCATGAGCAAGTAGCGAAGCGGATTGCGAATATCCGCTTGACTATGGAAAGAAAATAAGACAGAAAAATGGTCACAAAGCCAATAATTATGCGGTTTGTGACTATTTTTTCTTATGTAGTGAAGTCTTTTCCGTTTACATTTTAAAATATAGGTCCTATAATAAACCTGTTGAAAAGGAGACAGATATTATGATAAATAAATGGCAGATTACGATTCCGGAGATGTCCGGTGAAGAAAAACGTAATGTGTATCTTTATCTTCCGGAATCTTATTCCTGTGAACCGGAGAAGCGCTATCCGGTGTTATATATGTTTGACGGACATAATGTGTTTTTTGATTCTGATGCAACTTATGGAAAGTGCTGGGGTATGAAGGAATATATGGATCGTACCGGACGACAGATGCTTATTGTTGCGGTAGAGTGCAGTCATGATCCGGACCATGGGCGTCTCAGAGAGTATGCTCCGTTTTCGTTTACTGCCCCGAATATCGGAAAAATCCAGGCTCGCGGCAAAGAAACTATGGAATGGATGATTCATACCCTAAAAGCTCAGATCGACCGGGATTATCGGACATTATCAGACCGGGAGCATACCTTTATTGCAGGAAGTTCTATGGGAGGACTGATGAGTCTCTATGCAGTGCTTGCTTATAATGATATTTTTTCGAAGGCCGCAGCACTGTCCCCATCCATCTGGACCAATATGACACAGATCAATAAGCTGATTCGTGAGGCAGACCTGGCATCAAATACAACAGTCTATATGGATTATGGTGCCAATGAGATGAATTTCCATGCAGTGATGAGAAAGCAGTTCCGTAAAGTGATGATTTGTTACTTTCCAGAGATGTGCTTCTTACCAGCCGCATTGTGCCGGATGGAGATCATTGCGAGGCATGCTGGGAAAAACAGATTCCGTATTTTATGAATGCACTGTTCTATCCGGAAACCAGATAACAAACTGAACAGGTAGTGGTTATCAGATGGATCTGGGATTTGTCTGAAGCATAAGCAGAAAGAAGATAATACGAAGTATGAATACACAATATTTTAAAGAATACAGTCCGGCGCTGAATCGGGAAATGGAATGGAAAGTCTATGGCCACGGCGGCCGCCCGGTCTTATACATTCCATGCCAGGATGGCCGGTTTTTTGATTTTGAAGATTTTCACATGACGGATGTGTGGGCACCATGGATAGAATCTGGTCAGGTGTGTGTCTTTGCTATTGATACCATTGACAAAGAAACCTGGTCAGATACTTGGGGCAATGCACAGTACCGCAGTCAGTTGTATGAAACTGGATTCGTTATGTCACAGATGAGATGGTTCCGTTTATGCGCAATATGGTAAATGAGATGAATGGCTGGGTCGGTTATCCGGATATCATTGCCTTCGGCTGCAGTCTGGGCGCCGCTCATGCAGCGAATCTGTATTTCCGCAGACCGGATCTATTTGATGGACTACTGGCATTAAGTGGCGTATATACTGCCGAATTCGGATTTGGCACTTTTATGAATGATCTGGTATATCAGAATTCACCGGTACATTATCTGGCGAATATGCCAAAAGATCATCCGTACATTTCACTTTACAATAAGAAAAAAGCAATCATCTGTACCGGTCAGGGTCCATGGGAACAGCCGGAATATACCCGCCAGCTGGACCATATCCTCCAGGAAAAAGGAATTAATGCCTGGGTAGATTACTGGGGATACGACAGCGCACATGACTGGCCGTGGTGGTACAAACAAGTGGAGTATTTTGTACCGTATTTGTTGAAATGATCTGAAATCATGGGACGGTGTTTATATTTTTGACGAAATATTTTAAAACAGACTTACTAATCCATCATCCAGTGAAGACGGTAGGAAGATTTTTGCAGCATCTGCGAGGCTAGCGACATCAGCGACATCGGAAGCGCATCTATCCCGTGGAGCTGGTGTCTATAGGCGACGTAGCAGATGCCAAAAATCGACGTGTCTGAACGGGTGATGGACTAGTAAGTCGTGAATCAAATATGAGGAGAATTATATTTTATGAAGAATTTTATTTTTATTTCACCGAATTTCCCGACAAATTATTGGATGTTTTGTCGCGAGCTGAAAAAGAATGGGCTGAATGTCCTTGGTATCGGGGATCAGCCTTATGATGAACTGGATGCAAATGTTCGGGAGAATCTGAATGAATACTATAAGGTCAGCACTTTAGAAAATTATGATGAAGTATATCGTGCAGTCGCATTTCTCATTTTTAAATATGGAAGAATCGACTGGCTGGAATCCAATAATGAATACTGGCTGGAGCGCGATGCGAAGCTGCGTACAGAGTTCCATATTACCAGTGGATTTCAGGAGGGTGATATTCCAAGGATTAAGTTTAAATCAAAAATGAAAGAATGTTACAAGAAGGCAGGAATTCCAACAGCACGTTTCCATATGGTTGATACCCTGGAAAACAGTCTTGCTTTTGCAAAAGAAGTCGGCTATCCGGTTGTTGCCAAGCCAGATAATGGGGTAGGTGCTTCTCATACATTCAAGATTACATCGGATGAAGAAATGAAAGCATTTTTTGAAGAAAAATGGCCGGACACCGTTTATATTATGGAAGAATTCATTTTTGGAGAAGTAAATTCTTACGATGCGATTATCGATTCTCACGGGAAACCAATGTTTGAAACGGGTAATATATCTCCGGTATCTATCATGGATATTGTGAATGAACAGAAATCGTGTATGTTTTACATTCTGAAGAAACTTCCGGCTGATACCAGAAGGGCAGGGAGGGCAACGGTCAGGGCATTTGGCGTAAAGAGCCGTTTTGTACATTTCGAATTTTTCCGTCTGCAAAAAGATCAGGAAGGTCTGGGAAAAGCCGGAGACCTGGTGGCATTGGAGGTTAATATGCGCCCGAGCGGTGGTTTCACACCGGATATGATCAATTTTGCACACAGCACCGATGTCTATAAGATCTGGGCAGACATGATTGCTTTTGATGAAACGACTATGCCGGTAGGAATAGACGCATTCTGTGTATTTGTAGGACGCCGTGATGGACGAGAGTATAAGATGGATGATGCAGCGTTAAGCGGAAAATACGCGAAGCAGATCTGCATGGCAGGCCGTATGCCGGATGCACTTTCCGGGGCAATGGGAAACCAGATGTATATGGCTGTGTTCTCCACAGAAAAACAGATGAACTCCTTCTGTAAAGATGCGCTGACGTGTGAATAGAATTTTAAAAACAATAAGTTTTGCGATTATAACCGCAAAACTTATTGTTTTTTTGAAGTATTGCGGTTATGATAAAAAAGTTAGAAACTGCTAACAAATGAGAGAAAAGGTAGGAGAGATTTATGCATACAGAACATTTAGAACGACACATCATTGATACCATTAAAGAATGGCAGATGAAAATCGGATACAAGGAAGAAAATATGCGGCTGTATTATCCAGATGTATCATTAATCGGCATGCTGGAGCTGCCGGAAGAGACAGACGAGAAAGAGCTGAAGAAAGCGCTTGCTATCTTTGCAGAGATTGTCAGTGAACGCCTTGGCAAGATCGAGATCTCCAATGTGGGAGAGCGCTATTGCCTGAATGTTCCGGCAGAAGGATGCAGATATATTTCTGAAAAAGTGCAGGATTCAGAACTGTTAAAGCGTCTTCTGGAAGTCTTGAATAAACGAGAGAATGATATGGAACCGGTGCGGAAAGTATTTGAAGATTATGCAATGGAACATCAGGGTATCTGCGTGGAAGAAGACCATGAAAAAGATGGACTTGGTCTGGTCTTCTATTACACGTCAGAAGATGTGGACCCATATGTATACTGTATGGAGCAGGACGACTTCGGCATTACTTATCATCGTTTCTCCAGACCGGATTATAACAAACTGGTCAGTGAGGATAATGAAGAAAGGCATGAGGCACAGGAGTGCATTATGTGCAAGTAGAAAAGGATGTTTGGAGTTCATAAAAGCAATTTTTATAAATAACATGTCAGTTTGAAATAATGAATAATGGGATAGACAGGTATATAATATAAAGATACAAGAATTTACAGTCAGGCAGGGAGAATGAGTATGAAAACAATGGCTATTTTAGGAGATTCGTATAGTACTTATGAGGGATACATTCCGCAATCTTATGAATACTGGTATGGGCATGAGAATGTTCTTGCAAATGATATATCTAAAGTAGAGGAAACATGGTGGTATCAGCTTTGCCATAAATTGGATTATGAATTGGTGATAAATTGTAGTTATAGTGGAAGTGCTGTTTGCTACACAGGATATCCAGAAATGGATGGAGAAAAAACGTCATTCATTACTCGGATGCATGATGAATTTTCAAAACTGATCAAATCATCGAAAGTACCTGATTGTATTATTATTTTTGGCGGAACAAATGATTTTTGGGCGAATAGCCCAATCGGAGAGATATGTTATGGATTTAAGACAAAAGAGCAGCTGTTTTCATTTGCACCGGCATTTTGCTACATTGTAGAATATATGAAAAAATATTTTGAAAAAAGCAGAATTATAGTGGTTGTGAATGATGAGATTACTTCAGACATATGCAAAATACAAAAGAAAGTTTGTCAGGATTTGGGAGTTTCACTTGTTGAATTAAACAACATAGAAAAGCAAAATGATCATCCAAATAAGTTGGGAATGTCGCAGATTGCAGATCAAGTAGGTAAAATTATGGAATCCTTGATATAAGAGAAGCGACTTTTAATATCAAAATAAAAACAAAAAGTTTCGGCCAATGTTGTGGCAAAACTTTTTGTTTTTTATGGGAATGTCATGAATAGTTATGATTTCGGTATTCACTTGGTGTTTGACCAGTGTAAGTCTTGAACATGCTAAAAAAACTTTGAGGACTATTATACCCGACTGTGAAGCCAATATCATTAATTTTATCAGAAGTAATTTTTAAAAGTAATTTAGCCTTCTCAATTCTCAGATAATGAATATATTCATTCAAGGTCTTTCCTGTCTCTGTTTTAAAAGAACGGGCAAGATAAACTTTATGTACATGAAATTGTGTGGCGATATCCTGAAGACTGATATCCTGATAATAGTTTTCCTGTAAATATGAAATAATATTTTTAACACGAAAACTGTAGTCTTGCGAATCTGATTCATAGTTACTTAGTTTAGAGAACCAATTGCAAATGATCTCTAAACTTTCGTCTGCATTTTCAGAAGAGAGAAGCAAATCGTCAGATGATTTCACAAAAGTATCCAAAATTTCTGCTGGAGAAATATGGAGAGTCTCGCATTTCAAACAGATCTGATGATGGACAAATTCATTGATGTAATTCAGAAAATGATACTTGATCAGTCCATCAAAAGGGTTTTTATATAATTTGCGCACAATATCAGAGGCTTCAGAATATTCTTGTGTCATCATACATTGCTGTAAACGAGAGATCTGATTTTCTACTTTGTTCAGATAAACCGGATACAATGATTGGAGAACGGTATCAGAATCCCGTTCAAATATTTCATTAGTATGAAATAAATGCTGTTTTTCAGGTTTGTTGGAAGTAAGAGATTGTTTGGCTAGGGAGATACACTGGGTTAATTGCTTTTGAGTGAGCATATCTTTAATCAGATAATCTTTTACACCAAGACGAATTGCTTCTTGTGCATAAGAAAAAGATTCATGGCAGCTTAATATAATAAAATAGGGGTGTTCTTCTAATTGCTGAATTTTTTTTATGCAAGTCAGTCCGTCCATGACAGGCATTTGAATGTCGGTGATAATAATTTCAGGATGATATTTGCAGTAAAGCTCAAATCCCTGATGTCCATTTTCTGCTTTGTATACCTTTGAAATATCATTTTTTTCCCAATTAATTAGCAGATCAAGCATATTCCTTGCGGGATCTTCATCATCAATGATTAATACCTTAAACATCAGAAACCTCCTTATATGGTACACAAAAATAAATGGTTGTACCGGAATCAACGTCACTGCTTATAATAAATTTGCAGTCTGTTTTATACATAATATTTAAACGATCTTTCACATTGTTGATTCCAATATGATTGTATCCATTTGTAACACGAAGCTCACCTCGATTTAGTTTCGCAATATTTTCTTCTGAAATTCCAACACCATTATCTGAAATATAAACGTTTAAAAATTGATTTTGAACAAAGCACAAAATACGAATAATTCCATCCCGGCCTGCAAGTGGAAGTATACCATGCATCAGGGAGTTTTCAACTAAAGGCTGTAAAATCAATCTCGGAAGAAGGGCCTGAGCTGCCGTATCATCTACATGAATGACACATTCTATATTGTGGGAAGAATAACGTTTTTTCTGAATATTCATGTATTGCTGTACATAATAACATTCTTCTTCGGTGGTGCAATATTCAGTATTGGAACTAATGGAAGCCCTAAGAAGAGCATTAAAGCTGGTAATTGTATTAGCAAGCTCAATATTGTTCTCTGAAAGCGCCATGTACTTTAACGTATTCAATGTATTATGAATAAAATGTGGGTTAATTTGGCTTTGTAAAAGATCCAGTTGTATTTTAACCTGGCGCACCTCGTATTGGCGAATTTCTTCCTGTTCTTTGGCAATATCCTCATTCAATTTTTTCAGACTGCTAACCATATGGTTAAAACCAGTGATCAATTCATGAGTTTCATCACTTGTGGATGAATGGAGAGGGGGAGGAAATAATCCTTGCTCTACTTCACGCATTGCCTGATTTACCTGGAAAAGCGGGTGTGTGATTTGTCTGGAGATAAAAAAACTGATAATCATAATGAGTAATATACACAAACAGGCAATGACTCCAAATAAGAAAGCAAGCTGGGTAATATCTTTGGACAGGGAACTGTAATCCAGAAGGTTTACCATGAACCATTCAGAGTAGACACGATTTCGTTGCTTAAAAAGCATAAATTTTTTCCCATTTAGATTCACTTTGCTATTCTTAGATATCGATTCGATGTAAGAAAAAGATATATTCTGTCCATTTTGCATAATTATTTCCCGACCGTCTGTAACACAAATTCCATCAAAAGAAAATAGGGCATCATTTACCAGATTATAAAAAAAACGGTTTTTATTGATTACAATGGCAATATAGTAATCATATTGATAAGCGGTATTCGAGTGCACATAAAGAGAACCAAAATAAACCAGGTCATCATTTAACAGAGAAAAGTGTCGGTATGCTTTGCTGGAAATAAACTGGTTTAATTCCGTAAATTCAGGAATTGCAGCCAGGGAGTCAGCGGCATAGGACAATAAACGGCCAGAAGCATCATATAGATATACAGACCGAATACCGGTATATTTAGCACGAAGAGAATTCAGAATGGAATCATTCTCTTCTTCATTGAGATGCTGAATATTTTTATTAGCCTCAGAATGAATCGTATAGATTTTCCGAATGGCAGTATTAAGCTGTTCAGCCAGAATATCTGTCTTTTGCTCATATACATTTTCTTTCTCCATCAAGATATGTTTGGAATAGCTGATGGAAACAAAAGCAAAAATGCTTCCAAAAGCAAGGATGACTAAAAGGGTATAGTAAAAAACAAGTTTTACAATTAAACGATTTTTGATTCTCATAACAACACCTGTCTAAATATTTAAAATAATTGTACTATTCTGCACCTAAATTAGCAATATCGAAAGAGGTTAATCTTCGTGATAAAAAGTTAATGTTGTTTATTAACAAAAATGAAATATAAAATTATAATTTATTATACAAAAACAGCAAAAAGGAAAGGCGGAGGTGAGAGAGTGAGTAGTTTGGAATTTAAAAATATATCAAAGATTTTTCCGGGGGTAAAAGCTTTGGATAATATTAGTTTTAAAGCAAATGGCGGAGAAATCATTGCGATGCTTGGAGAAAATGGAGCAGGTAAGAGTACGCTTCTGAAGATATTAAATGGAGATTACCAGGCAGATGGCGGACAATATTTATTAAATGGCGAAGAAAAACATTTTAAATCTCCGCTGGAGGCGATTGAAGCAGGAATCAGTATTATCTATCAGGAAAGACAATATATTCCATATTTGAGTGTCGCAGAAAATGTTTTCATGGAACAGATTCCTGTTGGAAAATTTAAAATGATAAATTTTAAGGAATTGAATGCAAAAACACAGGAAATTATAGATGAATTTCAGCTTCCTTTTAAAGCTACTGATCGTATGAATGAATTATCAGTAGCACATCAGCAAATGGTGGAAGTGATGAAAGCATATCGAAGAAAACCCAAAGTGATAGCTTTTGATGAGCCAACAGCAAGCTTATCTGATGCAGAAATTGATACTTTATTTGAAATTATAAAAAAACTAAAAGAGCAGGGGATAATCATTTTATATGTATCGCATCGAATGAAAGAAATTTTTCGAATTACAGATCAGGTAGTCGTAATTAAAGATGGAAAGTTTGTAGCCCAAATGAGAACAAAGGATACTACGGAGCAGGAATTGGTGAAATTAATGGTAGGACGTGATCTGGGGAACATTTTTGATAATCTGTCAAGAAATACGCAGATCGGAGATGTAGTCATGGAAGTAAAACATTTGAAAAATCCATGGGTACATGATGTTAGTTTTCAGCTTCACAGAGGTGAAATTTTAGGGTTTGCTGGATTGGTAGGAGCTGGAAGAACGGAAACCATGAGAGCTATTTTTGGTGTAGATGGCTGGAGTGAAGGTGAAATTATTCTGGATGGCAGATCTGTCCATTTTCGGCATCCCAAGCAGGCAATTCGTGCAGGAATTGATATGGCGATGGAAGACAGAAAAGATGAAGGTATATTTGCAATCCGTTCGATTATGGATAATATAAATGTTTCTTCCATGGAAAAAGTGAGCAGAGGACAATGGCTTCAGCCAGATAAAGAAAGGAAAGCTGCAAAGCGGGGAATTGAAGAATTTGAAATAAAGACACCAGATGAAGATAAAAAAATAGGAGAATTGTCTGGAGGAAACCAGCAAAAAGTAATATTGGCAAGATGTCTGGCAGCAGAACCTAAAGTACTAATACTTGATGAACCAACAAAAGGAATTGATGTTGGAGCAAAGGCAGAGATTTATCAAATGGCTTGCGATCTGGCTAAAAAACAGATTGGTGTAATTGTTATTTCAAGCGAGTTGCCAGAAATCTTGGGATTAAGTGACCGAATTCTGGTTATGCATAATGGAAAAATTACCGGAGAATAAAACCAAAAGAAACAACAGAAGCAGAAATCCTGCATTATGCAATGAAAGAAACGAGGGAAGAAAGATGAAGAAGAGAAATAACGTTTTAGAGCGGATACAAAAATCACCCAATCTGGGAATATTTATTGCATTGGTTGTAATGATTATTGTGTTTACAGTTTTGAAAAGTTCCTATCTGTCAAAAGCAAATGTTTTAAATATATTGATATCATGTTCGGTAGTAGGCCTGGTAGCAATAGGAGAAACGTTTTTGATGATAGCAGGACAGATTGATATGTCTTCTGGATCGATCAGTGCATTTTCAGGGGTACTTATTGCTGTATTATTAAAAAAAGGATGTCCAATGATACCGGCAATTTTGCTGACACTTGGAATTGGGATGGTAATCGGACTTGTGAATGCCTTTTTGGTTACGCAGTTAAATATTAGTTTTTTCATAGCAACACTGGCAACACAGTCCATATTCCGAGGACTTGCCTACATTATATGCGGTGGCAAATCAATTGCGGTAACGAATGCTGTATTTTTGAAAATTGGAGCAACAAGAATTTTTGGTATATCATTGCCAATATACATATTCCTAATTTTAATATTAATATTTGGCATTATTCTTTCAAGAACTCGTTTTGGAAGAAGCATATATATGGTCGGGGGTAACAATAATGCGGCAAGATTAGCGGGAATTCAATCTAAAAAGGTTGTGACAATACTGTTTGTAGTGTCAGCATTAATGGCCGCCATGGGAGGCATGATTCTTGCGTCACGTATGAACAGTGGACAGCCATCTGCCTCGGATGGACTGGAATTTGATGCCGTAACAGGATGTGTACTTGGTGGTGTGGCTATGAGTGGCGGTATCGGAGATATGACAGGAGCAGTAATTGGCTTATTTATTATGCAAGGTTTTGCAAATGGCTTATCTGTATTAAATGTGCAGTCTTTCTGGCAAAAAGTAGCAAAAGGCCTGCTGCTTATTGTAGCACTTACTTTTGATTATGTAAGAAATCAGAGGCGGCAGAAAGAGGCTTTAAAGCGCATGGAAGAATGTGCAAATTAAATGAGAACTTAATAAAGTTATAATAATATAAATGAAAGTGGAGGGTTGAAACATGAAGAAAAAGTTAGTAGCAGCAATGATGGCAGTAGCAATGATGACAGGTCTTGGAACAGTAACAGCAAGTGCGCAGGATGATGGCTGGGTAATTGGATATATCTGCAAAGATCTCTCTCAGGAATGGTTCCAGAAAACATTAGATGCTCTTGAAACAACTGCAGAGTCTATGGGAGCATCAGATGTGATTGCACTTGATTGCGAAATGGACCCGGAAAAATGCTTAAATAACTTGGATAATCTGATTGCACAGGATGTTGATATTATTATCATATGTACACCAGATCAGGAATTGTCACAGACGATTGTGGATAGATGTAATACAGCTGAAATACCGGTATTTGCAGATGCAGACGGTTTGATAGTAGATGGAAAACACATTGCACCAGCACTTGAGCTGAATGCTTATGTAGTTGGAAGCGGCATGGGCGAATGGCTTGCAGATTATGTGAATGACAATATGGATCTGGCAACCGATGCAGATTCCATCGGTTATATGAGAATGACGATGAATGAAGTAAGTTCCTGCGTACCTCGTGCAGAGGGTGCAAAAGATGCTTTCTTAGAGGGATGCCCAGACTTCGATGAATCTAAAATTATTGATGCCAATTATGATGGAACGACAGAAGAAGGATATGACGTGGCGGCTGCAACGATTACAGCACATCCGGAGATTACGAAATGGATTGTAACAGCACCAAATGATGAAGGTGCAGCAGGTGCGGCGAGAGCAATGGAAGCAGCAGCACTGGATGAGAATGCCTGTGTAGTAGGGGCAGGAGCTTATGTTGCAAAAGATGAGTTTAAAAAATCAAATTCTTGCTTAAAAGCAGATGCATATTTCAGCGCTGAAGAATGTGGAACAGTAGAAGCGACAGCAGCGATTGAATATTTAGCAGATGGAAAAGAGATATTCGGAGAATACAAAGATACTTATGAGGGAGACAATGAGTATGGAGTATATCCATTAGGCGGTATTATGGTAGATCCTGAAAATTATGAAGAGGTTATGGGATCTGATGCGGAATAAAACAAGTATGAAGAAACAGGAGAGTAATAAATTATGACAAAACGAGAGATTGTACTTCGGACTTTAAGGCATGAAGAAAGTGATGTGATTCCGTATTATCTTGATCTTACAGAAGGCGAATTAGAAAAAATGATTGCCTATACGGGAGACCCATTGTATTTTGAACATAGTGAGTCCTATCTTGCGCAGGAAAGAAATGAATCTTTTACAGATCTTGGAGATGGGAAATTTAAAGATATGTTTCACGTCATCTGGGATAAAGGGGCACAGGAAGGCGACTTTGGAATAGCAAGTGGCCACCCAATTCCGGATTGTGAAATAGGCGATTATGTTTTCCCAGAGCCAGATGAGAAGTTAATTCGTGAAAAATGTGAGCGGCTTGTACAACAAAAAGATAAATTTACTATGTATATTATCGGATTTTCGTTGTATGAAAGATTATGGACATTACATGGAACATTTCAGACATTAGTAGATTTTCTGGAAGAACCAGAGTTTATTACAGAAGTATTAGACAAGATTGTGGAATATAATTGCAAAGTAGTTGACATTGTAGCGGAATATCCAATTGACTGTATCTTCTTTGGGGATGACTGGGGACAACAGAAAGGTCTGCAAATGGGGCTTCCGATCTGGCAGGAATTTTTGAAACCACAATTGAAAAAAATGTATGACCATGTAAAAAAATATGGTATGTATGTTGCACAGCATTCTTGCGGTGATTGTAGAGAGGTATTTCCAGATTTGGTGGAATT
This sequence comes from Lachnospiraceae bacterium OF09-6, assembly GCA_003435055.1. Classification (GTDB taxonomy): domain Bacteria; phylum Bacillota; class Clostridia; order Lachnospirales; family Lachnospiraceae; genus Marvinbryantia; species Marvinbryantia aceti. Next base: position 41,732 of record QUMM01000025.1, read on the forward strand.
GGGACTGGATATTTACAATACATTTCAGCCAGAGGTATATGATATCACAGAATTCAAAAAGAAATTTGGAAATAAAATCACATTCTTTGGAGGAATATCCACACAATGTATTCTGCCATTTAAGACTCCAGAAGAGGTAAAGGCAGAGATGCATCGAGTTATGGATATTCTCGGAAAAGACGGAGGTTATATTCTGGCACCAACACATGCTATGCCTGCTGACATTCCTCCTGAAAATGTAATTGCATTTATGGAAGTAGCAAAAAACGAGAATCCCCAATAGAAAAATAAAGTCGGAAAAATCAATATATTAATTGCGAAATACTACTTCAAACACAACTTTCGTGGCACCTGCGGCATTTGCCGTTATGGTGCATGATGCACTTCTACGATATTTTTGGCAATCGATAATCCAAGTCCATAGCTGCCGTCAGATTTTCTGGATTTATTCGCACGGTAAAAGCGGTCAAAAATGGCAGAAAAATCACAGTTTTTTGCATCTGCGAAATCATTGAACACCTTCAAATGAATCCGGTTATTGACAGAATGCAGTTCTACCTGCACGGTACCGTTTTCCTGGCAGTATTTTACTGCGTTATCTATCAGAATAGAGATCAGTTCCCGGATGGAAGATTCATTTCCCTTCAAAATAATCTCATCTGTAATATCATAAGTCAGAACTTTGGATTGGCGGGTCAGTACCTGCTCAAATGGCAGCATCACATCATATAAAGCATCACTGAGATTAAAAGGTTCAAAATCTATCTTTTGCTGTTCATCCATTTTAGCCAGTGTGATCAGTTCGCGAACTAGCTTATTCATACGCTGCACCTGCCGGTCAATTCCATCGAACCATTCGCTGTCTCCATAGGTCATACGTGCCAGCTCACTGTTGGCAGAGATGACAGTCAGAGGAGTTTTTAGTTCGTGCCCGGCATCGGTAATGAACTGATGCTGTTTCTGGTAACTTTCAGCCAGAGGCCGGATTGCCTTCTTGGAAGCAATGATGATAAGAAAAAGGATAACCAGAAAAGTAATCAGTCCGATAATCAGTGAAATCACGATAAGGGAGGAAATGGAATACAGGGAGGCAGATGCATTGACAATAGCAATGCAGATACGTTTAAAATAAAAATAGTCCTCCTAATATTTTTTCTTTGTATGTAAAATGAATAACATAATTAATAAAATAGCTGGAAAAATAAGACCAATTCCCATTCCGACCTGAATATTATTACCAGCACTCTGAGTGATATGACCTACAATACCTGGTCCAATACTACCGCCCAAATCTCCAGCCATAGCAAGCAATGCAAACATTGCTGTTCCTCCCATAGGAAATTCTTTAGATGAGATGCTTATTGTTCCAGGCCACATAATTCCTACAGAAAACCCACATACAATACAACCAATCAAACCAAGTATTGGATTCAATGATAATGCAGTAAGCAAGTAGCAGATTACACATAAGATTCCGGAACTTGCCATAAATTTCATTAAATCTATTTGTTCTCCATATTTCCCGAAAATTACACGACTTATACCCATTGCGATAGCAAACATGCATGGACCAGCCAGATCACCTATTGTTTTTGATAACTCAAGTGCTGCTTCGGCATAGGCAGAAGCCCATTGTGCCATTGCAAGTTCTGATGCACCGGAACAGATCATCAGACAAATGGCAAGCCAGAATAAAGGTTTTCTAAATAGTTCAGTTACTTTCATTCCGCTTTCTTCATCTACCAGATATTCAATGGGACAGGTCGCAAAATTATAGATATTTACAATTGGAATAAGTGCCCATAATACAGCAAGCCATTTCCAATTTTCGATTCCCAATATTAGGAAAAATATGGTTGAGATCAATATGGTTCCTACAGCTCCCCAGCAATAAAAAGAATGAAGAAGGCTCATGGTTGCTTCTTTGTTATCAAATGGGCATGCTTCTATAATAGGACTGCAAAGCACTTCAATCAATCCGCTCCCCATTGCATATAAAATAACGCTGCACAGGATTCCGGCAAAAGGATTCGGGAGAATCTCCGGCAAAAATGCCAGTCCGATTAATCCAGCAGCAGAACACACTTCAGAAGCTACAACACAGACACGGTATCCGATTTTGTCAACAAATTTAGCACAGAACAGATCGATCAGAAGCTGGGTAAAAAAGAAACAGGTAGATATCCACGCAATATTTCCTAGCGAAATCTGATAATCATGATGAAATTTTAAAAATAACAGGGGTGCAAAATTAGCTGCAATAGCCTGAGTGATAAACCCAAGATAACATGCAATTTTTGTTTTTTGATAGTTTGGCGTTGTCATGATGATTCAAAAGTCCTTTCCTGGGATTTGTAACAGATCGTTATTACATTTTTGTCATCATACAAAAAGCAGCCTTCATAGTTTTCAGATATATAACATGGTTCATAATTAACAATAAATCCAGCATCCATCAAGGCTATCATCAATTCATTAACCATGTTTTTATTGTCTACATATATAGTCAGACTTTTTCCTGATTTATATGGTTGAGTTGTTATTGTTGCATTATACATAAGCTAAAATCTTTCTGTAATAGATGGTGAACTGTAACTTTTATTGAATTATAAAGTATAAATAATGTATTTTCATTGCTTTATATCTGTTTTTTATTGTATAATATCGTAAATTACATACAAAGGAGTCAAGAATGGAAACAATAGAGCAAGCCTATAACAAGATCCTGACAGATGAAAATCTGATGGAATCGATTACTCACGGCACAAACAGATATCCATTTGATTTTTTCTATGATGATCTGGCATTATTTGATTTTAATTGTATTGAATGGCACTGGCACACAGAATTGGAGTTTGTATATGTTGAATCTGGAACTGTAACTTTTTGGAGTGGAGAGAAACATTTTGTCCTTTCAGAAGGAAATGGAGTGTTCATTAACTCGAAAATTTTGCATCGATTTCATTCTCCTGATGGGGCAATTATTCCCAATTTTTTATGCATGCCTTGTTTCATTTCTCCTGAAGACAGTCTGATTTATTCAAAATATATCCAACCGGTTATTTCGTCTTCACTCACTTTTCAAGTTTTTTATAAAGAAATTGTCTGGCAGGCAGAGATATTGGAAATTATAAAAAAAATTATTTCTGTTCAAGATGAGAAGAATGTTCGTGAACTGGCAACATCGGCTCTGATGCAAGAAATATGGCTGAATTTATGCAAACATGTAAATATCAAAAATGAGGATAATTATTCATACGCGTCGGCTTCTTCGCAGGCAAGATTACAATTGATGATGCAGTATATTCAACAAAATTATCGTAGTAATATTTCATTAGATAATATTGCAGATTATGCAATGTTGAGCAAAAGTACAGTCCTGAATTATTTTCGGAAATATTTACATACGACGCCGATAAATTATTTGATAAACTATCGACTAAATGAGGCAGCAGTACTGCTCAGGAAAACAGAAAAGAAAATTATTACAGTTTCAAATGAAACCGGATTTAATAATGTTGATTATTTTTGCAAATTATTCAAAAAGCACTATCATCTTACACCGACTGAATATCGAAAAAAATAAAGATTATATTGTGAACGCAATTCATCACTTCGGCATATCTTATGTACCGTACACAATAGGTCTGACAGGACTGACTCATGCAGACTTTCTACTGGGTAAGGAATATTAATTTTTAAAAACCACTTCAAATATCACCTTTGTGGCACCTGCAGCTCTGGCTGCGATGGTGCCATGATGTATTTCTACGATATTTTTGGCAATGGACAGTCCCAGTCCATAGCTACCGTCAGACTTCCGAGATTTGTCAGCCCGGTAGAATCGGTCGAAGATAGCAGAAAAATCGCAGTTCTCCACATCCGGGAAATCGTTCGTGATGGCCAGACGAATCTTGCTGTTTACAGTATGCAATTCCACATGGACTGTACCCGATTCTTCACAATACTTGGCAGCATTATCGATCAGAATCGAGATCAGTTCCCGGATAGAGGATTCATTTCCCTTTAATGTGATGTCATCGGTGATGTCGTAAGTTAGCTGTTTCTTCTGGCGGGTCAGTACCTGGTCGAAAGGCAGCATCACATCATACAGTGCATCAGAGAGGCTAAAAGGTTCAAAATCAATCTTCTGCTGTTCATCCATTTTTGCCAGTGTAATCAGTTCCCGTACCAGCTTGTTCATACGCTGTACCTGTCGGTCGATGCCGTCAAACCATTCACTGTCTCCATAGGTCATCCGGGCAAGTTCACTGTTGGCAGAGATGACAGTCAGTGGGGTCTTCAGTTCATGTCCCGCATCCGTAATAAACTGATGCTGTTTCTGATAGCTTTCGATCAATGGCTGAATCGCCCGTCGGGAAGCCATGATGATCAGCAGTAAAATGATGAGGAAAGTAGCCAGTCCGATGATCATGGAAATCACCAGCAGGGACATAATGGAATACAGAGTCGGTGATGCATTGATAAACGCAATACAGATCTGTTCATTTCCATCGGTGTCTTTATTAGTGATGACACGGTACTTTATAAACTGATTCCATCCATGGTCTTTTCCTCTTTGCCGGATGACAGAAATATAGTTTTCCAGATCTTCGTCAGAAAAGGAATCCTCGATATTCTGACGCACAGTCTGAATGGTATAGTCACTGTCTAGAATTACGACACAGCAGGCAGAAGAACTCTGCATATTCTGGTGCAGCAGCGGGAAAATGTCAAAAGGTGAGGTGGTACGTTTTTTTCCAGGATTTTTTGCGGCAGGAGCATTCTCATGTTTCGGTTTATTCTTAGTATCATCCTGCTTGCCAGTATGACGAATCAGCATGTCCTCCAGTTTGCTATCCAGGAGCTGATTGCATTGGTAAAGAAAGACACCGTTAATTGAAGCAGCCACAATCAGGATAACTGACAACAACGCCAGTGCTGCAATGCGGATAAAATTTCTCTGTAATTTTTTAATCATAGTTCCCTGCCCTCTATCTTGATTCTTCCATGCAGTATCCCACACCGCGGACAGCACGGATGGAGACGGAAGTATTCAGCTGCTGCAGCTTTTTGCGCAGATTAGAGATGTAGACCCAGATATTATTGACAGATACTTCACTGTCCCAGCCCCATACCTGTTCCATCAGAGTATCGGATGTGACGATGGCTGTCGGGGTACGCATGAGCATTTCCATGATCTGATATTCCCGGCATCATAATATCCAGAATGATGCCATCGTACTGACCTCTGGACGCAAAGGCATAAGCATCCGTGCCATTATCCGTCTCATCTACGGTATAATTATTCTTCTGAAGCAAAGCCACCAGAGCTCTGCGAATATCATTATCATCTTCTGCAATTAACAGTCGCATAAAAATCTCCTTTTCGTATCTGTTCAGAGCCAACCTCCAAAATGCTGCGCATTTCGTCGGTGTGGCATATCCGCCAAATAAAATTTGTCGGCTACAGTATAACATGGAATAAAAGTGGGAATAAAGCAAAAAGGGAACTTTCACAAAATCTTCAGATTTGATTTAGGCTGTTTTTAGGGTGGCATGGTAGCATAACAGGGTATCAGTTTGAACGGAAACAATATGAGGAGTGGGAATGAAGAAGATTACAGCAGTTATCTCAGCGGTGGTGGTGTTTATCGGTGGATTTGGCGCAGGAAATGCATATCGTTCGATTTGCAAGGCTGAAGCGATGACACAGGATAGCACAGAATCAGATGTAGAAAAAGAAGTAATATATAACAGTGATGATCAGCAGGGAGAAAAAGCCGGTTCTTATGAAGTAACAGAAATGGAATCTGAAACACAGTCGGAAACGGTGGCTGTGGGACTGGAGAGCACGCAGATTTCCGCAGAAGTGAAGAAAAGCAACAGCGCAACCCAGTTGACGGATTTTGTTATTATCGAGCAGTACCCGGAGCTGCCGACCGGATGTGAGATTACGGCCATGACCATGGTGCTGAATTATTATGGATACAATGTGGACAAGGTGACTATGGCACTGGATTATATGCCAAAGATACAGGCAGAGTTTTACCGCGGTGAAGATGGCCGTCTGATGGGACCGGATCTGGAGAACTTTTTTGTGGGAGATCCAACGGAAGAGACGGGATATATCTGCGGAACCGGAGCAATCGTCACGGCAGCCAACGCCTATCTGACGGACGTGGGAAGTGATATGACTGCTGTGGCTATGAAAAATGCACAGCCAGAAGAACTTTATGATTTGATTGATCAGGGAACGCCGGTGGTGATCTGGTGCACGATCAATATGGAAGATCGTGCAGAGACAGACAGCTGGTACCGGGAAGACGGCACCTACATGGAATGGAGTACCAATGACCATGGAGCTGTGCTGATCGGGTATGATGAAGATACGGTAACAGTAGCAGATCCTATCTACGGCCGTATCACTGTCAGCAGGGATCAGTTTGAAAAGATCTTTGCCGAGCGTGGAGGTCAGTGCGTGATCCTGACAGAATAAAATGAGTAAAAAGAAGTGAGAGATTTCACGGTCAGTTTTACTGTGTTACCGTATAGAAGTCAGTCAAAACCGGGAGTGTGTTCGAAAATCGGACATCCTTCCGGTTTTGTGCATTGTAGAAAGTGAAAATAGCAGGTAAGATATGTGTATAAATCGGGAATAGTAAAAATGAAGTAACTGTTCAGAACCCACTGCCCCGCGAAGTGTTTTGGCATATAGCAGTGCAGGGACTGAACAGATACGATTCACAGGAAAGGTGGACAATATTATGGCAAAGAAAAAACATTCTGCATTAGGCGTAGCAGTAGCAGCGGCAGCAGGTGCAGCCGTTCTTGCATCGAAGAATCGTAAGGAAAAAGAAAACGTAAAAGTTCACGCAGATCCAAATTACCGCAATACGGAACGTGGCAAACAGGAGAAGAACAGCAAAGGTATTTATTATACAAATGGAAATTATGAAGCATTTGCCCGTCCGGAAAAACCAGAAGGCGTAGATGATAAACATGCCTATCTGGTGGGAAGTGGCCTGGCTTCTCTGGCAGCAGCCTGCTTCCTGGTAAGGGATGCACAGATGCCGGGAGATCATATTCACATTCTGGAAGCAATGGGTATCGCAGGTGGTGCCTGTGATGGTATTTTTGATCCGACCAGAGGGTATATTATGAGAGGCGGACGTGAGATGGAGAATCATTTCGAATGTCTGTGGGATCTGTTCCACAGTATTCCATCTCTGGAAAACCGGGTGCATCCGTGCTGGATGAATATTACTGGCTGAATAAGCATGATCCGAACTATTCTCTGTGCCGTGCTACGGTAAAACAGGGACAGGATGCACATACTGACGGCAAGTTTAATTTAAGCCAGAAGGGCTGCATGGAGATCATGAAGCTGTTTTTCACTAAAGATGAAGATCTGTACGACAAGACGATTGAGGATGTATTTGATGAAGAGGTATTGAACTCCACATTCTGGTTATACTGGCGGACTATGTTTGCATTTGAAAACTGGCACAGTGCCCTGGAGATGAAGCTGTATATCCAGCGTTTCATTCACCATATTGGTGGGCTGCCTGATTTCAGTGCACTGAAGTTTACAAAATACAACCAGTATGAATCCCTGATTCTTCCGATGAAAAAATATCTGGAAGAGGCTGGTGTGGAATTCCGTTTTAATACGGAAGTAACGAATGTATTGTTTGATATTAAGGGTGGCAGAAAAGTGGCAACCCAGATCGAGTGCAAGGTGAAAGGTCAGGAAGAAAGAATCATGCTGACAGAGGATGATCTGGTATTTGTCACCAATGGAAGCTGCACCGAAGGCACCATTTACGGTGATCAGAACCATGCACCAAATGGGGATGCCGAAGTGCGTACCAGCGGATGCTGGAGCCTGTGGAAAAACATTGCAAAGCAGGATCCGTCTTTTGGACATCCGGAAAAATTCTGTTCCGATATCCAGAAGACCAACTGGGAATCTGCAACGATTACCACACTGGATGATAAGATCATTCCATATATCACTAACATCTGCAAACGTGATCCGAAGAGTGGCAAGGTAGTAACTGGTGGTATCGTCAGCTGCCAGGATTCCAGATGGCTGCTGAGCTGGACCATCAACCGTCAGGGACAGTTCAAGGATCAGGATAAAGACAAAGTCTGCGTATGGGTATACAGTCTGTTTACCGATGTGCCAGGCGATTATGTCAAGAAACCGATGAAAGACTGTACCGGTAAAGAGATCACAGAAGAATGGCTGTATCATCTGGGTGTGCCGACAGATCAGATCGAAGAACTGGCAGATCACAGTGCAGTCTGCGTACCGACCATGATGCCATACATCACCGCATTCTTCATGCCAAGAGCAAAAGGAGACAGACCGGATGTTATCCCGGATGGCTGCGTGAACTTTGCATTCCTTGGACAGTTCGCTGAGACACCGAGGGATACTATCTTCACCACAGAATATTCTGTACGTACAGCAATGGAGCTGTTTACGGACTGCTGGGCGTAGATCGTGGCGTACCGGAGGTATGGGGCAGCGTATATGATGTGAGAGAACTTCTGGATGCCAGTGTGAAGCTGATGGATGGTGTATCTCCATTGGAGATTCCACTTCCGGGACCACTGAATCTGGTGAAGAAACCATTGCTGAAAGCGGTAAAAGGAACGGTAGTAGAAAAAGTACTGAGGGATCACAATGTGATCAAAGACTATATGATGAAATAAAATATGAAATAGAAATAAAAAAATATTCGAATGGGAGCTGTAAACTCCCATTCGAATATTATAAATTGTATGGCAGAAAAATAAACCACCTGCTCGGCAGGTGGAGGGAGTAGCTTTAGCTTCAAGTAAAAAACCTCCTGTGATAATATAAAAGTGGGTCCGCAAAACTCACAAAATATAATCAAGGAGGTATCCAAAATGGATAAGAACAGTTTAAGTCATACAACATGGGAATGCAAGTAT
>QUMM01000026.1 GCA_003435055.1 Lachnospiraceae bacterium OF09-6
TTTTTCCTTTATGCATTTAATATAATAATATCAGAATATGTATTGAATAAAATATTTTTATAAAAGGAGTTTTCCTATGTCCAAGACTGACACAATCAACATAAAAAAAATTAACCGGAGTCGAGTATTCCAACTAATTTCTTCCTGTGATAAGATTTCTAAACAGGATATCGCCAATGAACTCTCCATGAGTCTTCCAACTGTTACTCAAAATTTAAATGAACTTCTTGAAATGGGACTCATATCAAACAATGGTTCTTTTGTTTCTACTGTTGGCCGGCGTGCCAGGGCGATATCTCTCATTTCCGATGCACGAGTTGCTGTTGGTCTCGATATCACACGTAATCATATTGCTCTCGTAATTCTAGATTTAAAGGGAAATATTATTCATTCAGTTCGCAAAAGAATGCAAACTGCTATCAGTACAGTGTTTTATAAGAAATTGGCAGATGAAATTTATGCTTTTATTGATGAAGCTAACATCAATCGTGATAAAGTGCTCGGTGTTGGAATTACGGTTCCCGGCATTGTCTATGAAAACGGTACTAAAATCGGAGAAGCTGCCAGCATTCATATGGCTCCTGATTTTTATGATATTTTTCATGATTATCTGGACATTCCATTTATTCTGTTAAATGACGCTAAAGCCAGCGGCTTTGCAGAAGCACATTTTTCTGGTTATACCTCAAATATGTTATATCTCTTCTTGAGCAACACAGTAGGTGGTTGTATTTTAATAGATGGAAAAGTACAGACAGGAAATACTTGTCGTAGTGCTGAATTCGGACATATGACTCTATTTCCACATGGAATGCGTTGTCACTGCGGGCGCTATGGTTGCGCAGATCCTTATCTTTGTGCCGGTTTTCTGACGCAATACTCTAATGACAACCTTTCTCTATTTTTTAATGAATTGGAAAATGGAAATCCTGAATATGTTAAAATATTTGAAAATTATCTCCAGAATCTTTCTATCATGATAAATAATATTCATGTGTGTTTTGATTACGATATCGTTCTCGGTGGATATATTGGCGGATATATGGGAAAGTATCTTGATCAATTAAAATCTCTTGTTGCCGAGCGCCTTACTTTTGCCTCTGATAATACTGATTTTATAAAATCCTGTACATTGAAATTAGAATCTTCTGCCGTAGGTGGAGCATTACATTATACTCAGGCTTTTAATTCCAGTATTTAAATATCAAAGAAAACTTTTTTACGAACATAATATCATTAGATGAACTGACAAATATCCAGAAATTTAGTTATCAATAAGGAGTGATGAAAAAATGGAAAACAGAAAATATGTAGTTGGCGTAGATTTCGGTTCTGATTCAGTAAGAAGCATAATTGTTGATACGAAAAACGGAAATGTAGAAGGATCAGCAACAGTGGAGTATCCAAGATGGAAGGATGGTTTATATTGTGATAAAACAATCAGTCAATTTCGCCAACATCCGCAAGACTATTTAGATGCCTTTAAGAAATGCATGAAAATAGCTACCACAGAAGCTGGAAAAGAAATTTGTAATGCAATTGTTGGCATTGGATTTGATACTACAGGATCAACACCATGTCCTGTTAATAAAGCTGGAGTACCATTAGCTTTATTACCGGAATTTAAGGATAACCCTAATGCTATGTTTTATTTGTGGAAAGATCATACAGCACAAAAGGAAGCTGAAAAAATAAATCTGGTATTAAGTGATTTTGAGGGTAAAGATTATACACGATTTCAAGGCATTTATTCTTCAGAATGGTATTGGAGTAAAGTACTCCATGGAATACATACAGATGAAAAAATTCGTGAGCATGCATATACCTGGATAGAACATGCTGACTGGATGCCAGCAATCATGACAGGCAAATGCAAGCCAGAAGAAATGTATCATAATAGCTGTTCGGCAGGACATAAGATGTTGTGGAATAGTGAATTTGGTGGTTTGCCTGATTTAAATGCATTAGAAAAAATTGATCCATATTTAAAAGAAGTTGGAAAACGTTTTGGAAAAGCTCCTGAATTGTCCGTAACGGCTGTAGGGAAAATTTTACCGGTTTGGGCCGAATGTTTAGGCATCAGTAAAAACACAATTGTAGCAGGAAGTTCGTTAGATGCACATGCAGGTGCAGTTGGAGCTGGCATACAAAAAAATGTATTGGTTAAAGTAATTGGAACATCCTCCGTAGATATGCTAGTGCAGGATAGTATACACATGAAAGGAAAAAATTTAAAAAATATTTGTGGTCAGGCAGAAAATTCTATTTTACCTGGATATATAGGCATTGAAGCCAGCCAGGCTGCTTTCGGAGATATTTATGCATGGTTTAAAAATTTTCTGGCGCAACCACTAAGAGATTTTTTTAAAGAATCTAACGATGCCGCTAAAGTGGAAGAAGATTTTGTAAAAAAATATCAGTACAGCCTTCTTCACCAATTAAATGAAAAGATAAAAAAACGAAAACCAAATGAAAATCTTGTAATTTTAGATTGGTTTAATGGAAGAAGATACCCGAATATCAACGAAAATATTAAAGGTACAATTTACGGATTGACTCTGGGAACTGATGTTTATGATTTATATCAGGCACTGGTACTATCTACTATTTTTGGAACAAAAAAAATATTTGATTCTTTTATAAATAATGGTTTAGTGATTGATGATGTGATTGCAACTGGTGGTATTCCGCATAAATCCGAGTATATTATGCAAACTATGGCTGATGTATTAAAACATAAAATCAGTGTTGTGGAAGAAAAGCAAACTTGCGCACTTGGGGCAGCAATGTATGCTGCTGTTGCAGTGGGAGAATATGACAATTTACAGGATGCACAAGCACATATGATAAACCAAAAACCGACTGTATATACTCCACAGGAGAAAAATATCTGTCTATACGACAAACTATATTCACAATATCTATTATTAGGCGAAAAAACAGAGGCATATCAGCATCTGACTGACAAATAAGCCAGTAAAGAATATGGCACCACACAATTCCATCCCCACCGAATCTCTCACGATATTTTTACTAAACTGGAAGTATCGTCAAAATCAAACCACGGCATTGGGCATGGCAAATAAGGCAGATGTATTTCATGTAAATCATGGAATACACCCAATTTTATATGCGTGTAAATCTATGGTTTATGATAAGCAGATTTTTTGCAGTTTTGCGTCAGCGAGCCTTGAGAAAATGCCCGCCCGTAAGCGATCTGTTTGAGCGAAGCGAGTTAAAGCGAAGCGGATAACAGCATTCGAAAGACGAGCAGCAAAACAAATATGATCTGCGTTCATAACCATAGATAACACGCATAAAAAAGGCAACAATTCCATGATTACATGAAATCACTGCCTTAGGGAACGGTTGTTTTTCAACAATGCCCGCTTTATTTATCCTCTGTAATAATTTATCAGGCATCCTTTCAGGATGATGGTTCTTTCATCCTCGGTCAGTTCGCCCATCTTCAGAGTAAATTCTTTCATCTCTTTTTCGCTTACCACGTAGGCTTTGATCTCGGTTGCTTTTTCCTCAATTGCTTTTCGGATCTCTGGTACGAAGATGTAATCTCCCTTGGCAAATGGCAGATCTCCTTCTTCGATCAGAAATGGAAGCATACCCCAGTTGATCAGATTGGAACGATATCTCTTCGTTGCATAGCTATTGGCAATATTTGCCCAGCCGCCTAATACTTTCTGGCAGGATGCTGCCTGTTCACGGGCGGATCCATCACCTGGTTTTACTGCAAAGATGGTACTTCCCACACCCACTGTTTCCTTACATGCATCTGGATATACTTCTTTTACTTTATGCATAATCGGACGAAGCTCTGGAAGTGCATCTCCCATACATTCATTTGCCTCTCTCGCTTTTTCTGCTTTCTGTACTTCTTTGGCCAGTCCAACGTATGCCGGATCCTTTCTGGATAAGGTGAACTCTGCCAGTCCCAGCGGATTGGATCGATAAGATGATGTCTCACCAGATGGAATCAGCTCATCGGTTGTAGTAACCGGATCATGAATCTCAGAAACCACCTTCAGCATCAGATGCTTTGTCAATGCCGGCATTTCTGGCCAGTCTTTAATATTCGGGCCAAACTTGATCTCTACAGACGGATCTGCCACACCCTTACTGTCAAAGACACGATGTGCATAAATACTACTGTCAAAGAAATACTTCGGATTGGTAAAGTGTACATCCACATCCGTTGCCGCCGTCAGATATCCCTTATTCGCTGCAGTGGCTGCAATAGAACGGGCATCCATCAGTGCTACGGAAGCGATCTGTCCACTCTGCAGCTTGCTGCCTTCACGGTTCGGGAAGTTTCTGGTAGAGTGACGAATGGAAAATGCATTATTGGCAGGAGTATCTCCGGCACCAAAACATGGTCCACAGAATGCAGTCTTTACAATGGCTCCGGTCTTAATCAGATCTGCCAGACGTCCATTCTTTGCCAGTTCCATATAGATCGGTGTACTTGCCGGATAAATGCTCAAAGTAAACTCATCTGCTCCAATATAAGCATCCTTCAGGATATCTGCTGCTGCACAGATATTTTCAAAACCACCACCGGCGCATCCGGCGATAATTCCCTGATCTACATACATTCTTCCATCGCGCACTTTATCTCTCAGGGTAAAATCAACAGCTCCGCCAAGGCTCACCTTCGCACGCTTTTCCACATCCAGAAGAATATCATCCAGATTCGCATTTAATTCCTCAATCGTATACGTATTACTTGGATGGAACGGCATGGCGATCATCGGTTTTACCTGAGACAGATCCACATATACCATACCATCATAGTAAGCCACAGCTCCCGGATTCAGTTCCTCATAGTCTCCGCTTCTTCCGTGAATTTCATAGAATTCCTTAATCTGATCATCTGTCTTCCAGATGGAGGACAGACAGGTAGTCTCTGTCGTCATAACATCAATACCGATACGGAAATCTGCACTTAAGTTTTCCACACCCGGTCCTACGAATTCCATTACTTTGTTATTCACATAGCCATTTCCGAATACCGCTCCGATAATAGCCAGTGCCACGTCCTGAGGCCCTACACCTTTTTCCGGCTTTCCTGTCAGGTACACACCGACTACTTTCGGCATATTAATATCATATGTCTTGTTCAGCAGCTGTTTTACCAGCTCCGGTCCGCCTTCTCCCATGGCCATCGTACCCAACGCACCATAACGGGTATGGGAGTCAGATCCCAGAATCATCTTTCCACCGCCAGCCAACATCTCTCTGGCAAACTGATGAATGACTGCCTGATGAGGAGGTACATAGACTCCACCATACTTCTTGGCACAGGTCAGTCCAAACATATGGTCATCTTCATTGATGGTTCCACCAACTGCACAAAGGCTGTTATGACAGTTGGTCAGTACATAAGGCACCGGAAACTTCTCCAGCCCAGATGCTCTTGCAGTCTGAATAATACCAACAAATGTAATGTCATGAGAAGTCAGTTTATCGAACTTAATCTGCAGCTTCTCCATGCTGCCAGAAGTATTGTGTGCCTGTAAAATGCGGTACGCAATTGTATTCTTTGCAGCTTCTTCTCTGGATACTGCATATCCTGTTTTACTGGTTAATACTTCCTGTGCGTCTCGATTGTCTTCTACAATCTCGGTTCCATTCACCAGATAGACGCCACCATCATATAATTTCACCATATCCTATCTCCTCTTTAAAATTTATTAGAACGTATTTCGTTCCATATATTTCATATAATTGGAAACCATCAATGCAATCCGGAATGTTAATGCATCTTCAAAGACACGCACATCCAGACCAGTACTCTTCTGAATCTTCTCCAGACGATAAACCAGCGTATTTCTGTGAATGTAGAGCTGTCTGGATGTCTCAGACACATTCAGGCTGTTTTCAAAGAACTTGTTGATAGTCATCAATGTCTCATCATCCAGAGATTCCGGCAGTTCGCCTCCAAATACTTCATTCATGAACATCTCACACAGTGGAATCGGCAGCTGATAAATCAGGCGGCCAATACCCAGTGTATTATATGCAATGATACTCTTCTCTTCGTAGAAAATCTTTCCTACATCCAGTGCCATTTTTGCTTCTTTATAAGACTTGGACAGGAAGCGGATCTCAGAGATCATAGTTCCATAAGCAATCCGTACCTTAGACATAGCTTCACTATTCAACATATCCAGCAGCATCTTTGCCGTCTGTTCTACGGTCTCGTATCCTTCTTCTGGTTTTAATTCCTTCACTAAAATGATATTTTTCTCATCTACAGCTGTGATAAAGTCTCGGCTGCTTCCTGCAAACAGGGTTCTCACCAGTTCCAGCGCACTGCTATCCTGCTCCTGCTTTGTTTCAATCAGATAAACCACTCGTTTGGCTTCAATATCTATGTGAAGCTTCTTTGCACGATTATAGATATCCACAAGAAGCATATTATCCATCAACACATTCTGGATAAAGCTGTTGCGATCCTGCTTTTCATGATACGCTACCATCAGATTGTGCAGCTCACTGACAGCGATCTTTCCGATCATATAACCGTCTTCTCCATTCCCTCTCGCTACCAGCACATATTCTGGTATCTGATTATCCATAATCTTAAAGAAATGACATCCCTGCATCACCTGACTGTCTGCCGGTGACTGTACAAATAATTCAATACTGGAAACATCCGGCTGTTCATCTGTAAAAGTAGTAGCAACCTGATTCCCATCTGTATCTAATACACATAAGTCTACTCGGGTAATTGCTTTTAATTCGTCAATAGCATTCTGTATTACCTGTCCAGAAATCATCCTTTTCCTCCATTTTTTCAATTACTCAGAAGAATTTATATCCATTTCTTCTGAATCATCACATTTTTTACGTATACCCATTATCATAATGCATTTTTTGCAAATTCGCAAGATACATATAAGGATGAATTTCCATACATAAAAAAGGAGAGACTCATCGCCTCTCCTTTTATCTGATTCTTAATTTTTAGTTTGTGATAGTAAGTTCTGTTTCTTTGTCGAATACATGGATCTTCTCTGCATCCAGTGCAAACTTCACAGTATCACCTGTTCTTGCTGTTGTGGTAGGATTTACACGGGCTGTCATAGGGAAGTTCTCTACATCGAAATACAGGAATACTTCTGCACCCAGCAGTTCGTATACTCTGATCGTAGATTCTACTACAGTATCTGGTGATGCAGCGATAAATTCTGCACTGTCATGTACATCTTCAGGACGAATACCCATAACAACAGTCTTTCCAACATAACCGCCATCGATAAGAGCTTTTGATTTTGCTTCTGGCAGTTTAATGCTGTGCTGACCAACTTTTAATGTAACATTCTTTCCAGCTGCTTCTACTACGGCATCCATGAAGTTCATCTGTGGTGATCCGATGAATCCTGCTACGAACAGGTTGCCTGGATTATTGTACAGATTCTGTGGAGAATCTACCTGCTGAACAACACCGTCTTTCATAACAACGATTCTGGTACCCAGTGTCATAGCTTCTGTCTGGTCATGTGTTACGTAGATGATCGTAGCACCCAGTCTCTGATGCAGCTTGGAGATCTCAATACGCATCTGAACACGAAGTTTTGCATCCAGGTTTGACAGAGGTTCATCCATCAGGAATACCTTAGGATCACGTACGATAGCACGTCCCATAGCAACTCGCTGTCTCTGTCCACCGGAAAGAGCCTTTGGTTTACGGTCAAGCAGCTTGTCCAGGTCAAGAATCTTGGCAGCTTCTTTTACCATTTTATCGATCTGATCCTTTGGAACTTTTCTCAGTTTCAGACCAAATGCCATATTATCATATACAGTCATATGTGGATACAGAGCGTAGTTCTGGAATACCATTGCGATATCTCTGTCCTTTGGCTCTACATCGTTCATAACTTTGTCACCAATCTTCAATGTACCTTCGGAAATCTCTTCCAGACCTGCAATCATACGAAGTGTCGTAGATTTACCACAACCTGAAGGACCTACGAAAATGATGAATTCTTTATCTTCAATCTCAAGGTTAAAGTCTTTTACTGCTTCAAAACCATTTGGGTATCTTTTATAAATATGCTCTAAGGATAAACTTGCCATTTTAATCTTCCTCCCATTTTATGCGTCGTCTGCGCTCTTCTTAACATGAAACCAGTATAACTGCTTTTCCTGTTTCGCGCCATGACACTATTGCCCAAACTTTTTTTGATTCTCTTGTGACTTCTGCCTTTCCTCATCTTTTTTTCTGAAACCCATGAACAACTTGCCGAAAGAATCTCTCCTTTGCTATGCAAGTTGACGGAAAAACAATCCTCTGGTATCATGATGATGCCAGGGTTCCAAAGTGCATAGCACGCAACAATCCGCTGGCATCATACACACCATGTAACATCAACAGGAGACTATTATGAATTATATTGTATTTGATCTGGAATGGAATCAATGTCCAGATGGAAAAGCAAAAGAGAATCCGGCGCTTCCTTTTGAGATTCTGGAGATCGGTGCAGTAAAACTGAACAGTGAAAAGCAGGAAGTCAGTCGTTTCCACGAACTGGTTCAGCCTTCTGTTTATAAACGCCTGCATCCCATGACCCAGTCTATCATTCACCTTTCCGCAGATAAATTAAAAAAGGCCGATCCTTTTCCGGCTGTATGTGAACGATTCCGTCAGTGGTGTACAGAAGATGCCACCTACTGTATCTGGGGTTCCCTGGATCTGCTGGAGTTTCAGCGCAATATGCGCTATCATAACGTGGAGAACTTTTTCCCTTTCCCATTAAAATATCTGGACATTCAGAAGTTATACAGCATCTGTTTTGATGACGGGAAGAGCCGCAAATCACTGGAGACGGCTGTGGACGAACTTCAGATTTCAAAATCTCAGACCTTTCATGCTGCTCTCTCCGATGCATTCTACACTGCAGAAGTCATGAAACTTCTTCCTGACAAACAGCTTCATCATTTTTATTCTATCGATTATTTTCGCAGTCCGAAAAACAGACGTGAGGAAATTTATATCATTTTCGATGGATATTCCAAGTTTGTCTCAAAAGAGTTTTCTTCTAAAAAAGACCTGATGAAGGACCGAAAAGTCACTTCCACCAAATGTTATCTCTGTGGCAAAAATGCGAAAAAAAAGATCCGCTGGTTTGCCAGCGGCGGTAAAAACTTCAGCTGTCTGGCCTATTGTGAAGAACACGGCTATCTGAAAGGGAAAATCCGACTGAAAAAGTGTGAGAATTCAGATGGCTTTTTCTGTGTAAAAACCATCAAACAAATTGATGTAGACCGGGCTGGAGATCTGCTGGAACGTAAACTGATTCTCCAGGAACGAAGACGTTTAAAACGGCACCATGAATGATCCCATTCATGGTGCCGTTTTTCTTAGTTGGTCTTATTATAATTCTTAATCAGTTCTTCTACTTCTTCCAGAAGGCAGTCAACCTTACCGTAAAATGCATCATTGTTTGTCGGATTATCCAGTTCTGATTTCAGGTGCTGGAACAATTCGATAATGTTATCCATTCGTTTCTTTCCGTTTCCGTCTTTATAGAGGAGATAACGGCTTCTTTCATTTTCTTCCGGAGTCATCTTCTTTAATACTACCTCTACATTTGGCTTTTCTCCAATGTAACGGTAAGTAATAGAAGGTGAAGCATGATTTAACAGATTCTGCAGATAATAGATATCATTGGTACTCTTATAATATCTCCATGCAAATGTTTTTCTCATGGTCTGTGCACCGATTGAATTCAGTCCCAGTTCTTTTCCCACATTCTTAAATACACGATACGCCTGTTCTCTGGATAAGGAAGATGTAGAGCTTGCATGTCCAACGATCAGATATGCTTCCGGATCCTTGCCGTCTGTGTAGTCTAAAATAATTTTTTTCAGATCTTTATTAATCTTGAATGTTCGTTTAATATTCTTGGTTCCAATGCAGGCTTCGATCTCATCCTTTCCACGAATATCCTTATTTTTGAATTTCAGGATCTCCTGAAGCTGAAGTCCGGTTCCCACACCGATCTCGAACAAAATATAGTATTTATCATCTACCTTGCGAAGTGCCTGTTTGAAGCGTTCCAGTGTTTCGTCATCCTTAATTGGTGATACCCAGTTCATATTAATTATTCCTCCCTTATTTCCACAGCCGTATGCTTTTTTCCCCTTACGGCTGCCTGCTCCTTTTTACGATTTCGTATTTAAGCTTCCCCTGATGTCTGTTCTTCTGTCTCCGGCTTTTGTTCTGTCTGCTCAGCTTCTTTTTCGCGGTTTTTCTTCCGCTCTTCTTCCAGCTGAATTTCCAGTTCATGTGCCCGGAGTTCCGCTTCCACCTGTGCGGCAGATTTTTCTTCAATCTCTGCTTCCAGTTGCCTGCGCAGCGCCATCTCCTGTGTACGCAGCTCGATCATTTTTTTGTATTTCTTATTTCTGCTGATCGATACCAGTAAAAGCGGTATAAAAATAATCAACAGGATCGCCCCTATTATAACAGCAAATACGGTATGTGTCTTAATGAAAAGATCTACCTTATCATACCCTCCTGCAATTGCAGTCAGTACTTTATTATTCGCAAATGCTCCATTTTGAATCATTCTGGTCAGTCCACCTGCTTCCGTTTCTGTCTCGGTTTCTGTTTCCGTCTCGGTTGGTGCCTCTGTCTCTTCCTCCCATTCCCCTGTATAGGTAAAAGAAGCACTTCCCAGAGCCTGATCCCCATAATAATATGTCAGCTTTCCAGTCGTAAAATCCATCTTTCTGGTAAGTGCCGACAATTCCACTCCGTTCGGTATGGTAAGCGTTGCCGTTTCTCCTACCGTAAATGGAGGCTGTGACAAATCAGCCTGTTTGATTTTCTCCAGTTCCGTTGGATCATCAATTCCGATAATCTCTGTATTCGTTATACTCTGGTCCAGATTATTGACCTGTACTTCCTGAAAGTTGTCAAATCCGTAATCCAGCACAGTCTTCGTGTCTCCGTATTCGCTTTCCTGCCCCGGTGCATGCAATACCACACTAATCAGGAGCATGCCATTTCGTTCTGCTGTAGATACCAGGGTATTCCATGCTTCATCCGTATATCCGGTCTTGCCTCCGATAAATCCATCATAGGCTCTGCTTTCATCCATCAGCATACCGTGATGATTGGCAAAATACCTTTTTTCCTTCACCAGATTCGTCTCTGGATAACTGTACTCCTGTGTATGGATGATCTCCCGGAACTTATCGTACTTCATGGCCTCCTGGGTGATCAATGCCATATCATAGGCACAAGTATAATGATTCTCATCATGCAGTCCGTTTGGATTCACGAAATGTGTATTGACACATCCCAGCTGCGCTGCTTTTTCATTCATCATATTAGCAAAATTCTCTACACTTCCACCAATATGCTCTGCCACCGCATTGGAGATCTCATTGGCCGATGCCAGCATGATACCGTACAGGCACTGCTCCAGTGTCAGTTCTTCTCCCTCTGTCAGTCCCAGATGTGCACTTCCGTATTCAATACTGTACACCGCATTTTCTGAAAAAGTAACCGTATCATCCAGATTCCCGTTTTCCAGCGCAAGCAACACCGTCATGATCTTGGTGATACTGGCCGGATATTCCTGTTTGTCAATGTTCTTGCCATACAGAACCGTTCCCGTATTGGCATCAAAGCAAATCGCCGCATCGCATTCTACTGCGTCCCCCTGCGGCCACCCAGGGATATCATTTGTCTGTACCGTAGGATCAATGGCTTCTTCACTTCCAGTATCTCCTTCGGTATCCGAATCTCCCTCTTCTGCACTCACTTTATCATAAGAGGCATTGTCTGGAAGCTGTGTCCAGACAGGGTTCACACACATGACTGCCGTAAGCAGCAATGCGGTCCACAATTTCCCCTTTTTCATTATTTTCCTCCTGCCAAACTTGTTTTGTTTCGTAATAAAATCCGAAACCTCCCCCATTTTGCAATACATCACATATTATAACAATCTGGGATATCCTTTTCAAGACACTTTTCGAAAATATTTTAGATTCTTTCCTGTCCTTTCTTCCAGATTTGGACAGCTATGTTATAATATGTTCGTAACTGTTCACGAAACCGAAAGGATACTACTCATTATGTTTTCTGAATCTGATTTTCTTGAAATGTTAAATACTGATATCTCATCCCTGACTCCGGATCTGATCCGGCTGCGCAGGGACTTTCATCATTTCCCGGAACCGCTGGTGCGAAGTGCGCACCACTTCCATCATTGCAAAATATCTGACGGATCTTGGTTATCAGGTGCTGACCGGTCCGGATGTGTGCGCCGCCGATGCCCGCATGGGTCTTCCATCTGAAGAGATGCTGGAATCTCACTACCAGCGTGCCCTGTCTCAGGGTGCCATACCAGAATATGCTGCGCCAGCCCGTGGCGGCTTCACCGGAGTCATCGGAACGCTGCATCTTGGTGCCGGTCCTGTGATCGCCTTGCGTTTCGATATTGATGCCCTACCTATTAAGGAAGACGAAAGTGCTGATCACCTTCCATACAAAGAAGGTTTTTCTTCTCAAAATTTGGGATTTATGCATGCCTGCGGACATGATGGACATACCGCTGTTGGTCTGACCGTTGCACGGATTCTGTCTGAAAGGAAAGAGATGTTCTCTGGAACTGTCAGACTGATTTTCCAGCCTGCAGAAGAAGGGGTTCGCGGTGCCCGCTCTGTTGCAGAACACGGACATCTGAACGATGTGGATTATCTGATTGGAAGTCACATTTTTCCATACAGTACGCCCGGTGAGCAGATCGGTGTATCGGTTGGTCCTACTCTGGCTACTACCAAATTAAATGTTACTTTTTCCGGTCTTTCTTCTCATGCGGCTCTCCCGGAAAAAGGCCACAATGCCATGCTGGCCATGGCCTCTGCCATTCTAAATCTCCATGCGATTCCAAGACATTCGGACGGTCCATCCCAGATCAATGTAGGAACCGCCCATGCCGGTTCCGGCCGAAATGTCATTTGCGACCATGCAGAGCTGGAACTGGAAGTACGGGGCTGCAGTACAGAAGTCAACCATTACATGGAGCATATGCCACACAAATTCTTCAGGCTGCTGCTGCCATGCACTCCTGCACCTGCCAGATCGAGACCGTTGGATCCGCTCCATCTGTCATGAATGACTCTGATATGATACAACTTTTGCTGGATACTGCTGCTTCTCTGAAGCTTACTATGCGTACTCCAGATCCAACTGCTTCTTTTAGTGAAGACTTCTCCTATCTCTCAGAAGCGGTACAGGCACACGGTGGAAAAAGTCTGTTTTTCTATACACTGACTCATACAGCTGCACCTGGACATAATCCAGATTTTGACTTTGACGAAAATGCATTGCCAATTGCCGTACAGATGTTTTGCATGCTAGTATATCGGTTATTCCACAGATAAGACATATTCAGCCGCAGAGATGGCTACAAAACATCCCGCCAGGCCACCGCCCAGCACCAGAACATCTGCTTCCACAGTCTCAGTCTGCCCGTATTCATTCTCATATGGCCATTGATATTCCATGTTTTTTCCCCTGAAAAAATTATCTTCTATTACTATGCCGGTTCTTTACACACATCCACCCAGCCAACTGCTTCTGCCACTTCTTCCAGTTCTGCTATGGTCAGTTTCACTGCGCTGTGATCATTCCCTGCCGCCGGATACACCGTATCGAACTGCTTCAGACTTTCATCCAGATACACCTTGACACCTTCTTTGATTCCAAACGGGCAGACACCTCCAGGTGCATGTCCGATCCAGTTTTCCACTTCCTCAAATGGAATCATTTTTGCTTTCATATGAAAGGTATCTTTATATTTCCGGTTATCTACTCTTGCCGTGCCTTCTGTGAGAATCAGTATGGCTTCCTCTCCAATCAGAAATGACATGGTCTTAGCAATCATGCCTGGTTCTACGCCCAGCGCCTGTGCCGCCAGCTGGACAGTTGCACTGGAATCTTCCAGTTCGATCACATGATCTGCATAACCTTTTTCTGCCAGATATGCTTTTGCTTTCTCTAATGACATTTACTTTATGCCTCCCAGCTTTTCTGCTACTTTTTCATAAACAGGAACCGCTACTCCATATTCCTGTCCCATCCGGACTACTTCATATACCAGACCGTCGATCTCAGAACTCTTTCCAGCATAGACGTCCCTCTGCATGGATGTAGTGGCTTCCGGTGCCAGATTCTCCAGAATGCACAGATTCACATCCACCATATCTTTTTCAAATGGCACTCCCATAGCATCTGCCAGTGCTGCGATCTCACGAATCATTGCCTTGAATGTCTCACGCTGTTCGCCTTCTTTTTGGAAGTCTCCGGCTGTTGCATGATAATACAGTCCTGCTGCCCCAATCGGTGATACATAAGAAAACTTCTCCAGCGCATCACGACGAATATTTTCAGAAAGAACTCCATAAATGCTGCTATCGCAGAGATCTTTCTCAATCTCCTTTAATACCGGACGATATTCCTCTTTTTCCCGCACTCCAAAGACCACTTTCAGAATCTTGCCATGCTGGAGCAATACTCCTGGCTCTTTGATATTGGCAGATACATAGATACAGCCATCTGTCACTAGAAGTTCTGACAGTTCCTTCTGCATTTTTGCACCGGTTCCATAGATGTTCAAAATCGGGATCACCACGGTATCCTTCTTTGCCACCTTCTGAATAAATGGAATCGTATCTGCCAGAGAATATCCCTTTACACAAACCAGAATCACATCCGGCTGTTCTGTATAATGCCCCATATCTGACGCTTTTACCGTGATCGTCTCGGTGGACTGATCGCACATTTTTTCTAAAATCAATCCTTTTGTCTGCATCTGCTTCAGATGTGCTCCTCTGGCAATCAGTGTCACATCCTTTCCGGCTTTTGTCATGTAATAACCCACCACACCACCGGTTCCCCCTGCACCAATAATCAGGTACTTCATGTTCTTACTCCCCAACTTCCACAAGTTCGATCTTGAAATTCAGTTCCTTTCCTGCCATCTCATGATTTGCATCAAAGGTAATGGTTGTCTCATCTTTTGCTGCTACGCTGACCGGGAATGGCTGTCCTGCTGCATTGGATAAATACACTCTTTCTCCTACAGAGAGTCCTTCTGATCCCGGAAGCTGACTGATCTCCAGCGTAAATACATTCTCCGGATTTGGCATGCCATAGGCTTCTTCCGGCATCAGATGTACATCCACGATCTGACCTGCTTCCATATCCTTAACTGCTTCGTCAAACCCTTTGATCATCATGCCTGCACCACAGACAAACTCCAATGGCTCGCCACGGTCATAGGAAGAATCAAACTTTGTTCCATCATTAAAAGTTCCAATATAATGTACCTTGCATTTCTTATTCTCGTTACTCATCGTTTTCTCCAATCTTTTGCTTTTTCGACAATCTTTCCCTATCATACCATGAAGATCTGTGCTTTCGCAAGATAACGCAGTAAATTATACCAAAGAACCAGCCAAATATTATTTACGCATATCTGGCTGGTTCCCCTTTATTCTATTCCATATTCTTTTAACAACTGCTCACAGTATATCTTATCTTCTGTTGCTCTCTGTAAATCGTCCAGACGCTTTTCTTTCAGCAGTCTGGTGCGTCACAAATCTTCTCCAGTCCAGATTCAGGGCATGAAGCCGTGTCTCACCGATCTTAGACGGAGCCTCAATCTGGTCAAAGTTATTATAAGTATGACTCCAGAAGGTGGTACACCAACGGTCATTCAGGTTCTCGATAGTCTGATATTTTTCCTTCAGCCATTTGCGAAATGCATCCTGCACAGCGGACAGTAGCATTCTCCGCCATATTCATTGGAACTGTGCCACAGAATCACGCCTGGATGTGCAGCTACTTCCTGTGCCAGCCCCTTTGCCATCACATTCGGACGGTAGTCATGCTTCTCAATAAACTCTAATACTCTTTCCCTTATAGCCTGCCCAATACGTCCTTTTCCTGAATAACAACACCCCAATTTACGCAACCGTTTGTTCATTACTGATAAGAATAATAAATCAAGGCTTGAATAACAAGTGGTTATTTTTAACCAACGTCCCGGCTGTACTTTTCAAAAATATCCAGATACTCCTGTTCCACCTCTTCAAATGGCTGTACTTTACATTCCACTTTTATATGCATTTCCGGTTTCTCTCTATCCGGTGTCATATCCAGCAGGTTAACCAGATCGTACCATAACAGATCATCATCGATCTCTTTTACCTGCCGCTGTTCTTCTACTGTCAGATCCGTACCGAGGAATTTGGTGTAGATCACACTCAGCAGATATTCTTCCTGCCGGATGTATTCCTGCATGGTCTGCTTAAAAGGGCGTGGTACATCAGACATATAACATTCACTGGCATCGTGCAGGAGACAGGCCAGTACGATTCGATTGGAAAGTCCCCGCCCTGCTGCCTCTTTTGCACAACAGATACAATGCTGCCCCACAGACCAGAACGTCGTCACATGCCCGTTTCCACGGCACAACAGGGATAACGCATGTGCAATATCCTCTATAATGATTCCTTCCGGATCCGGGTGCACCGGATCCAAATGTTTTCTGGTGTAGGTCGTAATATAACTGCTCATGGTATGTCTTCTCCTTCGGTAACATAATTCACTATAGTTTTCAAAATCCAGATTCGTCTAATCGTGATTTGATTCTATTTTGCACTGATATTCTTTCGTTTTCTTATTATAGCTGATACCTGCTGCCACTGCATCTGTGTCCATCTCCAGAGTCGCATTCAGAAGTGCTTCTGACTCCTTCTGAAAACTGATCATTTCATCCCATTTTCTTCTTCTGGTTGCCCTGACCATTTCCTGTCTGAGTTCTTCATTTGGGATAAACGCAGTCTGATAAGTCTGATCATACCCCAAATATCCAAGATGAATCATATAAGTAAGAACATCATCTTTATTTTCAAAATGCACCGTATCATTCTGGAAAGAAGAAACATCTACTTCCACTGCCTGCCCGGATAGCATCGTTATAATATCATTACGCAATCCGTCAAAGTTCATATTAATCAGAGGAACTACTACATCATAGGAACCAGTCTGTGACCAGTAGCTCTGAAATTTTTTCCATTTCATGACTTCTATTACAGATTTAGGATTATAAACCTGATAACCTTCTAACAGATATCCATCATACCATCTTTTTACTTCGTCATAGTTTTGGTTTTTCTTCACACATAGCTCTTTTACTTCATCTTCTGTAAAGCCTATATACTGTGCCAAAATTCTTGCATCAAGCATCGTGAATTCACTAAAATTATTTAATGCCGTCTAAAACCACTGTTGTCTGGATTTACAAAACGTCCCATTGTTTCACATCCTTTCTAACTCTGTTCGCATCTATTCAAACTCAAATACCACAATCCGTTCCCTTGGATTATCCCCCGGGAACAGGTCTCTGCAGTCTATTTCATCTGCAAACATCAGCTCATCCACCGTCATCAGATACGCTATATATTCGTCCGATGGATAATAGAAAAACAACTGTATGTTCCGCATCTGTGCATAATAAGATTCCAGAATCCGCGCCAATACTTTTTTCAGCAAATCCAAAGAAAACGGATTAAAAAAGAAAAAGCGGTCCACCTGCTCCGGCACCTTATATTCCACTGCATCTGCCTGCACAAAAGAGACTTTTTCTGCCAAAACCCCTTTCTCTTTATTCAGAACTGCTTTTTCAAAAATCTGCTGATCGTATTCGATCCCTATTGCATGACATCTGGTCTGATATGCAAGGAAAAAATCCACCCGGCCTTTTCCACATCCATAATCAATCATCGTATTCTTTTTCCCAATATATCCAGAATTGGCCAGACGCTCCAACACCGAATATGGCGTTGGTTCATAAGGGTATCGATATTGATCAGAATGAGAATCATCCCTTCCTGTCGTACGAATGTGCAGCAAGTTATCCCATTCTTTCTCTTTCTTCTCTTCTGTTCCTTTTCCCACTCTCTATACGCTCACTTTCTCAAACCGGTATTCCTGCTTTACGTCTGGATATTTTTCACGATCCACTTTGCTCATAAACATGGCATACGGTCTGGCACATACTTTAAATGGTGCATACAATGCCTGATAAATTACCAGTTTCTCTCCATTTTCCGTAGCTGCGCAAACGCCAGCACTTTATACAGATACTCCGATGTATCTGCGGATACCCATTCCCGTTTAAAATGCTGTACAATATCTCCAACCAGGATATCCCGCTCAGACACTTCTTCTCTTACTTCTGGCTCTTCCGGCTCTGTATCCAGTTCCATGTATTCATCTTTATCCAGCGACACCGGCACTCCGGATTTCCCCGCAATGTGGACTCCGCCATACCAGGTTCCGGTTACTTCATAAATACCGCCCACTTCATATTCCAGTGAATCAACATCTTTCTTTTTTATTACTCTGATTTTCGCCATGTTATTCTTCATCCTCACTCACTAAAATCATGTCCTGCAGTAAAACTATTTTACATAAAACAGCACATGCTGTACAATTGCATAATAGTTCATAGTTATTTAACCTCCGGCTACATTATGCATTATATATGCATATTTTTCTATTATGCATATATAATGCATAATCAATAGTCTTCCTATCTTTTCCATATTTCCAATTAATTCATATTATCACTCCATCACAATGATCCACCTCATGCTGGCAGATCTGCGCCGGCCAGCCACTTAACGCCATCTTCTGTTTCTTCCAGTTCTGATCCAGATATTCCACTTCAATCTTCTCATATCGTGTCGTTTTCCGCACCCCTGTCAGCGACAGGCATCCCTCTTCTGTCTCATATGCTCCACTCTTTTTGCGTATCACAGGGTTAAACATGACGATATCGATCATTCCCATGTTCACAATAATCACACGTTTTTTTATGCCAATCATATTCGCTGCCATACCCACACACTCTTCTCTGTGGGCTGCCAGCGTATCCTGTAAATCGATTCCCACCTGCAGGTCTGCTTTTGTGGCTGGTCCCGATTTCTGCCCTAAGAAAAGCACATCCTTCATAATCGGTTTTATCATAATTCCTCCTGAATTCTATTCTTATTTAGAATAATTGTAACTATTCAGAACCCACTGTTCCGCGAGGTGTTTTGGCATGAAAATGCCAAAATCCCGAGACATGCAAGTCAAAATCCCATCGCCGAAGGCGATTTTCGATGGATTTTGACTCGTAACTGTGAAGGTACTGAACAGTTACGAATAATTTCAGTATAGCATAACTTAAAAGATCTTGATACCAAAGAAAAAAGTTGCATTTTAGGGCACATACTGGCTATCTCATAATAATCCGACCACGAAAAAACAAAAATAAATTAATTCCGGGGTTAGATTCCGGCGAGCCAACTCCAATCTAGCCGCGGAAACACTAAAACGAGTTAATTCCAGGGTCAACTACCGAATATTCTAGTTCAATCAGACCGCGGAAAAATTGAAATGAATTAATTCCGGGGTTAAGTGCCGGATAGCCCGCTCCAATCCAACCATGAAAAGGAAATCTCGCACCCCCATCTCACAGATCATGGATACGAACACAGACAGGAACCATTTTCAGAGCCATTGTTTTTAAACATAAAAAATGCTATGATACTTAT
The DNA here is from genome assembly GCA_003435055.1 of Lachnospiraceae bacterium OF09-6. Taxonomy (GTDB): domain Bacteria; phylum Bacillota; class Clostridia; order Lachnospirales; family Lachnospiraceae; genus Marvinbryantia; species Marvinbryantia aceti. The sequence continues at coordinate 19,648 of QUMM01000026.1, forward strand.
TACGCATATTTACAGAAAAATAATGATTTGAGGATAAAAGATGGACGGGAATTTAACAAAAGGGCCTATTTTAAAGACCCTGACGAAACTGGCGATTCCGATTATGGCATCGTATTTTATTGGAACACTTTATAACATTACTGACATGGCATGGATTGGACAGCTTGGATCAAAAGCCGTTGCCGGGGTAGGCGTAGGTGGAATGTTCACCTGGCTCTCTCAGGGTCTGTCATCCATTGCCAGAATGGGCGGACAGGTACAGGTCGCCCAGTGCATTGGCCGTGGTGACCGAGAAAAAGCTCATGGATACGCTCAGGTTGCCATTCAGCTGGCTTTCTACATGGGCTGATCTTCGCACTGATTTCCCTCATATTCGTGCACCAGATGGTGGGATTTTTCAATCTGACTGACCCGGAAGCGTATTCCGCAGCTGTCTCTTACACCAGAATTGCCTGTGGACTGATTGTATTTTCCTTTCTGACAGTGACACTGACCGGACTGTATACCGCACAGGGAGATTCACAGACACCATTCTGGGCAAACCTGATCGGTCTGGCCACCAACATGATCCTGGATCCAATACTGATTCTTGGACCGGGACCTTTTCCAAAACTTGGTGTCATCGGTGCCGCAATTGCCACCGTTACGGCACAGTTTATTGTTATGGGTATCATGGTTCTGGGTGTTATGCGTCAGAAAAAAGAAAATGTACTAAAAGGGATCCGGCTGACAGCCGCTATTCCTGGATCCTATCTGAAAGGCATTTGTCAAATTGGAATACCATCTGGGATTCAGGATATGACCTACTGCTTTATTTCTATGATATTGACCCGCATGGTTTCCGGATTTGGCGCCGAAGCCATTGCAACACAACGGGTGGGAGGACAGATCGAGTCCATATCCTGGCATACAGCAGATGGTTTTGCAGCGGCATTAAATGCATTTACCGCACAGAATTACGGTGCCGGTAAAATGGACCGGGTAAAAAAAGGATACCGGGCTTCTCTCCTGACCGTCGGTGTCTGGGGTCTGCTGGTGACAGCCATCTTTGTATTCGCTCCGAATACCATTGCCAGAATCTTCTTCCACGAACCAAAAGCCATAGCTATTGCTGTGAGCTATCTGATTATTATCGGATTAAGTGAAGCATTTTTGTGTGTAGAGATCACCACCATTGGTGCTATCTCTGGTCTTGGAAAGACACATCTGTGCAGTATCATCAGTATTCTCTTCACCAGTATGAGAATCCCTCTGGCTATCGTCCTTGGGAATACTTCTCTGGGTCTGGATGGTATCTGGTGGGCCTTATCCTCTACGACTATGATAAAAGGAATCATTTTTACAGCAACCTTTTTCTGGATTACCAGAAGAAAAAAAGCATGAAAAATGGCTGGAGGCAGACATCTGCTTTCCAGCCACATTTTATATTTCTAAAAAAATAGTGCAGGAGATGGGACTTGAACCCACACGGTCTTAACGACCACAGGCACCTGAAGCCTGCGCGTCTGCCAATTCCGCCACTCCTGCACGTTTCTTGGTCACTGTCGCAACCAAGAACTAATTATACAGATCTATATGGATATTGTCAACAACTTTTTTATTTTTCTCATATTCTGAGTCCAAACAATCTTGCTGTATATTCTTCCGGCAGCTGTACCGTAAGACTTCCCAGATTGCGGTTCCATACAAATGCTTCCTGTGCATAAGATGGATAAATTCGATCGACCGTAACATCCACACCTTTCAGTTCTGGAATCGGCAGATCCATTGTTTCTTTCTGTCCACATCTTCTCCAGATTGCCAGATATCGTTTTTCGCCACATTTCAGTCCCAACGCTGACCATTCATCTGTAAAAGAAGACAATCCCAGTGGCCAGAATGGCAGACCTTCTGCAATATCCCGGCGAATACACTTATATACTCCAATGCCCTCTTTCACCAGTCCGAAACGCATCTCATCCAGTTTGGCCAGATGTCCGCTCTGGTGAATACGAAGCAACATGGCATTGACCATATTAAAGACCGTTTCTTCCTTCAGTTCCCGCTGGCTGATCTCCTCTTCATGATTCATCGGATAAGCCCAGACTGCTGCCTGCTCCGGCGTTACCGCTGTCGGTGCATTTGCTGCAATCGTCGCATACAGTCGATAATCATCCTGATCACTGGTAGACTGAATACTATATCTGGACAACATAGCATAATCCATCCGCAGCCCTCCACTGGAACAATTCTCAATAATCAGATCCGGGTAACGCATCCATACCCCTTCCAGCCACTTCAGATAGGCCCGTTCATGCTCCAGCATGCCCTGTCCCATGCTGTATTTTTGTCATTTACGCCATGCGCAGCAACCTTCCCTGCACTTTTCTTTCATCTTAACACAGAATGTAATCCAAACCCATATAGAATTACATTTTTCTGATATTGAGAAACCAGTAATGCAATCATAATAATCCAGCTTACATCATAGCTGAAATAAATCACTCGAATATCCCAGAACAGCAAAAGGAGGATCCGACACCATACCACCCGAAAAATACAGTAACAAAGAAGAGAACACAGCATAGGAAATCCTGTGTGCCCCATGCCTTTTAATCCTCCTATATATACCTGATTGATTGCATATAAAAAATAAAACGGAAAGATACACAAAATGGCCTGCTGTCCGTTTCTGAGTATTTCCGGATCTGATGTAAACAACTTCAGAATTACCGGCGCTGCCAGCATAAGAATTCCTCCTGCTGCTACTGTGAAGACACTCAGGGTAAGAATACTTTTTTTCATGCCTTCCTGCACACGATCCATTTTTCCTGCTCCATAATTCTGTCCGATAAATCCCGTCAATGCCATTCCATAAGAAAAGGCAGGATAATACAGGAATCCTTCCACTCTTGCAAACACAACCATCCCTGCTGCCGCATCTGCACCAAAAGAATTAATACTATCTTGAATCAGAAGTGAGGAAATACTCATAAAGACTGCCTGCATTCCGGATGGCAATCCGGTATTTATGATCTCCGACAGTTCTTCCAGGCCGCCAAACAGTCTGGTTATCTGCAGATTATACCGGTCATCCAGTCTGATCATTTTCCATATCATAAGCATAGCCAGCACCCACTGGGAAATCACCGTTGCGACTCCTGCTCCCGGAAGTCCCATTCCCAGACCTATCACAAATAACACATCCAACACCAGATTCAATCCAGATGAAAATGTGAGGAAATACAAGGGTTCTCTGGTATTCCCCAGGGAACGCAGAATCGCATTTCCCATATTGTAAATAAACTGCGGAATAATGCCCATCATACAAATTCGCAGATAATACTGTGCCGGGGAAAATACTTCTTCCGGACAATGAATCCACTGCAAAAAAATTCTAGAACATCCAATGCCGGCCACTGTCATAACAGCTCCGGAGATCAGACTCATCAACACTACTGCATGAAGAATCCGGCTCAGCTTTTGATACTGAAATCCTCCAAATGCAGCGGCCGTCACCGCACTGACTCCGGTTGAAAATCCAACAAAAAAATTAATGATCACAGAAAGAATCAGCGCAGCCTCTCCTGCTGCCGCCAGTCCATTTCCGCCTCCAAAATGTCCTACTATCATACAGTCTGCAATGCTGTACATCTGTTGAAGAATCTGGGATAACAGAATCGGCGCCGCAAACATCAGTAAAGTTCTCCCAATCGGTCCCTGTTCCATATGAACTTCTGCATTTTTACATTTAAAAATACCCATAACTCCTCCCTTATGTTTGCTTTCCATCACGCTTTGTTATTTAAAGCATAACATATCAGAAGATTTATGGATATTTTCACATTTTTATATCTATGATATAAAAAATCATTATATCATTTCATGATCCTTTTCCAGTGCTCCTTCCAGGAAACTTAAAAAATCCACTAAGCCTGGAATCAACGGACGCCCCTGGTATTTCAGATAACCAAACCGGATTTTCTGTTCCAGCCCTTCGATCCTGATCCGTCCAAAATCATTCTGCCGATACATCTCACTAAGCCAGTAGCTTCCCACATTACAAAGATCGGTATTTTCCAACATACGAATCATCAGGCTGCTGCTGTTGGTAGTCACCACTTTTGGAAGATCGTGGTACCGTTTCCCTGAGGGCAGCACCTCCTCCAACATTGCTTCCACCGAGAAAAAATCATCATCCAACTGAATAAATTCCAAATCTGACAACTCTTCCGGTCTGACACTTTTTCGCCCATAAAGAGGATGTTCCTTTCGCACATAAAGCACCAGATCCGTAGTCAGAAGTGGCACAAATTCCAGAAACCTACGTTCCAGCATATGACGCAGTACCGACCTTCGGTTGTCCGGTACGAATAAAAATCCCAGATCATCCATTCCTTCCGATACCCGTTCCATCATCTCTTCAATTCCACATTCTCGATATTCTATCTTCAGCTTTTCCTTTTGCTGAAGATAATAATGGGTCAGGAGCAATGCCATATGACTGCTGGAATTAGATACAATACGCAGAAAAGGAATCTCATTCTGACTGCTTAATGCAGAAATAGCCTCTGCGTTACGCACCGCATTTACCGCATAAGAATAGATCCGTTTTCCCGCCTCCGTTAGCTCCACCCCTTTTGATTTACGGATAAAAAGTGGCGTTCCAAGCTCCTGCTCCAGGGATTTGATCACCATACTGACATGAGGCTGTGTCGTATACAGTTCCTCTGCTGCCAGTGTCAGAGAGTGATTTCTGGCACATGCAAGAAAACATTTTAACTGACGTAATTCCATATCGACATCCTCCTTCTCGTTTTCTTTTCAGACATACCGGCCATTTCTGTCTCTTATTTTAATATGTCTGCCTCTAAAAAACAATTTTTTATAACAGCTGTTTTTGGAAGTGTTTTTAGTATAGACATACCATTCTCTTACACTTATAATATATAATAAAAGTACAGTTCATTGCGAAGCCTGAATCATTTACTGTTCCAGGCACAACATACCCTGGAAAGTTAGATTAATTATACGAGGCTTCTGAATTATGAATGCTAAGACACTTTTGAATAAAAAACAGTTCTGCCTGCTGATGGCTGCCGGAGCCGCTTCTGCTCTGCTGACCGGCTGTTCCGGTTCTTCCGGATCCGACCCGGAAACATCGACGGAAAAATCTGCCATTGTTGACTATACCTGCTTTTCCAATCCGGAAAGTGCGAAAAAGATCTATGTTATTTTAAAAAACTACCATGGCGATTATTGGAAAAAAGTAATTGCCGGAATCTCTGATGCAGCTGAAGAGATCGATGCTGCCATTTATCTTGGTGGAATTGATAATGAAACAGATATTGACGGACAGATCTCCCTGATAGAGCAGGCTGTAAAACAGGACGCTGATGGGATCCTGCTTGCTCCTGCCAACTCTTTTTCCCTTGTAGACAGCTGCCATGCTATCAAAGAGCAGCAGATCCCTCTGGTTCTGATCGACTCTTCCATAAACAGTGATGATTACAGCCGCTGTTATATGACAAATAATATGAGTGCCGGTGAAACGGCGGCTCAGGAGATGCTCTCTCTGCTGCAGGACGCCGGCAACTCTGCCACTGATCATCTGGAAGTCGGTATTATGCCGTCCTCAGATACCTCTCAGACCATGGTAAACCGCATATCTGGTTTTCTGGATTACTGGTCAAATTATGCTCCTCAGCAATGGAATATCGCTGAAGATATTTACCTTAATGGCGGGAACGTCTCAAAAGCACAGTCCGATGCATCCAGACTGTTGAAAAAGCATGAGGACCTGAAGGGCATCTTCGGCTGCAGCAATACTTCTACTACAGGTATCGTGAATGTACTCACAGAACAGGAACGAACGGATGTCGTTATGGTTGGTTTTGATCTGGCAGATGAAACCCGGCAGTTTATTCAGAATCCGGACTTTTACGGTGCTTCTCTGATGCAAAAGCAGGATGAGATGGGATATCAGGGAATTCTTTCTCTGAACGATCTGATAGATGGAAAAGAATCTGGTCAGAAGTATTTTGACACGGGCATTATTTTAATTGACGAAAACTATCTTATGGAGAATTCTGTCTCATGAAGGAACAAAGAAAAAACCGCAAAATCAGCAAAATCCTGTTCCTGCTGTATTTAACTGTCTGTCTTGGCATTATTATATCTGCTTACTTCCGCCTCAGCCAGATTGCCCACGATTTTAATACTCAGCATCTGGAGCTGATCACCGGTCTATACGCAGAAAAAATGAACACATCCATGGAATATCTTCAGAACTATGCCCAGGAAGATGTTGCCATGATTCAATCCATGGAAGATCAAAAAACAGCTGAGATTCTTCAGCATTTACGTGATAATCTCGATCAGACTCTTTTCTGCAACGTAGGACTGATTCTGAAAAATCAGAAGATTCTGAGTGATACCTGCACCATCTCTGATATACGGGAGAAAAAACTGGACCAGACCGCTATGAAGGCTAAAGAATCATTTTTTTCTGATCCTTATCGTTCCAGCAAGACAGGTAACATGGTTCTTACTATCTTTGTACCTGTCAGTCATTCAAATAAGATACAGACACTTTTTATGTCCATACGCATCGAAGATTTGAGACAATTAGGCGTGTACGATTTACTTCGTGATAAGATCAGTGTCTATCTGTTAAAAGCAGATTCCGAAAACTTTATTACCTGCATCAGCACAGGCTACGATATGGCAGGCAACTGGAATAACCTTCTGCTTCAACAGAAATATTTCCGTTACACAGATGACTATTCCTATCATGAGTGGGTCAAAGATATGCAGGCAGGGGAACCAGACGGACGGTTCTCTGCCGAGATCCGCGGTGAAGCATCTACCATATCCTACCGCAGTATCACCAGTATGCCAGGCTGGTATGTCATCGTTGAACTGACCAACAGAAATGTGTCTAATATCACTCAGCACTTTTCCGTCTGGGGCGGCATCTATGGAAGTATACTGGTTGGCTTTACCATTCTGTATATGCTAACCATCGTATTTCTGGAGAAAAAAGAGAAAAAACGTTACATAGGATTATCGACAACCGATCCACTAACCGGTCTTATGAACCGCAGAGCCTTCCAGCGGACTCTGGAAGATGAGCTGCGTAGTCAGAAACCTGGCATCTTTATCTTTATTGATGTAGATAATTTTAAAAACTACAATGACCGGTACGGCCACAATGTGGGGGATCTCTGTCTGACTCACTTTGCCCAGACCATGAAAAAGATCTTTCCGGATGGCTCCATACTGGGCCGGTACGGAGGCGATGAATTTGTTGTATATCTGAAGAATACCTCTTCTGAATCTGCACAGCAATATATGCAGTATTTTCAGGGACAGGTTGCTCATATGCACCTTCCTTCCGGTGAAGCCATCGAACTGTCAGCCAGTGCAGGAGGTGCTGCATTCCCGAAGCAGGGAGAGGACTTTATCTCCTTATGCAGAAGCGCAGATATGGCATTATATGATGTAAAACGAAATGGTAAGGCTGCTTTTAAAATGAAAGGACACTAAGATTTATGGGGTATCGAACAAAACGATACCCCATGTTATTTTAGTTTAAATGCCAGATGTCTTTATTATACTGTTCAATGGTTCTGTCTGAAGAGAAGAAGCCTGCCTGTGCGATATTCACAAGCATCTTCTTTGCCCACGCAGTGCGGTCTTCGTAATCTTCAAACGCCTGATCCTTCACTCTGATATAATCCTTCAGATCCAGCAGTGTCATAAACCAGTCTTTATTCAAAAGCTCATTGTAGACATTTCTCAGATGTTCTTCCCTGCCATACTTCAGCATCGGCTCGCTGACAATAAAGTCCACATATTTTTTAATATCTGCATCACTCTCATAGATTGCACGGGAATGATAATCCATCTTTTCATAGTGCCGAATTACTTCATCACTGGACTCACCAAAGATATAAATATTCTCTTTTCCAACCAGATCGCTGATCTCCACATTTGCGCCATCCATAGTACCAAGCGTAACTGCACCATTGAGCATAAACTTCATATTTCCGGTGCCACTGGCTTCCTTGGATGCAAGAGAAATCTGCTCGGAAATATTGCAGGCCGGGATCAGTTTCTCAGCTGCGCTGACGTTATAATTTTCCACCATCACCAGCTTCATATAAGGAGATACCTCCGGATCATTCTGAATCAGAGTCTCCAGCGTCAACAGCAGGTGGATAATATCCTTGGCAATATAATAAGCAGGGGCTGCCTTTGCACCAAAAATAAAGGTAATCGGTCTTTCCGGCTTTCTGCCTTCCTTGATTTCCAGATATTTATAAATAACATACAACGCATTTAACTGCTGCCGTTTATATTCATGCAGTCTCTTGATCTGGATATCAAACACGCTGTTCTCATCAATCTCAATACCGGTATTTTCAAAGACAAACTCTTTGCAGATTTTTTTTGCATCTGCCTTTATTGCAAGTAACTGGCTCAGTACCTCCTGATCCTCCTCAAAATCAGACAGCTGCTTCAGCTGTGCCGCATCTTTCTTCCAGCCATCTCCGATCAGAGAAGTAATGTATTTTGCAAGCGGACGATTACAATACATCAGCCATCTGCGGAACGTAATTCCGTTGGTCTTATTATTGAATTTTTCCGGATAAATCTCATAAAACTGATGCAGCTCAGAGTTTTTCAGAATCTCTGTATGAAGTGCTGCAACACCATTGATCGAAAATCCATAATGAATATCCATATGTGCCATATGAACCAGCTGGTTGCTATCGATAATCGCAAGATTTTCCTGCGGATACTTTGCTTTCACTTTTTCATCCAGTCTGCGGATAATCGGAACCAGCTGCGGCACAATATCCTCCAGATACTGAATCGGCCATTTTTCCAGTGCTTCTGCCAGGATTGTATGATTGGTATACGCACACACATGAGAAACGATCTCTGCCGCTTCCTCAAATGCAATTCCCCGTTCACCAAGCAGACGGATAAACTCTGGAATAATCATACTTGGATGCGTATCATTGATCTGAACCACTGCGTAATCAGCCAGATCATGGAAGTTGCTTCCTCTGGCCGCTGCTTCATCCAGAATCCGCTGTGCTGCATTACTTACCATAAAGTACTGCTGATAAATGCGAAGCTTCCGGCCATCCTCATCACTGTCATCCGGATACAGGAACAGGGTCAGATTGTGCAGAATATCTTTTTTATTAAACGCAATTCCGTCATGAACCATGGATTCATCTGCCAGGTCAATATCAAACAAGTTCAGACGAATTGCTTTATTTTCATACCCTGCAACATCGATGGTATACATGGTGGATTTCAGTGAAAATCCTCTGAACGGAACCATATAAGTAACATCTGTAGCGGTCAGCCAGGAATCCGGCGTAATCCATGGGTTTGGCATCTCATGCTGAAGATTGTCCTCAAATACCTGTCTGAACAGACCAAGATGATAGTTCAGACCGATTCCCTCACCTGGAAGTCCCAGCGTCGCGATAGAGTCCAAAAAGCAGGCTGCCAGACGTCCCAGGCCACCATTTCCAAGTGATGGTTCTGGCTCTACAGATTCAATCTCTGCAAGTGATTTGCTATTTTCTCTCAAAAATTCCGTAACATCATCGTAAATGCCAAGATTGATCAGATTATTGGAAAGGAGCTTTCCAATCAGAAACTCTGCAGAAATATAATAGATTTTTTTCTTTCCATCCTGATATCCTTTTGCAGCAAGCATCTTTTTGGTATATGCAAGAAGTGCCTCGTATACTTCCTGATCTGTACATGCACTGCAGTCTTTGTGGAACATATCCTGAATTAAAGTCTTTAAAGCTTCCATAATTTTCTCCTTTCAAAAGCATACTCCATGTCTTTTGTTTCTCTGATATTGCTATATTAGCATATGTATTTGAAAGGAAAATACAACAAAACTGTTCTATTATGACATTTTTTTGCGAAATTTATGAGGGGAAATCTGGTTCGCTTCCTGAAATTTTTTTATAAAATAACTGGTATTATTAAATCCTGCCTCGGTAGCAATATCCGTAACAGAATTATCTGTATGCAGCAGCAGCGATTTGGCTTTCTCCAGACGATAATCATTCAGGTACGCCGCTGCCGTTTTCCCTGTATACTGCTTAAACAGTTTCATGAAATAAAATTCACTGTAATTTGAGATCCCGGACAGTTCTTTTACAGACAGCGGCTCCCTGTAATGAATACTGATGTACTCCAGTACTTTCTTAACAGATAACAGATTCCTGTTCTGTTCTGTATCCGTCGTAATAATATAATTTCCCGTAAGCATCTCATAAAAAAACTCATAAAAAAGCGCTTTCAGGTGAATATAATAATACGGTTTTTTCTCATTATGACACTGATGAATCTCACAAAACAGATGATACAGCTGCTCATAGTGTTCCGCTGTGTCTGTAATCAAATGTGTAAACTCTGCCTTGTTTTCCATCAGAAGTGCGATCACCATTTCCTGACAGAGGTCCCCTGCTGATCCGGAAAGAAAATTCAGATCAAAAACCACACTTCTGTAATATAAAATATTTCTGCTATCCGACTTGATTCCATGGATCACTCCGCTGTTTACAATCAGAAGATCTCCCTTTTTCAGCCGAATGGTCTCTCGATTCAGTCTGGCAAGGCCTTTTCCCTGGTCGATACAGATGATCTCCATTTCTCTGTGCCAGTGATTATAAAGCGAACGGAAAATCTCACAGTTATCCGTATAAGTCTCTACAGGCAGTTCAAAAGATCCATGTGTTTCCAGTTCCTTCATTGTCTCATCTACATTGGCTCTGCCGATTTGGCTTGTTAAAACAATTGTACTATTTTTCCGTTTCATCACAGGACTCCATTATCTCGTTATGCGTATCTCTGAATTTTAGCATATACATGTTCCCTCACGGGACAGTATTGCTGCACATTTACGTAGTTACAGTATAACATGAAACACGCTTAGCGATGCATCGAAATCATGTATGCACATGATAAAATTCTTGATTTTACTATATGTACAGTGTTAAAATCTTCTTATACACAGATGGACTTTATAGAAATATACGACACAAAGTCAGTGCCCCCGTTTATCATGCATTGTCTGAAAAGACAATGCATTTTCTTTTTTGAAAGCAGGAGAAACATAATGAAAGACAGAATAAGTATGAAATGGAAACAAATGGAAATCCTCTGCATAATAATTGTGTCATTCTTTCTGATCCTTTTAGTTCGAATGATGTATCAGCCAAATGCAGACTCTGAGGCGAATTCATTTGTTTCCCTCAGCGGTGACTGGTATCAGATAAAAAACGGAGAACGAACCAACCTTGAGCTCCCTTGTTCTGTCAGCACGAATTCTGATGGTGAAGCCATTCTTTATAATGACACGCTGACAGATGCGGATATTGGAAAATTTGTATCCATCAGAGGTGTACAGAATCATCTGGAAATCCGTCTGGGCGATCAGATTCTTTATCAATACAAAGATGACCATTTTCAGAAAAACAGTCAAATGAAAGGGAAACTCTGGGCAGATGCCTGTTTATCAGATAAAACCGGGCAGGAACCGCTATGTCTTATTTTCAGGGGCAGGCAAAACAGCCGGCTGTATGTACAGGTGCCTCTCATTGGATCCTATTCTGATATCATCAGACATCATTTTCAGGAATCTGCTTTTTTGATCCTGATGATTTTGGGTATGATTGGTCTTGGCATTGTATCTGTAATTATTTACTTCTATGCCAGACATAGAAAGATTACAGAGAAACGTTTTTTTGATGTTGCGGTCTTTTTAATTCTATGCAGCCTGTGGTGCATACTGGATTCTGGGATTTATCAGATGTATGGAAAACAGAGTGCTGCCGGAACACTGGTTTCCTTTTATGCATTCATGTTAATGTCGGTTCCGATACTGCATTTTATACAGGATACGGTCAGTAAAAGTAAAAGATGGATTCCTCAGATATGGATTTTGCTGCTTTATGGAAATGCGGTCTTGCAGACAGTCATCTACATCACGCTGCAGGTACCTTTTGTCCATATGCTGTTTGTGACTCATCTCATCCTTTTTACCGGTGTTATAGCAATGATCCTTCTTCTGTGGCAGGAATATCGAAGAAGTCAGACACCGGTATTAGGACTTTGTCTGAAGGCATTTGAAGTATTGGGACTTAGTGGTGTCATCGCACTTGCGCTGTACTGGATATTTTCCATATACTGGTATGATGCCGTATTCCAGTTTGGTATTGTTCTCTATATTGCATTTCTATTCTGGGGATTACTCTGCAAAGTGTCCGATGATGTTCAGTTCCGGCTGGAACAGGCGGTATATGAAAGGATGTCATTAGAAGATCGGATGACCGGACTGAAAAACAGGAAAGCATTCGAACAGTCGGTTAATAAAATTCAGAAAGAGGCTGCATTACTTGAAAATGTACTGCTTTTGTTTATAGAAATTGATGGCCTGAAAAAAATTAATGATACGTATGGACTGCAGCGCGGAGACGAAGCAGTCATCCGGACAGCGAGAAGTATCCGTCCTGTAGAAAATGGCTCTTATGAACAGCAGGTGCAGTGTTTTCGAATTGAAGGTGATGAATTTGCTGTCATTGTGTCCAATCCGCAAAAGACACCTGCAGAATGGGAACGCTTTATAAAAGATGAGCTGAAAAAAGAAACAGCTGATGGAAATCGTGTCTGCCTGAAGTTTGGGTACAGTTATCTGCGAAAAACAGATGGCACTCTGGTTTCCATCAGTGACTGGAAAATGCAGGCAGACCAGATGCTGCTTTTCAATAAAGAAAAAGAGTCGGAGGATAAATATGAGTTATTATAATATCGATTTTCTGATCGCAGCAATGATTATTTTATTGCTGATTCTGTATCATTTTCTGAGACAGAGAAGAGCCAAAGATCTAAATAATCAGGTATTTCTTCTCTTTGCTGTTCTGGGTACAATGGACGTAGCTGCCGAACTTCTCAGTAATTACTGTATTACTTCTTACAACAGTGAACTGGGAATGACAGCGTGGTTTTCGACAACCATTTTTTATCTGTTTCAGGCCCTGCTGCCCTATACGTTGATCTTTTATGTTCATACACTACATGATCATAACGTTATTTCGATAAAAAAAATGCTGATATCCGGAATTCCGACCATCGCATTACTTTGTATCGTACTTACAAATCCATTCACAGAAAAACTATTTTACTTTGATGTATCAGGCGGCTATATGGCAGGACCCTGGTACATGCTGATGTATTACAGTGCTTTATGCCATATCGTGGTTGCACTGTTCCTTATTCTTAACTGGTGGAAAGAACTTGGTATACAAAGAGTAAAAATACTTCTGGAGATTCTTCTGCTGTCCGGAAGTGGTGTGATAATCCAGTTTGTGTATCATCCGCTCCTGACAACGGGATTCGGCCTGAGTCTTGGCATCCTGGCATTATTTATTACCATTAATAATCCTCATGCAAATATGGACAGTATGACCGGATTATATAATCATCTCTATCTGACCAGAAAAAGCAACGAGCTGATTAAAGCTGGAAAATCTTTTCATATTATTACAGTGTACCTTTATCAGTTAAAACATATTAATAAGATTGGCGGGATTCAGGATGGTAACTTTATTTTACAGACAACCGCAAAAAAACTTGAAGATCTGTGTGGCAGGAATGCTTTTCGGATAACCGGGAAACGCTTTCTGGTACTGACAGATTCTCTGGAAGAATATGAATATTATTTTACACAATTAAAGAATTTGTTTGACGTGAACATGAAACTGGACACAAATAATAAAAAAATTATGATACCTGTGATCCTCAGCGGGATTGTCAATGCAGAAAAGATTGGAGAAAGCGGACTGATTCTGGAATATGCAGAATACCTTGAATCTCTGGCTCCTCAAAGCGGACTGACAGAAGTGATACAGGATGATCGTCAGACGATGAATGGTTTTCTGTATAATAAACAGGTGGAACAATATCTGCATACGGCGATTTCTGAAGATCTCTTTGAAGTTTATTATCAGCCTGTATATTCTGCCCGTGAAGAACGATATATCACACTGGAGGCTCTGAGCCGTCTGCATCATCCAGAACTTGGCTGGATTGCACCAGATGTATTCATTCAGATTGCAGAAAAGAACCACATCATTGAACAGATTACAGATTTGCAGTTTCAACGTGTCTGCAGATTTCTGAATGAAAACAGAGTCCTGATGAACCAGCTGCTGAATGTTAAAGTAAATTTGTCTTCTCTTGATCTGATGAGAAATGACTGCAGCAGTCATTTTATCCATATAATGGATGAATATGGAATTCCACATGAATGGATACAGTTTGAGATTACAGAGACAGTCGCAACAGAATATAATACAAGCCTGCGGATGGTGGCGGATGAATTTACCCGTGCCGGTATCCGGCTGTGTCTGGATGATTTCGGTTCCGGATATGCCAATTTAAATACCGTTATGAGACTTCCATTTTCCACAATTAAGCTTGACAGATCGCTTCTTTTTGACATCTGCAGTGACGGGAAACGTGCCTTGTTTTATCAGAGTATTGTGGATACTTTCTTAAAATGAATTATCATATTATATCTGAAGGTGTGGAAACCAAAGAAGAAATGGAAATAATAAGCAGCTGGGGCGTTGATATGATTCAGGGGTATTATTTCTCCACCCCGCTGCCACAAAAAGACATCTTAAAGTTATTACGATAATCAGAATGGTTTCATAATGTTCTTTTTTTAAAATTAGTTCCATTTTTTTCATTCTGTGCTATACTATAACATCATTGAAAAGTTCTATTTACATAATGAGGTAGACCAGGTGAAGAAAAAAACACTTGTGCCTCTTATCGTTTTTTTACTGGGCATATGCTTTACTTGCTTCAATACATACAAAACAGACACCCATGAAAAAGAGCAGAGACACATAACAGCACAATTAAATGCAACAACCTACGGTGAACGTATAAAGAATGAGATTACAAATGGAATCGAGATTACGGATACTCTGAAGCAGATTTTAATCAGTGAAAATGGAGAGATCCATCAGTTTCATACGATTGCAGAAAATATTATGTCAGACTGTATCGATAGCGTGCAGCTTGCTCCGGATGGTGTTGTGACAGATATTTATCCTGCGGAGGGAAATGAGGTCGGTAAGATTGATCTGATCCATGATAAAGACCGTGGTGAGATCTCCTGTTATGCAAGAGATCATCATACTTTCATTTCACAGGGTCCTTTCGAATTGAAACAGGGCTGTTACGGAATTGCTGTCCGCAATCCGGTTTACCTGAATGATGAGAACGGCCAGAAATATTTCTGGGGATTTACCATTGTTATTTTGCGTGTTCCCGATATTTTTTCAGATGCAGTCCGTGCACTTTCAACTTTTGGATATGAATATCGAATTTCCAAAACAGATACCCCCTGGAGTGATACTTATAAAGTCGTCGATCAGTCAGATGGTTCATTAACGCATCCTGTTTCTTATGATTTTACAATAGGTGCAGAAAACTGGAAATTTGAAGTAATGCCGAAAAGCGGGTGGGAAAACCACACTCTTATAGCTATGATCAGCGGAATGTTCATTGCTATCAGCTTACTTCTTTCGCTTCTTACCCGGGTATGGTTAGTATCAAAAGAACAGAAAAACAAATTTCAGGTACTGGCACACACAGATTCTCTTACTGGTATTAACAACCGCTACGGATTTGACGAGGCAGCAGAACAGATCATGGCTAAAAATCCAAAAGCACATTTTGTGGCCGCACTCCTCGATATCGATGACTTTAAGTTTATTAATGATATCTATGGACATGTCTACGGAGACAGGGCATTAAAGAGTCTGGCCGACAGTATGAAAGCTTTTTTCCCACCAGAAGCATTGCTGGGAAGAAACGGAGGCGACGAATTCTGTATTCTTCTGCAAAATGATGCCCGGAAAGACGCAAAAGAACAGCTGCTGCAATTCACCATGCTTCCAAAAACGTTCTCACGCATGGGAAAAGTACATTCCTTTTCTATTTCTCTTGGATATGCAGAATATCCAACTATTGCATCCAACCGTTCACAGCTCATGCGCTGTGCAGATGCAGCTCTTTACGAAATAAAGCTACACGGTAAAAATGGATGTATGGCTTACCGGACAGGTCTCGAATCCAGAGTACGAAAACAGCTTGGATTCGCATTTAAAGATATCTCCGAACACCTTCCCGGAGCATTTATCATATACAGAGCAGACAAAGAAAATGATGAGCTTTTTTATGCAAACCACGAGTTCCTTCATATGGCCGGATATAAAGATATGGATGAACTCTTCAGACTTACAAAGAAACGTTTTCGCAGCCTGATTCGTGAAGATGAGCAAACACAGATAGAATCCAGCATCTGGGAACAGATTGACAGCGGCAATGAAAATGACTATATTCACTTTCATCTGCGAAAAGCTGATGGCTCTTACCTTTCTGTGCTGGACCATGGAAGAATCGTAGAGAGCCAGCAATATGGCAGAGTGTTTTATGTATTGTTTATGGACTGGGAAGATATGCATATTCATTATGGTGATAAATTTTCTGAATCATGAAAGTAAAAATGGGTGTAACAATTTTTTACAATCAGGGTTGACATTTTCTTTTATTCTGCATAGAATATACTCAACAATAGAAAACCTGTTCTGTTATCAGGAATAAAGGGGAGTAGTTGACCATCAGATGTTCTCTGATGGAATAGCGATCGTCATCACGCCGTCTGGCCGGTTGTTATTGAAATAACGAGACTTTTATCCATCATTTTTTGATGTGATAAGAGCCTCTTTTTTTATTCCAGGCTCTTTTATCACAGGAAAGGAGCCTATATGGAATATGTATTATTACTCGTCGGTTTTGTTCTTTTAATCAAGGGGGCAGACTTCTTCGTGGAAGGAAGTTCTTCTCTTGCCCGCATTCTCCGAATCCCAAGTGTCATCATCGGCCTGACCATCGTTGCCATGGGAACCAGTGCACCGGAAGCCTCTGTCAGTATCAATGCAGCCCTGACAGGGAGCAACGATATCGCTATCAGTAATGTGGTGGGATCCAATATTTTCAATGGTCTTGTGGTGGTCGGTGTCTGTGCCGTCCTTGCCGCATTCCAGACAAATAAAGATATTCTGAAACGGGATATGCCATTAAATATCTGCGTCAGTGCCATTCTCTGCCTGATGTTCCTGGATGGAAAACTTAGTCGTACAGAAGGTATTCTGCTTCTTGCCGGTATGGTTCTTTATCTCTGCTTCATGATCCGCTCCGCTTTAAAAAACAGAGAACCGGGAGCTGATATTCAGACACTTTCTCTCCCAGTCAGCCTGCTTTACATTGTCGGTGGTCTGGCAGCTGTTATCTTTGGCGGCGATCTTGTCGTAGACAAAGCCTGCATCATTGCCAGGAGCTGGGGCGTCAGTCAGAATTTTATCGGTCTGACAATCATCGCTGTCGGCACCTCTCTGCCCGAACTGGTAACTTCCATTGTAGCTACCCGCAAAGGAGACAGCAGTCTGGCACTGGGAAATGCCATTGGTTCCAACCTGTTCAATATCCTGTTCATTCTGGGTATGTCATCCGTCATCTCTCCGCTGCATGTCCTGGACGAATCCGTGATTGACTGCCTGTTACTGACCGTAAGTGCGGTTATTCTGTATCTTTTCGCCAGAAGTAAAAAAAGGATGACGCGCCTGGAAGGTGCCATTTGTATTCTTCTCTATATTAGTTACACTGCCTATTTACTGATAAGATAAAATGAGAGGTGGCCAACGGCCACCTCTCATTTCTTCCCCGAGGTTCTTAAGCAGCCTCTTTTTCATCAAATCTGTCTGTTATAAATATTTCATCATTGTTGGCACAAGAATGTTCATATCAACAGGCTTTGCGACATGATCATTCATTCCAACAGAAAGAACTTTTTGTATATCTTCTGCAAAGACATTGGCAGTCATCGCAATAATTGGAATCCTGGCTTTTTTCGTATCCTTCATCTTTCGGATGGCTAATGTAGCATCATATCCATTCATAACAGGCATCTGAATATCCATAAGGATCAGCTTGTAATAATCAGCATCAGCCTTTTCAATCATGTCAATGCATGCAACACCATCATTTGCAGTCTCAACAATACATCCTTCTTCCGTCAACAGTTCTCTTGCAATTTCTGTATTGATCTCATTATCTTCGACTAATAAGATTCGAACACCGTTCAGGCAATTCTTATTGCTCAGATTACTGTTTTTCTGTACCAGAGAATCTTCTTTTGACGCTTTCCTGCAAGGAATCGTCACTGTAAATGTGGAACCTTCACCCTGCTTGCTTTTCACTTCTATAGTGCCATCCATGAGCTCAACAAGCTTTTTCGTAATTCCCATTCCGATGCCGCTGCCATCAATATGACTGAATGTCGTGTTACGTTCTCTTTCAAAAGTTTCAAATATGTGCTTTTGAAATTCTTCAGACATACCAATTCCATTATCGGTAATGGTAATAATCATATTGCACCAGTCTTCTTTTTTACAAGATTCCTGTACAACATTACAGGTAATCGTACCTCCTGTATTTGTATACTTTACAGCATTACTTATAATGTTAAAACAGATCTCTGACAGGTGCGGTACATCCATATATACATACGGATACATAATTTTTTCTGTCAGAGAGAGAGTCTGATTTTTACCTTCTGTCTGTTGTTGGAACATAGTCACACAATTTTCAAAGCTTTCATGGACATTCGAAACAACATATTCCATTTCGACCTTATTATTTTCAATTCTTGCAAGATCCAGAACATTACTGAGTAACGACAGAAGTTGCCCTCCACATATTTGAATTTTTTCAAGGTATCTGCCTAGTTTTTCTGTTTCTTTCAAATGTCTGGACGCCAGATCTGCATAGCCAATGATCGCATTCATAGGAGTCCTGATGTCATGTGACATATTGAACAGGAATGACGATTTCGCTTTATTTGCACATTCTGCTTTTAATTTAGCTTCCCGCAATTCTTCCTCTTGTCTTAATTCCCGCAGTTTTTCATCTGTCACATCCCGATTTGCGAACAGCACTGATGTGACATTTCCATTTTCATCATAATTCTGAGGAACGACCATAGAAAGAAACCATGATCCATCCTTCTTTTTGAACTCGGAAGACATAGATTCTTTATTATAAAGCCGTGCTGCCATGGTTTGTATGTCAAAAAAATCTATATACTTCTGTACAAATGGCTCTGCTATAATATCTTTGATAATCTCGAACTGAGAATCCCAATCTGCAGTATCATTTTTAATATCCAAATCCATTTTTCGTGATCTTTTGACAAGTTCGATCTTCTTTGTTTTTAAGTTCAGACTTGAGATATGATAATAGGCAGTGCCTAATGCATGAAGTGCCTGCCGGGTTTTTTTTACCTGCTTTCCTAATGTAACAGGGAACTCTTCACCGGCCATCTGCTCCAAATCTGGTGTTGACTGATGCAGATGCTGAACCAGCCATTTTCCATTCGTCCACTTATAGATAATCGTAAATCTTGTCTCCATTTTAAAACAGATTGAACCATCTTTAAACAGACCAACAAAATCTACTGTCCCATGTGCAAGGACATGGTCATCATCAAGTCTTTCTTCTTCCTGATGTAAATTTTGTATTTCAATTCTGATTTTACCTCTTCGTTTTACATCAAATTTAAATGATTCTAAAAATTCATGCAGATTCGTGAATAACTCATGTTTCCCAGTTCCAATCAGACTAATATTTTCATCAAAGTAATTCTCAAGACCTAATTCGTTTACGGATTCAGCGTTAATATATATTTTCAAAAATTGTTCTGTGAGTTTTTTAAAATCATCCATACGCTTCCCTCTCTCGTAAAAAAGACTTAAATAGCTAAAAAATTCGGCGCGACTTCGGTCACGCCATTTTCAGTTTCATATTTTCTTAATCGTTTTCCATTTGCCAGTGCGATATTCCAGATAGGAAATCACAAAGTTGGCAGTCCATCCAATGGGCACTGCATACCATACACAGTCAATGCCAAATCTCGGTGCCAGCATCATGGCTATGATCACACGAATGCTCAAATTCACCAGATTGGCAATGGTAAACATTTTCATATCTCCTGCTCCGCGGAGCACGCCGTCCACAGCCATTTTAAAACCAATCATGCCAAAGAAAAATCCCATAAATCCGAGATAAGCCTGCCCTGTTGCCAAAACAGTGCTGCTGCCCTCTGTCCCAAGGAACAGTGTGATCAGCTGTGCGGGGAAAAGTTCCAGTACAACACAAATGAGCACTGCAAAAAATATCACCAGCTTATTGGCCTGCACATATCCATTCACGACACGTTTCTGCTGCCCGGCTCCAATATTCTGAGCCGTGTAAGAGGAAATGGCATTTCCAATTGCTACCATGGGCACAACACAGATTGACTCAATACGCATCCCGGCAGAAAAGCCAGCCAGTGCTTCTGCTCCAAAACTGTTCACCACAGACTGCACCAGCATCATTCCAATAGATACGGTAGACTGCTGTAGAATGGACGGAAGGGCAATTTTTGTCATGGGAAGCAGTTCCTCTTTCGCAAAAATGCCGTCCGCATTTCCTTCCATCGTCTGAAGCTCCTTCAAAAGAATGGTAAAAGAACCTACTACAGATATCCCCTGTGCGATCAGCGTTGCCCAGGCGACTCCCGATACATCCAGGTGAAAATCCGCAACAAAGATCCAGTCCAGAACAATGTTAAATACCGAAGAAAAAATCAGGAAATATAACGGAATCCGTGATTTTCCCAGTGCATTGAACATGGAGGACAGCACATTGTACATAAATAAAAATGGCAGACCCAGAAAATAGATTTTCAGATATGTAACGGACATATCCAGCACCTCCGCCGGAGTGTTCAGGGCAATCATAATCTTTCTGCTGAACAACAGTCCGAATCCGCCGAGCAGCCCGCTGATGAGCAGGAAGGAAATCAGTGCCGTATAAACTGCTTTTTTCAATTTTCCATAACTGCCCCGTCCAAAATACTGGCTGACAATGACTGACGCACCAATTCCACCACCAATAGCAATGCAGATAAAAATATTCGTCAGTGAATAAGCCGCCCCAACCGCCGCCAGCGCATTCTCTCCTACAAGCCGCCCTACAATAGCCGAATCCGCCATGGTATAGACCTGCTGGAAAAGATTGCCGATGATCATAGGAAGGGAGAAAAACACGAGAGCTTTCAAGGGATTTTCTGAAATAAGATAGTCTGAATTTTGCATGTTTGAATCCTGCTCCTTTTTTAACAACAAGCTTTAACTCACTTATTATAGCACAAAATAAAAGATCATCCTATTATAAATACTGTTTTTCACATTTACCAATCTTCACATTTAATATCACTTATCTGTTCGACTGGAATAACCGTTTGATCCGTCATGATTATAGCATGCTCGTATTCATCTACCTTTTTTACAACACCAGAACACACAACATAGGAGCCGCCTGTTTTTTTTGCATCGGGAATAAAATAAGTTATCGATACATTCTGTTCTATACCGATATTATTCCTGATTATGTTGATTTTTTCGTTCAGCTGAGCAATCACTTCCTCGCTCAGTTCCAATCTTTCATCGGTTAATCTTGCTGTTTCTTTTATCGCAGCATCATGCCCGGTCAGGGCTGCAAAAGGAGCAAACTGCGCTGCCCGATCCCGAAGTGGCATTTGCGGATGCTTCTTAGAAACCGGATGCGGTAAATTAATAATATCGTCATAAGAATTATTTGTCATCTCTTCCAGCTCCTTTACGCCTTATGTCCGCCGATTTGTTCATTTCTGTCCCTGGTGGTTGCACCTTCCTGAAGATTCATTCCCTTCAGTACAGCGTTTTTTCCAAATTTCTTTTTGATGCTTAACATTGCTTCCTGCATACGTTTTTCGCGTTCCAACGCAGCCGCTTCCTCTTCCTGCTTTTTCTTTTGCGCCTCATAATCCATAAAAAGATCCAGCTGCTCATACACTTCTTCTTTCCTGACAGAACTTTCATCCACAAGCCTGTTCGCTGTGATATTGATTCTTCTGACAAGCAGGTTTCTGTCAACGATCCTGTCATATAACTCTATTACTGCATCCGTTATCAGTTTTGTTGAGGAAGTCTGCCGTTTCAGATTGGTCGTTCCATGTGCGTGTTTCGGAATTTTTCTTCCATAACGGTCGATGGTAATCTCTCCATGGTATTTCCTTCTCTGGTCAGGATTGTTCAGATTCTCAATATCATAACCAACTGTCAACACGATCTGGTCCGTTACAAGCTTCTTATCCACCAAATCCAAAACCATCTGGTCCGTCATCTCTTTTACAACCAGTTTTGCTTTTTCAAAATCATAAGGGCAATGAAGTACCTGCCCGGAACAAACACTGTTCGTTTCCGGCTTATAAGCCTTGACCATTTCCATGGTACAGGGCTCATACCCCCAGGCATGGTCGATCAGCAGCTCTGCATTAACGCCAAACAGCTTATATAACAGATCTTCGTTGTATAATTCATTCTCTTTTCCGATGGAACATCTTGCAATATCGCCCATTGTATAAAGCCCGTATTCTTCCAGCTTCTTTGCATATCCCTTTCCGACTCTCCAGAAATCAGTAAGAGGTCTGTGGCTCCAGAGTTTCCTTCGGTATGACATTTCATCCAATTCCGCAATTCGTACACCATCTTTATCTGCTTTAATATGTTTCGCCACAATATCCATCGCAATCTTACACAGATACATATTCGTTCCGATTCCTGCAGTTGCCGTTATACCTGTCGTTTTCAGTACATCCTGTATCATGGTCATTGCAAGTTCCCTTGCTGCCATATTATAGGTATGCAGATAATTCGTTACATCCATAAATACTTCGTCAATCGAATACGGGAAAATATCTTCCGGCGCAATATATTTCAGATAAATGCTGTAAATTCTGGTGCTGTATTCCAGATAGAGAGCCATTCTGGGAGGAGCAACAATATAATCAATCTCCAGTGCAGGATTGCTATTTAATTCTGTACTATCATCAGAAGAACCACTAAATGTTCTGTTCGGTGCTTTCCACCTGCGCGCACTATTGGCTTCTTTTACTTTTTGAACAACCTCAAATAAACGAGCCCTTCCGGGTATCCCATAATACTTTAATGCTGGAGATACCGCAAGACAGATGGTTTTTTCTGTTCTGCTTTTATCCGCAACCACAAGATTGGTCGTCAAAGGATCCCGATTTCGTTCTTTACATTCCACAGACGCATAGAATGACTTAAGATCGATTGCAATATAGGTTCTTTCCTTTTCCATCATTCTACACCTCCTGATGCTCCTGTGTTCCGTTTCTAATTATTTCTCCTTATCCATTGCCATATGTATCATTTTCTCAAAGGATTCTCTGAAATGCTCATCATCCTCCGATGTTCGTTTTCTTGGTCCTTTTAAATGATTCTTTCCGGATGCCCTTCGTGCCTTCTTATTCAGATGCCGCTCCATAAGCATCTGGTCAATATTCTCATTGGTATACCATTTCCCGGATTGATGAATCGCATACGCATTTTTTCCAAGTGCCATTGCCGCCACTCCATAATCCTGTGATACAACAATATCGCCTTTATGACAAATACTGATCAGTTTATAATCCACTGCATCTGCGCCGGCTCCAACTACAACCACCTCACTGTAATCAGAAGACAACACATGATTTGTATCACACAACAACGTTACCGGAACACTGTGCTCTTTTGCAATTTTTTCAACAATACCAACTACCGGGCAGGCATCTGCATCAACAAAAATCTGCATAATTTCTCCTTTAATTACACCTGAATGGAGTGCGAAGCTCAATGAGATTACCACTCGGATCATACAATCTTACTAGCTTCTGTCCACCTGCAAGTTCTGTTAATTCTGTGGCATATCGGACGGAATACTTACCAGATTCATATTTCGCAAGCAATCCATCTATATCAAAGTCCTCGAAATACAATTCCATCATGTTATTGAATGGTGTAGAAGTCTCATTCAGCGTCTTCTCCCATACATCGGCATCCTGCAAAACAAGCCCCTCCGATAAGATCACATTACCTTCATTCTTAAGAACCACTTGCAGTCCAAATAAATCCCTATAAAACTCTATGGATTTTTCTATATCGTCCACCACGATAAGTACGTTTTTCAGCATATCCGTCACCTCACAATCCGCTTTGAGTCAAGCGAATATTCACAATCCGCATTCAGTTATATTATCTTTCCGGACAAATGATCAATTTCATGCTGGCAAATCTGTGCCGTCCATCCGGCCGTTCTTCACAACCAAATTTCAGGTCTTCATCGATTTGTTTTACTGTGCACATCATAGTTCAATTCCCCTGAAGTAATAGGAAGAATCAGTTTTCTACATACTCTTTTCCCTTGCTTATACGCAAACCACGACCTAGCTGTTGTAAAAACACCGTAGGGTTCTCCGTCAGCATTGCTATATACCGCTACCGATTTTACACCTCGTTTACATTCGCATCCACTGATCCAATTCTTCCTCTTATTTTAAATTTCTCAAATACTTATTAAAATGAATACCTTGTTCATTATTATATCTTACATGTAATAAATTGTCATAAATAACTTTCCGTATTTTCTTGCTTTCCTTGTTTCTTTAGTATCCTTTCATTCAGCCAACTGAGATTGTGACTGCAACATGGCAATCACAAAAACTTCTTGTTTTTCTCATTCTGTACTCTCTCTTTCCTCTTTTACTCTTTTTGGCTTCGTGTTCATTATTGAGCTTGTTGTTAATTGATAATTCAAGTATAATAAACTACACGAGAAATACACGTCTTGCATGAGAACTTAAATATTGATAATCCTCATGTTTAGCGATATACGGGGAGGAAATTCTCATGGGTAAACAATCCACCAGGAAAAACAAAACAATTTACCAGCTTTGCCGAGAAGCGGCAGGACTGACAAGAGCAGAGGCCAGTGAAAAAATGGATGCTGTCTCTGATTCAAAAATTGAAAAATTTGAATATGAAACACAAGAACCTACGCCTTATGATATTCTCCAGATGGCAGATGCCTATAAAAGACCAGATCTTTGCAATTATTATTGCTCTCACAAATGCGAAATCGGCCATCGTTATGTTCCAGAAATAGAAGTGACCGATCTGTCAAATATCATTTTGGAGACAATTGCCAGTCTAAATGAAATCAATCCTCTTACCGGTCGCCTGATCCAGATTGCCCGTGACGGTAAGATCAGCGATGATGAAATGAAAGATTTTGCTTATATCAGTAAAAAACTTGATGAAATTTCTTTAGCCATAGACTCTTTGAATCTTTGGGTAGATAAGACAGCCGGAGAACAGGGGCTTAATCTTGAACTCTTAAATGCCGAAAAAGAAAAATTAAAATAACCCATAACTCCAAGAAAGGCAATGAACCATTTCTGACTCATTGCCTTTTACTTTACATACGCTGTAATTGATTGACTATACTTTCTGTTCTTCGAATTGCTTCTTCTACCTGTCTTTTTGCATTATTGATTCGATCCTGGACCACCCAGTCCACAACAAAACCATCAAAGAAATAATCCGCAAAAGAAAGAAAATCTCCAGTATCGATATTCAAATTACATGCCATATTTACATCATTTAATTCTCTACTGAAATTACGAAGATCATACTTTGCCTGTTCCATATTCCGTTTAGCCTGATCCATTCTGGAATGTTTTAGCATCGTAGTGAAAAAACCACCGCCAAACATATCTACCAGTCCCCAATTCTTTGCACTGTTTAAATTTTCTTTTGCTGCCTGAAGACTGTTCCACGCTCTACGCCCAGCTTCAATTGCTTCTCTTTTTTCTTTTTCAATATCATATCCCATTCGTTTTCTCCTCCTGATCCATTATGAATGTGACGTCACCAATGCTATAATGCCACCGACAATCAACAATGGAAAAGCAATGTACATCAGTCCGCCTACAACCATACCAATCAATATCACCGGAAAGAAAATAACTGTGCAAAGTAGTTTCATAATTCCCCAGGATGCTCTTAACCCAAAAACAAAAAATTTTCCAACAAACCAAATCATACAAATTGTAAATAATAACGATAACATTTTTTCTCCTTCTGAAACTCATTTTGATATGTGTCTTTCATTTTTTCTGTTCTTTTTCTGATAAATATTCAGATGTGTTCTTTATACCAAGCTTATTACTGAATGCCGGATTTTTCTCCATCTTTTCTATAATCCGGATTAATCGAATTCTCTGTGCTGCTTTCATCTGATCACCCCATTTATATTCTGCTTTTTTGTTGATATTGTCACTATAACAAATTTATTTTTCACAATACACATCCACCATGAGGAATTGCATCTTTATATTTCTCGAATTTTGAGAATTCTGTCCTTATATTTCTCTGCACGAATTGTTTTCTATCTATGCGGACTCTTTTATAATAAGCATATCCGAGCAACATCATAGATTATTATGAAAAGGGAGATTATACTTCCATGTGCTTGAATATGTGCAGGATGCCAGCGTTTCACCTATGAATGCAATGAATGAGTATTTCATGAGTAAAATGAATGTCAGAAGAAGAATTCTTCTC
Source organism: Lachnospiraceae bacterium OF09-6 (assembly GCA_003435055.1). GTDB lineage: Bacteria > Bacillota > Clostridia > Lachnospirales > Lachnospiraceae > Marvinbryantia > Marvinbryantia aceti. Next base: position 46,302 of record QUMM01000026.1, read on the forward strand.
CTTTTGTACATTCTGTGTTTTTAATGCGTAATTTATATTGCGGATATTCAGTAATAAACCGCTTAATTACATTGGCATCATTCCAGTAATGCATTGGAAAAATGACATTGCAATCTACATTTTTAAGGAAATACAGAATCCCATCGGCATAGTGATCTCCCTGTCTCGGATCTAAGGGAACAAATGCAGCGTCAAAATGCATGTCCTTGATTTTCCTAATCTCCGCACGATATGCTGAAGTAAGTCTCTGGTTGTCAGCTTTCGACTCTCCATCCCAATACCAGTCGTTTAAGTCACCGGCATGGTAAACGATGCCTTCCTTTGTCTTGACAATAAATGCTACACCACTATCGTTAGATTGTAATGTATCAACTTGAGTTCCATTGTCCAGATTATAAGTCTGATCATGATAAACATATATAATCTTCATATCCGACAAGTGTTTCCTTTTGCGTATATCTTTCGCCAGAACAGCCTGATATGTCATGCCCATATCGTCAAGAATCTCAAAAATTACAGGATTAAAATGATCCTTATGAAAATGACTGCAAAAAACAATTACTTCTTTTTTCTTGTCGAGAGGTGGTAATTCACCCTTATAATAGTCAAAAATATAGTAGCAATCTTTAGTTTCAATTAAAAATCCACTGTGGTTAATGTAAGTAATTTTCATCATATCACCTTTATAAAATAACTCCGTTTTCCCT
>QUMM01000027.1 GCA_003435055.1 Lachnospiraceae bacterium OF09-6
ATGGCTCAACTTTTACTTTGGAAAAATCAATCTTCTCAACTGGCTTTGTTTCCTGTGCAGCATTGTTTGCTTCGTTCTTTGCTGCCCCCTGTGACTTCATTGTCGGGAAAATCAGGATCTACCTGTTCCATTTCTGCACAGATCTTTGTTTTCCTCTATTGCTGTACTCTTCTGGATTTACTTCAATACATATCCCTGTATAAATCTTCGACAGATTTTTACAATTGGTACAAAATTGGTACATGATTGGTACATAGACTAATCTGAAACTGTATCCCTGTACCTGCTTTCTAACTCTGCGAAGAACTCTTTATAATCTCTGTCTTTTCCTTTCTTAGTCTTCATCATCTGCTACCGATACTTCCGTTTTCTTTTTGCTTTTGCCAGAAATCATCTTATGCCCTGTATAAATAGCCATAAACATACAAATCAGAGAACTTACTGCAAAATATCTATGTCCTTCTTTTGATCCCTTATAGCCGGTATAAAAAGTTCCAAGCATTGTTACAAGTGCACCGATTGACCAATATTTGTGTGTGTTCATTTAGATACCTCCTACAATCATTTTTACGTATATATTTTTGCTCTATCTACAAATAGAGATTTATGATACGACATTAGCAGCAGCTTCTTCGTAATATCTGTCAGCTATGTATTCTGCTGATTCTGCCCATAATCCATTTTCCGTTTCCTGCAAAGTCTTATATGTTTCAGACTTATAAAATTTCAATGCAGCTTCTTCAAAGCTGATATGAAAATGCTGTTGCAATAGTTTTAACACATCTCTGATCTGGATGCACACATTCATTGTAATATCTTTTCCATTAAAGCTATATATCATTTCTGGCATAAGAATTCCTCCTTACCAATTGTAAATACCGTAATACTTTCTCTGTATGAAATGACACTTGATTATTTACTTTATTATATCGCAATCTTTCTACGGCTTCTGATGCTGTCAATATATTGGCTATATATAATTGAACAGTCTCCATTGTATTATCATCTGCAACTGGCCCAATTACTACATCATAATTATGCTGTAATCCACCTTTGCTTCTATTTTCTTTAATAAATTCCAGCCATTCTTCACTCAAATCATCAAATCTTTTCACATTTAGCACAGAATTTTCTTCAAACAAATATTCATAGACGAAATACTTCTTCTTTTTTCTCTTAATGAAAGCCGGTATCCCCATTCCTCTGACTGTGATTGTAAAATTGTAGTATAAAATCCCTTCTATTATGGGACTTATTAAGATCTATCTTCTCGAATTCATAGCAGCTTCCATGATAAACCACTAATTCTTTTGATCCCTCCATGATAATTTTCTCTACGTACTCCATAGCCTCTTCAAAGCTTATTTGATGAAGATACTCATGCTGAATCATCATTTTTTCAAAAACCTGATTTTGATGAAATAACTCAACTACAGTGGTTCCTGAAACATGGTATTTTCGGGCATATGCTTCCATTGCCTGAACAGATAACATTTCACAATCTGTCTGCACGCTCATTCTTTTATTACTCCCATTTTTATAAAAATATCCTGTCTTTTTCTATGTATTTATTATAAGCTCAATGTCCGTAAATTCGCAACGAAATTTTTTCGACAATATGAAAAGAGCCGTAGAACTCTCTCTTTCGTTCTACGGCTCCTACTGTGCTTCTGCTACTGTTACATTCATTCCCGTCTTCCGTCGTAGTACTATGAAAGTTCCGACGTTTCCTCACATCCTTATATCTTTCTTATGATCCAGATACCTCAAAAAGCTTGATTTTTCAAGGATTTTTAATGCCTCTATTGGGCATTTTTTATTGAAAAATTTTTTGATATATTGTATAACAATAGTACTACATAGTACTCTGTTGGGAGGGGCATATGGCTTACTATTTACGACAGGATAAAAAGAAAAAAGGGATCTATCTGCAAATGTATGAGGCTTACTGGAACAAAGAAAAAAAGCAGCCACGTTCAAGAAGTGTAGAAAGTTTTGGATATGTATCTGATCTCATTTCCGACGGAATTCCTGACCCTATTTCTTACTACAAAGAATATGTAGAGAAAAAGAATCAGGAACGTGCAGTCTCCACTGCTGATGAAACACGTCCACGGGCATTCACCTCCCAGCTCAAAAAAAATATCGGTTACTTTCTTGTCTCTGCTCTTCTTTCAGAGCTAAATGTGAAAGAAACGATTGATATTCTTGCATCATCAAAACGCTTCCAGTTTGACCTTTATGACATGATTGCGCAGCTCATCTATGCGCGGATTCTTTATCCATGCTCAAAATCCAAAACGGTATCTATAGTCTTCCCACGTCTTTATCATGGTGTTTCCATTTCTGAAGACCAGGTTTATGATGGATGTGCTTTTATCGGAGAATCCTATAAAAAATACATTGAACTGTTCAATCATTGTTATGAAGAGCATTACAAACGTGATTTCAGCAGTGTCTTTTTCGACTGCACTAACTACTACCTTGAGATTGACCTTCCAAAGGAAGATAAACAAAAAGGGCCTTCCAAAGAAAACCGGTACGATCCGATTATTGGCCAGGCTCTGCTCCTGGATGCGGACCTCGTTCCACTTGCCATGCAGATGTACCCAGGAAATGAATCGGAAAAGCCTTATATTCAAAATATCATTCAGGAAATGAAGTCCCGCTATAAAGTTAATGGAAAGACCGTTCAGGTTACAGATAAAGAGTTAAACTGTGCAAGAAATATTTATGCTGCTGTTGTGGAAGCCCGCGACGGATATATCTTTTCAAAATCCATTCATGGGAAAGGCCTGAGCGAAAAAGAAAAGCAGTGGCTGCTTCTTGAAAATGATACAAATGTTTATACTGATTATCGGGACAAAAACGGAAAACTCCTGTTCCGTTTAAAGTCCTGCATAGATACTTTTCCTTATAAGTTCAACGAATCAGATCCGGAAACCGGTGAGGAAAAAGTAATCACTTTTCGAGTTAAAGAAAAACGCATTGTTTCTTATAATCCTTCTCTTGCCCAGAAACAGAAAGCAGAGATCATGAAAATGGTCGACAAAGCTGCCAACTATAGCACTTACAAAAAAATGGCACGGGAAGATCTTGGAGATTCCGTCAAATATATACAGGTCACAAATACTGATAAAAATGGGAAAAAAGTGAAACCAGTAATCGAAATCAACCAGGCAAAAATTGACGAGGATCTGAAGTATGCCGGTTATAATCTTCTGGTGACATCAGAATTGGATATGGAACCCCTGCAGGTATACCACACCTATCACAATCTCTGGAAAATAGAAGAGTCTTTCCGTATCACCAAATCTTATCTGGATGCCAGACCTGTTTACGTACAAAAAAAAGAAACAATCTACGGGCATTTTTTAATCTGCTACCTTAGCTTGTTTCTTTTAAGAGTCCTGGAAATCAAATGTTTCAGGAATGATATTAATTCATATGATCTTGTAAATTTTATGCGTGACTTCAGGGTTGTTGACAAAGGCGATGGAACCTATATCAATATTTCTCAGAATCAAACCGTTAATGAAAAAATCAAAAAACTTACCGGATTGACCAATCTCGATGCACTGTATCTAACAGAACAAGAGATTCAAAACATCTTTGATTTTACCATGCTAATTGATAGCTGAGTACTATGTTTTGAGAGAAACGACGGAAGTCAGAATTTATTATAATTTCAATATCCTTAAATTCGCAATGAGATTTTTTCGACAATATGAAAAGAGCCGTAGAACTCTCTCTTTCGTTCTACGGCTCCTACTGTGCTTTCCTTCAACAGCATTCTGCAAGTATAGCTTGTGTGTACACAATGCTATGCTCTTACCATAATGTTGATTATTTGTAATTATTTATCAGCATGGTTACGCTTTCTTCTTTCCCCTTCTTTCTTTATCCACATTCAGCTCTTTCTATCCACAGAGACAGGGTACTCTTTACAGACTCTCACTGATTAACAGTCATTAACCGCCCTGCACAAGTACATAGATTTTCCTCATTACAATAACCAAAAAAAGAGACAACCGATCAAAGTTGTCTCTTCTTCTACATAATTCTTTATAACTTTTTCTAAGTCTCGTTCCAATTGGTACAAAATTGGTACATCATTGGTACAGATGTCTCGGTTTTGTCCGTTTTGACCTCTGTTTTTACCAATATCTCTTCCCTCTTAGTACAGCTTTGCACCTGCTGGAATATGGTCATCAACCATCAGAAGATGAAGTTTTTCTTCGCCCTCTTCCTCATGGATTGCACTAAGTAACATTCCACAAGAATCAATTCCCATCATAGCTCTTGGCGGCAGGTTAGTGATAGCGATCAGTGTTTTTCCAACCAGTTCTTCTGGCTCATAATAAGCGTGAATACCGCTTAAAATGGTACGATCTATGCCTGTTCCATCGTCCAGAGTGAACTGTAACAGCTTCTTGGATTTCTTAACTGCTTCACATGCTTTTACCTTTACAGCTCTGAAATCTGACTTGCTGAAAGTATCGAAATCAACCATTTCTTCAAATAATGGCTCAACTTTTACTTTGGAAAAATCAATCTTCTCAACTGGCTTTGTTTCCTGTGCAGCATTGTTTGCTTCGTTCTTTGCTGCCCCCTGTGACTTCATTGTCGGGAACAGGAGCACATCACGGATCGCTGCGCTGTCTGTCAGCAGCATAACAAGACGGTCAATACCGTATCCGATACCTCCTGTTGGTGGCATACCGATCTCCAGTGCATTCAGGAAATCTTCATCTGTATGCTGTGCTTCTTCATCTCCAGCTTCTGCATTCTTATCCTGCTGTGCGAAACGTTCTCTCTGATCAATCGGGTCATTCAGCTCGGAATATGCATTACACATTTCCCATGTATTGATAAACAGCTCAAAACGTTCTACTTTTTCCGGATCGTTTGGTTTCTTTTTAGTAAGTGGGGAGATCGCCAGTGGATGATCCATAATAAAGGTTGGCTGGATCAGGTTCTCTTCACAATATTCCTCAAAGAACAGGTTGATAATATCCCCCTTGGTATGACGTTCTTCAAATTCAATACCACGATCCTTTGCCAGTGCTTTTGCTTCTTCATCCGTCTTGACCTCATCAAAGTCTACACCAGCGTATTTCTTAATGGCATCGTTCATAGTCAGACGTGCAAATGGCTTGCCAAAGTCGATCTCGATTCCATTGTAAGTGAACTTGCTGCTGCCCAATACAGTCTCAGCCAGATAGCGGAACATGGACTCTGTCAGTTCCATCATGCCTTCATAATCTGTATATGCCTGGTATAATTCCATCAGAGTAAATTCTGGATTATGACGTGTATCCACACCTTCATTACGATATACACGACCGATTTCGAAGACTCTTTCCATACCGCCTACGATCAGTCTCTTCAGATAAAGCTCCAGAGAAATACGAAGCTTCACATCTTCATTTAACGCATTATAATGAGTCTCAAATGGTCTTGCTGCTGCACCACCGGCATTGCTTACCAGAGTAGGTGTCTCTACTTCGATAAAGTTTCTTCCATCCAGGAACTTACGGATCTCTTTGATGATTTGTGAACGCTTCAAGAAAACTTCTTTGGATTCCGGGCTCATGATTAGATCTACATATCTCTGACGGTAACGCATATCTGTATTGGTCAGGCCATGGAACTTTTCTGGAAGGATCTGAAGTGACTTTGACAAAAGCACCATCTCGGTTGCATGAACAGAGATCTCACCTGTCTTGGTTCTGAACGCATATCCCTTTACACCATAGATATCGCCGATATCAGACTTTTTGAATTCTGCGTACGATTCTTCTCCGATCGCATCTCTGGCAACATATACCTGAATGCTTCCCTTTAAGTCCTGAATATTACAGAAAGAAGCCTTACCCATGACACGTTTAAACATCATACGTCCGGCAATAGATACCTGAATCGGCTGAGCATCCATGATAGCTCTTCTTTCATTATAGTCGTCATTCAGTACCTGTCTGGCCTGTGCTTCATCCATTCCTTCTACGGAAGGTGTCTTTCTGCCTGCAAGAATCTTAGCTTCGTGAGCATAGTAAAGATCCTTCACCTCTGCTGAATGGTGTGTCTGATCATATTTTGTAATCTGGAATGGATCTTTCCCCATTGCCTGAAGTTCTGCAAGCTTGTCCCGGCGAACCTGTCTGAGCTTGTTCACATCTACTTCCTGATTGTTTCCCTGGTTCTTATTTCCCTGTGCCAATTCTCATTCCTCCTGTATTATTTTAAAACCACAATAGTCTTTTTCTCAATTCTGTTCCTGTACTTTTCTTACAGAGATCTTTCAATATCCAATACTTTGTATTTGATAATACCCATCTGAGTCTCCACTTCGATCTCCTGTCCTACAGATGCTCCGATCAGTGCTTTCCCAACCGGTGATTCATTGGAAATCTTGCCCTGCAGACTGTTTGCTTCTGTGGAACCTACGATCTTATATTCGATCTCTTCTTCAAACTCTTCATCGTATAACTTTACTGTACATCCTACATTAATCTTGTCAGAATCTACATCGTCTTCTACTACTACTTCTGCATTCTTCAGGATTTTCTCGATCTCTTCGATTCTTGCTTCGATATCACGCTGTTCATCTTTTGCAGCATCGTACTCTGCATTCTCGGAAAGGTCTCCCTGTTCTCTTGCTTCTTTAATCTTCTGTGACACTTCTTTACGTCTGTTCAGTTTCAGATCTTCCATCTCGTCTTCCAGTGCCTTTAACCCTGTATAGGTTAATAAATTCTTCTTTGCTTCCATGATACTTCGCACCTTTCAAAATCTAATATTTTTATGCCTTGCGGCCTATAATTTATGCAAGTTTACCTAATCAGTCATAATATTATAATATTCCCGACTGTTTCTGTCAAGTTTTTCCGGTATACTCTCCAGCATTTCTTCCAGCTGTCCAATGGTCTCGATCTCATTCACCCTTCTTCGTATCGCTGCACTGTGTGGATAGCCCGCTGTATACCAGGCCACATGCTTGCGCATCTCCCGAATACCGGTATATTCACCTTTGTACTGTAGCTGCAGTCTGGCATGGCGCAAAATCATCGCTTTTAATTCTGCCACATCCGGACGCTCCGGTATATTCCCTGTTTTATCATATTCCACAAGCTGTCGGAATATCCATGGATTTCCTCTGCTTGCCCTGCCAATCATAACGCCGTCACATCCGGTCTCTTCCATCATCTTATGGGCTGATATAGGATCCGTCACATCTCCGTTACCGATTACCGGCACGCTGACGGCTTCTTTCACCTGACGGATAATTTCCCAGTCTGCCTTTCCGGCATAATACTGTTCCCTCGTTCTTCCATGTACCGCTATTGCCGCAGCACCGGCGTCTTCCAGATATTTTGCCATCTCTACCGCATTGCTATGCACTTCATCAAACCCTTTTCGGATCTTAACTGTCAACGGCTTTTGAATTGCCTTCGCAGTCTTTCTCACAATCTCGGCTGCCAGCTTTGGGTTCTTCATCAAGGCCGAACCTTCCCCGTTATTGACCACTTTCGGTACCGGACATCCCATATTCAGATCCAGAATATCAAACGGTCGTTCTTCAATCTGGGCCGCCATTTTCGCAATCAGATCCGGCTCACTGCCAAACAGCTGCATGGATACCGGCCGTTCTTTTTCCTCAATCTCCATCAGTTTTTCTGTATTTTTATTATGAAAAGAAATTGCTTTCGCACTGACCATCTCCATACAGATCAGCCCTGCTCCCATTTCTTTGCACAGCAAACGAAAAGGCAGGTCTGTTACACCTGCCATCGGAGCCAAGATATATGGATTTTCCAGTCTCACATTTCCGATCTTTAATTCCATCTTTACTCCTCTTCCATTGCCAGCGCAGAGGCATCCATTCCCAAAATCACCACTTTGTAATACAGTTCCAGAGACTCCAGAAGCTCTGCTTTACTTCTCTGCAGCTCCCGTATCTTCAGTACACTGCCAATTTCATCATAGCTGAAGTCATTCTCCTGTGCTTCTGTATGAAAGCAGAGTTCTCCATCTTCGTCAAACTCCAGTGTCAGCACACCGCCTACATCATTGGTATATAGCACACACATGATCTTCAGTTCATTTTTGATCGCATCCGGCAATGCCTGAAATTCTTCGTTTAAATAATATTTTTCGGTATAGGCACTTGCTCCGCAGAGCACGGTCTTTTCCTTTTTCTGATTCATTTTATATCCTCATTTACTTCTATTTCAATTATACATAATTGTAGATACCACGCACAGATACTTCTCCGGCGTAGACCTTTACCATGCTTCCATCTTCTTTTTCCACCAGAAGCTGTCCCAGTTCATCAATACCACGGGCAATTCCGGTATATTCATTTCCAGGTTCCAGGACACGCACCTGCTGGTTTTGATTTACCAAAAGCTCTTGATAATCCCCGCGCAGCAGGTCATATCTCCATATTCCATAAATCGGTCATAGAAATCTTCAAAAGCTTCCATATGGGCACAGATAAGCGCCGCACGATCCACCTTTTCCCCCTTTTCCAGTATCAGAGAAGTGGCTATATCCTGGATTTCTTCTGGGAATTCAGTTACATTAGCATTAATACCAGTACCAATAACGATGTAATGGATTGCTCCCAGTTCCATACTCATTTCTGTCAACGTTCCGGAAATCTTTTTTCCACGTATCACTACGTCATTTGGCCACTTAATCTTCACATCCAGGCCAGTGACTTCTTTCACACTCTTCGCTACTGCCATACCTGCCACCAAAGTCATCATAGATGCCTTTTCCGGAGCCAGCTGCGGCCGAACCAGAATACTCATGGCTATGGCAGAACCATGAGGAGTCACCCAGGCCCGTCCTCTTCTTCCTTTTCCGCCAGACTGATAATCAGCTACTGCCAGCGTACCATGGGGTGCACCTTCTTCTGCCATCTTCTTGATATAATCATTCGTAGAATCTACACTGTCCAGACAGATCAGATTCTTTCCAGCCCACCTGGTATGCATCCGGCTCTCCAACTCCGTTTTGGAAATACTGTCAGGATATCCACAAAGGCGGTACCCTTTATTCTGTACCGCCTCGATCTGATATCCTTCATTTTTCAACTGATTGATACCTTTCCAGACCGCAGTTCTGCTGACGCCAAAGCGTTCACACAGTTCCTGTCCGGAGATATACCCTTCTGACTGACGAAGGGCACTGAGAATCTCACTTTTCATACTTTTACTGTTCTCCTAATGTGGCTGCCATCACTGCCTTGATGGTATGCATTCTGTTCTCTGCTTCCTCAAATACCTTAGACTGCGCAGATTCAAATACCTCATCTGTCACTTCCATCTCAGTCAGATTATATTTTTCTCCCATTTGTTTGCCGATCTTTGTCTTCAAGTCATGGAATGCTGGCAGACAATGCAGGAAGATTGCCTTCTCTCCAGCATTTTTCATTACTTCCTTTGTCACTTTATACGGAGAAAGATCTTTGATACGCTTTTCCCATACTTCATCCGGTTCTCCCATGGATACCCACACATCGGTGTAGATTACATCTGCATCTTTGGTTCCTTCTTTCACATCTTCCGTCAGTGTGATCGTGGCTCCGGACTCTTTTGCATATCCTTTGCATGTCTCTACCAGTTCTTCATTCGGGAAATATTCTTTCGTGGTGCAGGCTACAAAATGCAGTCCCAGCTTTGCGCAGACGACCATCAGGGAATTGCCCATATTGTATCTGGCATCTCCCATATAAACCAGCTTTCTGCCCTTCAGGTCTCCAAAATGTTCCCGGATGGTCAGCATATCTGCCAGCATCTGGGTTGGATGGTATTCATTCGTCAGTCCGTTCCATACCGGCACACCTGCATATTCTGCCAGTTCCTCCACAATTTCCTGACCATATCCACGATATTCAATACCTTCAAACATTCTGCCAAGTACACGAGCCGTATCAGCAATGCTCTCTTTCTTTCCTATCTGTGATCCTGTTGGATCAAGATATGTGCATCCCATTCCCAGATCATGTGCAGCTACTTCAAAGGCACAACGAGTACGGGTACTGGTTTTTTCAAAAATCAGAGCAATGTTTTTTCCCTTGTAATGATCTACCGGAATGCCTTTTTTCTTTTTCTCCTTTAAGTCTGCTGCCAGATCCAGCATATAGGTAATCTCATCTGGTGTAAAATCCTTCAGTGTTAAAAAATTACGTCCTTTTAAATCCATCTTCTAAAACCTTCTGTCTTTTATTTTTCTTACGCTTCTTTGGCCACTTCCACTGCTGCTTGATACTTCCTGCCAGATTCTGCATCTCAGACGGAATAATAATCTTGGTAGCCTGACCATCTGCGATCTTTGCCATCGCTTCAAAGCTCTTCAGTGTCAGTACTCTTTCATCTGCGCCAGCTCCTTCAGGAAACGGATACCATCTGCATTGGCCTGCTGTACCTTCAGAATGGCTGCTGCCTCACCTTCTGCCTCGCGGATCATTTTTTCTTTCTCTGCTTCCGCCTTCAGAATTGCAGATTCCTTGGCTGCCTGTGCATCCAGAATCATGGCTTCCTTCTTACCTTCTGCTACCAGAATTGCGGATTTCTTCTCACCTTCTGCCACCAGAATGGTCTCACGTCTTTCACGTTCTGCCTTCATCTGCTTCTCCATGGCCTCCTGAATGGCTGCCGGAGGAATGATATTCTTCAGTTCCACACGGTTCACCTTGATGCCCCATGGATCTGTGGCTACATCCAGAGATGCTCTCATCTTGGTATTGATGGTTTCTCTGGAAGTCAGTGTCTCATCCAGTTCCAGATCTCCAATGATATTTCTTAATGTAGTTGCCGTCAGATTCTCAATGGCCATAATTGGATTTTCCACACCGTAAGTATATAACTTCGGATCGGTAATCTGAAAGAATACAACGGTATCGATCTGCATGGTAACGTTATCCTTGGTAATTACCGGCTGTGGCGGGAAATCGACTACCTGCTCTTTTAAAATCACTTTCTTTGCTACACGGTCCAGAATCGGAACCTTGAAATGCAGTCCCACATTCCAGGTTGCGCGGTAACCGCCAAGCCGTTCTACTACCATTGCCTGTGCCTGTGGCACAATCCGAATGTTTCTTGCCAGTAATAATAAAATAATAATAAGAATGATAACTGCAATGCCCATATCAGTTGTTCTCCTTTTCCTTTACAATTAATTTTACACCTTCAATTACACAAATCTCAACAATCTTATCCTTTTCAATCCTCTTATCCTGATCCTGGGAGCGTGCTGTCCACTCCATTCCTCTGACCTGAACTTTTCCAGTGCTTTTCAGATTATCGATTTCTTCCAGAACCACACCTTCCATTCCAATCAGCTCATCCACATTGGTAGAAACATGTCCCTTATTCACATATTTTACCGCAAATGGCCTTGTAAAAAACAGCAATAAAAAGGAAACTGCGACAAATGCCATCATCTGTGGCCAAAACTCCAGTCCACATACATTAGCGATCAATCCGGCCAAAGCACCTCCTGCGAACCAGATCGTCGTCAGCCCCATAGTCAGCAGTTCAATTACCAGCAACAGGATAAAGAGTATCATCCAATGCACCGGTAACATTACAAAATCCATTCATATCCCCCTTTCTTTTTGCATATCTTATGTTCAAGAATGCTTCTGCATACTTTCGAACAGTATAACACACAAGGAAAAAAAATACCATACCTGACACTCACGTATCTGGTATGGTACTCTGACTTTTTATTTTCCTGATTAGTAAAACTGATGCGCTCCGATCTTGGTTCCTTTTCCGGATCCTGTATTGAAATAAAGTGCTCCGCCTACCGTTCCTTCTCCATTCATGGCTGCCAGTGCCGCATCGTAGCAATCACTTGGTGCGCTTCCGACCACACCTGCCAGCTGTCCGCTGTACGCTGGTGTGAACTGACCACTTTCATAAATAACATCATGGATACTGTTTGCAAAAGAAGAACTTGCCACACGGTTCATAACTACCTGCCCTACGGCAATCTTTCCTTCCATAGACTGGTTACCTGCCTCACAATAGATCAGGGCTGCCAGAAGATCCAGATCACTGCTGCTTACACTGGATGCAGCACTCTCCGTGCTTTCAGTCTCAGGTGCAGTATACTCTGTCTCAGGTGCCGTGTATTCGGTCTCTGGTACGGTATACTCGGTCTCCGGCACCGTGTACTCGGTCGCCGGTGTACTATATTCGCTCTCCGCAGTGTAGTAGTCGCTTCCATCGCCATAATATTCGGTCTCTGGTACGGTGTACTCTGTCTCAGCAGTATAGTCTGTGTAATCTGTATAGTATTCTGTCTCCGGTGTATAGTAAGTATCTGATGTGGTATCCTCAGCATAATACTCTGTCTCAGGAACATATTCCTCTGTCACATTATATCCAGAAGCATCTGTACTCTCTGCCGGCGCTGTGTATGTACTCTGGTCTGCGCTTTCATCTACTGCAACTGCACCGTCCACTACCATGGTCGTCTGAACATCTTCTGCTGCTACATAGGCCTTTTCTCCATTATCCAGCTGAATCTCTACCCAGTTGTCTGTGCTTCCCAGCACTTCATATCCTTCGCCTTCGTTCATGCTTCCAATAATGGAAGACGTATCTTCATGATCTGAGAAAATCTTTACATCATCCCAGGATGCTACTGCACCCTGTACACCATATACGGACTTCAACTCGTCTGCTTTTTCGTCAAATGCCAGATATTCGGTCTTCACATATCCGGTCTTGTTTCCTACTTCTACTTTGGTCCAGTCAGAATCCATGCTCTTGACAATGACGCCGCCCGCACTTGGTACATATCCGATCACAGCACTGCTATCGTCTGCGCTTTCACGAATCAGTAATTCGCTGCTGACGTTGGCCACTGCCACGTTCTTTCCACCACATCTGTTGCTGTCAGCCGCCATAACCGCTGTGGTTGACATCATTGAAAGTGTCAGGACTGAGACAGTACTACAAATTGCTGCTTTTGTTCTGTTTTTCATTACATAACCTCCGTATGTGCCGATGTTCTTCTCATTTTTTACATTTTCCAGCACATATTATTACAAAATTGTTAAGAAATTTTACAGTCATATTGTACGATAGTTAACTTTTTTTGTCAACCCCTAAAAAATGCCGTAAAAAAGCCCTTTTACCAGTTTCCTGGCAAAGGGCTTTTTCTATCCACGTTGTCTTTTTACTTCATACATCAGAATCGCTGCTGCTACTGCTGCATTCAGTGACTCTACCTGTCCTTCCATCGGAATACGGATATAGGTATCTGCCTGCTCTGCTAAATGGTCAGTCAGCCCATTTCCTTCATTTCCGATCAGAAATGCACACCCTTTTGTATAGTCTTCCTGATAGTAGTTCTGCCGTCCCTTCAGATGGGCTGCATAGACCGCTACCTGCCGCTCTTTTATTTTACGCAGTACTTCATCCAGATCCTTTTCATAGGAAAACGGCATACGGTACAATGATCCCATCGTTGATCTTACCGTCTTAGGATTATAAATATCCACCGTATCTGCACTCATAATGATGCCATCCACACCGGCACCTTCCGCTGTTCGAAAAATGGTTCCCAGATTGCCTGGATCCTGCAGATTCTCCAGAATCATCAGATGAGGGTGCTCTTTTTTCAGCATCTCATCTAATGTATATTCCTTCTGACGTACCACGCAGAGCACTCCCTGGGGTGTCTGGGTATCGGATACTGTCGTAAATACCTTATCCGTCATCACTTCATAAGGAATATCCTTCAGAACAGCTCTGTTTTCTTCTTTTTCCAGAAAGCCTACTGATACATATGTGCGCACCAGCCGTTCTGTCGGCACTTCCCGAAACATGCGTACTCCTTCTACTACAAAAAGGCCTTCTTCCCGGCGTGTTCTGGATTTTTTCATTAACTGAATCAGGTTCTTCACCTGCTTGTTCGCTGTACTTTCTATCATGCCTTATACCGACAGTGCCTTTGCTACTTCCCACATATATTCTGGCAAATCCTTTTGCATTGCCAGTGCCTCATCAATGTCAAAATCCGTAAAATCGCCATGACGGTATCCGACCACTCGATTTGTCTTTCCTGCACACAACAGATCTGCTGCATAAGCTCCCATCATGGATGCATAGACACGATCCTTACATGTAGGACTTCCTCCTCGCTGCATGTGTCCCAGAATGGTCGCTCTTGTCTCCACTCCGGTCGCTGCCTGAATACGACGAGCCATAGAGGTGGAATGTCCAATGCCTTCTGCATTGATAATAATATGATGCTTCTTTCCACGCTTTCTGCTACGGATAATATTGTTGATCAGTTCCTGTTCATCATAATTGTAACGCTCCGGAACCAGAATATCTTCTGCTCCATTTGCAATACCACAATACAGGGCAATATAGCCTGCATGTCGTCCCATTACTTCAATAATGCTGCAACGCTCATGAGAGGTGGAAGTATCCCTTACTTTATCGATAGCCTCCATGGCTGTGTTAATCGCAGTGTCAAATCCAATGGTATATTCGGTGCATGCAATATCCAGGTCAATGGTTCCAGGTACTCCAATAGTATTTACCCCCAATGCGGCCAGCTTCTGTGCGCCCGCAAAAGAACCATCTCCACCGATCACCACAAGTCCATCGATGCCGTGCTTCTTGCAGATCTCAGCTCCCAGTTTCTGTCCCTCTTCTGTACGGAACTCTGCGCATCTGGCAGTACCCAGGATGGTTCCTCCACGGGCGATGGTATCCGATACATCTCTGGCAGACATATCACGTATCTCTTCGTTTAATAGACCACTATAACCACGGTAGATACCTTTTACCTTCTTGCCGTTGTAAATGGCTTTTCTGACTACTGCACGGATAGCTGCATTCATACCGGAAGCATCCCCGCCGCTGGTCAGTACGCCAATTGTCTTAATCTCTTTTTCCATGGTATCTCCTCCTCAAAAGGCTTTGCAGATTTGCTATATTTTTTCTATAGTGTAATGCATTTCATTTGCATTTTCAAATAGTTTTTACATTTTCCATTCCGAATTTCTCTGCCAGTTTCTGGATCAGTTCTTCGTCTCCGTTCACTGTCCAGTTCTCAGACAGACGTTTTACTGCTTTTGGCTCTCTGACATAGATCACCACTCTGTCTTTTCCGTCCGATTCTCTGAGAATATTATACAATTCCCGCTCCATGGACTGGTAGGCTTCTATATTTTGAAACTGAATCCAGATTTCTTTGTGAATTTCCTTAAAATTCTGTATTTTTTCACAGATCAGCTTACTTGGCTTGTCCTCTTCAACTGACACTCTTCCACTGATAAACACTTTTTCGTCTTCCACCAGCTGATGTTTATTTTTTTCATAGTCCCTTGGAAAGACTACCACTTCTACTGTACCCAGAAGGTCTTCCAGTGTCAGAAATGCCATGGTCTGATTGGTTCTGGTATACTTGATGGTCTTCTCTGTGATCATTCCACCTACTGTAGCCTTACTCCCGTCTGTCACCCTGGAATGTCCGGTTTCTTCATCTAATGCAAAATCTGAAGTCACATTCGTGATATGTTTCTTCCAGATTCCTTCGTACTTTTCCAGTGGATGTCCACTTACGTAAAAGCCCAACACTTCTTTTTCATAGGCCAGAAGCTGTTCTTTTTCGTACTCCTCTACTTTCGGCAGGCTGATCTCATACTCTTTCTTTTCTTCTTCCCCCACAAAATCAAACAGGGACATCTGACCGGTCATGGAATTCTTCTTTTCCTGATTGACAGAATCCATCAGCTGTGCATAAATCAGCATAAACTGATGCCGGTTACCTCCCAGGCTGTCAAACGCTCCAGATTTTATAAAGTTCTCTACGGTACGCTTATTGATCTCTTTTCCAGAAAGACGTTCCATAAAATTCTTCAGTGAAGTATACATTCCATTTCGCTTACGTTCCTCTACAATAGCAGCAATCACCGGTTTTCCCACACTTTTGATCGCTGACAGTCCATAACGAATATGATTGCCATCTACCGTAAATCCACTTTCTCCCAGATTGATATCCGGTGGAAGAATCTCTATTCCCATCTGACGGCAGGTCATATGATATTCTGCTACCTTTGAAGAATTATCAATTACAGATGTCATCAGTGCTGCCATAAATTCCACCGGATAATAGTATTTCAGATAAGCGGTCTGATAGGAAACCACTGCATAAGCTGCTGCATGTGACTTATTAAAAGCATATTTGGCAAAATCAATCATATCATCATAGATCTTGTTTGCCACTTTCTCAGGAATTCCATTCTTGATACATCCTGGTACGCCTTCTTCTTCATTGCCATATACAAAATTCTGACGCTCCTTTTCCATGACCGCAGCTTTCTTCTTCGACATGGCACGGCGGAGCAGGTCACTTCGTCCCAGCGTGTAACCACCCAGATCCCGCACAATCTGCATAACCTGTTCCTGGTACACGATACAGCCATAGGTAGCCTCCAGAATCGGCTTCAGCTGCGGACAGTCATAGGTAATACTTTCTGCGTTATTTTTTCCTTTGATATACTGTGGAATAAAATCCATTGGTCCCGGCCGGTACAATGCAATACCGGCTATGATATCCTCCAGACTCTCCGGCTTCAGCTCCTTCATAAAGTTTTTCATCCCGCACTTTCCAGCTGGAACACGCCATCTGTCTTTCCGGTGCTTAAAGAAGCCAGTACCTTCGGATCGTTATAATCTATGCGATCCATATCCAGTATCGTTCCTGTATTCTGCTCTACAAACTTCACTGCATTCTGGATTACAGTCAGAGTACGCAGGCCCAGGAAATCCATCTTCAATAGTCCCAGTTCCTCCAGTGTTGTCATCGTAAACTGGGTAATCGGAGATCCATCCGATCCAAGAGCCAACGGTACGTATTCATCTGCTGCTTTCTGGCAGATGACCACACCTGCTGCATGCATGGAAGTATGCCGTGGCAGCCCCTCCAGTCGTCTGGACATATCGATCAGCCTGCGCATCTGACTGTCTTCTTCATACAGCTTCTTCAGATCCGGATTCATCTTCAATGCTTTATCTATGGTGATATTCAGTTCCTGCGGAATCATCTTGGCCACATTGTCTACAATCGCATAAGGAATATCCATCACGCGCCCCACATCACGGATGACACCTCTGGCGGCCAGAGTTCCGAACGTAACAATCTGTACGACTTTTTCCTTACCATATTTGCGCACTACATAATCGATGACTTCCTGCCTTCTCTCGAAGCAAAAGTCTACGTCAATATCCGGCATGGACACTCGTTCCGGATTCAGAAAACGTTCAAACAGCAGATTGTATTTAATCGGATCCAGCTTCGTAATCCCCAGCGTATAAGACACCAGACTGCCGGCTGCCGAGCCACGTCCAGGTCCCACCATAATATCATGCTGCCTTGCATAATGGATAAAATCCCAGACAATCAGGAAATAATCCACATATCCCATCCTCTGAATGATTCCCAGTTCATAATTCAGCCGTTCCTTTAGCTCTTCTGCCTGCTTTTCCTCATAACGCTCTGCCAGTCCGTCAAAACACAGCTTATTCAGATATTCCCATGAGGAATAGCCTTCCGGTACATCAAACTTTGGCAGCTTGGTCACACCAAATTCAATCTCTACATGACAACGATCTGCTATCTTCTGCGTATTTTCCAACGCCTGCAAGGCATACGGGAACAGCTGCGCCATCTCTTCCGGCGATTTTACATAGTAC
The DNA here is from genome assembly GCA_003435055.1 of Lachnospiraceae bacterium OF09-6. GTDB lineage: Bacteria > Bacillota > Clostridia > Lachnospirales > Lachnospiraceae > Marvinbryantia > Marvinbryantia aceti. The sequence goes on from QUMM01000027.1 coordinate 17,736, forward strand.
TGTCCACCTTCATAACGCATACGTTCTTCGTCATCCAGCTTCTTTCCAGTCTGAATACACAGCAAGATATCATGGGAATCTGCGTCCTCTGCATAGGTGTAATGTACATCATTGGTGACTACCAGCTCGATTCCTGTTTCTTTGCTCATACGCAGAAGCTGCTGATTTACCATTTTCTGTTCTGGTATGCCATGGTCCTGCAATTCCAGAAAATAATTTCCTTTTCCAAAAATCTGCTCATGCTCCAGTGCCGCTTTTTTTGCCTCTTCATACAGCCCCCGTGTCAGATACTTCTGTACCTCACCGGCCAGACAGGCACTCAAGGCAATAATTCCCTCATGATATTCTTCCAGTACCGAACGATCCACACGAGGCTTATAATAATACCCTTCTGTATACCCCCTGGATACAATCTTCATCAGATTACTGTATCCCTTATTATTTTCTGCCAGAAGCACCAGATGGTAATAACGGTCATCTCCACTGGACTTTTCTCTGTCAAACCTGGAGCCAGGTGCCACATAAACCTCACAGCCCAGAATCGGATTGATCCCTTCTGCTCTGGCTGCACGATAAAAATCAATCACACCAAACATCACACCATGATCAGTGATCGCTGCACTGTTCATGCCCAGTTCTTTTACGCGGCTCACGTATTCTTTAATCTTATTCGAACCATCCAACAGACTGTACTCTGTATGGACATGCAAATGTGTAAAATTCAAATTCAAACCTCATTTCGTAAACTAAAATATGAAAAAAGACCGATGTAAAATGTCTTTTTTAAGTATAACATTTTACACCGGTCTTTGATAGTATTTTCTAACAGTAAATTTATTAGCCGTTGATCATGAAGTTCAGCAGTTTATCTACATCTTCCTTTTCATATGCAAGAATCTCCATCTCCGGGATCTCACCATTGGAGAAGATATTTGCCAGGGAAACATACTGGCACAGCTTAGACTTCAGATTCAGTCTGTCACCTTCACCTGTTACTAATTCTACTTTTCCCTTGCAGCTGTCAACTACATCAAAAAACTTGTTAATATCTGTAATATTCTGTACTTTCATCTTATACTCCTTTCATCGCAATTCTCTTCTGCGATCCACTTTTCTTATCTCTCTTTGCTACACCCATACTATATGCGGTTTGCAGCAAAATTACAAGTGATTTTACAGCTTTCTCCATTTTGACGAGAAATTATCAAAGTTTGTTTTGCTTATTTTATTGCAATTGCTTCAATCTCCAGCAGTACATCCTTTGGTAATCGTGCAACTTCCACACAAGATCTTGCCGGGAAAGTACCAGTGAAGTAGTCAGCATAAATGGCATTGATCTTACCAAAATCCTCCATATTCTTGATAAACACGGTTGTCTTTACTACTTTTTCAATAGAACTGCCTGCCTCTGCAAGAAGGGCTGCAATATTAGAAAATGCCTGCTTTGCCTGCGCTTCCACACCTTCCGGAATCTCTCCTGTTGCCGGATTTACCGGAATCTGGCCAGAAGTATAAACCATTCCATTCACCTCGATAGCCTGTGAATACGGTCCGATTGCTGCCGGTGCTTTGTCTGTACTGATAACGTTCATGTCTTTTTCCTCCTTATGTGATTTCATTGTTTACATTATTTTATCTTACGAATTGCTCTTTCCGTAATTTCGATGCGTCCTTCTTTTAATAAATGGCCAACTGCACGCTTAAATGCATTCTTGCTTAATCCCATCTCTCGCTTGATGACTTCCGGAGATGCCTTATCTGTGAACGGAAGCACCCCTGAAAATTCTTCGATCGCCAGCATCACAGCTTCCGCATCTTCATCAATCTGCAGATACGCCTTTTCTCTTGCAGACAGATCCAGCTTGCCATCTTCTTTCACTCCGGTTACTCTTGCAGAAATCTCCTCTCCGATCCGATACTTTCCCGCTGCTTCTTTCTGTGGAATCAAACCGGAATAACGATTGTCCACCGCCACGAATACCCCGAATCGTTCACTGATCTGATAGATCGTCCCTGTCACATGATCGTCTTTCTTGTATGGCGAATCAGTCTGCAGATATTCGTAAACATTCATCGTGGCACAAAGACGGCCACTTTTATCTACATATAATGCTGCCAGACATTCCTCTCCATCGCGCACTTTCCTGGTCTGCTGCTTAAACGGAAGCAGAATATCTTTTTCCAGTCCCCAGTCCAGAAATGCTCCAATCTTTGCCACTTCTTTTACTTTCAGCATTCCCACCTGTCCCAGTTCCAGCTTCGGCTGTCTGGTAGTGGCAATCAGCCGGTCTTTGGAATCCTTATATAAAAATACATTCAGTTCGTCACCGTTCACGGCATGCTCAGGTACTTCCTTCTTTGGAAGAAGCACACGTTCCTCTTCTGCACCTTCTTCTGCCAGATATACTCCAAAATCTGTTCTTTTTACAATCTTTAATGTCTGTCTCTTTCCTAATTCTAACATATATTCTTCACCTAATCTGTCTTTCCTGTTTTACAAAATTCCACTACTGCAAAAGATCTGCCTTCTGCACCACGCAAATCCACCGTCACATAGTCCTCTTCTACACTGACCACCGGGCAGATCACATCTCCCAGTACAGCCTGGCTCTTATATTCTGCCCTTACTCTGGCAATCTTCCAGTCCTTGGGGATATACTCCTGTGCCATATCAATGTACTGTGCATTGTTCACATGATGGTTCGTATCCAGATGATGTCTGCATACTTTAAATGCTTCTCTGGCCACGCCGCCTTCCGGTATCTTGATCTTACGGGAAATCTTCCCCATCTCCAGCGCTGGTTCCATTGGATAGGCTTCCTGTACTTCCTGATCTACCCGCACCGGATGGCCAGTGTGAAGATCTACGTAGATCCAAAGGGAATTGGCACAGGCAAGTGTTCTGCCACCCCGATCCAGCATACGGTAGTTACGTTCTCCCTGAAACCCTTTAAATGCGTGAGCCCAGGTCTGAACTGTCACTTCTTCTCCCAGTACAGGCAGTCTCACCAGTTCAATCTGCCAGTAAGCCAACACCCATACTTTACCTTTTGCCAGCATATCATCTACACCATTCCCCAGTTCTTCTGACTGAAATGTACTGCAATCCTGGAAATAATTGATCAGCCCCGGCAGGGTCAGGCTCTTCTCTTCTCCGGTCTCACTATATCGGATACGACTCTGAAACTGATACGGCATAGCTATCTCCTTTTTGTTCCTGTAATTAAATATTCTCCTGCAATGGATTATAACAAAAAAAGTAATGGATGCAAAGTGGGTTTTTCGTCGTTCGTACAAAAAAAGAGATGTTCAAACGAACATCTCTGAAAAGCTGGGCTACAAGGATTCGAACCTTGAAATGACGGAGTCAGAGTCCGTTGCCTTACCATTTGGCGATAGCCAATGTCACAACACAATGTATTCTATACTAACCTTTTCAAAAATGCAAGTACTTTTTTAAAATTATTTCAATTTTTTTTGAAAAAGTCTTGTTTTATATGTTGCTTATCTACTTATTTAATGCTATAATCCTTGCGACTGGTAAAATACCAGACAGAAGCTATTATGCAAAATAGGATTTCATGCGTCAAGTGTTCCGTGGATGGGGAGTTGCCATAGAAACGAAAAGCTCGTCTTACGATATGAGATTCGCACCCGTTGCAACATATAGATGCCATACATCTTGATTGTGAAGGGACAGTAAATTTTTGTAACTTATTACTTGATCAGGATGTTTTTTTATGTCATTTTTCAACTCTTTGGAAACATTCTGATTACTATCATTTCAGGAGGTTTACCTATCATTATGATGATGGATCACGAAAAGATTAAAGAAGGTGTCCGCCTTATGCTGGAGGGCATCGGAGAAGATATTCACAGAGAGGGGCTGCTGGATACACCGGATCGTATTGCCAGAATGTGTGAACAGATCTATGGCGGTCTTTACGAAAATGCAGCTACCCATCTTTCCAAGCAGTTCCATGCAACCAATAATAATATTGTATTAGAGAAAGATATCACTTTCTACTCAACCTGCGAGCATCATTTACTCCCATTTTATGGCAAGGCACACGTTGCCTACATTCCAGATCAGCGTGTGGCAGGTTTAAGCAAACTGGCAAGAACGGTAGAAGTATTTGCCAGAAGACCTCAGATTCAGGAGAATCTGACTGCACAGATTGCCGATGCACTGGAAGAATACCTGCAGCCAAAGGGCGTTATGGTCATGATCGAAGCCGAACATATGTGCATGACCATGCGTGGCGTCCAGAAGCCTGGCAGTAAGACAGTTACCACCATTGTGCGTGGTGCTTTTGCTGAAGACTTCACACTGCAGCAGACATTCCTGCAGATGGTGAAAGGCTGATCTATGAAACGAATACAGGATATTTTTACCCATCCGCTTTATCAGGAACAGCTATCGCTCCTGATGGATGCCGAAAAGGACCGCATCTTCTGTCGCCATACTGTCGAGCATTTTCTGGATGTAGCCAGGCTCATGTATCTGTATAATCTGGAAGATTCCGCTGGTCTCGAAAAGGAACTGATCTACGCTGCTGCTTTCTTACATGACATTGGCAGATATGAACAGATCGCAAAGGGAACGCCCCACGATATCGCAAGTGCCAGAATGGCTAAGACCATTCTGAATGATTGCGGCTTCTCTGACAGAGACCTCTTGGCGATCCAGGATGCGATCCTCCATCACAGGGGTAATGAAAATCATGGTGAATCACATCTTGCCCGTTATCTGTACCGTGCTGACAAGCAGTCCCGCAACTGCTTCTGCTGTCCTGCCAGCAGGGAATGTAACTGGCCTTTATCGAAAAAAAATATGGAAATTGACTATTAGATAAAATCAAAAGGAGTTCCTGTTATGAAAATTGGAAATCATGAATTTGATACAGCAAATGAAACATATATTATGGGCATTCTGAATGTTACCCCAGACTCTTTCTCAGATGGTGGACGTTTCAACCATATGGATGAGGCTCTCCGTCATGCAGAAGAGATGATCACAGATGGTGCTGCCATCATTGACATCGGAGGAGAATCTACCAGACCAGGATATACTGTGCTCTCTGATGAGGAAGAGATTGCCCGTGTGACCCCGGTCATCGAAGCAGTAAAGTCCCGTTTCGACATTCCTGTCTCCATTGATACTTATAAGGGAAATGTGGCAGAGGCAGCTCTTCAGGCCGGTGCTGATCTGGTCAACGATATCTGGGGCTTTAAGTTTGACTTCAAAGTTGCCGAAATGACTGCAAAGTATCAGTCAGCCTGCTGTCTGATGCACAACCGCAAGGAAGCCGTCTATGACAATTTTCTTCAGGATATGGTAAAAGATATGGAAGAGTCCATAGCTATCGCACGAAAAGCCGGTGTGGCAGATGATAAAATCATGCTGGATCCGGGTGTAGGCTTTGGTAAGACCTATGAGATGAATCTGGAAGCTATCAACCATGTAGATGTACTGCTTCCTCTGGGATTCCCGGTTCTTCTTGGCACTTCCAGAAAATCTGTCATCGGTAATACCTTAAATCTTCCGGTTGATCAGCGTGTGGAAGGTACTCTTTCTACTACTGTGATCGGTATGCTTCGCGGATGTGCCTTTGTACGTGTACACGATGTAAAAGAGAACAAACGTATTATTGACATGACAAAAGCTATTTTAAATGCTTAACTGAGGTAATACATATGGATAAGATTACAATCAAGGATCTGGAGATTTACGCCAATCATGGTGTATTTCCAGAAGAAAATGTACTTGGTCAAAAGTTTCTGGTGACTGCTGTATTACATACAAGCACCAGAAAAGCGGGACTGACTGACGATCTGACTACTTCCGTGCACTATGGTGAAGTCAGCCATCTGATCAAAAAAATTGTATGCGAGAATACCTGGAAGCTGCTGGAACGGATCGCCGAAGAAGTGGCTACTACGATTCTTCTTACCTATCCTCTGGTTTCTCAGGTGGATCTGACCATTAAGAAACCATGGGCCCCGATTGGTCTGCCTCTGGATACGGTATCTGTCGAAATCAGCCGCGGCTGGCACACTGCTTATATTGCCCTGGGCTCCAACATGGGCGACAAAGAGGCCTATCTGAAAGGCGCGATTGAAGCATTGGACTCTGCTCCTGACTGTCAGGTAACTGCGGTTTCTGATTTTCTCATCACAGAGCCTTATGGAGGTGTGGAACAGGATGATTTCTTAAACGGTGCACTGGCACTGCGTACACTGCTTTCTCCTGAAGAACTGTTAGACCGTCTTCACGAAATCGAGTATGCGGCCCATAGAGAACGGATCATTCACTGGGGTCCAAGAACTCTGGATCTGGATATTCTGATGTACGATGATCTGGTACTGGATACTCCAGATCTGCACATTCCACACATTGAACTACACAAGCGTGACTTTGTACTGATTCCGCTGGCAGAGATTGCACCATGGAAGCGTCATCCGCTGATTGGCAAAACAGTTGCACAGATGCTGGAAGAAGTAAAAGATAAACGCTAGATCATATGGGAAAAGCCCACGATTTTCGCCGTGGGCTTTATCTGTTTCGTGCCGAATATATCTAATTTTGCGCTATTTGTCTTAAAATCTTCTTTCTCACAAACCAGAAGCATACCACCTGCAGGGTAATCGTAATTCCCCAGGAGCCCGGATAGCATACAAACAGGAACCTTAAGGTTCGGTGATGTGGAAAAGCTCCGAAGATCCAGATAATTCTGGTTCCTACTGTTCCGATTATGGAGAGAATCATTGGTACACCGGAATGTCCCATTCCACGAAGTGCACCAGGGAACAGATCCATAATGCCACAAAGGAAATACGGCATAATAGTGATGGACATAATCTCCATGGCGTGGGTAATGACTTCTGGATTACTGGTGTAGATCCGCAAAATCTCCGGACCGAAGAACCAGAAGCAGCTTCCCATGATCAACGCAACCGCAACCGTCAGCACCAGGCAGTCTCTCAACACCTTGTCCATTCTCTTATAATTTCCCACACCGTAATTCTGGCTCGTAAAACTCATGCAGGCCTGCGTCACTGCATTTACCGAAACATATAAGAATCCCATCAGATTATCCGCAGCCGTATAGCCTGCCATAGATACTGATCCAAATGAATTGACCGAAGACTGCAGTAACACATTGGAAAAATTAATGACTGTGCTTTGTATACCTGCTGGTATCCCTACCTGAAAAATCTGCTTCAGGTAATATTTTTTGATACACAATCTTGAAAAACGCAGTTGATAACTGCCTTCCGTATGATGGAGACAGCGCAGCACCAGCGTACAGGACAACAGCTGTGAAATCACCGTCGCGATGGCTACCCCTTCTACACTCATATGAAATACAATCACAAAAATCATATTCAGGCAGGCATTGGTAATTCCCGATACAATCAGAAACATCAGTGGCCGCTTCGTATCTCCCACTGCCCGCAGAATTGCCGCTCCGTAATTGTACATCATGAAAAATGGCATTCCCAGGAAATAAATCCGCATGTATAATGTAGACTTATTAATTACATCCTCTGGGGTTCCCATCAGTTCCAGCGCGCCTCTGGCAAAAATCTGTCCGATCACCGCCATCATCACACCACTGACCAGCGCCAGCATAATAGCAGTATGTACCGTCTCGGACATCTCTTTTTCCCGTCCGGAAGCATAGAACCTGGCTGCCAGTACATTAGCTCCTAAGGATACCCCAATAAACAGATTTGTAAAAGTATTAATCAATGCCGTAGTAGATCCCACCGCTGCAAGAGCCTGGCTCCCGCTGAATCGTCCTACTACGATAACATCCACTGCGTTGAACATCAGCTGCAGAATACTGGACAGCATCAAAGGCAGCGCAAAGGATATCAGCTTGTCCATAATGGAGCCATGACACATATCAATCTCATATTTATTTTTCTTCAATTCCATCTCTCCCCTTTATCCACAATTCTATTGTTCTGTTCCCACTACAATGTGAATAAGATTCTTATTTAACATCAACGTGCGATTCCATGGATTCAGAATCACACCCTCTATTTTCTCGGTCCGAAGCGCCATCTGAAACAGTTTTCCAATCTCTGCGGTAAATGCAGACATCACCGCATTACTGCCTTTCATCTGTTCCTCAAAGCTGGTGTATGCTGCAAACCACAGCTTTCCTTCTCCCGTCTGCACGGTCTGTATCTGCAGACTGTCCATAGCTCCAGACGGATCCACCGCTACAATCAGATGCCCGCCCTCTTTCATTCTACGGCGCACCACCGTCAGTGCATGGGCCAGCATCTCCTGTGTCGGTTCCTTCTGCAGCTGCCAGATTGATTCTTCTATCTTCTCATTTCCCTTTAAATTCTGATCTTTTTCCATATATCTTCTTTCGCTCCATATCTTTGTCCATACTTTTCTTATACGAAACGGGTCAATTTCATTCTATCAACGTATTTCTTTCAAATTAAGACCGCTTACCTATTATAACAGTAATTCAAGAGGAATCCACCCCTAAATTTTCCAAATAATTTCTATTTCATTTTTCAGAATTTCTGTATAACTCACACATTTTCCACACATACTACGGTCAACATCGCGTAAGCCGCACTGCATGAACATCGCAGACAGGCTAATGCGGTATAACTATCATGTAAGGGCACTGTCTGCCCGGAAAGGATCATTCTCTATGTTATTAAGTGAAAAAGAACGTGCTGTCATTGAAGATCTTCAGACACAGGAAAAAAGCTGTATCGAAAAATATGGACGTTATGCTCAGCAGGCCAAGGATCCTGAACTGAAAAATCTGTTTCAGACTCTTCAGGAAAAGGAGCGAACCCACTATACTTCTCTGTCTAATGTACTGAACGGTCAGGTCCCATCCTGCAATTGTAATGACTCGGATGGCCGCAATTATACGCCAAAAGCTACTTACACGGAGATTGCTGTCTCCGAAGACAAGACGCAGGATGCTTTTCTGGCTACCGATTGCATTGCTACTGAAAAGCTGGTTTCCGGAGAATATAATACGGATGTTTTCGCCTTTGGTTCCAGCGATATCCGAAAGCTCCTGGCTGATATCCAGGTGGAAGAACAGAATCATGCTGAAATGCTCTACAAATACAAAATGACCAACGGTATGGCGTAAACCAATGGGACGGAGTTTTCTGGCTTTCTTGAGCCAGAAACTCCGTCCCTGATGGTTAACTGTTTTTCCCCAGTGCCTTCTTTCTGGCACGATATTTGGATCGAATATATTTTCCTGCCTTAGACAAATCTTTTGTTTTCCAGTTCCCTGTCTTCCTGGTTTTGGATGCCAGCAGAGAGCAGGATTCTTTTTTATTACTGAGACTCCAGCAAAAATAGCTGACATTTTTTTTATTCAGTCTTTTCAACCACTTTCCTGTGGATCCGGTACTGATTCCGCCATTTCCACTTGCTGCTGACATACCGAACTCTGAAACGATCACTGCCAAGCTGAGACCAGTTCGGCGTTCCCACAATAATCACTGCATTGGCATCATTTTGCCGAATGACTTTGATAATCTGCTCCGCATAGTCTCTTATAGTATTCCAGCTACATCCATTGGGCTCATTGCAGATCTCATAAATCACATTTTTCTGATTCTTATATTGCACCGACATTGTGTCAAAAAAGCTTTTCGCTTCTTTCAACTGTTTCTTAGGATTACCGTCTTTTAAAATATGCCAGTCTATGATCACGTACATTCCCAGATCTGTGCATATTTTATCCCATTACGAACCTGCTTCTTCAGATTTTCCTTATTTCCTCCGGCACAATAACCATTATATTCCGAGGTATACATGGCCAGACGCACTGCATTGACTCCCCAGTCATCCCTCAATGTTTTAAAAGACGCTTTGTTCACATAAGGCGCTCCCACGTCCCAGTTGATCCCATGGCTGCTGATACCACGAAGCTGAAACTTCTTTCCTGTCCTTTCCCTTAATACAATTTTTCCTGTGTCTATATTTTTTATTATTTTGCAATGCCTTTTACTTTTTTGCATAGAATGATTCCAAGTAGTAATAAGATCGGGAATATCACTCCCACCAGAATTCCTTTTTTCAGGTTATCACCTGCCACGCTGGATACCATGCCAACCAGTGTAGGTCCTCCGGAGCAGCCAACATCTCCTCCCAGTGCCAGCATGGCAAACATCGCTGTGCCGCCTCTCGGTAAGGATGCCGATGCCTTACTAAAAGTACCCGGCCACATAATACCAACAGATAACCCACACAGTGCACAGCAGATCAGATTGATCTGTGCCACCGGAACCAGCGCAATCCCCAGATAAGATACAATACACAAAATACAGCTCAGACTCATGAATTTATCCAGAGAAATTTGCTCTCCATATTTCCCATAAAAAGCTCTGGAGCTTCCCATAAGAATAGCAAAGGCCATAGGACCTGCCAGATCTCCTGCTGCTTTGGTGATACCCAGACCTTTTTCTGCCAGCGTAGATGCCCACTGACTGACCGCCTGTTCACTGGCTCCTGCTGAGATCATCATGATCAGTAAGATCCAAAAGGCCTTGATCCCAAACAGTTCTTTCAGGCTCAAGCCAGTCTCTCCCTCCTCCATCAGCGGAGCAATCGGAACCTTTGTAAAAACAATGGCATTGGCCAGTGGAATCACCGCCCAGATAATCGCCAGAATTCTCCAGTTTTGAATACCTGCGGTTGCAAAAAATATCGTAGAAATCAATACCACCCCCACATGTCCCCAGCAGTAAAAGGAATGCAGCATACTCATGGCTTTTTCCTTATTTTCTGACGGGCAGGCCTCCACTACCGGGCTGACCAGTACTTCCAGAAGACCACCGCCAATGGCATAGATCATAACGGAAATCAATATTCCGGCAAAAGCAGATGGCAGTATCTCTGGTAATATGGTCAGAAGTACCAGCCCCAGCGCAGATAAAATATGCGCAATAATCATAGATACCCGGTATCCAATCCGATCAACAAAGCTTACCGAGAGCAGATCCACAAGAAGCTGGATTCCAAAATTAAACGTTACCAGCATGGTAATCTGTGACAGTGGTATCTGCCAGGTTCTCTGAAATGTCAGAAATAACAATGGTACAAAATTGTTTACAATTGCCTGCACAATATATCCCACGAAACAGGCTGTGATGGTTTTATTGTATTCGTTCTTCATTTCCTTTCCTCCCTTTATGGAATTATATCGCAATAAGCTTTCTCTGTCATTGCACAAAACCGTTTTATTATGGTACAATATCCCAAAATAACGAATTTTTTGAGGTAATACCATGAATATAAATATTTCTTCCGCTACCAGTACTATAACCGATGAAAATTTTCACGAATCCATTTCTCATGGAAACCAGAGCTTTCCGTTTTCTTATTACTACGAAGATATCTGGTCTTTTGATTTTCACTGCATCGACTGGCACTGGCATCATGAAGTGGAATTTGTTACTGTATTGTCTGTTACCGCATTTTGCCTGATCCAATATCGCCTCTCCTGTGCTGCCAGACTGCTTTCCACAACAAAAAATCCCGTCTCCTCCATAGCGGAAGAAACAGGATTTTCCAGTTCTGGTTATTTTTGCCGCAAATTCAAAGAACGCTACCATATGAGTCCAAACTCGTATCGCAAACAAATGAATGCTCTTCTTTGAATCGTATATTCATAAATCACGCTCTCCATATGTCTTCACATAAAAATGCCGTCTGATAAGCAACACTTATGCAACCGGCTGTCATAGTTTTCCAGCTTTCTCATGCTGCGAAACCCCAGCTTCTACTGGATTTGTGTCCCTGTCTTTCGACAGATTTACCCAATGTCCAATTATTTTACACTATTTTTCTTTGTCATGAAAGAGACAAATCTCACATGATGATCCATCCATTCACCGATCTTTCCAATCACTTTTCCCATAGTAAAAGCAGCTGCTATCGTTCCAATTCCAAGTCCACGGATATGTCCCAGAAAAACACCGGTCAAAAGTCCAGTCACTGCCAGACAGATCAGATCAAAACTCACCTTTACATTTGCATACTTCCAATTCTTAATGGCTGACAATTCCCGTGGGAATAAATCAGTCGGTACAATCGGCAGACCACAGCGGTTGGATAATGCAATGCCGATCGTAATCAGTAAATAACCTGCTGCAAAATAAAATACCCTATATGGAATCGTCATTGGCAGATCAGTCAAATGCATCTCATACACATCCAGCATCATACTGAATGCAAATCCCACTACGAAACTGAATAAGTAATTCGGCACAAACTTCTTTCTCAATATCATCAGAGAAAGGATCAGGCTTCCCTGAAAAATATAGGTCCAGGTTCCAAGCGTCAGCCGTGGCAATACCAGTGAAAATGCATATGGTACACTGGAAATTGCTGAAATGCCAGATCCAGACATCAGCATCAGAACCACGCCCAGGCTGTTGATTAAAATCACAATCAGCAGAGCCAGTTCGCCTCGAAGTATCGGCAGCTGTCTTTCTTCTTTTTCTATCATGTTTTCATACCTCCGTTCTCACAAGGCTCTATTGTAGAACCGTTCGAACGGAGTTGCAAGAGTTTTTTATTTCATTTCCCGCAGAGCAGTCAGATATCCAATCAGCCGATCCTTCTGTCTGCTTTGCAGATTGCGAAATCCTTCCAGTAATAAAGTTTCATCCCTGTCCAATGGCAACAGGAAATCTACTTCTCCTTCTGACGAGACATTCTGCTCTGAAAGCAGTTCATAAGGCGTCACCTTCAGTACCTCGCAGATCTTCAGAATTCTGTCAGCAGATGGATTCGTCCTTTTCCGCTTCCAGTCACTGATGGTACTCTGGGAGATCCCGGTTCGCTCCGAGAACTCCTTCTGCGTTAACTGATTCTTTTCTATATAGTAAAATATCTTTTCACTGATTAGCACTGTTTTTCTCCCTGTTCCATAAGTACTTTTTTATCTGCCTGATGATTGTCTTCATATCATACAGCAGCTGGCTGTTCAGAACCTTAAAGTTGATCTCTTTTCCCCGTCCTCCATACTGTTCTTCATAGTATCTTGCCATTTTTTCATCATGATCCTTATATCTGGCTTTCCCGATCAGGTAAGCATTGGAATTGGCGCTGTCCGGATAGCCCAGGCTTTTTTCGATATAGAACAGCTCTGGTTGTTCATTTAAATCCTGCTCTAAAACAGACAGCTTCTCCAGAAACCATGTTGTTACTTCCGGATAATGTTCTCGAATATATAACAGATTTCCATGAAGGCAGACGGCACTTTTTTTCATTAATTTTCGTTCTTCTGCATTCTCCAGCTGTGCAAATTCATCCTGCTGCAACGGCCGACCCTCTATGGATCTCTGTAACTGTCCAAGCCAGAACATCTTTTCCGGAAAGCTGTCCGGAAACATAAAATAAGTAGAAAATTCATGGTCTATCATCGGTGCCACCCGTAGTATCTCTCCTGTCTCATCGCACACAAATGCCACATTTTCATAATGATAATTCTGATCGCCTTTCAAAATCGAGATCAGGATCTGTCTGGCCAGTTCCTGCGCCATCTCCTGATGCAGAAGGAAATAATCTGATTCCAGAATCTCTGTGTAATCATAAAACATCTGGCAATAGTTCACATACTGATCAATATGCACCTTTTTATCCGGGTATTTACGGAAAAACTCCAACAGATTCATCAGGTGTTCACCTTCCTGATAAATCACAGGCGACACAGTCCCATAATCGTAATACTTGCCAGTCTCTGCTTCATATCCGTAACAAAACGCCAGTCTGTACTGAGGCGTGGGCATAAAATAGGCATTGATCAGCCATGACCAGAACACTTCTGCATAAGCAAATAGTGGTGTGGAAAGAGGCTTAGATTTTGTAAGTGGTTTAAAAACCAGCCGTCCTTCAAAAACCGGAAAATACTTTTCTCCCTTTACCACACCAACCGCTTCAGCTGTCAGATTGCCAATGCGGTCTGCATAATGAAAAATCTCAGGGGTATCGTTGAGTTTTTGTGTTGTCATGATTCTCTCCATCTTTCCAAATACAATTCCTTCTCTCTGAGAATGTTCTGCCAATAATCTGTGCAAGCTTCGAGGAATCCTTATCTTCTACTATCTGTCTTACCATTTCTTGGTGTATTCATTCTATATTTCATTTTGACATTGTCTATTCGAAGTATATGCGGCGTCGTATATGGTGTCAATCATTTTGTTTTCTCAGTAGCATTTGCTATGTATTTATAGCGATTTATTCCATTTTTCAGCAACCGATAGATCACTGTTCCATCTTTTCTTCCAAAACGATGTAAAGAACCAGTGTACCATTCCTTCTTTTCACAATTTTTCCGTTCATCTATAAAATCTATAATCTCAGCCGTTCTTTCCGTATATGCAGTTCCTTGTAAAAGTTCTCTGATCTCTTTTTGTACTTTATTTCTCTCCTCTATTCTTGCACACTCTGCTGCCAGGTCCAACGTAAACATTCTGTTTTTCAGAATTTTTCTTCTCTGATCCTCCTCTGGCATGGTAAAAAAAGTCAATGCCGTCTCTATATTTCCAGCCCGAACTACCTGAACCTTTTTGGTCTCTGCATTCATCTGAAAAAAATCAAGAGCATTCTTTCCTGCTTCCTTTAACTTCACCACTTTGAATCTACATCCACTGCACTTTATTTCCTGCATATAATCATAGCGTATCTTGCCACAACAGCCACTGTAAAAAAATAACCAATGTATCTGTTTCCTGTAATACATCCACGCCACGCAGACCATTTGCATTTCCAACATTCTCATAATCAACAAGTATTGCTGCCATGATTTTCTCCCCATTTAAGCAAAATTCTATAATACGTATCGTTTATACGTATATTATTATAAAATAACAGATATGTCAATCGTTTTGACATACCCACAAATAAATTTATATTCTGTTTTTCTTTACTGGATGGCGAATGACTGTCTTATTGCTGCATTCTAAAGTTCGCCTGTTCTGTAATTCTTCATTTAGCTGTTTGACAATCTTATAAGCATAAGACTTGGAAACACCCAGTTCCGCTGCAACTTCTTCTACTGTCATAAAAGTTCTGTTCGTCACATCACATCTCTCCTTTCTATCCTAACGCATTTTGTTTAGGTTGTTGCATTTGCATGATACTAAACATATTTATTTAAGTCAAGTGATTTCGACAAGAATATTAAATTTTTTTGTTTAAGTTCTTCTTGCTATCCAAAATTGCTCATGTTATACTGAACTTAAACAGAATTGTTTTATTCTATATCACAGCAAAACTGGCAACACACGAACGTCATATCACGAAGGAGGCAAACAACTATGGCAATCGGGCAGCGTATCAAATTTTTTCGCAACCGCAAAGGCATGACACAAAAGCAACTCGGAGAACAACTAGGATTCAAGGGAAAAACCTCAGATGTCCGCATGGCTCAGTATGAATCTGAAGCCAGAGTACCTAAGATTGATCTTGTAAAACAAATGTCTCAGATCTTTAATATCAATACTCATGCCTTAACAGTTCCAGATATTGATACTCACATAGGTCTGATGCATACGCTATTCGCACTGGAAGATATGTATGGTCTGAAGGTAAAAAATGTAGATGGACAGCCTCATCTCTGCCTTGACTCTTCCATATCTGCTCCCGGCTCATCTGTCGATGAAATGCTTTGTGCATGGATGGAACAAGCTGACAAGCTGGAAAACGGTAAAATCAGCAAGGAAGAATATGACGAATGGAGATATAAGTACCCGGAACTGGATACTTACCAGAAACGTGCAAAGGTACCATCTCAGGAACTAAGTGATTACCTCGTAAAAGAATTGACTAAAAAAGAAAAATAAGGAAAAAGAAAACCTTACCGATATTCAGTTTTTTACTTCTGAAAATCAGTAAGGTTTCTTTATATACGTTATGAAATAAAATTTTTATTCGCCGAATAACCACAAAATGTTGCCAATTTGTTGCCAGCTTATTGTAAATGGTGTAAATAAGTTTGACAACATTTATTTTGAGAACACTGCATCATTTCTGGAAAGAAGGTACACACAATACTGATTCATGCTGATTCCTTCTCTCTGCGAATGCTCTGCCAGTGATCTGTGCAGACTTCTCGGAATTCTCAATTTAAACTGTCCAGAATAGTCTTCCAGACTGTCTGGTTCATGAATCTCTACACCATCTTCTAATGCAGCTTCAATCCATGCTTTTTTTGCATCCAGTGCATTTGCTACCGCACTCTCCACTGTCTCACCACAAGTAATGCAACCAGGCAAATCCGGATAAGAAACTACAAATCCGCCTTCATCTTTATCTTCCACAATTTCCATACGATAGGACATTGCCATATAATCATTCAGCGTCTTCATCATTCTTCGCCTCGCTTTCTACAATCTGCCTTACCATTTCTACATATACTTTCTTGATTGGTTCATGCTTTGGTATTGTAATTGGCATACACCCTTGTTTTCCGAAAGTATAATGACTACTTCCACTTCTTGGTGCATTCATTTCGTATCCATAATTTTCCAATACCTTCCGTAACTCATCAAACCGGAGGTCTTTCGATAAATTGCATATACGTGTTATCAGTTTATCCCATTTTGACATTTGTCATACCTCCTATCTATATTATATATGGTGTCATATGTGGTGTCAATCAATTTATTATATTATTCCATGATGATTCTACGTTCCTAACAACTTCTATTGGTTTTCCCTGAATTATAGTCTCTCCACCTTTATTTCCTGCATTTCTTCCTACATCTACAAGATAATCTGCTACATGAGAAATAAATTCTATATTATGTTCAATAATTAATACAGGTATATGTATTAAGTTAAAAGAATAAATCCGTAAACAGCAGATCCCCTGCAAAGCTTGAAAACTCTGCAGGGGAACACATAAATTTTATTTTCCCTATGTAATCATCTCCAGTTTCATCTTTCAAAAACAGGTATATCCGAAACATCCCGCTTTTCATTACGGATATAATCCTGATTATACGGGAATCTGGCAACCTTTGCGCGAACCTTCATCTGGCGGGTTCCCGGCGTTCCCCAGAGTATTTCAAGCTCCGTCCCTTCTTTGGCATATTCTGCGGAAATAAAGGCCAAAGAAATCATGCTGTTATAGGTATAAGAGATGATTTTTCCGCTTGTGATCCCGATCTCCTTATCTGCAGCCAGCACCTTATCTGCCCGGTACTCAAAACCAAACTCTCTGACACAGAAATAGTATTCAAGAGCGCATGGTTTGGTAATATCCTCGCAGGGTTCCTCCCCAGGGCTGAGCATGGTTGCGAAGACTTCTGCCACATCCTTGGCGTTCCATTCCAGGGTTACGCATTTTTTTTGTGGCTTTTTCGACATTTCAAGGAGGGCTTCTTTTCCAATGAAGTCATGATTATATTTAATCAGGAAATCCCATCCCACATCATAGGGAGTAACAAAGCGAGCCTGAAGATCATCCCCCACACTTCCGAGAAGCCTTCGATTGAGATTGAACATGGATAACTGAGGCACTGTGCGCATATATTCTGTCATTTTCTCGCTGGTTTCCAGCCACGGAAGCGGATAGTGAAGATTGATATTCGGGAATCCGGCCTCCGTATGGTTAAACATGTTATAAGCCTGGAGCCCAAGCTTTCTTGCTCCCAGCTTTTCACCTGCCGCCCATACCAGATTATAGATCTCCGCATAATCCGCCATATCTCCGTGAATTTCATAAGCAAGGTTGCCGGACATGCCAAGCCGGATGATGCGTACCTGTTTTCCGTTTACCTCCTGGATTCTATGTCTGCCGAATTTGATGTCGTGAAGATTGGCCTGGAATGCGTTTTCCAGAATCTCTAAGGACTTTTCACCGTCAATCTGGATAAAATATTCCTTTCCGCTCATGTTTTCGCCATGCACATCCAGATCTGATGTATTGACATAATAAGAGATCACCGGATCAAGCCAGTAGGTTCTGTAACGATCTTCTCCGATACGGATTACAACGCCGTCTGTCAGAATCTGACCTTTCTCATTGCACATTACGGCATGGCGTATGCCGTTCATTCCCAGCGTGGTAAAATCATTTGTACAAACCTGTCCCATTAATTTAACGGCATCCGGTCCGTATACATCATAAATGGGGGATGTCATAAGCGCCGTTCCAATCCATGCGCTGGTCTGATATGCCTTGATCTCATCCTCCACGCCCGTATAAGCATATGCCGTAATAAAAGATCCCTGTGGGAACAATAAGGTGGCGCCTTCCAGCGCCGGATTCATCATTTCTGCCATTTTTCGTCCTCCTACTGTTTTTAATTATCTGTAGATGTTCTTGTTCCGATTAAATGATTTTCCATATCTTCAAACATTTCTCTTACCGTGATGGGCTTTTGCCCTGTCAGCTTTTCAAAATCATCTGTAAATGTACTCATTTGATTCAGACGGATTGCCCTGCCAAAGGACACCATTCCATCTGAGCAAAATGGAAAGTTCTTCGCCGTGTCCGCCCACATTTCCTCCGTTGTCCTTGGAACGCCGATGGAGTCAAAGAACTCATACATCTCATCATCGTTGATATATTGATATTCCGTCTTTTTACCCGTAACCTCCGAGGCGATTGCCATGTACTGTGCAATTGTCAGAAGCTCGGCTCCATTTATATCAACAATTCGATCTTCCCAATCAGACATTGCCGCACAGGCCGCCGCAAGCGCACAGTCATCCCTCGAAACAAATGCCATTTTCCCATCTCCCATGTTATTGCGATGATGCCGTTTGTATTTTCAACTGCTTCCACAAATGTGGAGACCATTGCTTCCGCATATTGGGAATCCCGAAGAATCAAATAATGGATGGGCTGTTTTTTGATATACCCTTCGGTCCATACATGATCGTTTACTTCGTAAGCATTAATATCCTCATGTCCGGCTCCTACAATCGATGTATAAACCAGTTTGTTTACACCTGCCGCCACAGCCGCATCAATTGCAATTTTATGTGCCGCTCTTCTTTTCGGTCCAACGAATGGCATGGAGATCAGAATAACTGTATCCGCATCTTTAAATGCTTCCGTCAGTTTTTCCGCATTGTTAAAATCGGCAATTCTGGTTTCAATGCCCATTGCCTGGTATTTTTCAAGACCATTTTTTGTTGGAGCCGTAAAAATCAAAGCTTCATGAGGATATCTTTCCAGCAGTACACGGGCTGACCTGCTTCCAAAATTTCCGTCTACTCCATTTAACAATATCTTTTTCATAAAAAATAATCCTTTCAACTATATAGTTATAATATTAAAAAATCGATACCCCTTTATAGGATGCTCCCTCAGCTCTTTTTATTGCCTCCCTCCTTTTGTCTGAATTATATTATCTCCTCTCTAACTGTCGGCGCCTGAACAGTGTTTCCTATATATTCATAGTAAAGCAGTTGCCATCTCCCGTCATCAGTTATATAATTCATTTATACCGTCTTTTTTCGTCAAAAATAACCAAAGGAGTATTTTGCAATGAAATCTATGAGCATTTCTGTCATCCTTGACTGGATTCCTGATAAATACAGGATTTTTTATAAATCTACGGGCTTAGATCAATTATTCCGGCATGCCCGCATGTTTGATGATTCCATGGAAATAATCGATAATGATTTTCTGTATTTAACACAAGAGAGCTCTTTCCTTGATAGGGAATGGGATATACGTAAGCCCCGGTTCCTAATTTTCTGTACCAAAACCGGATCAAAGGAAGGACAGATAAACCCTTCCTGGATGGAGCATGCCGCCATCTTATATACGGACGAGCCTTTTCATAAGGTATTCCGTGAGTTTCTGGATATTTTTGATAAGTACTATGCCTGGTATGAGCAATGCCTAAATATAATTATCGAAAACAAAGACGTTTCAGATCTGCTTGATTATGCGGCCACCTTTCTTTGCAACCCGATTGCCCTTTTTCTCCAACCGGAAAGCTGCTGCATTATACCGGGAAATTTCAGGAAAAAATCGAGGGAACTCTCTGGGACGAGGTTATCAATTTCGGCTTTACACCGACAGAATCCATATATCCTGACGAACACCAGAGAGTTATGCAGGAAATTCACAGCGGAAACCGCTTAATCTCCAGCGTCTTTCGTCAGGATCCATCCCATCACTCTCTGACCGCTCCGCTTTATTTTGAGGGAAAAAACTTTGGAGCATTCGGTACGACAGATATGAACGGTCCCTTTACGGAAGCACAAAAGGCTTTGTTATTAGAAGTCGTTCATTTTACAGAGCTTGCTATGAATCACCAGATTCAGCCTTTTCTTTTGCAGGATGAAGAAAACTATTATGTTATACGGCTTTTACAGGGATATCCGGCAGATGAGCTTTCTACCTCTTATTATCTCCAAGCCAGAAATTATACGAACGAGGATATTTGGTATCTTTATCAATTTTCCCTTCCGGAATCTGACGTCTCGGATACCCGTCAGTCTGCCTATATTCATCAGATAAAAAACATTCTGCCTCATGGAGTTGTCCTCTATTTTGAACATTCTATTGTTGCGGTTTGCCGCAGGCGGGATTTTGATCCTGATTATGAAAAATCATACGCCGCACTGGAGGATTTGCTAAAACGGCTTTCCCTTAAGGTCTATATAAGCACCCGTTTTTTTAGATTCACGGAGCTTTCCATGGCATATGAACAATGCAGGCTTATGAAATCTTACCCTTTGGAGCCTCAAAAACATATTCAAAGGTTTGATGAAGCCTTTCCACATGTTTTATATGGTGTCCTTAAGGAAAAAAACTCCTTGCCGGGCTTCTGCCACCCAGCTGTTTTATCCCTGTGGCAAAGCCATATGGAGCAGGATCTCACACTCATTCATAATTTAAAATGCTATCTTATCAACGGAAGAAATATAGCGGAGACTGCCCGGACGCTTCATCTTCATAGAAACACCTTGATCTACCGGCTACGAAAAATCGAAGACCTGCTCCATATTTCACTGGATTACCTGGATGAAAATATGCTTCTCTATTTATTAATATCCTGCTTCATCTGCGAAACACTCTAATTTGGACATCCTCCTATGCTTGAAATTTGGCTTGCGACAGCAATTTCATTGCAACATAGGAAGATTTTCATTTATTTTGTGATTCTTACTTTTGATTGTTTCCAAACTGAGGGAGTAACAGCCCACAGAGGAACATAATTACCATACATATGGATGCAAGCATAAACAACAAACTATAATTTTCTCCCGCAATCGGTGTTAAGATATAAGTTGGAATCAAAACAGCTCCAAGAAGCTGTAATGTAGAGATGACACCCGCCGCACTTCCTGCATATTTAGTTCCAAGTCCTTCTAACAAAACCGGTGCGGAAAGGAAAATAGGCATTGACGCTCCAAGCACAATCCCAGTATAAAGAACCAGTATGTGTAAAACGAATATAGACGGAAATCTCCAACACATAATAATTCCGGCAAAACTCAACACGGCAGCTCCTGATACAAACACTTTAACATTTTTGATTTTAGAGAATACAATGGGACCTGTAATAGAACCAATACAATTTCCCAATGTCAACATAGATGCAATCGTACCACATACTTTCAAATCTATTCCATACATGGTCTGCAATGCTACCGGCATAAAAGTGGATAAAGTTACCGTACTGCCAAGAATCATCATAATGCAAATAGAAACCAGCCATATACCTTTATTAGAAAGTACTACCTTAAGAGAATCCCCAATGGAAGGTTGATTTTCCTGATCTATCTTCTCCCTTTCTTCCATTGTATCCTCTGGTCTATCTTTCACAAAAAGCAACCATAAAACAAATACACTAATACAGAATATTGCTGATACAATAAAAGCAGATGTCCTACTATCAAACAAAACTGCCGTCGTTGCTGTCGCAAAGGCTCCCGGAAGTTGTCCGCAAAATGCAAATATGCCCATCAAAATCCCTAGCTTTTCCTGCTCAAACCAACTTGCAGTAATCTTGGATGCATTAATATTGACAAACATATTGGAGAAACCGGTTAATGCCATGCAAAGAAAAAATGGCATATAGCTATTTGCAAAAACTCTCCCAATCATTCCAATTCCAGCTATAACAAATGAAATATTAATGACTTTCTTTGAACCAACCTTGTCAGAAATCATTCCTCCTACAAAACTCAAGAAAATTGCTACAATCATAGGCGCCGTAAATAAAGATGAAAACTGCGATGTTGTAAGTCCAAAAGATTGTATTAGTTCCGGGGCATACACGGATAACTGGTATTGTGCATAACTTCCCGGCATATATGCAAGACACATAATCGTAAATACCAGCCATTTTCTATTTTTTTTACTCATGGAAACTCCCTTCATTCTTCAAAGCCATACGGACAAGAACTAATATCATAATCTTTATTCTCAACCAGATCATTTAATGGAAATTTTGCAATTACTGCACGGATATCCTTTATACGCTTTCCATAATCGCCCCATTTTACAATCACTTCTTCGCGCTCTTTGGCATATTCCATATCTATGGTACATTCAGAAATCATTTTATGATAATGGGAACTATATACCGCACTACTGGATAAACCAATAACCTTGCCATCCTTGTGGTAACATAGTCCTGATGTCCTCCACACATGCCCGGAACGCAACAAGGATACTCCATCTGCTTATAAGGCTCCCCCTCTCCATACAAAGATGCCTGTACATCTAAAATATCTTCCGGATTCCAAATTAAAGATACAATCATCTTTTGAGGATTTGACATTTCTTTCTCAAGAGCTTTTCTTCCAATAAAGTCATGATCCAATTTTGCCATCCATTGCCAGCCAACCTCTACCGGCGTACGGAAACGTGCACGAAGATTCTCTGATTCAACACTTCCAGTATATGAAATATTTGCAGGTAACATTTCTACAACCTTCGGATCTTTATAGGAAGCGCTCTCAAATGATACCGTAACTTGCGGATATCCTCCAAAAGCATGATTCACCGGATAACTCCGCCATCCAAGCCTCTTTAATCCCATAGGTTTTCCGATCTCATAAGCCGCATGATATACATTGGGACCATCTTCTTTTAAACCACGAATTTCATATGCAAGTGTTCCACTCATCCCAATCCTGTTCACTTCCACTTCAATATTCAGTCCCGGAATACTTACCTTACGAAATTGCAAAAATGCTAGATCATGAAGATTCGTATTCGTAAGTTTTTCTATAATTGTTAATGACTTTGGTCCTGAAAATTGAAAGACAAAGATATCACGCATGGTCATTTTCACATCATAAGCACCAGTCTCCAACAGTTTCATTGCTGCAAATGGAAGTGCAGCCGTAATCCGATATGTATTATCGTCGTCTTTCATACTAAGACAATGAGCTGCTATCAATCCTTCTTCATCAAGCATAACCAAATGTTTATTTTTTCCGTTTTTCCATTTGCTGATGTTATTCATACAAAGTTTTGATAGAAACGCCTGTGCATCTTTTCCTTGGAATGTAATTTCAGCCCCACTAATCCCTGCATGAATATAACATGTTTCTGCCCACGATTTACAAGTTTCATACCAAGGATCAGCCTCCCAAGTATAAAGATTCCCAATATTCTGAAAATAGGTTAAAACATCTTTATACTTGGGCTCATAATCTACTCTCGCTCCAATATAATTCTCCACTACACTTTCCTCCTTATTCCGCTAATACCCCAAATCATTCCCAGCTCTGTTCCCTCTTTTGCATAGTCCGGGTTGATAAAGCCCAGTGAAATCTTGCTGTTGTAATGATAAGAAATAATCCCACTTTTTTTAATCTTGCATCACAATTATTTACTCAAATTTTCTTAACCGTCGGCGCCTGAACAGTCACATTTGATATTTATATTCTAAAACGATTGATCATCTTTGTCATTGGTTATATGATTCAACTACTAATACCTTTTTCGTTATTTTTAACCCGATTAGATAATCTTATAAAAAAATACATTCATCCATTATTCTTGATTCACTTTAAAATACTACAAAGTTTTTATGACCTCTTCATAATTGATATATCGTTTATTCAATCAAATCTCTTTGAAACCTCAACAAAAATTTTATATATTTAACCAATGGCATATCCATACTAAATCGTGATCGACGTGAATCAGCACCGCCAGATTGATGCATGTCCCATTCGGTCTGCGATTGCTAATACCGTAAATCCCATATTAATCAATAACGATACATGGGAATGTCTCAAATCATGCACACGGATTCGCTTCACCCCAGATATTTTTGAGCCTCTATTCATTTCATGATGCAGATAAGATTTGGAAATTGTGAAAATCCGTTCGTCCTCTTTCGGCTCATACAGCATTTTCAGGTAATCCTGCATCTCATCACACAAAAACTGCGGCATCTTAATAGTTCGATTACTTTTTAATGTCTTTGGCGGTGTAATCACATCTTCCCGGTGCAGTCTCTGATAGGACTTGTTAATCCGTAGTGTATGCGTTTCAAGCTTCTCGTTTTGTAGGAAATCCTCTTTTGGATGGCTGGTGCGTTTCTCCTGTCCAATCAGTATAACGATAGACCACTCGCCACTTCCCAGTGACATTATCTTTGTAAATACTCACACAAATTCTCCTCTCTTTCTCTTACATTTCGCTGTAACATACTTTTTTGCGGAAATAATTAGTGTTTACTCTGCCAGCTACCGTAAGATAACCCAGCTTCTGTAATTCTTCATTTAGCTGTTTGACAATCTTATAAGCATAAGACTTGGAAACTCCCAGTTCCGCTGCAACTTCTTCTAATCAGCAAGGAAGAATATGATGAATGGAGATATAAGTATCCGGAACTGGATACTTACCAGAAACGTGCCAAGATACCATCTCAGGAATTGAGTGATTACCTCGTAAAAGAATTGACTAAAAAAGAAAAATAAGGAAAAAGAAAACCTTACCGATATTCAGTTTTTTTACTTCTGAAAATCAGTAAGGTTTCTTTATATACGTTATGAAATAAAATTTTATCTTTTGAATAATCAAAAAATGTTGCCATTTTGTTGCCAGTCACTAAGCAAATTTGTTTGCGACCCGCATAAATACTGGCATCTTATGATTGTGTGGATTATTCAAACTCGCAAATAAAATCTTGGCACTATACTTTTTAGTATTAGTATTATGGTTCTGTTTGGTTTTATATGTGTCCTACTGTCCTAAATCCATAGGCTGTACTGAACTTGTTTTCATTAATCCAAATTATTACTTTATCCATAATTGTGCTTCCTCATGCACCGGCTTTTTAAGTATTATAAATCTTACTCAAAAATCCTTGTAATGTCCTGATACCTATTAATCACACGATAAATCTCTACATACTCTTTTCCTATCTTGTAGATAATCACATAATCTTCCCATATCGCATATTTATAGTCCGTCCGAAAGCTGACTCGTTTTGAAAGATCTGACCCCATTCCAGGAAACATCTGAAGGTTTTCAAATTTACCGTAAATTTCCTTTATGGTCTTTGCTGCATACTCTTCATTATCTTCGGCAATGTAATCCCGGATATTCTTAAGATCCTTTGCAACAATCGGATTGATCCGCAATTTTAACATCTTATTCCCCCACAAGTGCTTTCAGTTCGTCCAGATTCAACCAACCTTCGCCATCTTTCACTGCTTCTTCAGCTTCCTGCAGCTTCAGGAGAAGCTTTTTCTCTGCACGATCGCGCTCATAGTCTTCAATATCCATAACTACAAAACGTCCTCTGCCATTCTTTGTCAGATATACTGGTTCTCCTTTATGACAGTTCTTCAGAACTTCATTATAATTTCTCAAATCAGACACTGGTAAAATATTTGCCATATTTTTTCAGCTCCTTTCCTTGATAAAGCGGACATTCGCATTCGCTTCTCGCTCATGAGCACAACCTACTATGCAGTCCATATTCATATTGTTTCTGTTACTTTTATTATACACAAAAAGCTGTAAAATTCAACGTAGATTTTTACAGCTTTTCTATCTCTATATATTTTTACAAACTATTTTAAATGTTCCTCAAAAATTGATTCGAGTTCCTTATTCCCTCTCAAGAATTCATACTCTTTCTTATTTTCAATTTCCGAATACAATTCACGAACAAAATTTTTTCCAATTCCCGAAAAGACTTTTCCCTGTGCAGTATCTTCATACCTGTAATACAAAGGGGATTGTGTCATATTCCAAGGCTTCTGTGATTCGCTTAATAATTGCTTAATTAATTGAATACATTTTTCTACGTTTTTTCGATATCCAGCAATCAGCAGATATGGCACTGTGTTGCCGTAATTCCATAGTCCAAACAGTGATATCATTTGATCTGTAATCTCAGCAATTTTCTCTGCTTTATCATGATTTCCTGTCTCTTCTTCCATTTCTATTAACTTATACAAGTAGCTTTGGATATTGATAACTGCCTGTAGCAATTTTCCCTCCAAGAATAACGCAGCAGTATCTGTTCCTTCCTGATGCGCTAGTACACTTGTTTTCATAATCGTTGCATCAATTACAGTATCAGGAATTTTTTTCAAAAGGACATTTGCTTCTTCATATTTCTCCATTTGGACATATTTCGTTGCAAGTATAAAAACACTTGAATTTCTCACTCTTTCGTCCTGACTATCTGCTGTTCGTTCCAGCCACTCAATGATAGCTGTATTATATTCCATTCGTTCTTCGTCATTCAGATCTGATAAAGTCAAAGATGCGTTCAGAACAGTTGCGATCTTATAAATTAATAAGTCGCAATGAGGATACTCCTGTATTTTACGAGATGCCATCTCGAAAGCTTTTGTAAAGCTGTCCAATGAAACTTCCGAAAGTTCATTCACAAATAGTCCAATCTCTTTTTCGGTCAATTCTTCACGAAACGAAAACAATTCATTCATATCAATTTTCAATAATCGTGCCAAAGCTGGAAGTAATGAGATATCCGGATATGTATTTCCCTTTTCCCATTTATTTACCGCAGTGTTGACACTCCCAGATAATTTGCCACCTGTTCTTGTGTTAATCCCACAGTTTTTCTATAGTTTTTTATCTGTTCACCAATACGCATTGTTCTCACCTCCTGTTCTCTCTATAATTATATCGTTACTAGTTCATGTTTACAATTGAGCCTTTGTTTAATTATCATTCTGTTTTTTTTAACTTCTAATTAATTTTTATCTCATGTCTCTACCATCTATTCTTACACATAAATTATTTCTCTCATCACAATTTCTTCCGCGCTGGCTTTGACATTATCCATCAATCTAACCCACCTCATATGGTCCTGCCTCTTTAAGTTTTCATTCACGCCCTGTTATTCTGCCATCTGTTTCATTAACACTTCGACCTGCTCTGTTACTTCCTGGTCAATCTGATTCAGATGTGCTGTCAGCTTGCCAGATAATAACAAGTTTCGATACCGTATTGGTCTATGTTCTTTCAAAAACTGTTTCCGTAACATTCCATATTTTCCATATGTCGGTTCTTCTTCATTCAATACCAGATACGGCAAATAATAATCTCCACACAGAGTATAGCTTAATCCGTTCTTCTCATCACAAATGTGTTTTTCCATGATTTTATCTCTCCATTTCTCTATTTTTTGATTTATTTTTCTTACGCTGCTGATTCTCCATCTCACTCTTTTTTACTCCCCAGGCTAATCTTTTATGAATACTTCCCTTCGGCATTTGTTCCATCCGCTGCTTTTCTTCCAGAGCTTTCTCGTTGCGAATATCCTGCTGTACTGCCGCATCTACCGTCTCTATTCCCAGAACACGCACAACACGATCATACCTATCAGAAACGCCTTGCATTATATTCTTTTCTTCTGATAATTTATGATTTTCTTTACGCATATCATCCAACTTCTTCTGAATACCGTTATATTTTTGTTTCAGCTTTTGATATTTGCTCTTCCAATTTTCCACCTCTTTTGTAAGTTCTTTAACCTGTGCAGCCATTGCCCCAACCTTATTTTTTATCTGAAGAAACAGCGGTTTGATTTTTTTGTCCCGGTAGGTCGCTGCCCGTTCCAACGTGCCAGCTTCCGGTAACAACATTTTAACTGTTCCATATTCTTTTATTTCCTTACTAACATTATCCATAATCGACTGTAACTGTTCCCTGCGTTCTTCCAGGCTTTTTAATTGTTTTTCTGCTGTTTCTGCACGCTTTTCTGCTGCTTTTTTATCTCTAAGCGCCTGTTCTTTACTTTCCTTCAAATATCATACTATCATAAAGCACCGCAGGAGGTTGAAACATTCGATAACTTGGAGGAAGAAGTCGCATAATGATTGAGTAGCTTTCTCCAAATGTTCCCATATAGGTGTATTCAGAAGTCTGCCTACCCAGTTCAGAATTTTCCGGGACTTTAGTAAAATCCAACCAACAAATATCAAATCCCGCCAGTTTTGCCGCCTTTGCTAAAGGATCATGGGAATAAAACACCTGAATTGTACGCTTTTCAGGCGAACGGGTCGGCATATTGCAATGGGTTTTATAAAAATCGGTACCAATGACATAGTAACCGTTTGCTACGTCCTTGGAAAGAAGTTTACCCATCGAGTCAGAACTGCCCCATTTTGCGACATGGCTGTTGTGACCTGTCACAAAGATGTTTTCATGCCCGTTTCGCTGCTCCTGCTGTAAAATCCACTGTACATTTTCTGCCATAAATTGATCTCTTAATGTAGCACCTTCAGCATTTGTCAACACTGCTCCAGTTTTCACCTTCCACAAGTTTCTGCAAGTTTGTTGTGCCCACTTCCAGTTCTTTGCAGACTTCTTCCAAAAACCTCATGCTGTAAGAAATCCTCTGCATATCAAAACCGTAAAAGCGAAGGTCTTCGCCTTCCAATGCACTTTCATTGTACTGGCGCAT